>PNAA01000026.1 GCA_003169975.1 Spartobacteria bacterium | reverse complement strand
ACTTTTCGGATAGCTTCTAGGGAATTGAGCGACTCGAGCCATTCGTCCTTGAGCCCGCTATCTACACACAGGTCGCGCCACGGACGTTGATGAGGCTCACACTGCATGGGGGTCTAACGAGAACAAGATGAGCCGCCTCGAGCGAGGGCGCGCATCGCTACGGATTGGCAGGTTGAACTGATGTGAAGCTGGATAGTACGGCGGCTCGCGGTCGGCTCCACCGCACGGTTTAGATGCTTCACAGGTCGAGGAAGTGAGGAGGAGGCGCTGCTGCTTCGCGGGCGGCGGCGTGTCGAACATAGAAATACAAAGAGGCGATGAAAAGCGAAAAAGCAATCGCCAGTGAACCGAAGATGTGAGCCACGTGAGGTGACAGAGAAAGCAAGTTGGAAATACCAGGAAAATTGCGGGCCTGAAGCAGAATAGACGGTCCGGTCTGCAACAGCAAAAACAGACCCGGCACAAAAATGAGCGCAGAGATAGCCAGCAGTTCCCATGGGTTGCTTCGCTTCGCCAAAGGCCGCTTATTTCATCTAACGAGTATTCGGCCCCAAAAATCTGCAATTAAAGGCAGATAAAATCTGTGTAATCCGCCCGCCTGCCTGGGTGACCGTCGGGAAATTGCCAACATGAAGCCGAGTCTGCCGAAAGTGCGCGGTTGGCACAAGCCAGAACCGCTGAAGCGACGGATAAAATCACCCACCGGAATGGCGTTCCGGCTCTCGTGAGGTTTCGGCCTGCACGATAAGATGTTCGGCGGCTTCGGGCGACTTTTGGGGGAACATTTTCGGACGGCCACAGGCTCCATGAGCGTTTTTCGGGAGCGTTAAGAATCGTCGGAGAGGGACGCCCGGACACTGGATTTTATCCCGCATTGGTTCGCGCACGACATGGCGTAGCCCTCTTGGATTCAACCATCTCGCGACCGCGGCAGAAACGCCGCAATTTGCGCGCGCTCTTCGGAGCGCTTCGCTTTCTTCGATTCGGGCTTTGGCGCGGGTTTGTTTCTTTGGTCACGAATTGTCTTGTCATCGAGGCCGGGAAATGCTTGCTCGGAGGCGCACTAAACGAAAGGAATTCCATGCCCTTTACGACCAGAGCTTGGGCCGGCCTGACTGCCGGACTGCTCTTTGTTTCCACCGCGGTTTCGCGCGGCGATGATTATACGCGCACGGAGGCGGGCAGTTTCTCCGACACGAATTGGTACGACAACACGACGAACATGCCGCCGCCGCAGGGGCCTCCGGGCGGCGGCGATACCGCGGCGTTGAACGACTATGACGTGACCGCCAGCGGCGGTTCCGTGATGATGTTGGGCGGCGGCGGCTCGCTCACGGTGACGGGAAGCTTCACTGCCATGACCGCCGGGGGATTCACCCTGAAAGGCGGCGGGACATGCAACGCGAGCACGTGCTCATTCATCAACGTCGAGGGCGGACACCTGTCGACGCAGAGCGATACGGGAAAGGCGATCCAAGTTTCCAGTGGCGGCGTGGAGACGGCGCAAAGCGTGGTGAGCGGCACGGGTGGGAGCGTTTCCGGTGGCGGATCGCTCGTTCTCAACTCGGCGGCGACGGATCTGAATCTTGCGCTGCAGAGCGGCGGCACCTTGCGTGCGCCGATGCTGAACAATGGACTCAGCGTAACGCTCGCGATCGACGGTGCGGGCTCGGCCGCGACGATCGACGGAAATTTTTCCGTCGCGGCGGGCTTTCTCGATATCAGCAACGGCGGCGGCTTGACCGTGAGCGGGCAGCTCACGCTCGACGGCTCGGGCAATGTCGGCGGCGGCGGCAACTGGACTGGCGCGGGAACCACGATCAGCACATCCGAGGCGATGTTTGTCGGCTATAGTGCGCCTTCTCCGGGTTTCGGCCTCAGCATCGATAGCGGCGCGGTGGTGGATTCCGGGAACGCTGAGATCGGGGCCCAGGCCGGAAGCGTGGGAACAGTCTATTTTTCGGGGACCGGGACCCTGTGGGAGGTGCAGTCGGGCGGAATGGCAATCGGCCAGGACGGAACCGGCGATTTCGAAATCTCGACGGGGGCGCATCTGCTTCTCGATAGCGGAACTGTTTTCGCGGTCGGTCTCGATTCCGGCTCAACGGGAACTCTGCCCGTGGATGGCGCAGGATCGCTGGTGGATGCGAGCCAGGCGGCCGCGGTATCGATCGGGGAAGCAGCCGGCGGCAACGGCATTGTGACGCTGAGCGATGGAGCAACTTTTAAGGCGGGAACAGCATTCGCGATCGGAGATGCCGGCAACGGTTCCCTGATCGCGAAGACCGGCAGCAAGGTCACGGCGACGAGCACGGCGGACGTTCTCGTCGGGTCGCAGGCCGGGAGCGTCGGATTTCTCAGCCTCCAGGATTCGGGCACCAGTGTCACCCTCTCGGGTCCGGCGATTTTGGGTGATTCGGGCAGCGGTTATCTCAGTATGGGGACCGGTGCGCAGCTCATCTTCCCAGCGGGCAGTACCGTGAATCTGATTCTCGGAAATGCAAAAGGCAGCTTCGGCCAGGTGTATCTCTCGGGAGCCGATTTCGCGGACAATGTTCCGATCCTGATCGGGAAATCCGGAGCTGGAACTTTTGACGCCACTATCGGCTCCACGGTGCAGATGCCCGGCTTCTCCGCACCCTACGCCCTGGGCGCTCAGGCAACCATCATGGTCGATCAATCCGACTGGGTGAACACCTACAACATCTACCTGGGCACCCTTGCCACGAGCGACCCCCCTTCGACGCTGGTGGTGCAAAACGGCGGCACAATGCGCGTCGGTCAACGAATGACTATTTTCCAATCGGGCAGCGCGACGATCGACGCCACCAGCATGATGGCGGTGGGCAGCGGCGCCTTCGGGCCGGCGGGCAGCGTGCGGGTGAGCACGGGCGGCATCCTTTCCGGCTACGGGCGGGTGAACGGGAAGGTGATCGTGGGAGCGGGCGGGGAGATTTTCCCGGGCAATTCGCCCGGCGTGCTGACGGTTGGCGGAGCCTACGAACAGGATGCCGGCAGCACCTATTCCGCGGAGATCGGTGGCACGACCGTCGGTAGCGGTTACGACCAGATCAGTGTCACGGGCGCGGCGACGTTAGGCGGGACTTTGCGGGTGCGGCTGGTGAATGGATTCACGCCGACCGTTGGCCAGACTTTTCGGATCGTGAACGCAGCTTCCTCAACAGGCGCTTTCGCGACCCTCTCGCCGCCGAGCCAGGCAGGAATTTCCCTAACGACCGATGCAACTGGTGTGATGGTTAAAATCACCAGCGTGGTGGCCGGTGCGCCTGTCATCAGCAGCGCGACGACGGTGAACGCGGCTCCCGGTGCGCCCTTTAGCTACCAGATCGCCGCGACCAACAACCCGACAAGCTTCGGCGCGACAAATTTGCCGGCGGGCTTGACGGCCAACAACAGCACCGGCCTGATCTCCGGCATGCCTACCACGCCGGGGACGTTCATCGTTCCCATCAACGCGAACAACGCGGCGGGTTCCGGTCAGGCCGACCTAACGATCAATGTGGATCCGATTTTCGGCGCTCTGCCGCTTCCGCCCTCGAACCTGCTCAACATCTCGACCCGGCTGGACGTCCAGACCGCCGACAACGTTCTGATCGGAGGCTTCATCATCACCGGCAGTGACCCGAAGGAAGTGATCGTGCGCGGCCTCGGGCCTTCGTTAGGCGCGGCGGGCCTCAGCGGGTTGCTGGCCGACCCGGTTCTGGAGTTGCATGAACCCGACGGCACCGTGGTGACGAACAACAATTGGAAAGACACCCAAATGGACGCGATCATCGCCACCGGCATCCCGCCGACGAATGACCTCGAATCGGCCATCGTCGCCACGCTTCAACCCGGGACTTATACCGCCATCCTGCGGGGGAACAATGGCGGCACCGGCGTCGGTTTGGTCGAGGCCTACGACCTCAACCAGACTGCCAACTCGCAGCTGGCCAACATCAGCACCCGCGGCTTCGTGCAAACGAACGACAACGTCATGATCGGCGGATTCTTCGTCGGCGGAGGCGGGGGTGGCGCTTCGACGATCGTCGCGCGCGGAATCGGGCCGTCGTTAGGCGCGGTGGGTGTGGCCAATCCATTGCAGGATCCCACTCTGGAGCTGCACGACAGCAGCGGCACGGTCATCGCCTTCGACGACAATTGGAAGGATTCGCAAGAAGCGGAAATCGAAGCGGCGCACCTCGCGCCCACCGACGACCGCGAATCCGCGATCGAAGCGACGCTTGCGCCCGGGGCCTACACCGCGATCGTCCGCGGCGCGAAGGGCACGACGGGCGTCGGTTTGGTGGAGGCTTACAACATTCAATAGCTTCTCGACGGAGCATCATTAGGTCTGCTTAAGAAGGCGGGACCACAGTCCACGGACCGGCGCCAAAGCGATTGCTCGGGATGACGGCCCGGCTGGCCTAACTAATGTGCGCGGTTTCGCCGAACGTGCGCGGTTTCGCCGAACTTCTTTGCGAGGTCTTGCAGATGCTCGTCCATGTATTTCGTTTGGCCGAAGATGCGCGTCATGACGCGGAAGAGCGGGTTCTTGAAGACGGCCACCTCGGTCAGGACGACGCGCGAGCCGCCATCTGCCGGCGAAATTTCGTAGGTCCACGAGCCGACGAAGGGGCCGCCGTCATCTCCCAATTTCCGCACGAGATGATGCGGGGGCGCGCTTTCCGCGGTGATAATGGTCATCACCATCCCGTCTTTGAACGTCTGCTTCGTCGCTTCCTTGCCCTCCACGGACGGCAGCATTTCGACTTTCTCGGTGTTGCGATTCCATTCCGCCATCCGCCGCACATCGGCGAGGACCGCGAAGACGGCCGCGGGCGGTTGTTGCAGAGTGATCGAGCGCGAGATCGTCGTCTTTGCCGGCAGGGAGTAGCCGATCAAAAATGTGGCGCCGCTCACGACCGCGATGAAAACGACAAAGTAGAGGATCCATTTCATCCCTTCGCCATCTCAAAACCTCGCGCCCTTTGCGAGCACAAACCTGCCGGGGCGTCTGCCGCGCCCGCGCCCGGCGTATATGATTTTGTCGCTTTCCTCTTGAAAAGTTTCGCCCGATACTGAGTATCTGCTTCGCATTTATGGATGCTTCTTCTTCCGTTTCACACGCCGCGCACGACCATCACGACACCGCTCACGAGCACCATGAGCTTGGCTTTTTCCGGAAATACGTTTTCTCGACCGACCACAAGGTCATCGGTCTGCAGTACCTGATTACCGGGCTGATTTTCCTCTTTCTCGGCTTTTGCCTGATGATGTTGATGCGCTGGCAGCTGGCGTATCCGGGCAAAGAACTGCCGGTAATCGGCAACCTGATCGGACGAATGCTCGGCCCCGGGAGCATGAACAACGGCGTGATGACGCCGGAGTTTTACAACTCGTTAGGCGCAATGCACGGCACGATCATGATCTTCCTCGGGATCGTGCCGGTGGCCTTCGCGGCCTTCGGCAATTTCGTCGTGCCGCTGCAGATCGGCGCCCCGGACATGACTTTCCCGAAGGTCAATATGGCAAGCTACCAGGCGTTTTTCGTCGGCGGCATGATCATGCTGATCAGCTTTTTCGTCCCGGGCGGCGCGGCCAAGGGCGGCTGGACTTCCTACACGCCGCTGGCCGATATCGCGGACAAGGGACCGGGGTATGACGTCATTTTTAACGGCCAGACGCTTTGGCTGATCGGCTTCATCCTCCTCATTACCTCGTCCCTGTTAGGCGCGATCAACTTCATCGCGACGATCATCCAGCTCCGGGCCAAGGGGATGACCTGGATGCGGCTGCCGTTTTTTGTTTGGGCGCAATTTGTCACCGCGTTTCTGTTGCTCCTCGCTTTCCCGCCGCTTGAGTCGGCGATTGTGATGCAGCTGATGGACCGAGTCGCGGGGACGAGTTTCTTTTTGCCGACCGGCCTGGTGGTCAATGGCACGGCGGTTTCGATCAGTGGCGGAGGCAGCCCGCTGCTCTGGCAACATCTTTTCTGGTTCCTCGGGCATCCCGAAGTCTACGTGCTGATTCTGCCGGGCATGGGGATCGTGGCCGAGGTCATCGCGAACAACACCCGCAAGCCGCTCTGGGGTTACAAGTCGCTCGTGCTCGCCGCGCTCGTGCTCGGTTTTCTCTCCTTCATCGTCTGGGCCCACCACATGTGGCTGACCGGCATGGGCACCGCGGTGAGCGCGTTTTTCCAGACGACGACGATGATCATCTCGATCCCGTCGGTCATCATCCTGAGCGCGTTTTTCATCTCGCTCTGGGGCGGGTCGATCCGGTTTACGGTGCCGATGCTCTTCGCGACGGCCTTTCTCCCGATGTTCGGAATCGGCGGCCTGACGGGCATCCCGCTGGCCTTTAACAGCGCCGATCTTTACCTGCACGACACCTATTACGTGATCGCGCACTTCCATTACATCGTCGCGCCGGGGACGATCTTCGCGGTCTTTGCCGGGATCTATTACTGGTTTCCAAAGGCGACCGGGAGAAAGATGAACGACTTCTGGGGGAAGGTGCATTTCTGGCCGTCGCTCATCTGCATGAACGCGATTTTTCTGCCGATGTTCCTGCAGGGGATGCTTGGGATGCATCGCCGCTGGTACGATGGCGGCGAGGGCTGGACGCTCGCCTCGGAGAAGGTCTGGGGCCTGAGCGGTTTCCACTGGAACCTGCCGATCTCGATCGCTGCCTGGACGATGGGCGTCGCGCAGATTCCGTTCATCATCAATTTCTTCTGGAGCATTCGGCACGGTCAAAAGGTCGGGATCAATCCGTGGGAAGCGACCACCCTGGAGTGGACCGCGCCGTCGCCGCCGCCACACGGAAATTTCCTCACCCCGCCAGTCGCCTATCGCGGACCCTACGAATACAGCCTGCCGGGCCGGGCGAAGGATTTCACGATGCAGACCGAACCGGTTGAGCCTAACGAACGGGCGCCGCACGAGCCAGCCATGTCGCTCAGCCATTAGGCGCCGGAACCCGCGCCACGCCTAACGGATCGCACTAATGGAAATTCCTTACACCGTCACCGCGCGGCCGGATACCGGCCTCTGGAACGCCAAGGTCGGCATCTGGCTCTTTCTCGCCTCGGAAGTGATGCTCTTCGGCGGATTATTTTCCGCCTATATCTTCCTCCGGCTCGACGCCGAGCCGGGCTATTGGCCGCATGGCCTGCTCAACGTGCCGGTCGGTACAGGGAACACCGCGATCCTGATCGCCTCGTCGGTCACGGTGGTGCTGGCCTGGGCCGCGCTCAAGATGCGGCAGTTCACCCGCTACAAGATTTACATGGGGATCACCATCCTCTGCGGCGTCGCTTTCCTCGTGGTCAAGCTGGCCTACGAATGGCCGCAGAAGTTTGAACATTTCGGCGCCTACATAAAGCCGAGTGCCCTGGAAAAGTACGAGCCCTATCTCGGGAACAAGCACCTCCTTTCCGAAGGCCTGCCGCCGCGGGTCGAGATTACCGGTCACCTCCATAATCATGAGGCGCTCCACGACGCCAGCATCAAGGACTACGAAGTCGGGCTCGACCCGATCTATACCGATCCGACCAACCCGAAAATGGATCGGCCGCATTTCCTCTATGTGCCGCCGACGGAAAAGATCGCGCACATCGACAAAGCCGATGTGGACCGCGCGACGATGTTTCTGCCGACGCACAACACCTACTTTGCGACCTACTTTACGATCACCGGACTACACGGCCTGCATGTGCTCGGCGGGGTGATCGTCTTCACCTATTTATGGCTGCCCTTCGGGTCGAGATTGTACCGCCAGAATCCGGAGCATCTCGCAAATCGAGTTGAGGTCGCGGGGTTATTCTGGCATTTTGTTGACTTGGTCTGGATCTTTGTTTTTCCGCTCTTTTACCTGCTCTAATCGATGAATAATCCGCCCACCACCGAGCCGGTCGATCACGAGACGGAGCATTATGCGCACGACGTGAGCAAGCACGTCCGCGGCTACCTGATTGTCGGTGGAACACTGCTCTTTTTTACCGCCCTGACGGTCTTCCTATCCTACGTCAACTTCGGGACGCAAAAGGCCAACGTGGCGGTGGCGATGGTCGTAGCGACGATCAAGGCCGGGCTGGTCGCCTACATTTTCATGCACCTCTCAGCGGAGAAAAAATTGATCTACCGGATCCTGATTTTCACCGCCATTTTTGTTTTCGGCCTTTTCTGGCTCATCTACCTAGCCTGGTACGATCCAGTCGTTCATTAAATGTCGCTCAAAGGTTTTCATATTGTTTTCATCACGTTTTCGACGCTGCTCGCGTTCGGGATCGGTGTTTGGTGCCTCTGGATCAACAGCATGGGGGCGACCTCCTCCTACGTCGTCGGTGCGATTCTCTCCTTCGCGTCCGCGATCGTGCTCATTATTTACGGCTGCTGGTTCTGGCGGAAAATGAAACGGCTTCGTCTGATCTAATGAAGGCTAAACTCATTCTCTTGCTGGCGCTCCTTTTCGCCTCGCCGACCGGGCAGGCGCTGGCCTGCGCCACTTGCATGGCCGCGAAGGATTCCCAGACCAACGCGCACATGGCGATCGCCATCTGGGTGATGATTGGCGCGGTCATGTCCGTGCTCGGCGGAGTGAGCGCGTTCGGCGTGCACCTTTGGCGCCACGCGAGCATCCCGCTGGAGCCGCACGAGCAGTTGCTCGACGAGGACTTCGAGAAATATGACTAGTCTCGCCTTCATCAACGAGCTGATGGGGATGCCGGGGAATGCATCCGCGCATGGTTACCAGATCGATCATATCATCGAGTTCTGCCATTGGTTCATGGGCGCGCTCTTTGTCGGGTGGTCGGCGTTTTTCATTTTCGTCCTCTGGCGGTTTCGGAAAAGCCGCAACCCGGTGGCGAGTCATGAAGGCGTGACCAGCGGCATCTCGACCCACTTGGAATTCGCCGTCGTCCTGATCGAGGCGGTCCTGCTCATCGGTTTCGCCATCCCCCTCTGGGCAAAACGGGTCAATGCTTTCCCGGACAATAAGGACGCGATTCTCGTCCACGCGATCGGCCAGCAATTTAACTGGAATTTTCATCTGCCGGGGCCGGACGGCGTTTTTGGGCGGCGCGATGCCGCCTTGGTGAGTAACTCGAATCCAATCGGGCTTGATCCTTCCGATCCCGCTTCGAAAGACGACCTCGTCGTGATGGGCGAGTTGCACGTCCCGGTCGACCACAATGTGATCATCGAGCTGGCATCGAAGGATGTGATCCACAACTTTTGCCTTCCGAGCATGCGGATCGCGCAGGATGCGATCCCGGGGCTGATCATCCCGATGTGGTTTAAACCGATCAAAACGGGAACCTTTGAAGTGGTCTGCGGCCAGCTCTGCGGCCTTGGTCACTACGGCATGAAAGGAACCCTCGTGGTGGATACGCCGGACGAATATCAAGCGTGGCTGAAGGAACGGATCGAACTTTCCGGCAACCAAAGCGCGCCACCCGCGCCCGGCGCCGTGCCGCCCGCGGGCGCCCCGAAAACAGCAAACCCGGGCGGCGGATAAGAAACGGGACCGGCATCGAGCCGGAATGAGCCCACGAACCGATGCGCACGCCCGCCGCCGAGACGAATCCCTTCCTCCATCGCTTTGCCTGGTTCACGGCGGGAGCGACGCTCCTCCTCATTTGCAGCGGCGGGATGGTCACGAGCAAAGGCGTCGGACTCGCTGTCCCCGATTGGCCGACGACGTTCGGCTATAACATGTTTTTCTTCCCCGTCTCGCAATGGGTCGGCGGGGTTTTCTTCGAACACACCCACCGCCTGATTGCCTCCGTCATAGGATTTTTGACCATCATCCTGGCGGTCTGGCTGTGGTGTTCGACGGCCGAGCGATGGATCAAGACGCTCGGCTGGGTGTCGTTAGGCGCGGTCGTCTTGCAAGGCGTTCTCGGGGGATTGCGGGTCACGCTGCTGAAGGATCAAATTGGGATTTTTCATGCCTGCCTCGCCCAGGCGTTTCTCGGGATGGTGGTGATCATCGCGCTCGCGACCTCACCAATCTGGCGAAGACTTTCCCAGTCGGGCAGCGCGATTCCCCGCCGGTCGCTGGCGATTCTTGCGCTGGTCGCTTCCGCTCTGATCTACGGGCAACTCGCCCTCGGCGCGACGATGCGCCATCAGCATCGCGACCTTGCGATCACCGATTTTCCGCTCGCTTATGGTCAGGTCATTCCGGCCACGGATCCCGCGACTATCGCCCGGATCAACGTGGGGCGGGAGGCGCAGGCCATGTCGGACGTGTCGGCCGGGCAGATCTGGCTGCAAATGGCCCACCGCTGCCTGGCCGCGATCATCGGCCTAACGATCGCGGCGTTTTGGTTTTTCGTTAGGCAAGAGGAGCGGGTCGCTCCCGCCTTGCCCAAACTTGCGACCTTCTGGCTGGCGCTCGTTATCGCCCAGATCGCGCTGGGCGCCTGGACGATCTGGAGCAACAAAGCCGCCGACATCGCGACGGCACACGTGGCGGTTGGGGCGATCACTTTTGCCGCCGGCATCATCATTTCCGCCGTGCTCCTGCGGCTCCGGCACGGGACGCAGCCACCCCTGCCGGCCCGTCGGACCGGTCACTTCGCGGAGGCGAGCGCAGCGTGAAGACCGCAGTGATCGAACCTCCGGTTGTCCCGATCGAACGCGGCTGGACGATGGCGGACCTCGCGCAACTCGTCAAAGCGCGCCTCACGTTCCTCGTCCTGCTCACGACCGCGGTCGGCTTTTACCTCGGCTGGCAAGGCCCGATGGATTATCTGGCACTCGTTCACGCGGTCTTTGGAACTGCCCTGGCGGCCGGCGGCGCCGCGGCGCTCAATCAATGGTGGGAACATAAACACGACGCCATCATGTTGCGGACGCAGACGCGCCCGATTCCGTCGGGTCGGATGCTGCCGCGCGAGGGATTGCTCGTGGGCGCACTCCTCGGAATCGGCGGCGTCATCTACCTGGCTGTCGCCGTCAACTTCATCAGCGCAATCCTCGCCGCGGTGACGATCGGCATTTACCTCTTCGCCTACACGCCCCTAAAGCGGATCAGCACCGCCAACACCCTGGTCGGGGCGATCCCCGGAGCGATCCCGCCGCTGATCGGCTGGGCGGCCGCCCGCAACGATCTGGCTCTGCCGGCATGGACGCTTTTCGGGATTCTGTTTTTCTGGCAACTGCCCCACTTTTTCGCCATCGGCTGGATGTATCGCGAAGATTATGTGCGGGCCGGCTTCGTGATGCTTTCCGGACGCGACCTGGAGGGCGGACGCACCGGTCGGCAGAGCATTTTCTTTACGGCGCTGTTGCTCGTCGCGAGCCTCACGCCGGTTTGGTTTGGAATCGCGTCGCTCGTCTATCTGCCGATCGCCATCTCGTTAGGCGGGCTCTTTCTCGCGCTCGCTTGTCGCTTTCAAATGCACCGCAGCCTGCCGACCGCGCGACAGTTATTTTTCGGGTCGATCATCTATCTGCCGCTCCTGCTCGGCGCTCTGGTTTTCACAAAACGATGAGCAGCGCCTCCAGCCTCGCTCCGACGAGAGCGCCTCTTTCGTGGAGAGCGCTGGCGTGGAAAGCGACGCTCATCCTCATCCCGCTGCTGACCGCGGCCGGTCTCCTTGTTCTGCGCCAGATGCAGGTCGCGCGACTGGCCAACCACGCATTGCCGAAGGATGGAGTCGTCCCGCCGTTTCAGCTCATCGATCAGAATGGGCAGCCGTTCGGTTCCCAGCAGCTGCTGGGGAAAATCTGGATCGCGGATTTCGTCTACAGCACCTGCCCGGGTCCGTGCCCGATGATCAGCAGCCGGATGAGCGAGACGCAGAAGCCGCTGCGGGACACCGACGTCAAATTGGTCTCCTTCAGCGTCGATCCGCAACACGATACGCCGGCCGTGTTGCGTGACTACGCAGCCCGTTTGAATGCGCAGCCTGGCCGCTGGCAATTCCTGACAGGGGACAAGAACACGATCTATTGGTTAGTGCGCGACGGATTCAAGCTGGCGACCGCCGAGGGCGGCGCGGCCGGCCCGATTCACAGCACCCGGATGGTGCTGGTGGATCGGAGCGGCGTGATCCGCGGTTACTACGACGCGACCGATGCCGACGCCGTGACCCGCCTCCTGGCCGACACCAATCACCTCCTTCGCGAGTAACTGGGAGGTCTGCTCTTGTTTGGCGCGCCTCGCCTAGACTGAACCGCTTGTCGCCGGCGTCGCCGCTTCCTCTGCGACTACGCGCAGATAATCTCGATATTCGCCTTTCGGGAGGCGATCGATGAGCCGCCCCATCTGGGCTTGATCGATGAAGCCGGCGCGCAGCGCGACCTCTTCGAGACAGGCAACTTTTAATCCCTGCCGGTGCTCAATCGTCGCGATGTAGTTGGCGGCTTCGAGCAGACTCGTCTGCGTGCCGGTGTCGAGCCACGCCATCCCTCGGCCGAGGAGCCGGACATGGAGCGAATTTTGACGGAGGTAGATGAGATTCAGATCGGTTATTTCCAGCTCTCCGCGCGCCGAGGGACGAAGGCTTCGGCAGAATTCGACCACTCGCTCGTCGTAAACGTAGAGCCCCGGGACGGCGTAGTGGCTTTTCGGCTTGCTCGGTTTTTCCTCCAGGCTGATCGCGCGTCCGTCGGCGCCGAACTCAACCACTCCGTATCGCTCCGGATCTCGCACCTGATAACCGAAAATGCAGGCGCCCCTTTCGAGCGCGAGCGCGTCGCGAAAGAAATCGAGCTTCCCGTAAAAGATGTTGTCCCCGAGGATCAACGCCGCTCCATCCGCGCCGATAAAGTTCGCGCCGATAAGAATCGCCTGCGCGATCCCCTTCGGTTCCGCCTGTTCCGCGTACTCGAGACGGATGCCGAGCTGCGAGCCATCGCCGAGGAAGTCGCGCAGCATCGGGACATCCTTCGGCGTGGAGATAACGAGAATCTCGCGCAGGCCGCCGAGCATAAGCGTGGCCAGCGGGTAACAAATCATCGGTTTATCGTAGACCGGCAAGAGTTGCTTGCAGACGATTTTGGTGAGCGGATAAAGCCGCGTGCCAGCGCCGCCGGCGAGGAGAATCGCTTTCTTATTCATGCGCGGCGGTCCATCCGATGAGCTGTTGCGACCACTCCCGCCAGAAGAGGCGGGCACCGGTCCATTCGACCCGCGCTTTCCTCGTTAGCCAAGGGCCGATATCGTTCACCGAAGGCCTTTCGAGCGTCTGGTCAAACAGGAAACCGCTCCCCCGGCGCGCCAGCAGTTCCCGATCGACGCTGCGACCGCCGACACATTGGTCCAGCGCCTCCAGAATGATCGCCTCGGACAGGACCGGCTTTTCCTCGATCGCCACACTGATTCCCAAGCCAAGCAGCTTCTTCAAGCAGAGCGCGCATAACAAAGTGCGCGAGTTGGTGGCATGCACGTGACCGATGTTGTGCTGCAGGAATAATTTCCGCAACATCACAGCGTAACGCGCCTGCTCGAGAAACAGGTCGGAGGGTGGGCGATGTTTCTGGTTCGCGCGCATCGCTTCCAACTCCCGGACCAGAAGCATGCTCGATTGCCACTCCGCCTCGATCACCATCGCGTCCGGCAGGTATTGGAACTCCATGACAAGATCTTTGGTCCTCGCCGAGAGTCGCGCGGCCACCGGCGGACAGAAAACGAAAGGCTCGTGAGCCACCCCGTTTCGGCGCAAAGCGCGCAGTTCCATCTCGAGGAACGGAAGACTCTCATCCGGCCATCGGTCGATCAGATACGCCGTTTGCTTAACCTCCGCGCCAGGCGGGGCTGGCCTCGGTCGGTGCACGGACGAAGCGGAAATGCACCCCGAGAGAAGTTGGTGCAGGGGTTCAACTGTCTTCACCACATCAAACTCGTTTTCCATCCGGGTTCTGCCGGCATCGCCCAATCGCTTCCGCTGCGCCGGATCGCGGACCAACCTATCGAGGGCAAGAGCAAATTCCTCCCAATCACCCGCCGGAACCAGCAGGCCCGTGACTCCTTCGACGACTGATTCCGGGATTCCCGCCAGCCTGGTGGAGACGACCGGTCGGGCACACGCCATTGCCTCCATGATCACCGTCGGGAAAACGTCGCTGGCACCTTCGGAATCGACGACGCTCGCTAACGCAAAAATGTCGCAACTGCGCAGTTTCGAGAAGACATCGGCCTGGGAAAGTGAGCCGCAAAGCTCGACACGACCGGCCAGTTTCAAATGGGCGATCATCGCCTCGAGCTTTTCCCGGAGAGGACCATCACCGACGATCTGACAGCGAAAATCGAAGTTCCGCCGGTCCAACTCGGCACAGGCTTCGAGCAGGACCTCAAAGCCCTTGAACGGAACGAGGCGACCGATACTGAGAATCCTGGTTGGACCGGGTTCGCGCTCTCCCTGCAGAGGAGCCGGCAGCTCAGCCAGCGCGAGGCCATTGTAGACTCGATGGATCTTGGCTGCTGCGTCGGGGCATCGTTCCCGGAGCAGGTCGCGGCTGAAATCCGTTTCGACCGCGACGAATTCCGCCGCGCTACATATTTCCCGCAGCAGATTATCCTGTCCCAAATCCGACATGAAATCCTGGCCGTGCGCGGTGATGCTGAACGGAATGCCCGAGATTTGCTTCACGAAAAGTGCCGTATGCGCGGCGCGATTCGCAAAATGGACGTGAAAATGATTGATCCCGTGACGGGTGAAAAGCTCGGCAAAGTAGGAGGCATTTCGGGCCCGCAACGCCGCCTTGAAGCTCGCTCCGTATTGACGATCATGACGCTCAATCAAGCTCTCCGGCCAGCGTTGTGCGGCTCGCGTTTTCTGCTCCCAGAGACACAAGACCGGCGCCGGCGGCGCATAATAAACCGGCGACCGAAATCGGGCGAAATGTTCGTGCCGCAGGCTGGTGAGCGGTGGATGCACCGAACCGATCACCAGGTCGTAGCCGCGCCGCTCCAATTCCAGCATTTCCATGTCGCAGAAGGTCTGCGAAACAACTGGATAACGAGAGTAAAGATAAGCGAGCTGCATCGGGCAAAAGACCGGAACGTGAAGACCGGTATACCGGAGCGCAGCAGGAACAAAGCCCCACCGCGCGCTCAGTCGACCGCCCGGCGCAGCGAGGATTCGCTCGTCCGTTCCCGCTTTCCGCTTTCCGGTCTCACGAAAGATTAACGTCCTTGCCGGGATCCATCTCGTAGTCCAACCCGAGGTATTCGGACGTTTTCGGCTTGATCACTTCCTCGACAAATTTGATGTAGATCGGGTCTTCACGAAAGATTGCCTGTTTGTCCATCGATTCGAAATCGATCGCGATAAAAAACGGCCACGGCATCTTCGGATCCACCCGCTTGCCGCACTTGATGCTCAGGACCTCGTCGATCTTCAGGAGCTGCATTCGCGCGTTCATCATCATCTCCTCGGTCTCTTCCGGCGTCACGCCCGGTTTCAATTTGTAGAGTCCAATGTGATGAACCATGAGCGGATAGCTATTAGGCGTTGCCTGAGGGTGGCGCAAGCAAGAATCGGCGGCCCCGGCAAGCCCATGCGGACATGTCTATGATTCGCGCCGGAGGGGCGGCGCGACGCTATTTTTTCCAGTCGAACGCGCCTTTTTTCAGCGCATAAACGTAGCCGACCATCAGAATCGAAACGAAGCTCAGCATGCTCCAGAAAATGACGTGGCTATGGACGACCGCTTCGCGATAAACCACCGCCCACGGGTACATGAAGACGATCTCAAGGTCGAAGAGAATGAAGAGCATCGCGACGAGATAGAACTTCACGCTGAAGCGCGGCTGCGCTTCTCCCTGCGGCACCATCCCGCACTCGTAAGCGGAGTCCTTCGTCTGTGTGCGCAGGCCCGATTTCCCGAGCAACACGCTGATGATTAAGGCGCCGGCCGCGAAGCCGACGGCGACCAGAGCCTGCAGCAGCACCGGAATGTATTCGCGGATCATGTTCTACGACCGCATGCGCGGTTCAAGACCACGGCGCCTCGACAACGCGCTACCGGGAAGTTGCAGCCGCCGTCGGGATGTGCCCGTTGGACGGAAGCAGAGCCTTGGCCAGAGCTGAAGGCAAACCCTTGTACTTTTTGCCGGTTTTCCTGACCATGCCACGCGCCACCAGGTTCTGCAGTTTCTCGTAAGCACGCAGGCGCAGCATTTCCTCGCCACCGCTGGCGGCATTCCGCGCCCGCAGGTTCTCATGCAAAATCTCGAAGAGTTGTTTAAACTCGAAAGAAGAGCGGCGGGAAAGGACCGCCACCAGCTCTTCGGTAACGAGGTCCGGCACTCGGCGTGAAAAAGCGTTCTTTTTAAGGATGGCCATAGACCACAAAAGATAACATATCTCGGCAAAACCGCAGCAGTTTTCTCATTCCGGCGGTCAAATAAGGCTCGCCGCCTAAACCTCGGCGGATGCGCCGGCACGTCGCACTCGCTGACTCGATCTAAAACGGGCTCGCGGTCGGAGTCGGCGTGGCCGCTGATGGCAAGGGATTTGCCAGGTTCGGCTGCGACAAGCCGCCGCGCTTCAACCCCTCCTGCAAGTAAATGAACGCACCGCCGATCAGACCCGCCAATCCAACCGTCGCCTGGCGAAACGTCACTGGCCCAACCGATTCAGTGACATAACCGTCGGTTTCGTAGCGCTGCGACATCACAATCGGCGAAAGATGCTTCGCGATTGCCTCCGCTGGCGGAAATTTCGCCGGATCGATATTCTTGCCGAGAGCGGGATAAAACGTCGCACTCATCAAGAGCAGCGGACGCACCGCGGCGTCCGCGCGTTCGAACAGCAAGCGGGTGTCAACGTAGTTGAATCCCGAGTCCGCCTCCGGAACCTGTTTGGCGGCATCCCGGAAGAGCGCGCTCTTCTCTAGTCCGCCGGCTGGTCGGGCGACCGTGGAGACCGCGGCCTCCACAGACGCCGCATCAGACCCGGCACACATTATTTTATCCGAAACAGCGATGGCGGGACTGAGCGGAACAAAACCGCCGAGAGGCTGCACGCTGTAAACGGTAGCGCCATCTTTTTCGCGGCGTGTCCAAGCTGCTCCGGCGATTTCAACGGAGGTCAGCGCCTCGGCGATCTTCCGGGCGCGCGCCGCATCCTTTACCGGGAGCGTTGCCTGAAGCGTTGGCCAGCGCGCATCAGTCGGCCAATCCCCGACGATTTCCAGCTCTTCGCCAAACGCCTCGCGCAGATCATTCAATGCCATGCCTCGCGCCGTCAGTGCGTTCATTAGTTGCTGCACAATCGCCGGCATACCACCCGCGGCTGGCGTCGATGGCGAGAAGGTGTTTTCGGGCCAATGGATTCGCGACGCCGAGTAGAGAAACGTGTTCGCGCCGGCACCGGCGAGCGAGCGACGAGCCAGTTTCTCTTCCGCGCCTACCAGCGGCATCGCCACGAAATCGGTCTCGCGCATTTTCCCGTGATCAAACCCAAGGGTCGCCGCCACACTGCGCACCTGCTTCAGCTGCGCCAGCTGGTTCATGGCCAGCGACTGCCCCGTCATCGCGACGACCGGCATCAGCTTTTCCACAAAGGGCCGCGGATCGAGAAAGATCATCCCGCCGTACTCGCCCGGCAGGTGTTTCAGCGCCGCGCTGAAGGAATCGCTCTCCCCTAACGAGACATCCTTTTCCCCCCGACGGCGATCGACCCGATCGAGCAGCGCCTTGAGCGCCGCGAGATCGTTCGACGCGAAAAACCAATGGTTGTCGTAAACGTTCGCGAAGACGAAATGCGAAACGCTCACCGTCTCGATCTTGTGCTGCTCATAAACGATCGTTTCGCGTTTCGCCTCGCCCGTTTTCGGGAACCACTCCGCCTGTCGTTGCTCGATGAATTTCCGCGCCTCTTCCGGCGCCGGTTCGAAATGAAAACCCCCGATTAACTTCGGTTCGTTATTCTCCAGCGACGTCAGCGCGATGAAGCCGTGCGTTGGTCCGAGCTGGAGGAATTCCTCCAGCGTCTTGCGACCGCCGCGATCCTGCGGCAGCCGCGCGAGCGGTTCCTGTAACCACGCCTGCACCGACGGTTCCCGCCAGATCTGGTAAATGTCGCTCTCTTGCCATTGCTTGCGCGTCTGGGGAAAATCGGGCATTAGGGCCAGCACCAGCGTCGTCTTCGGCAGGAGCTCCGGCACCGTCGCGAGGCGCTGCGCGAGCCGCACCCGCAGGATCACCCACACGGCACCCGCGACCACCAGGGCGATCACGATCACTGCGAGTAATTTCTTCATCGGCGCAGTCTCGCACCAAATCGCACTGTCGCGAGCCGTCGTCAGCGCTCGACTTTTTGCCGCGCATCGACGATCTCCATGCATGGAAACGTGCGCCGGTTCGCGACTCATTCTGGGCGAGTTTCGGGAAAGCGCGGTCGCCGCCGCCGCAGAGCAAGCCCTCGCCGAATGCGGCGGTCAACCGACCTGCGGCTTCCTTTTCCTCTCCCCCAGCTGGCTGCCGCAGATCCCTGAAGTGCTCGATCTTGTCCGGCTGCACGGGCGCATTCCGCTCCTCATCGGATCGGTCGGCGCGGGCCTTATTGGCCGCAACCAGGAAGCCGAGGGCGTCGCCGGAATGTCGTTGCTCCTCGTTAGGCTACCGGAGACGAAACTGACGCCGGTTTTAATTTCGAGCGAGCAAATCGAAGAATCGACCGGGCCCGCCTACTGGCAGATGGAGACCGGCATCGGCCCGGACGACGTCGATTCCTGGATCGTTCTCGCCAATCCTTATGCGCCCAACCTGGAACGCTGGCTGGCGGAATGGAATGTCGCTTTCCCTGATGCGCCCAGCATCGGCGGCCTTTCCAGTGGCGCAGGCGACGGCGGCGAAAAGGCGCTCCTCCTCGATGGCAAAGCGATCGACGCGGCCGTCCTCGCGCTCGCGGTAAAGGGCGGAAAAGTTCGCACCATCGTGAGTCAGGGCTGCAAACCGGTCGGCGAGCCTTTCACCATTACCCAGGCGGAAGACAACCTTGTCTACGCCCTCGGCTCCCGACCCGCTTACCAGGTCTTGAGCGAGACCTTCAACGGCTTGTCCGAAGAGGAAAAAGAGCGCGCCCGCGGCAATCTCTTCGCCGGCCTGGCCGCTTCGGAATACGTCGCCGACCTGAAACGCGGCGATTTTCTCGTCCGCAACTTGTTAGGCGCCGACCCGCAAACCGGCGCGGTCGCGATCGGCACCCGCGCCCGGACCGGGCAAACTTTGCAGTACCAACTGCGCGATAAAATTACCGCGCACGCGGACCTCGTCGAACTTGCCAAAATGAAAGGTCGCAGGGGCGGAGAGCCCTTTGCCTCGCTCGTCTTTTCCTGCAACGGGCGCGGCCATCGTTTCTTTGGCGTGCCAGACCACGATGCCGCGACGCTCGCCGAAATTCTTGGACCGGTGCCGAGCGCGGGACTTTTCTGCAACGGCGAAATCGGCCCGATCGGCAACGCCAGCTACCTGCATGGCTACACCGCGTCGGTCGCGCTCTTCTGCAAATAGCTGTAGACGCCGCCCTCTGGGCGACGCGGCGGACAGCGTTCATCTGCAAAACAACGTCGTTCCTCGCGCTTCGCAGAGCGAAGCGTCTACATCGTTAGGCCCGCGGGTGAAACTTGCGGTGCACCGCTTTCAAGCGCTGCTGGTCGACGTGGGTGTAAACCTGGGTCGTCGAGATATCGGCATGCCCGAGCATTTCCTGGATGATGCGCAGATCGGCGCCGTTGCCTAACAAATGCGTCGCGAAACTGTGCCGGAGCAAATGCGGATAGATGTTGACCTCCAGCCCCGAGCGCCGGGCGACCGCCTTCACGATCTGCCAGATGCGCACCGTCGTTAGGCGGGAGCCCCGGGTGGAAAGAAAAACTTCGCTCCCGGTCCGTCGCTTCACGAGGCGCGGCCGTTCCTCCTCGAGGTAGGCGGCGATCGCCGCGCAGGCCTTCCGCCCAACCGGCACGAGTCGGGTTTTGTTTCCCTTCCCGGTCACGCGCACCACGCCTTCGTCGAGATTCAGGTTCTCCAGCTTCGCCCCGGCCAGCTCGGAAATGCGCAGCCCGCTGGCGTAAAGCAACTCGAGCATCGCACGGTCGCGCAAACCGAGTGGTGCGCTGGAATTCACGCTTTCGAGCAACTGCTCGACCTGCAGTTCGTTCAGCGTCTCCGGCAGATAACGCTCAATCCGCGGGAGCGCCAGGGCGTCGGTCGGATCGCGTTTCACGTCGCCCCGCGCGGTCGCAAAGCGAAAGAAAATCTTGAGCGCGACCACGATCAGTTTGATCGACGACGCGGAAAGCCCGCCGCGCTTCCGTTCCGCCAGATATTCGCTGATCAAGGGCAACCCGACCTCGCGAGCGCGCCGGATCTGTTTCCGCTGCGCGCACCAGGCGGCAAATTCGCCTAACGAACGCTGGGTGGAGAGCTGGTAGTTTTCGGACAGACCGCGCTCCACCGCCAGGAAGCGAATGAAGGCCTCGATCTCCTGCTCCATCGCCGGCATTGTCCGCAAGGGTCGCTCCCTTTGCAATCGGGCGCGCGTTGACAAAGCAAACCCGGACTCGATTGTTTCCTCGCGATGAGCCTTGATTTGAACACGCTCTTGAAGGATTGGCCGCACGAAGCCGGCGCGATCAAAGTCCGGAAAGTTCCTGGTCTGGATGGCCGCGAAAAACTCCAGCTCCGGATCGATCTCGGCCTTCTGCAAATGGAGATGGAAGGCCGGCCCGACGGCCAGCGTCCGCACAACTGCGAGTCGTACCTGGTTTATCACCAGCGCCGGGCGGTCCGCGCCGCGGAACGGGGCGAGGAATACGAGCTCTCGCCCGAGCAATGCGGCGAATTGCAGCAGGAAGGCATTCAGTATTACCACCGCTACTTGAGCCTGTTTCAGATCGATGAATTCGAAGGCGTGATCCGCGATACGCAACGCAACCTCGACCTCTTTACCTTCGTCGACGAACACAGCGAGCGGGAAGATCTGGTCTGGAGCTTCCAACAGTTTCGGCCCTATGTCCTGATGATGAATACCCGCGCCCGGGTTTCAATTTTGCTCGCCGAGGGACAATTTGCCGACGCCATTCGGGAGATCGAAAGCGGCCGCGACCGGATCAGCGAGTTTTTCCAGCATTCGGCTTTTCCGGAGATGGAAGCGAAGAGTTCCGAGCTCGCTTTTCTCGATGAATGGCTCGAGGAAGTGCGGGCCAGGCGGCCGCTCTCGAAACTGGAAGTGATGGAGCGCGAGATGGAACGCGCCATCGCCGGCGAACGCTACGAACGCGCCGCGGAATTGCGCGACGCGATCCGCCAGATCAAGACGCCGTCCCTGTAGCCGGGGTCGCCGACCCCGGCCCCGTGCGGCCTAACGATCATCCCATGGCCGAAACCCATTCATCGCTCACTGAGCGCAAGGAACGCTGGGCCCGAAAAATGAGCGGGAAAGCCAAACCTGCGGTCCGCTCCGAGAGCCGGCTGCCGCCCGGGCAACATCTCACGCCCGGCTTCCCGGTCCTCGATCTCGGGGTGCGGCCGGAGATCTCGTTAGGCGAATGGCGGCTCGAAATTGGCGGCCTGGTGGAAAAGCCACAGACGTTCACCTGGGAGCAATTCAACGCGCTCCCCCAGTTCGCAGACGTGAGCGATTTTCACTGCGTCACCACCTGGAGCAAGTTCGACTGCCGCTGGACGGGCGTCGCCTTCTTTACCCTCGTCGATCTCGTTAGGCCAAAAGCCGAAGTGAAACATGTTCTTTTCACCAGCTACGACGGCTACAGCACGAACGTGCGCCTGTCCGATTGCCTCGACGACGACGTCCTGATCGCGACCCAGTTCGACGGCAAACCGATCACGCGCGAGCATGGCGGCCCGGCGCGCGTCATTATTCCCAAGCTCTACGCCTGGAAAGGCGCCAAGTTCGTGAGGACCATCGAGTTTTCTGCGGAAGACAAGCTCGGTTTCTGGGAAGTGCGCGGCTACAGCAACACCGCCGATCCGTGGACGGAAGATCGCTTCTCGTGAGCGAAGCGATCCCCGCGCCGCGCAAAATCGCAGTCCTGGCCGCGTTCGCCGCGCTCTACCTAATTTGGGGTTCCACTTATCTCGGGATTCGCTTCGCGATCAATTCCATCCCGCCACTGCTTATGGCGGGCACGCGCTTTTTTCTCGCCGGGATCATCCTCTACGCCATCGCTCGCTGGCAGGGCGCGCCGCGCTCTTCCTTCGCGGAATGGCGAACGGCTTTGATCATCGGTGCCTGCCTGCTCTTTTTCGGCAACGGCAGCGTAACGGTCGCCGAGCAATGGGTTGCGACCGGCCTGGCCTCGCTCCTGGTCGCAACGGTGCCGATTTATATCGCGCTCCTCGCGTGGTTTACCGGCGCGGCGCCCCGGCCCCGGCCACTCGTTTTGCTCGGACTTGCCGGAGGCTTTGCCGGCGTCGGAATCCTGGTCGGTCCGGCCCTGTTCACCGCTCCGGGCGGCGCTTCGCCGCACCGCGGTTTGGGGATGTTGATTCTCCTTTTCGGTTCGCTCCTCTGGTCGATCGGCTCCCTGTATTCGCGCCGCGCGCGCAACTCCCCGTCCCCGTTTCTTTCCTCCGCGCAAACGATGCTCTGCGGCGGCGCGCTCATGATGCTCGCCGGCTTCGTGCACGGCGAAGCGCGGACTTTTGATTTTCGCCAGGTGACCGCCTTGTCGTTAGGCGCATTCGCCTATCTCGTCCTCATCGGCGCGGTCGTCGGCTATACCGCTTACATCTGGCTGCTCCGCCATTGCGATCCTGCCAAAGTCGCGACCTACGCCTACGTCAATCCGGTCGTGGCCGTCCTGCTCGGCGCATTTTTTGCCGGCGAGATCCTCACCGTCCGGACCGCGCTCGCCGCGGCGCTCATCATCGGGTCGGTCGCGGTCGTGATCACCGGGCAGCAGGTTAATCAAAAAATTCCGCTCCTCTCGCGCCCACAGTTGCACAATCGATGGGAAACCAGCTAATAGAGCGTGACGGAATGAAGCCGGAAGATGCCAAAGCGGTCGCCGCCCTCCAGGCCAACTGGCGCGCGGAGCGGGAAACGGCGCTGGTTTATCGCGACCTCGCCGCAAATGAGGCCGATGAAAAGCGCCGCGGCATCCTCCTGCGGATGGCGGAAGCGGAAGAGCGTCACGCGGCGCGCTGGGAAAGTAAACTGCAGGAACTCGGCGCCGCGCCGCCCGTTTTAGAAAATGGTTTCCGGCGGCGTTTCAACCGCTGGTGGAATCGCGCCGCGGGCGCGGACCTTGCGATTCGACGGATGGAAGCGGCGGAAGATCGCGACCAGGAGCGCTACCAGGCGCAGCGCGCCGGCGCGCTCGGCGGCAAGGAGGACGAAAACGAATTTCTGCGCCGGACCGCGCTCGAGGAAAAAGCCCACGCGCGCATTCTTAATACAATGAGCGCGCCTCCACCCTCGTTAGGCCCGAAGGGCTTGCTCGACCAGATCTTGAAACGCGAGCGCTGGCACGGACGCGGCGGCGGTTGGGTGGCGGACGCGATCTACGGCGTCAACGACGGACTCGGCGCGGTCTTCGGCATCGTTTCCGGCGTCGCCGGCGCGACCAACAACCAGCAGCATTACATCCTCATCGCCGGCCTTGCCGGCATGATGGCCTCGGCTCTTTCCATGGGTGCCGGCGCCTATCTCGCGAACAAAAGCGAGCGCGAAATTTACGAGGCCGAGATCTCGCGCGAGAAAGCCGAGGTCGAAGAAAATCCCGAGGAGGAAATTGAAGAGATGGCGCTCTTTTACCAACTCCAGGGATTCTCCGTGGAGGAATCGCAACGCATGGCGGAACGCCTCGCCGAGCAGCCCGAGCAGATGGTCCAGGCGATGGCGCAGAGCGAGCTCGGATTGTCCCAGCACCATTTCCCCAACCAATGGACGTCGGCTTTCTCCGCGGCCCTTTCGACCGCGATCGGCGCTTTTATCCCTATCATTCCGTTCTTCTTCATGAGCGGGTTCCCGGCGGTGATTGCGGCCTTCGCCATCAGCATCCTGGCGCACTTCGCGGTCGGCGCGGTCAAATCGCTTATCACCATCCGGTCCTGGTGGGCTTCGGGCCTGGAAATGACGATGGTCGGCGTGATTGAAGCGGTCGTCACTTACGGCCTTGGCCTGGCCTTTGGCGCGCTGGGATGAACACTCGTTAGGCATGAACCTCCCGTCGCTCGCCGTCGTCGTTCCCGCGTTTAACGAAGCGCAGCGCCTGACCGACAATCTGCTCACTCTCCTCGGTTATTTGCAGACTTATCGCCGGGGCGCGGAATTGATCTTGGTCGACGACGGATCGACGGACGGCACCGCGCAGGTCGCAAAGGAGCTTTTTGCCCGGCGGCCCGATGTGGCGGCGCGCGTCCTGCGCTTCGCGGAGAATCGCGGCAAAGGCCACGCCGTCCGCGCCGGTCTGCTCGCCGCGCAGGCGCCGATCGCGCTTTTCTCGGACGCCGATCTTTCGACCCCGATCACCGAACTGCCGAAGATCGTCGGGCCGATCGAGCACGGGCAGGACGAGATCGTCTTTGGCTCCCGGGCGCTGGATCGCAGCCTGATCGGGCACCGCCAGCCCTGGCGGCGCGAGCAGGGCGGGAAGGTGTTCAACGCGATCGTCCGCCTAACGACCGGTCTTCCGTTTTCCGACACACAATGCGGTTTCAAGGCTTTCCGGATGGAAGCCGCGCGCCCGATCATCGAGCAGGCGGAGATCAATGGGTTCGGTTTCGATGTCGAGCTGCTCTTCCTCGCGCAACGGGCCGGGCTGCGCCTGCGGGAGGTGCCGGTGCGCTGGGATCATCACGAAGGCAGCAAGGTGCACATCGTGCGGGACAGTTTGCGCATGTTTTCCGAGGTGGTGAGCCTGCGCCGGCGGATCGCGCGCGGAGCGCCCCGCCCGGCCTCTTCGCCGGAGATGTCGCCCTAACGACTCCCAGCGAAGGCCCAAAAAGATCGTGAAATTATTCCCGACCCAACTCGTTAGCCTGACGCTCCTCATCCTTTGCGCATCCGCGGGCCGCGTGCCCGCGCAGGAAATCCGCCGCGCCCTCCCGGTGAATCCGCCGGTCGCGGCCACGACGCCGCCCGTTGCGACCCCGGTCCGGGCGACGCCCACGGCGCCACGGCCAGTTCCCATCCCTCCGCCTAGCGTTCCCGCGGTCCCCGCCGGCGTAAACGACACCGCCTATTTCCTCGCCGGCCTCCCGGTCTCGGACGGCTCCCCGCTCGTCGCCCTCGCCCGGGATCCTGCCTGGCAGCGGCACGCCGCGTTTTTCAACCAAGCCTGGACAAAACTCGATGCCGTCCAGCTCGCCGGCCTCCGCACCTGGGAAGCCAGCTACCTGCCCGATGCGACCCAGCCGCTCCCGGTCGTCTTCTACATGTTTAGCGGCCCGGACCTCCTCTACGCCGAACAATTTTTCCCGAACGCCCGCACCTACATCCTCGCCGGCACCGAGCCGATCGGCCCGCTGCCCGATATCCTGCGCTACGCCGGTCCCTCGCTCGACCCCGTCCTGCAAAATCTCGAGAAATCCCTCAACAGCGTCCTCAATTTTTCCTTCTTCATCACCAAAGAGATGAAGACCGACCTGCAGCGCGAGGATCTCAAAGGCACCCTCCCGATCTTCTACGTCTTCCTCGCCCGTTCCGGCAAGAGCATCACCGACATCACCTTTATCACCCTCGACAAAAGCGGCCAGCCCCACATCAGCGGGCAGGGCGAGAAAGCCAAAGGCCTTACGCCCGGCGTCCGCATCACCTTTCGCGGCGCGCCGGACACGGCGCCCCAGACCCTTTACTACTTCACTACCGACCTGTCCGACGAAGGCATCCGTTCCCAGCCCGGCTTCATCAAATTCTGCGAGAGGCATGGCGCCGGTTACAGCCTCTTGAAATCGGCTTCCTATCTCATGTTCGAGAACGGCTTTGAGTCCGTGCGCAATTTCCTCCTTAGCCACAGCAAAGTCATCGTGCAGGATGATTCCGGGATTCCGATCACCGCCTTTGATTCAGCGAAATGGCAACTGCGTTTCTTCGGTGCCTACGCCGGCCCGATCGACGTCTTCAAACAACATTTCCAGCCGCAACTGCAGACGCTCTACCAACAGATCCACCCGGGCCCGCTCGGCTTCGGCATTGGCTACCGCTGGAGTTCGCGGCAATCGACCCTCATCGTCGCCGCACGCAAAGGCACCGCAGTGTCGCCCCCGCAAGCCGAGCCGCCGCCTGAACCCCCACCGCCCGAGCCCGCGGCGCAATAGCCCACGGCCCTCTCAGCTCCTCGCTCCCAAACTCCAGTTCACTCTCCTCGTTCCCAAACTGGAGTTTGGAAACGAGGAGAGAACAAGATCAGCTACAGCGGAACGCGGCACGGCTCCTGCGTGCGAAGCAAAGCAGGAGGCGTGACGAGCGGAGCTGCTAGCTGCGTCGTCGTATGGTTAGGCGGCCTTGGTGAGTTCATTCTTGAGTTGTTTGCAGCAACTTAATGGTGTCTCGCATTGTCCGGCACGCAGAGAGGAGGAGGCCATACTCAAAGCGGTGGGATTGCCATCCGCCCTCGCCGGGATTCTTGAATTCGTAGATATACCTCCAAGCGGTGAAGATATCCGACGAGCGATTCAGGAGCGCTCCGAGATCCAAGGATTCGCTGCGATTGTCATCCCATTTCGGTAGGTTTGCCGGTACTGGTCGCATGGCTACGGTTATGGAAGGGTATCTGCCATTCCAATCTTTCTTCCGTGTCTCTTCATACGATCTCTCGATCACGTTTTTAAAGTGCTGAGGCATCGCCGCGTGTAGCCTGCCGAGGTTATGACCGTCTCGGCCCGTAGGTGCGTCGATCTCGGACGCTATGAGGATCGCCTTGATATACAGCTCAATGGCAAAGGCAAGATTTGTCGCGGCCGCCGCCACGTCCCCCATGCTGGGTAGAAACGGACGAGACTGTGTCGTGCTTTCTGGCACATCCTTGCCAATTCTAATGACTATTGGTTCTGCCAGTCGTAAAAAGGCTTCAGCACACGCAACGGCTGCGTCACGGTCATGTTTAGGTTGTGCTCGTTCCATCGGTAGTTCTTCTCAGTAGCCGCCTAACGAAAGCAAGCTCAGCCGCGGCGAGCGGTAGCGTGCATGGCTGCGGGTTGAAGGGTTTCAATCATGTGAAAGCTGGGTAGTACGACGGCTCGCCGTCAGCTTCCGCTGTAGATTCGCTAGCTGTTCGGCGGTGATCTCCACGGGGCGTGCTCTGAGTCGTCTAGCATCGAAATAAGCAGAAGTTTTCCTGCCTATTTCTTGGGGTTGCACCTGATATCGGCGGGAAAGGCGGAAGCGGCGGAGGCATTGGGCGGGCGGTGAGAAGCGCAGAATAACCATTTCCCCACCATGCTGGGAAGCCTATTTTTCTGCGCCCCGGTGGTGGATGACGAAGGGCCGTCAGGCAGGCGTGGCGGTGGGCGGAAGCGAGCGTTACGCAGTCTAGTGGAGATGAATGCGCCGGGTTTATGGGCGCTTCGCGGTCGATCGCCCGCAAAATACTGCGTGCCTCGGCCCCGGCCTTCCAGCTACCCTAGCCGGCATGAGCACTCGCATTTTTCTCATCCGCCACGGCGCCACCGTCCTGACCGCGGAGGATCGCTTCGCGGGAGCGACCGATGTGGAACTCTCCGACGAAGGCCGCGAGCAGGCGCGGCGGCTGGCGGCAAGGTTGAGCGCCGAAAAGATCACGGCGGTCTATGCCTCCCCGTTGGGACGGACGGTGGAGACGGCCAGCATCATCGCCCAGCCGCACGGGCTCGAGGTCGTGAGGCGCGACGGCCTGCGCGAGATCTCGCACGGCCGCTGGGAGCAAATGACGCGGCGCGAAGTGGAGCAGAAGTATCCCGAGGAAGCCGCGGCCTGGGAGGAGGACCCCTATACCTTCGCGCCGGCCGGCGGCGAGAGCGGCCTGGCGGTGACGGCGCGCGCCCTGCCGGTGCTGGTGGAGATCGTTAGGGCACATCGCGGAGAGTGCCTGATCATCGTTTCGCACAAGGCGACGATCCGGTTGCTCCTCAGTTCGCTCCTCGGGTTCGATCCGCGGCGTTATCGCGACAATCTCGATCAAAGCCCCGCGGCGCTGAACATCGTCGATTTCAAGGATGCGGCGCACGCGCGGCTCACTCTTTTTAATTCGACCTCGCACTATTCCGCGACGGAGTACTCGATCCCCTCGGTGCCGACGGCGCGGCTTTCGAAATGGTGGGATGAGACGGGGAAATGACGAGGGATGAAGGATGAAAAAGGCGACGGCGGGGTAGATCTTCATCCTTCATCCTTCCGCCTTCATCCTTCTCCCCTTGCCCGCCAGCTCGGCCTATTCGGCACGACGATGGCGGTGATGGGCGGGATCATCGGTGCGGGCATTTTCATCAATCCCTATCTCGTCGCGCAGCGGGTCCACACCGCGCCGCTCATTCTCGGGGCGTGGATCGCGGGCGGCCTGATCGCGCTGGCCGGCGGATTTATTTATGCGGAGCTGGCCGCGCGCCTGCCGGTGGTGGGCGGGCAGTACGCTTATCTGCGCGAGGCGCTGCATCCGGCGGTGGCTTTCCTTTACGGCTGGGTCTTGTTGCTCGTCATCCAGACCGGCGGGATGGCGGCGGTCGCGGTAACTTTTGCGCGCTATTTCCTCGAGCTGACGCAGTGGCCGTTGCCCGATGCGTTCGTCGCCGCGGCGGCGCTGGCGTTGCTCACGGCGATCAACTGTCTCGGGGTGCGCGCGGGCAGCCGGCTGCAAGCGACCTTCACGCTGACGGCGATCGGGGCGATTGCGCTGCTCGAAGCGATCAGTTTCTGGCGTGGCGGCACGTCGGCGATCGCGTGGCGCCCGGCGCTGGATCAGCCGGCTTCGGTAAATCTGGCGATCGCGTTCGGCGCGGCGATGACGCCGGTTGTGTTCGCCTACGGCGGCTGGCAAACGTCGAGCTTTCTCGGCGGCGAAGTGCGCGATGCGGGCAAAACATTGCCGCGCGGCCTCATTCTCGGGGTGCTGGGCGTGATCGCGGTCTATCTCTCGGTGAATTTTGTTTACCTGCGGGAGCTGGGCGCCAGCGGCCTCGCCGCCACCAGCACTCCCGCCTCCTCCGTCATGCGCGGTTTGTTAGGCGCGCGCGGTGGGCAGTTGATCGCCGCCGGAATCGCCATCTCGGCTTTCGGATTCCTCGCGCAATCGATGCTGACGGCACCGCGGGTTTATTTCGCGATGGCGCAGGACGGCGTCTTTTTCCGCGGGGTGGCGCGGGTGCATCCGCATACGCGGGTGCCGATGGTGGCGATCATGTTGCAAGGCGGCTGGGCGATCGTGATCGCGCTCGCCGGGACGTACGCGCAGGTGGTGAATTACGTCATCGCGATGGATTGCATTTTCTTTGGCCTGACGGCGGTCTGTCTTTTCGTCCTGCGGCGGCGGGCGCCGGCGCCGGCCAGTTATCGCGTGCCGGGACATCCCTGGACGACGCTGCTCTTCATCGCGGCGCAATGGATGATTGTGATCAGCACGTTCGCCCACGATCCGAAGCGCGCCTGCATTGGGCTCGGCATCGCGCTCGCGGGATTGCCGATTTATTTTTTGTGGCGGCGCGGAGATAAGTCAGTCGATTGAGCCACGGATGAACACGCACCGGCCGAGCAAGAATCTGGACGCGCGGAAGCGCGTCCCTCCGGAGGGACATGCTTCCGCATGTCCAGTTTGGGCTGACGCCTCGATGATCAACTGCCAACTGTGAACCTCACGCCTCCCCACGAGTCAAAACGCTCGCGCTACATGGAATGGGCGAAGACCTGCTCCAGCGCGCGCTTCAATCTCGCAACCAGCGGCCTAACGAGCGTGCTGCTCTCGGAATTTCCGTTGCGGCTGGAGGAGCTGGAGATCACCGGCGGTGGTTACGGCTACGGACCGTTGCTGGAGCGGATCGCGCGGCACACCGGCGCGCCGGTGGAGTGCATCGTGACGGCCGAAGGGACGTCGATGGCGAATCATTTGGCAATGGCCGCGCTCCTCGCGCCGGGCGACGAGGTCGTAATCGAACAACCAACCTATGGGCTCTTGCTCGATGTCGTGCACTACCTCGGCGCGCGGGTGAAACGGATCGCGCGCACCTTCGAAAATAACTTCGATCTCGCGCTCCCGGAAATGGAAGAGGCGATCACGCCCGCGACGCGCCTCGTGGTGCTGACCAACCTGCACAATCCAAGCGGCGCACTGATTTCGGGGGATACATTGCGGGCAATCGGCGAGATCGCGCGGCGGGTGGGCGCGCGTGTGCTGGTCGATGAAGTTTATCTCGAGATGTTGTTCGATGCCGCACCCCCGTCGGCATTCTCGTTAGGAGAAAACTTCATCGTGACCAGCAGCCTGACGAAAGCCTATGGCCTGAGCGGACTGCGCTGCGGCTGGATCCTGGCCGCCCCGGAGCTGGCGCGCCAGATGTGGTTGCTGAACGATCTTTTCGCCGCCACCGCCGCCCACCCGGCCGAACGCATGTCGGTGGTGGCGTTCGATCAGCTCGCGCGGTTTCGCGCCCGCACCCATACTCTGCTCACGCCGAACCGCGCGTTGCTTGATTCGTTTCTCGATTCGCGCACCGACCTGGAATGCTTTCGTCCGCCCGCGGGCACGGTCGTATTTCCGCGCCTGCCGCGTGGTGAACCGGAAACGTTCTTCAAGCTGCTGCGCGAGAAATACGAAACCTCGGTCGTGCCCGGTGCGTTCTTTGAGTCGCCCCGACATTTCCGACTCGGGATTGGCGGCGAGACCGCAAATCTCCGCAGCGGCCTCGAGCGGCTCGGCGCAGCGCTCGATGAATTTCTGGCCTAACGAAATGAGGCGAGGCCGGATTGCTTAGATGCGAGCGTTGATCTTCGATCTCGATGGCACCCTGGTTGACACGGTCTACGCTCACGTGCTCGCCTGGCAGTCTGCATTTGCCGAACTCGGGGTGACGATCGAAGCGTGGCAGATTCATCGTCGCATCGGCATGGCTCGCGAAGTCTTCACGCGCGAGCTGGCGACGGATGCGGGCAGTTCACTCACACCGAAGGAAGTGCAATCGCTCGGGCGACGTCACGCCGAGCTCTTTGAAGTCTTTTTAACCGAGCGTCGGCCATTGCCCGGAGCGGTCGAGCTTCTGGAATTCCTTCGCGCGAATCGAATCCTGCACGGAATAGCGACGTCATCTTTTGCTCCTTCGGCGACATGCTGCGCGTGCCCGGATCTGATTGCGACCTGCTGATCTTGAAATCGCGCGGCGCTGATGTCCGCGTCGTTTATTCGCCAATTGATTGTCTGAAAATCGCGCGCGCCAATCCGGCCAAGAACGTCGTCTTCTTCGCGATCGGTTTCGAGACGACGGCGCCCGCCAACGCCATGTCAGTCTGGCAGGCGCGCCAGCAGGGACTGAAGAATTTTTCCATCCTCGGCTCGCACGCGCTCGTCCCGCCTTCGATCGCGTCCATTCTCCAGTCACCGCTCAATCGCGTGCAGGGGTTCCTCGGCCCGGGACACGTTTGTGTCGTCATGGGCTATCGCGAATACGAACCCCTGGCCGCGCGTTACAAGGTTCCGATCGTCATTACTGGATTCGAGCCGATCGATATTTTGCAGGGAACATTGATGACCATTCGCCAACTCGAAGCCGGGAAGGCGGAAGTGGAAAATCAATATCCGCGCGTCGTGAGTCGCGAGGGCAACAAGGTCGCGCAGGACTTGATCAACAAGGTCTTCGAAGTCGGCGATCGCAAATGGCGCGGCGTCGGCATGATTCCGAAGAGCGGTTACAAACTGCGTTACGAATTCCGCGAGCACGATGCCGACCGTATTTTCGACGTGAAAGAGATCGACACGAAAGAGCCGGAGATTTGCATTAGCGGCCTCGTCCTGCGCGGGGTGAAGAAACCCCATGATTGCCCGGCTTTCGGCACCCGGCACCCTCTACACCAGAGAAGCCGCTGGGCGCGACCATGGTCTCGGCGGAGGGCGCCTGCGCGGCTTACTACGCTTACGGGCGCCACCTGCAAAGGCCGGCGACCCGCCCCCGCAGCCGCGCCCCTGCCTCACCCGGAACCGGCCCTCACCCAATCGGAGTAGTCATGAGCGTGACGATCGAGACGGCGACGGACCGGATGACGGAGCCGTTCCGCGAAAAAGTCCTGCGTAAATGCGCCGAGAGCGAGAAGCGGATCGCTTTCCCCGCCGTCCCGCTCATGACCGATATCGCGACCATGACCGCGATCAGCAACGACCTCGATTCTACCCGGGTCTACGCAACCAACTCCGGCTGCAGGCCACGGCTAACGATGTCGCGATGGTTTTCAGCAGCAGCGGCAAATCGCCCAACCTGATTTACGGGCTCGAGGAAGCGCGCTCCAAAAAAATGCTCAGCATCGCCTTTTCCGGCAAAGACGGCGGACGCTTTCCCGAGGTGGCGGATTATTGTTACATTGTGCCTTCCTTCAGCATTCATCGCATCCAGGAAGCGCATGCGACTGCCGTGCATATCATTTGGGATCTGGTGCACATCGCGTTAGGTGCAGAGGATGTCACCTAACGAACCTCCGGCAGTCAGCACTTCTGACCAGACCGCCGCGGATGGGAACCTGCTCACGGCGAGCTGTCCGATCCCGATTACGGATTACAAAGAGATCGTGCTCGCCCACGGCAGCGGCGGGGAACTCAGTCACCGGCTGATTTCCAAGATCATCCTGCCGCAGTTCACGAATGAGCTGCTCGCGCCGATGCACGACGGCGCCATCTTTTCGTTAGGCAACGAACGTCTTGCCTTCAGCACCGATTCCTACGTGGTCAGCCCGATCTTTTTCCCGGGCGGCGACATCGGCAAAATGGCGGTGCACGGCACGGTCAACGACCTGTCCATGTGCGGCGCCAGGCCGCTTTACCTCTCCGTCGGCTTCATCCTCGAGGAGGGACTCCCGATGGAGGATTTCTGGCGGATCGTGCAATCGATGCGCGCAGCGGCGGACGAGGCCGGCGTGCAGCTCGTGACTGGCGACACCAAGGTGGTCGACCGGGGCAACGCCGACAAAATTTTCATCAACACGGCGGGCATCGGGGTCGTCCCGAAAGACGTGAACATTCATCCCGCCCGCGCCCAGGCCGGCGACAAGATCATCATCAGTGGTCCGATCGCGGTCCACGGCATCGCTATCATGTCGGTGCGCGAAGGGTTGGAATTTGAAACCGAGATTGCGAGCGACACCGCCTCACTCAACGGGCTGGTGCAGGACATTCTGAAAGCTTGCAGCGATGTCCACGTCCTGCGCGACCCCACCCGGGGCGGCGTGACCAGCGTAATGACCGAGATCGCGCAATCGGCCAACGTCGGCATCCTCCTGCAGGAAGCGGCGGTCCCGATCAGCGAGGAAGTGAAAGGCGCCTGCGAAATTCTTGGGCTCGATCCCTTGTACGTCGCGAACGAAGGCAAGCTGATCGCGGTCGTGGCGCCGGATGATGCGGAGGCGGCGCTCGCGGCCATGCGCAACCATTCGTTAGGCGGGGAGGCCGCCGTCATTGGCGAAGTGGTGAGCGATCATCCCGGCTTCGTTGTCATGAGGACGCGCGTGGGCGGCACCCGGGTGGTGGACATGCTTTCGGGCGAGCAGTTGCCCCGCATCTGCTAGAGATCCGCAGCAAGGTCGGTGCTCTCCGAAAAGAGCAGCGTATGTTAATCGGTCATGAGACGGGTCTTTGGGTTGGAAACGGAATACGGGATCACGCTGGACGGAGCGGAATCGGTCGACGTGGTGGCGGAATCGATCGAGCTGGTGCGCGGTTACACGGAACACGGCGCGCACATGAAATGGGACTACGACCTGGAGGATCCGCATCGCGACGCGCGCGGTTTCCGGGCCGCGGAACTCCTCCAGGACACGGATGAGTCGGCCTATTTCGAGATCGATCGCAAACGGCCGCTCAGTTTTGAGGAAATCAAAAGCGACCTGGTGCTGAGCAATGGGGCGCGCTTCTACAACGATCACGCCCATCCGGAATACTCGACCCCGGAATGCACCACCCTGCGCGAACTGGTGGCGCAGGACAAGGCCGGGGAGCGCATCCTGGCGGAGTGCGCGCGCCGCCGCAACCTGAAGTTGCCTAACGAGCAAGCGGTGCGCCTTTACAAGAACAACACGGATTTCTCGGGACATAGCTACGGTTGCCACGACAATTACCTGATGCGGCGCGACGTGCCGTGGGATCGGATCGTCGCCCGCGTGCTGCCCTTCCTCGTGACCCGGCAAATTTTCGCCGGAGCGGGCAAGATGGGAATCGAAGCGGAGAGCGCCGCGGGGCAGCCCGGTATTTACCAGATTTCGCAGCGCGCGGATTTTTTCGCCACCCTGGTGAGCATTGATACGATGAACCGGCGACCGCTGGTCAACACGCGCGATGAGCCGCACGCGGACTCCAGCCTATACCGGCGTTTCCACGTCATTCTCGGCGACGCGAACATGAGTGAGTGGGCGACGGCGTTGAAGGTCGGCACCACAGCGCTGGTGCTCGACCTGATCGAACGCGGCATCGCGCCTCAGATCGAAATTGCGCAGCCGATCAACGCGACCAAGTCGATCAGCCGCGACCAGACTTATGACTGGATCATCGAGCTCACGGATGGACGCAAGATCTCAGCAATCGATGTGCAACGCATCTATTTGGCCGCGGCCAGGAAGTCGGCGCGGGACCCTGATGCGGAAGTGGAATGGCTGCTCCGGGAATGGGAAGCCGTGTTAAACGACCTCGAAAGGGACGTCCGGCTCTGCCGGGACCGTGTCGACTGGGTAGCAAAAAAAGAGTTGCTGGAAGCGTTGCTCAGGGAAGAAGAGTTATCCTGGACCGATCCGTGGCTGCAATCGATCGATCTCGAATATCATAACATCGTTCCGGACGCGGGCCTCCACTATGAGTTGGTCCGGCAGGGAGCGATGCGGCAGTTCGTCAGCGAAGAAGAAATCAAGCGCGCCATCTTCGCTCCCCCGGCCGACACGCGCGCTTTCTTTCGCGGTCGGTCGGTGGCCCGATTTAACGCGCAGATCAAATCGATCCAATGGGATGAGATTGTCTTTGCCGCTGGGGCGACTCCACAACGCGTGCCCCTGCCGCATCCCAATGACAATCCGCGACTCGCCGCACTGAACAAAGCAGTCGGCGAGGCCGCGGATTATCGAGAGTTTATCCGCACCGTGGCGACGCTCTAAGTGGCGTCGGCCAGCGCGCGCGGAAACTTGCCTAACAAATTAGCCTTGGGCTCTGCGCCGAGCCGCCCAGCGGGCCTTCATCATTTGCGAGAGCTTGCGACGGCCCGCCGCGCTGATCCCACCTTTTTTCTTCTTGCCGCCAGACTTCTTGCCACTTGACGCCGGACCGGCAGCGGCTTTGGCCCGAGCCCAGCGCGCGCGGGCGGCGGCAGCGATCCGTTCACGGCCGGCGGCGGAAAGACCGCCGCGGCGCTTGCGCGGAGCGCGGGGCGCGCTTGGCGAGGTTGAGCTGCCGCTACTGCTCGGAGCGCTGGCGCCGCCTAGCAGACTACTTAATCGACTACGCAGTTGGTCGATTTGTCGTCTAACGGCCACTGCTTCTTCCAGTTGTTTGAGAGATAGATCCATGGCGCAGTTATAAGCCATACTGAAGATTGAGCAAGCAATGTTTTGCTCTAACTGCAAAAGAATTTGTAAGCTTTCACGCGTTCTCCGGGTGCCATCAAACGGACCCGTGGGCGGCGGCGCAAAAGTTAACTAACGGAGCAAGGGACGAAGATGCGCCCTATGCCCAGGCGATGAGCCGGAGTTCATGGGCCTGGAGTAAATGCGAATAGGTCGGAACAACGCGCACGCTGAAGCCATAGGTGCCGCTCTCCGCCGCCGGGATGGTCCCTTCGTAAATGTAATCTCCATCACCGCCCAGGCGCTTTCCTTCCCCAAGCACCGTCACGGTAGGATGGCGTAACGCGTCATTTTCCGCTTCGCCGTGATAAGCCTCGACCCGCACATGCCGGGGGTCGAGCGCGCCGAGATGGACCTGGGCCGAGACCTGAAGCGAATCGCCCACCTGGATATTTTGCCGATCCTTATTGCCGATCTGCACGTCGCCGATGCGCACCTGCGGCCAGTCTTTTCTCATCTGCGCTTTCCACTGACTCAGGTCAGTTGCCGCCTGCCAGCCATCGCGTGAAAACTCGGCGTGAGCCCTGGCGGCGGGGAGGTAAAGCCGTTCGGTGTACTCCTTCACCATCCGATGAGTGTTAAAGATGGGAGTGACGCTGCGAATCGATTCGCGCATCAGCTGCAACCAGGCGAGGGGAAGGCGGCCGTCCGGCTTGGCGTAATAGAGCGGGATGATCTGGTTCTCGAGAAGTTGGTAAAGACTGGACGCGTCCACTTCGTTCTGAAATTCACTGTCGCCATCTTCGATCTCGGCCCCGATCGCCCAGCCATTTTTGTCGTTGTAGCCTTCACACCACCAGCCATCGAGCACGCTGAGGTTAAGGCCACCGTTGGGCGGAAGCTTCATCCCGCTGGTGCCGCTGGCCTCGAGCGGGCGTAGTGGGTTGTTCAGCCAAAGATCCACCCCCTGGACCAAACGACGCGCAATATAAGTGTCATAGTCCTCGACAAAGACGATGCGGCCATGGAATCCCGACTCCCGGGTCAGTTTGTAGACTTCCTGGATGAGCGCTTTCCCGCCCTCGTCCCGGGGATGCGCTTTGCCGGCGAAGATAAACTGCACCGGTCGCGCAAGGTCGTTGAGCATGCGCAGCAACCGGTCCGGGTCACTGAAGAGCAGCGCGCCGCGCTTGTAGGTCGCAAACCGTCGCGCGAAACCAATCGTGAGGATCTCGGGGTCGAGAATGGAGTTCACCGTGCGAATCGACTCGGGCGATTCGCCGATCCGCTCCCGCCGCGTGCGCACGCGGTCGCGCACAAAGTGCACGAGGCGCAGCTTTAGTTTTTGATGAGTCTCCCACAACTCGGCATCGGGAATCTCGAGCACGCCGCGCCAGAAATCCGGCTCCGTCAGATGCTCTTCCCAATCGCCCAGATACTTCGTGTAGAGAGCGGAGAACTCCGGGGCCATCCAGGTCTTGGTGTGAATGCCGTTCGTGATGCTGGTGATCGGCACTTCATGGGTCGGCACCCCGGCCCAGACATCTTTCCAGAGCGCCTGACTCACTTCGCCATGCAACTTGCTCACCCCGTTGGCGTGCCGGCTCATGCGCAAAGCGAGAATCGTCATGCTAAAGCTCGCCACCGGATTCGTGGTCGTCTGGCCGAAGCGGAAAAGTTCATCGAAGGGAATCTGCAGTTGGGCCGCGAAATCATTGAAGTAACGCACCATCATCTCGCGCGGGAAGGAATCGTTGCCGGCGGGCACGGGAGTGTGGGTGGTGAAAACGTTCGCCGAAGCGACCACCTGGAGCGCCGAATAGAAATCGAGATGGTTCTCGGTCACATGCAGCCGGATGCGTTCGAGCGAGAGAAAGGCCGAGTGACCTTCGTTCATGTGAAAGACTTCCGGCTCGTGGCCCAGAGCAGTGAGCGCTTGCACTCCGCCGACGCCGAGCACGATCTCCTGCCGCATGCGCATCTCGAGGTCGCCGCCGTAAAGCTCCGCTGTGATCAGGCGATCTTCCGCGGCGTTCTCCGGAACGTCCGTGTCAAGCAGGTAAAGATTAATCCGGCCGACGTGCAGTTCCCAGATCTTGGCGAAGACCTGGCGCCCCAGGAGCGGCACGGCGACGAGCAAAATCTGACCGTCGCGCAAGACTTCGCGGATCGGCAGGTGATGGTAGTTCTGATTCAGGCTGATCGCTTCCTGCCAGCCATCCTTATTGATCTGTTGTTTGAAATAACCGTGCCGGTAGAGCAGTCCGACGGCGACGAAGTTCAGATCAAGATCGCTCGCCGATTTGCAGTGATCGCCGGAAAGAATGCCGAGGCCGCCGGAGTAATTCGGGATCGACTCGTGGAAGCCAAACTCGGCGGAGAAGTAAGCGATCGGTTTCTTGATCTCTTTCCTCGCGCCTTTTTTCCCGTAGGTGTCTTTGCGGGCGAGATATTTCTTATAGGCGCCGTGCACTTCCGCGAGCTCGCGCAGGAAAACTTCGTCCTTCGCCACTTCGAGGAGGCGCGCCTGGCGCGAGAGCTGGAGCATCCGGACCGGATTGTGATTGGTGCGCTCCCAAAGCTCGGGATCGAGATGCCGGAAAAGCCGGCGGGCCGATGGCTCCCAGGTCCACCAAAGATTGAAAACCATTTCGCGCAGCGGCTCGAGCTGCGCCGGGAGATTGGGAATGACGTTGTAGGTCTGAATGTTCGGCATGACGGAGAAGCGTGGCCTTTAAGACAGGGGCGAAACTCTGACAGCAAAATGAGTAGCAGCAAGCGTTCCGTTTCCCGGGTCGGCGACCTGCCGGGCTAGAAAGGAGCTGAACGACGGCGCTGCCCAGCGAGAATCATCCCGATCGCAACGCCGGTGACGAAGCCGCTCAGGTGCGCCGCGAGGCTGACCTGCGGCGTCGAGAGATCAAACGCCGTTTGCAACACTACAATGACCACGATGTTGCGCAGGCGGCGCCCAGCGAGGGGCGATTGCCGATGGCGTAAGAGTAATCCCGCCGACACGCCGATCACGCCCATGACACAACCGGAAGCGCCAACGAGCAGATCGGCATTCGTTAGGTCGAGCGCCCGCAAGAGAACCACGCCGGCGCTCGAACCGAGTCCAGCGAGCAGATAGCTGATGGTGAATTTAAACGAACCAATCATTCGCTCCAGCTCCGGACCGAGGAGGTAAAGAGCGTAAAGATTAAACGAAATATGGAGCGCGCCGTAGTGCAGGAAGAGCGCGGTCAGCAGACGCCAGTATTCATGCTGCCTGATCACCGCGTCGGGCTCGAGCGCGCCGAGATTGTGCAGCGTCTGCGTGTTGGTCGTGCCGCCGAATATCCACTCGGCACCAAACATGGCGACGTTCAAGAGGATCAACCCCCAGACCGCCGGCGTGCCGCTCGTCCGCGGGCGCGTCCCAGCCTGCTGCGTCCCCATCGTCTCGGCCACGAGCCGCGCGAGAAGCATTGCGCCGGCGGCGGAAAAGGGCGGAAACTCCGGGGCCTGCCCGAGGCGTCGATCGATCGAACGCCGCAGAACCGCGTCCCGCGTCTCCGCGCGCAACTTCTCCAGACGCTCGCGCGCGGCGCGGCCATCCCCGGCCGCCAGCTCGGCCGTCGCCAGCCAGAACTGCCGCTGCTCGAGCGGCATTTGCCGGAGGTCGCCGGCGAAGAGCCTAACGAGATCGTTCGTCCGCCCGGCGAAGGCCAGGACAAGCGCGAAGTCAAAGCGCGCGAGGGAGTCATTCGTCAGCTCCGGCTCGCGACTCGCCCGGCGCGAGGCAAACTGGCGGACCAATTCCTCCAGCGCGCCGGTTTCACCGAGCGCGCGGAAATAGAGCGAAAGCACGGCGGGATTCGCCGTCACCGACAAGTCGCGCCGGCACCATTCCACCAAGGCCGCCCAGTTTTCCGTCAGGGCAAAAGTGAGCGCGCTCGCGAAGGATCCGGCCGGGGTGGGCGCGGCGCGTTCGGTGGCGAGCTGATCGAGCGCGCGATCGAGGCGGCCACTGCTCGCCAGCGCGAGACAGTCGAGCAAAGCGGGGCGGTGGGGCGAGTCCTCCCACGGATGGAGAATTCGCCTAACGACAGCCAGCTGCCGCGCGCGGGCAAGACGCCGGGCGACGAGCAGGTCGTCGATTTTCCGCTCCGAGACCGAGGGAATGAGGAGCAGTAAACACCAGAACGTCCCGCCGACGAAACCGGCAATCGAGGGCAGGAACCACCAGGCAAGAGCGCAAGCGGCGAGCACGATCACCGCGGCAATCCGCCAGCCGTGGTTCCGCGGGCTACGCAGTTGCGCGATGCGCGCGAGCAGAATCAGCGGTGAGACGATCGCGATGAAAAGCAGAATGTGATTGAGGTCGATCAAAATATTTCGGTCCGCGCCGGGCGCAAAGGAAGTCGGTTATTGGCGGGTAGTTTGTCAATCGAGCGCGATTTGTTCTTTTCCGCGTGCGCCGCGATAGGTCATATAGGTCTTATGCGACTCACCATGACCAACTACCTCGACGTCATCTCTTCCTGGTGTCACTGGGCGATCCCGGCCTGGAATGAACTGCGCGAAAAATATGGCGATCGGGTCGATTTCCAGTGGAGGGTCGCGCTGATGGACAAGACCGGGCTGCCCAAGACCCGCGCGCACACGGAATGGTACTACCGGCGCAGCGGAATGTTGATGCGTTCCCCGCAGATGTTGCACGCCGGTTGGGTTAAGCCAGGCAGCGCGGAATATCTGGCTCCGAACTGCGTGGCCGAGGCGGCGCGCGATTTTGGCATCGTGGACGATCGCGTCTGGATCGCACTCTCGACCGCCGGATTGCGCCAGGGGAAACGTTTTACTCATTGGGACGTCGCCGCGGAGGTCGGCGCCGAAGCCGCCGGGCTGGAACCGGAGCATCTGCTCGAACACGCGAAAACGCCCGCGATCGAAGCGCGCGTGCGCCAGAGTACCGCGGAATTTCACGCGCTTCAGGTGACGCAACGGCCCACGTTTGTGATCAACACTCCGATCGGCGATCGGGCGATCTTTTCCGGCTTCGCCAAAGCCGCGCCGCTGGCTGCGACGCTCGACGCGATGCTGGACGACATTGTCGGATATCGCGCGCACGCCGCGCATTTCGGCGATCCACCCGCTTGATCCGGTTTGTCTTTCACCCGCGCACAGTTGATTCGTCTCCCGCTCAGAAACGCCTTGCGACTTTCCCGATGTCGGATACAACTTCCCCTCGGTTCGGGCCAGGTCGCGAACCAATCGACGCGCTCCTCGCAGGCGCGAAGATTTCCGAGTGCGGCGCGCTCCATGGTGAGCTCGACGGGAGATTGCGAGAATAAGAATGACGGCGGCAGTCTCACTCCCTCGTCGCCGGCCGGAGATAATTAATTCTGCAACAACAAATTCGTGTTAACGGCCGGATTCGCGCCCGCGAAGTCCGCGTCATCCTCGGCTCGACCAGCGAGCAACTCGGCGTCATGAAACTGTCCGAGGCGATCAAGAAAGCCCAGAGTATGGGCCTCGACCTGGTGGAAGTCGCGCCGACCGCGAACCCGCCCGTCTGCAAGATCGTCGATTTCGGAAAGTTCCGTTACGACATCTCGAAGCAGGAAAAGGACAAGAAGACGTCGGGCACGAAGCTGAAAGAGATCAAGTTTCGGGTCAATATCGACGACCACGATTACCTGACGAAAATCCGCCATGCCGAGCAGTTCCTCGACAAGGGCAACAAGGTGCGGGTGCAGCTGCAATTCCGCGGGCGGGAGATGGCGCACCAGGAGTTCGGGATGGAGTTGATGTTCAAGGTGCGCGACGATCTCGCGACCATGGCGCAGGTGGAAATGGAGCCGAAGGCCGCCGGCCGGAACATCACGATGACACTTTCGCCGTTGCCGGCGAACAAACGCAAACGCCGCTTTTCGACGGAGAACGAGGAGATCGAGGAAGACAAGGACGCGGACTCCGAGGATTGAGTCGCGTCGGCAGCCAAATTTTCCCCGCGCCTAACGAGTGACGATGCCGGCGGCGATCTCGGCCGAGCCTGATGTCATCGGTGCAGAGGAAGATTGTTTCGATAAAGTTCGACATCCTTATCCAGCTTGTTTGCCAGGACGAAGTTTTCTGGGCAATCGCGATTTGCGACGCGCGCTGCGCGGTTTCGATGGCCTCGTTGAAACGGCCATTCTCGGCATAAGCGGCAGCCAGGGTCCGAAGGAAAATGGGGCTTTCCCCGCCGGCAAGCCGATCGGCTTTCTCTGCCAGTTCGAGTGCTTTGGCGCCGTTGCGCAGCGACCCATCAGGACAAGTCGATAACAGCCAGGCGAAATTGTTCAGCGTTGAAACGAAATCCGGCGCGATTTCCAAGGCCGTTTCATATTGGGTGATCGCTTCGCCGAACCTGCCCTGACGCAGGAGCGCGTTGCCCTCGGTGGCGTGCGCCTCCACGTCGTGCGTCTCCGCTTTCTGCAAAAGTTCGCGCGCGGTCAGATCGGTCGGACTCAACTCCAATGCCCGCCGCAGGAGCGCCTGTGCCTCATCAGCGCGCGCGTGCGCGAGCACGTAGCGCGCATAGTAGATGTAGCTATCGGGAGACAACGGTGCCAGTCGCAGCGCGTCCTTAAAATGCTGCTCGGCGGTCGCGATCTGTCCCGTCGCGTTTTCCGCCATCGCGAGATTGATCAACAGCACCGAATACGGTGGAGTGAGCTGTTGTGCGCGCTGTAGATAATCGAGCGCGCCGGCAAAATTGCCGTTGTTCACCAACGTGATGCCATAGGTCATCAAACCGCGTCCGTTGCGCGGGCTCTTTAGTACTACGTCGTGCCAGAGCGTTTCCTCGGTTTTCCAAACCTTGTTCCTTTGGAACGTTGCGCAGGCGTTTGCGCACAGGAAGAGCGCGACCCCGCATGCGGCCACGATCTTCGTCCAACGCCGCGGTCGATCCAGGCGGACGACGAGTAACTCCGCGGCCCCAGCGAGCGCAATCACGAGTCCGATGTAAGCGGGAAATGCCCGGTGATCGTTCATTGCTTCGGCGAGGGGAAAGAGCGACGTCGGCAGCAGCGCGATCAGGAACCAGAGGAGGCCAAAGCCGATCAGGCGCGTCTTCTTGCAAACGGCGGCAACGATCGCCGCCGCGCTCAGAAAGACGACGAACGCGAAACCGATCCATAAACGCGCATCGCCCGTCGTGACAAACGGATTCAGGTTGTAGTCGGCGTTGAGCCCGGTCGGCCAGAAGAACGTTCTAAAATAGAGCAGTGCTACGTATGGCTGCGTGACCAGATAGTTGTGCGCATTCGCGGCGCCGGCGACCCAACTGCGCGGCGTCATGTGCTGGACGAACCAGAGCACCGCTCCGCAGATCACAAACGGCGGGACCATTTCCGCGACAAACCGCGCCCGCGCGCGGGGTCTGCGCCCCGCGGCTGCGGGGTCCGGGAAGAGCAAACGAAACACCGCGAAGAGCACAGGAAAGATCGCGGCTGTTGGTTTAGCCAGAATGGCGATCGCGGCCGGGAGAACGTAGAGAGAATATCGGCGGCACCGCGGGAAGGCGAAGTAGACGGCAAACGACGCGATCACGCCGAGCGCGGAGATCACCTCCGACGAGGCAATGATATAGTTGATGGTGTCGGCGTTGGCGGGGGCAAGCCCGTAGCACGCGGCGGCGGCGAGCGCAATCCAGCGGTGCGGGGATGAGGCTGCGTCGAGCGAGAGGAGATGATGAATGACGAAGGCGAGCAGCAGCGTGAGCGCGAGGAAGAGGGTGAAGGTCGAAAGATGAAACCAGAACGGCTGCAGCCCATGGGCGAGTCGGTAGTCAATGGCGAGCAGCGTCGAGACCAGCGGGCGATAGGATTGATTGCTCGGGAGCGCGCTAAAGGTCGTCGCGTCACGAAAGAAGAGCGGAATGTTCCGCAGCTCGCGAATGGACGCGTTGTCCACGATCGTGTGCCCGTCGTCCATGTGGAAGCCATTGTGAAAATGGTTCGCATAGACTGCGAGAATGACGACAAGCAAGAGCGCACCGCCCAATCCCGCGATGGATTTTTCGCGCATTACGTTCGCCTGGCCTCCGGCATACAACGGACACTGGCGGCTGACGGAAAAAACGCAGCGGCCTACCGAGTGACGATGCCTTCGGCGATCTCGACGTGGAAGGTCTGTTTCATCTTTTCTTTGCCGCAGCTCAGCTCCGCAGTGTAATCGCCGCTCGGCACAAATTTCTTCGGGTCGTCGCCACCGTATTTAATCCGGACATCCTCGGTCGGCCGCAGATCCCAATTCACGCGGCTTAATCCCGGCGCGCCGCCCGCCTTCAGATTCGCCACCGGCTGCCCCGCGGAATTGGTGATCGCGATTTTTACTTCATCGCCGGCGAACTCTTTCACCCAAAAGGTTAACAAGGCGCCCTCCGGCGGATTTTCTCCGCGATAAATGCCTTTCCCGTTCCAATCCGCAGAACCCGCGAGCAGATAAAATCCCCGGGCGGGCGCGATCGTGAAAAGATGCGCCGGTTGCGCCATCACTTCCGGCGTCAGCTCACGGAAGGGGCGCGTGTCGTCCAGAATCTCGAGGCTCCGGCCATGCGTCGCGATGACGAGATCGGCGCTGCGCGGATGAATCTGAAGATCGTCCACCCGCACGTTAGGCAGATCACCCACCCGCAGCCAGTGTCCGCCGGCGTCGAAGGAGGCGAACAAGCCAAAGTGCGTCCCGGCGTAGAGCAAATTGGAGTTAACGGGATCTTCGCGCACCACCTCCACCGGATCGTTAGGCGGAAGTCCCTGGCCGACCACGCTCTGCCAGGTTTGGCCCAGATCCGCGGTCCGCAAAATAAACGGCCGATCGTCGCCACTCCGGTAGGCGTTCGTCACCACGTAGGCCACCTTGGCATCCTTCGCGCCCGGTTCGATGCGCACGATCCATTGGCCGCGCGCCGGTTGCGGCAGCTTCGCCGTCAGCTCCGTCCAATTCGCGCCGTCGTTTTGGGTTAGCCAAAGCCGCCCGTCATCCGTCCCGGCCCAAAGCAACCCGGCCTTCACCGGTGATTCGGCCAAGGAATAGACGACCCCGAAATTCTCCGCACCACTCCCGCTGGTATTGACCCGCGCCGGATCGTTGTGCGTGAGGTCGGGACTGATCACCTGGAAATGCTCCGCCCGATCCGTTAGGCGAAAAACGCGGTTGCCGGCGAGGTAAAGCACACCCGGCTGGTGCCGGCTGCCGATGAGCGGCGCGTTCCAGTGAAAACGATAACGCTCCTGGCCTTCCGCCGCCTCCGGGCGCAGGTCGCGCTTCTCGCCGGTGCGCAGATTAATGCGGTGAATGTAACCCTCCTGGCTCTCGGCGTAGAAGATGTCGCGATCCGACGGATCGAAAACGACGTAAAATCCGTCGCCGCCCTCGAGGGCGGTCCAATCGGAATTCCGGATGCCTTCCTTGCTCGGCACCTGGCTCGGGCCGACAAAACTCTCGTTGTCCTGCAAGCCGCCCGCGATCCGGTAAAACGGCTGCGTGTCATCGAGCGAGATACGGTAAAATTCGCCCGCCGGCATGCATGCGAGGTGATCCCAGGCTTTCCCCGCCGCGTAACTTTGATAAAGACCGCCGTCGGTCCCGAGGAGGAGACGCTGGCAGACCGGTGGCTTCGACGGCTTGTTCTTGTCCTCGGGTTTCGCCGGCTTCGGCGCCGGAGCCGTCCCCGGCTGAATGGCGAGCGCATGACAATCGGGGTGCACTTTCTCCGAAAGATCTTCCCGGAAATTCTTCCCACCGTCATCAGACACGAGCAACGCCATGCCGAGCACGTAAACCCGCTGATCGTTAGCCGGATCGACCCGGATCTGGCTGAAATAAAAGGACCGTGGATTAATGTCGCTCATCCGCGTCCATTTCTCGCCGCCATCTTCGGAGCGAAAAACGCCGCCGCGCCGGCTGTGAAGATCGCGGATATCGCTCGCGCCGCCCTCGTCGCTCTGCACGATCGCCAGCACCAGCTTCGGCTTGCTCGCCGACACCGCGAGCCCGATGCGACCGGTCAGGCCAGGCAGACCGCCCGCGCATTTTTTCCAGGTCACGCCACCGTCGCTACTCTTGAAAATTCCGCCCACATCGGCGCCGTTCGTTGCCGTCACCCCGTAGGCAAATGACCACGGAGTGCGCTGCCGCGCGTAGAGCGCCGCGTAAACGATCTCGGGATTCGACGGGTCGAGCGCGACATCGCCACAGCCAGTCCGGACATCGTTAGGCGCGGGTGCCTGCAGGACGAGCTTCCAGGTCTTGCCCCCGTCGGTCGTTTTGTAGAGACCACGCTCGCCGCCGTCCTTCCAGAGATTTCCCATCGCCGCGACATAGGCCACCTCCGGTTTCGTCGGATGAACCACGATGCGCGCGATGGCGCGGCTTTCTTTCAAGCCCACGTTCGTCCATGTCCCGCCGCCATCGGTCGAGCGATAAACGCCGTCGCCCCATTCGGAGGAATTGCGGTCGTTCGCTTCGCCGGTCCCGACCCAGACTACATCCGAATCCGAGGGGGCGATCGCCACCGCGCTGATCGACAGCACCGGTTGCTTGTCGAAAATTGGATCGAAGGTGACGCCGTTGTTGCCCGTTTTGAAGACCCCTCCCGTTCCGAGCCCGACATAGAAAACCGCGGGATTACGCGAATCGATCGCGATATCCGAGACACGGCCGCCCATCACCGCCGGCCCGATCGCGCGCGCCTTGACGCCTTTGAAAAGAACATCGGTCAACTGCACCGGCGTCGCCGACGGCGCGGCGGTTGCGGAAGGAATGGGGGAGGAGGCCGGCGCGGCGACGGCCGGCGGGGGGGAAACGATCGGCGCCAGTTCCGATTCCTGGGCGCGCGCCGGTGGCGCGAGCAGCACGAACCAACCAAACAAAGCAAACCCGACAGCCGATCGCAGGAAAATTGCCATTCAACTCCCTAGCGCGATTTTGCCCGCGGCGCGAGCGCGGCTTTGAGGCGGGAATCGTTAGGCCGATTACGGTTGCCGGGCCGGCAACGCCTGGTGGCTTTTGATGATCTGGTCTTCGGGCGTGAGCTTGTTGGCTTTGCCGCTGAAAATGATCCGGTTCGGTTTCTCCGCCAGGGTATCGACCAGCGCCTTGGCGTGCGTGGTGATGACCTTGAGGTTCAAGAGAATCACGTGCAGCTCGCGCATCTGCTCGCGCAGTTGTTGATCGGTCGAGCCGACGAACGTATCGGCGGTTGCAAAAACATTGCTCGCTTTGACTTCCACGCCGTTCAAGCCCTGAATCGTCTTTTGCAGTTCTTCGAGGTCAACTTTCGCCGTGTCTGCGACCGGTGAAAGCTTGGGGAGAAACACTCCGAGATTGGTTTTCACGCTTGTCACGGTGCCGTTTAAATTGGTCACCGTGCCACTCAGGTTGTCGATCAACTTGTTCGCGTTCGCCAGCACCGGACCGATCGCCCCGGTGATTTGCTCGATCCCGTAAGAGGGCGCGCCTTCGATCACGGCGTTGTTAGGCAGAAGCGCTTTCCCCGGCGTTCCGGCGGAGAGCGCGACGAACTTCGGCGAAAGCATCGTATCGGAGCTGAGAGTGGCCGCGATGTCGGACGGCAGAGGCGGAACGCTGTCGAGAAGTTCGATGCTCACCCGAACCGCGTCCTTTTTGTTGGGTTCCGCCACGCGCTGCGCGGCGCTCAGATGACGCATCTCAATCACCCGCCCGGCGGGCGCTCCGGCGTAACGAACCTCCGAATGGACCTTGATGCCGGTGACGTCTTCGTAATCGATCTGCAGGACGCGGGACGGCTTTTTTAATCGATAGCCGGAGAGGGCGACGGTCAGCGCCCCGAGCAGGACCACGCTGCAAGCGACGACCGCGAGGGCGACAAGATAATCTGAAAAATTTCGTTTCATGGTGTTTTACGGTGGAAGCGGCCGCGCGCTCCGACGAGCGGACGCGGCTGCACTTGAGCAGAATGCTGATGCTCGCTCTGGGAGAGACTCAACGGCACGGGGCCATCAGGTTCGCCGTTGATGAATTGCTGCACGTCGGGATTCGGATTGGCCCGGATCTCGTTAGGCGTGCCTTGCGCGATGATCTTGCCGTGGTTGAGCATGATCATCCGGGTCGCGATGCGAAAGGCGCTCGTCATGTCATGGGTCACGACCACCGCGGTCATGCCGCTGCCGCGGGTCAACTCTAGGGTGAGCCGGTCCACCACCGCGGTCATGATCGGGTCGAGCCCGGAAGTGGGTTCATCGCTGAAGAGCAACTCCGGATCGAGCGCGAGGGCGCGGGCCAGCCCGACGCGTTTTTTCATTCCGCCGCTGATCTCGGCCGGCTTGAGATTTTCGAAACCCGTCAGGCCGACCATTTGCAGTTTTCGGGTCACGACTTCCTCGATCTCGGCGGGTGTGAGGTCGGTGTGCTGCAGCAGCGGCAGCGCGACATTTTCCCCGACGGTGAGCGAAGCGAGGAGCGCGCCGGATTGGAAGAGCATCCCGAAGCGCCGCCGCACCTGGGCGATCTCGCGGTCGTTCATCACGGTGATCTCTTCGCCGAAAATCTGGACCGAGCCGGAGTTCGGCTTCATCACGCCCACGATGTGCCGGAGCAGCGTGCTCTTGCCGCAACCGCTCCCGCCCATGATGACGAGCGTTTCGCCCCGGTGGATCTGGAAAGTGAGATCGTCGATCACGCGGCGCTCGCCGAATTTTCGGATGAGATCCTTTACTTCGACGACTGGCTGGTTTTCCGGGGTCATGCGCCAAAGAAAAAGATCGAGGTTAGGATGGCGTTCGTCACGAGCATAGCGAGGAGCGCCTGCACGACGGAGGAAGTGGTGGCTTGCCCGACGCCTTCCGCGCCGCCCTCCACGTGCAGGCCGGCGTTACAGGCAATCGTGATGATGATCCAGGCGAAGACCACGCTCTTGATCATGCCCGAGTAAAGATCCCAGGTGTCGGCGCTTTGCACCGCGCGCAAAACGTAGCCGGCGGTATTGAAATCGAGCGCGAGACGGCAGACCACCCATCCGCCGAAGACGCCGATGTAATCTCCCAGGATGGTGAGCGCCGGCAGCATCACGAGCATCGCCAGGAAACGCGGCACGATGAGATAGCTGATCGGATTGATCGCCATCACTTCGAGGGCTTCGATTTCCTCGGACACTTTCATCGTGCCTAATTCCGCGGCGACCGCCGATCCGCTGCGTCCGATCACGATGACGGCGATCAGGACCGGGCCCATCTCGCGCAGCAGGGTGACCATGACGAGGTCGGGCACGTAAATTTCCGCGCCGAGTTGCTGCAAAGAATGCGCGGCCTGCATCGCGAGCGTCACGCCCACGCTGCAGGCCGTGAGCGCGACCATCGGCGCGGCGCGCACCCCGATCGCGACCATCTGGCGAAAGACCGGCGCGAGCTCGAACATCTCTCCCCGGAAGGGAGCGACCAAGACCCAGTAAAGCAGACTCAGATTCAGCTTGAGATAATTTTTCAAAATCGGTGGCACCGGTTCTAGCAACTCGCGGCGCTATTGCGAGATCAGTTTTCGACCACCACTTTGCGAGAGGCGCCTGGCCGGGTTTATCCTGCCGCCAGCGTCGCCCGCGAAATAGCCTAACGAAAACCAAAATGACCGATACTCCAAAAATTTCCGCTCCCGATCTCACACAACGTCCGCCGCGCAGCCCGCGCTGCCGCCTCGGCGGTTACGTCATCCTTTCGCGGATGCTCGACAAAGGCCGCGCCACCATCATGGGCCGGAATGGCGAGTTTAACAACGACGCGCCTTTCGATCAGCACATCATCAACTTCCTCGGGTTCGATCCGGCCACGTTGCTCGAACAACTCGCCGCCGGAAAAGGCACGGCGAGATCCTCGAATGGATCAAGGCCCACGCGCAGGACCGGCCGACGCCGTGGGAGATCGAACAATGGAGTGAATACATGATTCGTCGCACCCCCGATAGTGACCCCGAGACGCTCATGTTTTTCTTCCGCCGCGTCGGTTCGTTTTCGAAGACACGCGAGGACATCAAGACGTGGATGGATCTCATCGATCTCGATGATCTCGTGACCTTCGGAGGGAAACCTTGAGCGAAAACCGTGTTGCCCTGGTCACGGGTGTCGGCCCCGGCCTGGGCGCGGCGCTCGCGCGGCGCTTCGCGCGCGAAGGTTTCCTCGTCGGGCTGGTGGCGCGGCATCCCGATTTCATCGACCAGCTCGCGGGCAAGATTTCCGCCGCGGGCGGGAAGGCGATCGGCGTGGTCGCGGATGTCAGCCGCCCGAAAGAAGTGAAATCGGCCGTCGCGCGAGTGCGCGCGGAGCTGGGAGAAATTAATGTGTTGCTGCACAACGCGAGCGCTTCGTCGGGTGATGGTCCCTTGGAACGACGCCGGAAGATTTCGAGAACTCGTGGCGCAAGCGCAACGTTAGGCGGTTTCGTCTGCGCGCGGGAGACGGCGCGATGATCTTTACGGGTGCGACCTCTAGTGTGCGCGGCGGCGGGTGGCTCGCGTTCAGCAGCGCGAAATTCGCGCTCCGCGGCCTGGCGCAATCGCTCGCGCGCGAGCTCTGGCCGCAGGGAGTGCACGTCGCGCATGTCGTCGTGGATGGGATCATCGGCCCGGCCGGTGACGGGGAAGGCGAAGGAGAACCATTACTCGATCCCGACCGCATGGCGGAGACCTATTGGTATCTCGCCCATCAACACCGCAGCGCCTGGACGCTGGAGCTCGACTTGCGGCCGCACGCGGAAAAGTTTTTCGAGTGACGAGAAAAGAGCCGCCCGGCAGTAAGGGGCGGCGCTCCGCCAAGCTTGAACGCGGCGAAGGCAACCTTTATACCTTTTTCAATGCGCATTCTATTGATCGAGGACGAGAAAAAGACCGCCGCGTTTATTGCCAAGGGTCTCGAGGAGGAAGGCTACGCCGTCGAGTCCGCGAGCGATGGAGAGACCGGACTCCAACTCGCGCTCGCGACGCGTTTCGATCTTCTCCTGGTCGACGTGATGCTGCCAAAGAAGGACGGCTGGGCCGTCGTCGAGGAATTGCGCCGCGGCGGAGCGCACACGCCCATTCTATTTCTCACCGCGCGCGACAGCGTGCCGGATCGCGTCAAGGGACTCGAGCTTGGCGCGGATGATTACCTGGTCAAGCCGTTCGCGTTCTCCGAGCTGGTCGCCCGCGTGCGTTCGCTGCTGCGCCGGAGCCCCGCGCAGCAGAGTGAACAGTTGCGGATCGAGGACCTGGAACTGGATACACGCCGGAATCGCGCGGTCCGGGCCGGCGATCCGCTTCATCTGACCGCCAAGGAATTTCTGCTCCTCGCACAACTGGTTCGCTCGGCGGGCGAGGTCGTAACGCGCAAGGAGATCGAGAGCCACGTCTGGGGGCTTGATTTTCAAACCGGCACCAATGTCCTCGACGTCATGGTGCGACGTTTGCGCGCCAAAGTGGACGATCCTTATCCGAGAAAGTTGATCCACACTGTTCGCGGCGCCGGCTATGTCCTCAAAGCCGACTGAGCCGCGGTCGATTGCTTCCCAGCTGGTCCTCCTCTTTACCCCGGCTGCTGCTTTGCTCCTCTTCTGCGGGCTGGGGGTCTTGTATTGGATCGTCGTCCGGCACGCTTTCGAAGAGGACCGCGTCGTCCTCGCGGACAAGGTTTTGGCCATTCGCGCCGACCTGAGTACCGCCGCGGGGCCACGCCTTCTGAAGAACGAATTGAAAACGCTCCGCGGCGGAGAACGGGCGTCCTACTGGGTGCGGGTGATCGATTCGGCCGGAGCCACCGTGACTGAGACGCCCGGGATGAAGCGCTTGCTGCCGCCGGAGCTTTTCGCCCGGGGCCGGAGCGCGGGTGTGACGGAATGGGGCCCGGTCGATTACCGAACAGGTGGCAGTTTATTCTCGTTAGTCTCCTCCGCGGAGGAGGTGCGCGGTCAGCGCTACCTGATTCAGGTCGCGCAGGATCGCTCGGAAGATGAAGGTTTCATGCTGGAGTTCGGTTTCCTGGTCGCGACCGTGCTCGTCTGCGGGATCTTGGCTTCCGTCGTCATCGCCATCACGGTGACGAAACGAGGCTTGCAACCACTGGCAGCCATGACCGGGTCGCTGCAGCGCGTCGGCCCGCATCAGTTGCACGAACGCGTCCCGCCGGCGGAGTGGCCGCGCGAGCTGCAGCCGGTGGCGATCGCGTTCGACGATATGCTGGACCGCCTCGAGGATTCGTTTACGCGGCTCTCGCAGTTTTCGGCCGATCTCGCCCATGAACTGCGCACCCCGCTGGCCAACATTCGCGGCGAGGCGGAAGTGGCTTTGACCCGGCCGCGTTCGCCTAACGAGTATCGGGCGGTGATCGAATCGAGCGTCGCCGAGTGCGCCCGGCTTTCCGCGATCATCGACAACCTGCTCTTTCTCGCGCGCGCGGAAGCAGCCGAGGGGCAGGCGCAGCGCTCGCCTTTCGACGGCCGCGCCGCGATCGAAAAGATCGCCGCCTACAACGAAGCGATCGCGGAGGAACGGCGCCTGGTGATCAACTGTGAAGGCGAAGGCGAAGTCTACGCGGACCCAGTCTTGTTCGGACGCGCGGTGAGCAACCTGGTGGACAACGCCGTGCGCTTCACGCCTAACGGCGGCCAGATCACGATTTCTTTCGCGTCGAATACGGAAGGTGCGGAGGTCGTGGTGAGCGATAGCGGATGCGGCATCCCGACTGCGCACATTTCCCGAATTTTCGATCGCTTTTATCGCGTCGACGCGTCGCGCAGCACCGAGGGAACTGGCCTAGGGCTGGCCCTAGTGAAGTCGATCGCCGACCTGCATGGCGGCGCGATCTCCGTGGCGAGTGAGGTCGGGCGCGGCACCGCGGTGACGCTACGCTTTCCGAACAGGCCGACCGTGGGCGAATAACCGGCCGGCCCGGCATACCGGCTGCTTGATGACAAAAATATCATTATGTTCTTGTCATCTTGCCCGGCTTCCTCTAAAAAGAAAACCATGCATCAATCGAATTCGCCACGCGCTGATTTTCGGCGTGGTTACCTAACGGGAAGCTTCGGCTTCTGTGCCGTCTCTGTTCTCACCGCTCTCTTCGCCGGGGCTAGCCTGCGCGCGCAAGACGCGGTTTTGTCTGGTACCAAAGTTGCCGCAGCAGAAACAACCTCCAGTGGGCCGACAACCACTTCTGCTCAAGCGCAGACCTCGAGCAAGAAAACGTCGAGTAAGAAATCAACCGCCTCGACTGGCGCGACCGCCGAAATCGTCACCCAGCCGGGCCTTGTGATTCGCGGAGAGGAAGTGCCGAGCGCTTACGGCGCACCGCCCGCCCTCTCGCGCAGCCGGTTTTCGAACCTGGTCAATGCCTATGTGCTCCCGCCGGGCGCCGTCTACGCAGGTTTGATCTATGAAGGCGATGCGCTCAAGTTCGATCGACCCGATCACAATTTCACCGAAGAGGTTGAGATTGGTTTGCCCTATCGTTTCGGCGTCGCCTTCGAGAACGCAGTCGAGACCTATCGCGGAACGAGCCAGGAGAGAAGTTTCAGCGTGGAGGCGCGTTATGCCCTTGCCGATTGGGATAAGATTCCTTTCAACCCAACCTTGTTCGTCGAATACAAATTCGGCATCGGTGACATTTTGCATGATGAAGGTCCGCCGGCAAAACCTGGCCCGGGCGAGGGACGGGATTTTCTGGACATGCACCTTCCGCTGCCCGACGCGGTGGAAGGGCGGGTGCTGTTTTCGGAAGAATTCGCTGAGAAACTGGAGTGGGCACTGAATGTTTTCTACGAGCAGGAAATCAGTGGCGATCGCGGCCGCGAATACGGCTTTGCCCAAAGCGCGATGATTCCGGTCTTGCTCGAGAAAGAGCGCCTCAAAGTAGGCGCGGAGATGCAACTAACCGTGTTTAGCGACAAAGGTATTCGCGAAGATCCTAAGACGGGCGAATCCGCTCGTTTCATCATCGGCCCGACGATCGCGTGGAAACCAACCGCGAATACCAGGTTCGATGTTTCTCCGCTCTTCGGCGTTAACACCGATGCCCCGCGTGCGCAAGTCTTCGCGGTTTTCTCCTACCTTTTTGGTGGACGGGAAACAGGGGGCGAAGCGCCGACTTCGACTCGTAATCGTTAGGCCGACTTAACGTCGTGCAGATTTAAGGTCCAGGTGCTGGGGTTACTCCGGCACCTGGACTTCTGCTTTGTAGATGATTCCGAGCCCACAGGCATCCTTGTAAGGTGGGCGCGGTAAGTCCATCGTGCGCGACTCGCCGTTGAGGCAGATCGCTTCCGCCTGCGGATTTTTCTCCCGCCACTCGTCGAACGCGCGCCGTACCCCGCCCTGCGCGGTGACGTCGAATTCTTCCGCGAACCGGCTCACGTCGTGCAGCAGCAGGAGGCCGCCCATTTGCAGCGCCGGATACCAAAGATCGAGTTCCCGGACGGTGGCGCCATATTCATGGGAGCTATCGAGCAGAATCATTTCTGGCTCCCCGCGGAAGTGCGCCTGCGCCGCCGCAAGCGAATTCGGATCGAGCGAGTTGCCTTCCGCGACCGTGACGAAGTTCGTCAGGCCGGCGCGCTCCAGCCACCGCCGGGTGAGCGCGCAAAGCTCCGGATCAAGATCGAGGGTGAACAATCCGTTAGGCGCGTTCATCCGCCGGAGCATGAACCCCAGGAGGAGCGACGAGTAGCCGGCACAGGTTCCCAGTTGCACGATGCGCGCGATCCGATTGCCCATCACCAGCCCGTGGAGAAGCGAAACAAGCGGGACGGCACATTCGCCAATGACTCCGCTCCGATCGGTCTCTTCGTACCAGGCCCTCACGATTTTCCATTCCGCCTCGGTCAGGTCGGAATAAACCGGCGGGACAAAATCCATCCCCGGCAGACGGTGCCACCAGTAGCGCGGCCCGGCCGCATGCGTCCAGCGGCGGGAACGGGTTGCTTCGTCGGGTGCCTCCATGCCAGAAAATGGTCGCTTAACGAATCACGGCGCGAGCCGCTCGATCAACCACGAGTCATCCTTTCGTCGGGTGTAGCGAAAGCGATCGTGCAGCCGGTTCGCGCGACCCTGCCAGAATTCGATCGTCTCGGGCACGATCCGGTAGCCGCCCCAGTGCGGCGGCAGCTCGACCTCCTCGCTCCCCGCGAAGCGCTCCGTCATCTCCGCCAAGCGGGCATCGAGAATGCGGCGCGCATCGATCACTTCGCTCTGATGCGAGACCCAGGCGCCGAGCTGGCTGCCCCGCGGCCGCGCGTGAAAATAGGTTTCCGAGTCTTGCCGCGACGTTTTTTCGACGCGGCCAGCGACACGAATTTGCCGCTCTAGTTGCACCCAGTAAAGGACGAAGGCGGCCTGCGGATTGGCCGCCAGCTCGCGGCCTTTGTCGCTTTCATAGTTGGTGAAAAAAACGAAGCCGCGCTGATCGAATCCTTTCAACAGAACGACGCGCGCCGATGGTTTGCCGTCGGGCGTGGCGGTGGCAAGACTGATCGCATTTGCATCCGGCAGCGCGGAATTGACGGCGGTCGAAAACCAGGTCGCAAATTGCTCGATCGGATCGTGATGCAGATCCGCCCGGCGCAGACCCTGGGTTTCGTATTCGCGCCGGAGACCGGCCAGATCGATCGCATCCATCGCCAGGAAAACTTATCCGACACTCTCGCCTCTGTCGAAAATTGTTCGCGCCCGCGCCGAGTCGGAGGATTTCCGTTTGTGCCCGCGGCTCCGCTTCGCTAAATATCGGGAGATGTTCAGTCTGACGATGCTCGGGAGCGGGAGCGCGGGGAACAGCGCGCTGGTCGCGACAGACCATTGCCGGCTGCTCGTCGACGGCGGGTTGAGCGCGCGCCAGCTCGTCCTGCGGCTCGCGCGTTGCGGATTTACGCCTAACGACATCGATGGCGTCCTGCTGACCCACGAGCACGGCGATCACGTTTGCGGGCTGGAGGTGCTCTGCCGCAAATTCGAGGTTCCGATTTATTGCAATGCGCTGACCGCGGAAGCGATTCGTTATCCCGCCTCCGCGGGATTAGGCGCGCATCGCAACTGGCGGATTTTTCGCACCGGTTCGAGTTTTTCGATCTGCGACATCACGATCGAAAATTTCCCCGTCCCGCACGATGCGGTCGAGCCGGTCGGCTACACTTTCCACGCGGGGGCGAGCGCGCTCGGCTACATCACCGACCTCGGCCACGCCACCCGCCTCACGATTGAGCGCCTGCGCCAGGTGCAAACGCTCGTCATCGAGACGAATCACGATGAAAAACTTTTGCAGAACGATCCGCACCGGCCCTGGCCGGTGAAGCAGCGGATCCAATCGCGGCATGGCCACCTCTCCAACCCGGCCGCCGCCGCCGCCATTGCGCAATTATTGCCCGGCAAGATCGCGCGCGTCGTGCTCGGACATCTCAGCCGGGATTGCAATTCGCCGGAGCTCGCGGCCGGAACGGTGCGGGCGGAATTGAAAAAGTGTGGCCGAGCCGACATCGAAGTATTTTGCGCCGCGCAGGCGGAGATCAGTCCGCAGTTTGCGATTGGCGCGACCCGCAGCGGCGCGTTTCAGCCGACTTTTGAGAACCTGTTTTTTGAGACGACGACGGTCTCGTTAGGCGCGCCGCGGGCCGCGTAACTATGCCAGGAAAGCCTAGTCTTCGTCGCCCACGACGAGATGAATGACGCCGGCTGGATCCGATATCCAGAACCCGTCGAAGTCTTCGCGCAGTTGTTCCACTTCGTCGCGCCGTGAGACGCCGTGATTCTTGAGATAGGCCGCGGCGCTTTCGGTATCGTTGGTTTCAAGCTCGAGCCAGATGTCGGGATGGCTGATGTTCGGGACCCGATCAATCCACAGCCGGACGGGGCCGAACTGAAAGATGCAGCCCTCCGCCTCTTCCTCGACGACAGGCAGGCCGAGGGTGTCGCGATAAAAAGCGATCGTCTGCTCGTAGGTGTGATACGGGCATTTGATCGCGATATTCGCGCCGCCGGAGAAACTCGGACTGTTGACGTTGGCGACCATGGGAAGAAAAAATAATTTCCGATTGGCGAAGGCCGATCGTTAGGCAAACGAACTCCCGGGAAAATTAACCTCCGCCGCCACCTTCGCCGCCCGGTTCGGTCATCGCAACCGGATCGAGCGCGGCGTTCAATTCCGCTTCCGGCAGGACCTTCTTTTCCAGGCAGATCTGGCGCACCGTCTTGCCCGTCCTCGCGCTTTCCTTGGCGATCTCGGCCGCGCGATCGTAGCCGATTTTCGGCGCCAGACTTGTCACCATCGCCATCGAAAGTTCGACCAATTCCTGGCAGCGTTCCTTGTTGGCAAGGATGCCGGTGATGCATTTGTCGGCAAAAATCTCGGCCACATTTCCGAGCAGCCGGATGCTGGTTAAAAGATTGTGCGCCATCACCGGCATCATGACGTTGAGATCGAGATTTCCGTTCGCGCCTGCCCAGGTGATGGTGGTGTCGGCGCCGATGACCTGCGCGCAGACCATCATGACGGATTCGCAGATCACCGGGTTCACTTTGCCCGGCATAATGGAGCTGCCGGGTTGGGTGGCGGGCAGCGCAATTTCGCCAATCCCACAGCGCGGACCGCTGCCGAGCCAGCGCATATCATTGGCGATTTTGAAGAGACTGACCGCGATGGTTTTGAGCTGGCCGCTCACTTCGACAACGCCATCTTTGGCGCCCTGTGCTTCGAAATGATTTTCCGCTTCGCGAAATGCGATGCCCGTTCGCTGCTCGAGATGACGCATCACTTTTGCCGGAAATTCGAGGTGCCGATTAAGGCCGGTCCCGACCGCGGTGCCGCCGAGGGCGAGTTCCTGGAGCGCGGCGATCGACTGCTCGGCCCGGCGTTTTCCAAAACGCACTTGTTGCGCGTAGCCGCCGAATTCCTGACCGAGCCGCACCGGCGTCGCGTCCATCAAATGGGTGCGTCCGATCTTGATCACGTCGTGGAATTCGGTCGCTTTGGCGGCAAGCGCGGTCTCGAGTTTTTCGAGGGAAGGGATGAGACACGTCTTGAGTTGCTCGGCGGCACTGATGTGAATCGCTGATGGGATGACGTCATTGCTCGATTGCCCCATGTTAACGTGATCGTTAGGGTGCACCGGGACGCGGGCGCCGATCGGTTGGCCGGCGAGTTGGCAGCAGCGGTTGGAGATGACTTCGTTCGCGTTCGTGTTCGTGCTCGTGCCCGAGCCGGTCTGGAAAATGTCGAGGGGAAAATGTTCGTCGAGCTTGCCCTCGACCACTTCCTCGGCGGCTTGCACGATGAGCGCGCTGCGCTCCGCATCGAGCAAACCAAGATCGTGGTTCGCCTGGGCCGCGGCCCATTTCAATAAACCAAGCGCGCGGATGAACGGCCGCGAAAAACGCCAGCCGCTGACCGGAAAATTCAGCACCGCGCGCTGGGTCGAGGCTCCGTAAAGCGCCGATTCCGGGACAGACATCTCGCCCATGGAATCCTTTTCCATGCGAGTCTTGCAGGCACTCATGCCGTGCGCTGGGCCGTAATTTTTGCTGTGGGCGGCGCGACCCGCACGTGTCCATTCCGCGTGAGCGCTTTTTGGAAAACCGTGATGAACATCGGGGGGATATTTTGCAGGCAGTACTCAGATTCGGCGCGGTCGAAGAAGGTGGCGTGCTGCCGGAGTTCGTTTGTCACCTGATAAATGATGAACGCGCCGCCGGGTCGGAGCGCGTCGTAGGTATCCTGGAGCAGAGCGCGTTTCTTTTTGATCTCGAGAATGCTGAAGGGGATGCCGGAGAGAATGTAGTCGCACTGTGCAATGCCGCGGCGGGCGAGTTCCTCGGCGAGACTGGCGGCGTCGCGGTTAATGATGTGGACGCGTGGATCATCGGCGAACTGCCGATCGAGGTCGCGGGAGAAGGCCCGATCCAGTTCGAAGAGGAAGAGCTGCGAGTCGGCGTCCATCCGGGCGGCCAACTCGCGGGAATGAACTCCTTCGCCGGGACCATACTCGGCCATGATCCGCGGTTGGCTGAAATCCATTTTGCTCGCGACCCGCTCCACGAGCGCCTTCGAACTGGGGATGATGGAGGCGATTTGAAACGGCTTTTGCAAAAACCGTTTGAAAAACAATGCGCTCATAAAGTTGCGAATAGTGAACCCCCGGTCACCCATTGTCCAGCGACGATATCACCGCAGGACCAGAGTTCCGCCTGAGCGATCGGGCGCCCGCCGGGCGCGGGGCGCCTTTCTGCCACTGTGAAAATAAGAGTGTTGACATGCATTCTAAAATTTATAATGCTCATGTTTCGGCAATATATATTGCAACTGGCGAAAAAAATTGCTGACCTCCTGCCATGCATAACCTACTGACGGTCAAGGAGACTGCGAAATATCTCCGAATTCCGCTGCCGACTGTCTATTATTTGGTACAGCGCGGCCAGCTGCCGGCGATTCAGATTGGCGGCCGTTGGCGGATCAAGAAGGATTCCCTCGATAAGGATGTCCTGAAAGAAGATCGTTCCGGCCAGCCGACGGTGTTGGTGGTGGACGATGATGTCAGCCTGCAAAACCTCTTCAAAGTGTTCCTGAAGAAAATTGGTTTCAGCCGCGTCGTTGTCGGGACGGTAAAAGAGGCGATCGCCGCGCTCGAGAAGCAGCGGTTTGATCTGCTCTTTCTCGACCTGAAATTGCCGGATGGACCAGCGGACGATGTTTATGACGCGGCGAAGGAAATCGATCCCAATCTACCGATCGTAGTCATCACTGGTTATCCCGATAGTGAAATGCTCAATCGGATTCTGGCGAAAGGACCGATCACTGTCTTGAAAAAGCCGCTCAAGGTCGACCAACTCAAACAGACGGTTCGGATCTTGGGACACAAAGAAGCGACCAAGCTCGCGGCCTGATCTGGGCCATTCCCCTCCGAGGGGCCTCTCGTAGCGGCTTAATGAGCCGCCGAACGCTGCGCCGACCGACTTCGGCGTGGCCCGGCGTTCCCGCTTGCTCAAATGCGCATTCTCTCTTCGCGCTTGACTCGAGGCACGCGATTCGTCTCTTGTGCTTTCGCTCGGTCTGCGCGGTTAGCTCAGTGGTAGAGCACTACCTTGACACGGTAGGGGTCACAGGTTCGAACCCTGTATCGCGCACCATCTCGACACCTCGACAACAGCGCGGGGGCCGCATACTAGCGGACGAGCACTCATCCGGGAATTCGAGGAACTGACTCCCGGCGCGAGGCAAAGTAATTTATGCCTCTCAAGCGGGCCGCCACCGCCGCGGAACTAAGTCTCGAAAATCGAGCGCACCCAAATCCGGTCGGTTCTTAGAATACAACATGCAGCCCTGTCGGTGGACTCGGTGCATTCGGAGGCGTTGGGGTTGGCGTTGGCGTTGGGGTTGGGGTTGGCGTCGGCGTCGGCGTTGGGGTCGGCGTCGGGGTTGGCGTCGGGGTTGGCGTTGGGGTCGGCGTCGGGGTTGGCGTCGGGGTTGGGGTTGGCGTCGGGGTTGGCGTTGGGGTCGGCGTTGGGGT
>PNAA01000016.1 GCA_003169975.1 Spartobacteria bacterium | reverse complement strand
GTCTGACGAACCGCTGGTGTTCCGGTTGTCGTGTCAACGGCAGTGCCGGGTAGCTATGTTCGGAAAGGATAAGCGCTGAAAGCATCTAAGCGCCAAGCCTATCCCAAGATGAGTTCTCCCTGAAGAGTCGTGGTAGACCACCACGTTGATAGGTTACTGGTGTAAGCGTAGTAATACGTTCAGCTAAGTAATACTAATAACTCGTTCGGCTTGGTCATTTACTTTTCTATTAACCCGCCGCGTCGGCGTTAAACCTGACGCGGTGGCAAATAGAGGGGAATGACAATTTAAACAAAACGAAGCCTAAAAACTGTTGGAAACTTCCTGTATGTAGACTTCAGAGAATCAGTGTTCTTTGAGAGAATTTGTCGCAGCGGCGGAAGCCGCCGCCAGAGATCTGCCCCGAACTTCGGAGCAGCTTTCTGGTGATCATAGCGCAGTGGCCCCACCCGTTCCCATTCCGAACACGGAAGTGAAACGCTGCAGCCCCGATGGTAGTGCTTCTATAGGTTGTGCGAGAGTAGGACGTTGCCAGAATTTACGCCCGGCATCTTGGAAACAAGGTGCCGGGCTTTTTCTTGTCACGAAAAATTAGAGGCTCGCATTTTGCCCCCGTCGATTTGATTCTACTGCCATGGCCCATGCCCTCACCCCGATGATGCAGCAATATCAGCGGCTCCGCGCCAGCGTACCGGCTGATACATTGCTGCTCTTTCGGCTCGGGGATTTCTACGAGCTCTTTTTCGAGGACGCGAAGGTCGCCTCCGGCTTGCTCAACCTCGCTCTGACCAAGCGCAACGAGGTTCCGATGTGCGGCATGCCGTACCACGCGGCGCCGGGCTATATCGCCAAGCTCATTACCGCCGGCCGGCGCGTCGCGGTCTGCGACCAGACGAGCGAGCCGCAGCAGGGCAAGATCGTGACCCGGGATATCACGCAAATCATCACGGCCGGGACGGTGAGCGACCTCGATCTCTTGGAATCGAAGCGCGCCAACTATCTCGGCGCCGTCTTTTTTGCCGATGGAGTCTTCGGTTTCGCCTACGCCGACCTCAGCACCGGTGAGTTCCGTCTCATGCAGGTCGCTCACACCCGCGCGTTGCTCGATGAACTGGCGCGCGTTTCCCCCTCCGAATTGCTGATCAGCGACCGCCAGGGGGACCAATTTGGCGAGTTCGATCGCGCGCTGCCCTACGACCATTACGCTTTCCTGCCGGAGAACGCGCGCTTCACCCTCTGCGAACATTTCAAAGTGAAATCGCTCGACGGTTTCGGCTGCTCCAATCTGCCCCAGGGGATCGCCGCGGCGGGCGCGATCATTCATTATCTAAAACATCAACTCCGCCGGAAAATCGATCACCTCGCCTCGTTGCGTTGCGATGCACCAGCCGACCACGTCGTGCTCGATGCCGCGACCCAGGCCAACCTGGAGTTGGTCAGCTCGCGCGGAGCCCGCGATACCAGTCTGCTCGCGGTGCTCGACCGAACTGTGACCCCAATGGGTGGCCGGAGACTGCGCACCTGGATTTTGCAGCCGATCCGCGATCTGGCGGAACTCGATCGCCGGCAGCAATTCATCGCTGATCTCTTGCACGAGCCGGATCTGCTCGCGTCGCTGCGCGAAGTTTTGAAATCAATCCGCGATCTTGAGCGCGCTTCCGGGCGACTTGGCCAGGCTTCGGGGAATGCACGTGACCTTGTCGCGCTGAAAATTTCCCTGCAGCAAATCCCCGAACTGAAGCGAGAACTGCAGAAACTTCTCGACCGACTCGCGTTTGGCGCGAATCGCCGGGACGAATCTGCCGGCACCGACCTGCTCGCAGCACGCTTGCAAAAGGAACTGCGCGAGATGCCAGAGCTGGCGGCAAAGTTGGGTCGCGCGCTGGCCGATGATCCACCGCTCGCCCTCAAGGAGGGCGGCATTTTTCGCGATGGCTTCGATCCGCAACTCGACGAGCTGCGACAGGCTTCGCGCGACGGAAAAAATTGGATCACCGAATTGCAGGAACGGGAGATCGCGAACACCGGGATCAAGTCGCTCAAAGTGCGTTTCAACTCGGTCTTCGGCTATTACATCGAGATCACGAAATCGAATCTGGCCAACGCCCCGGCCCATTACACCCGCAAGCAGACCACCGTCGGTGGCGAGCGCTTCATCACGCCCGAGCTCAAGGAAATGGAGGCGAAGATCCTCGGCGCTGATGAGCGGGCGCGGCAACTCGAATACCAACTTTTCCAAACCCTGCGCGAAGAGACGTTAGGCGAATTGGCGCCGATCCAGGAGACGGCCAACGCCATCGCCACCCTCGACGTGATCTGCTCCCTGGCGGAGACGGCCCGGCTTTTCCATTATTGCCGGCCGGAGCTCGACGCCTCGCTTCGCCTCTGCCTGAAAGACGCGCGCCATCCGGTCCTGGATCAAAACCTGGCCGAAGAAAAATTCGTGCCTAACGACACCGACCTCGATGGCGACAAGCTCCGCCTCGCGATCATCACCGGACCCAACATGGCCGGGAAATCCACCTACATCCGGCAGGTTGCACTGATTGTTTTGATGGCGCAGATCGGCAGCTTCGTTCCCGCGGCCAGCGCGCAGATCGGCCTGGTCGATCGCATTTTCACCCGCGTCGGGGCGAATGACGATCTTTCGCGCGGCCAATCGACCTTTATGGTGGAGATGAACGAGACGGCCAATATCGTGAACAACGCGACCAAGCGCAGCCTCGTCATCCTGGACGAAATCGGCCGGGGCACTTCGACCTTCGACGGGCTCTCGATCGCCTGGAGCGTAGCCGAATTCCTGCACGACAAGATCAAAGCGCGCACCCTCTTCGCCACCCATTATCACGAGCTGACGAAGCTCGCAGATGAACGCCGGGGAGTTTGTAATTTCAACGTCGCGGTACGCGAATGGAACGAACAGATCATCTTCCTGCGCAAGATCGTTCCTGGTGGAGCGGACAAGAGCTACGGCATTCAAGTGGCGCGCCTGGCCGGTTTGCCACAGGAAATTTTGAATCGCGCGAAGGACATCCTCTCCCATTTGGAAAAGCCCAATGGCGCGACTGAGTCATCGGACGCGCGCCGGAAAAAGCGCACCCAAAAACTTCCGCCGAAGAGCGAAAGCCCGCAGCTCGACCTGCTTTAGCAGGCGAGAAGAGGCGCGACCTGCCCTGTCTTTTTTTTGGCTGACGCAACGCCGCGAGCTGGATAATAACTAACGATTCAATCCATGGCGGTAAAAAACGAAAAAAATCTCAGCGACCAGCTGCGCGCCTCCTGGCTCAAAGCCGTGGCGGCGATTGAGCTGCGCAATTTCGGCTACGCGATCGACCTTTTGCAGAATTTGCTCAAGCAGGAACCGGAGTTTTTGACCGGACGCCAGATGTTGCGCCGCGCGGAAGTGACGCGGACGAAGACCGAGAAGAAAGGGTTCTTCAACATCTCGACCGCACCGCTTGCGGTCATGAAGGCGCAGCGCGAACTGAAGAGGGACCCCCGGAAAACGATCGAGTTGATTGAGAAAGTGCTGGAAACCGGACCTTATAATCCGCAGGCCAACATGCTCCTCAAAGATGCCGCGATGGCTGCGGACTATCCGGAGATAGCGATCTTCGCGATGGAGACGCTGCTCGAAAATGATCCGCAGGATGTGAAGGTGCTGCACGAGTTGGGCCGCCTCTATCATCAGTATGAACAGAGCGACAAAGCCGTCGAGGTTTACAATCGAATCTCGGCGATCGCCCCCAACGACCTTGAGGCTATCAAACTCGGCAAAGACGCTTCGGCGCGCGCCTCGATGAAAACAGGGGGCTGGACGGAGGCCGAGAGTTACCGCGACCTGATCAAAGACAAGGAAGTCGCCGTCTCGCTCGAACAGCAAAGTCGAATTCAGCTCACCGATGAATCGCTCGAGGAACAAATCAACGAGACTTTCGCGCGGCACGAGGCGGAGCCACAAAATGTCGATCTGGCGAAGCGACTGGGCGGATTGCATGATCAAAAAGAGGATCTCGACGGTGCGATCGCCTGGTATCAATACGCGGCCGACCTAACGAATAGAAGCGATCCCGGGCTGGTGCGAAAAGTGGCCGACATGAAAATGAAGCGACTCGAGCGGCAGATCCGGGATGACGAGCAATATCTCGCCGCACACGGGAAGAGCGATGCGCAGTTCGGGGAGAAAATGGCCCAGCTCGAGGCGGCCAGGAAACAGCGGTCGGAAATTCTCATCGCCGACGCGCGCAAACGGCTCGACCGAAATCCAACCGACCTGCAATTGCGCTACGAGTTGGGCGAGCAGTTGACGAACGCCGGCGAGTACCGGGACGCGCTTCCCGAACTGCAGCGCGCCCGCCAGAATCCGAACGCGCGTCTGAAGGCGATGAATTTGCTCGGCCGCTGTTATCGCGAACTCGGCATGCTCGACCTCGCGGCCAAGCAACTCGAGGACGCCGCCCACGAGATGATAGTGATGGACGCGGTCAAAAAGGAAATCGTCTATAATCTGGGGCTGGTTTACGAACAGATGGGCGAGTCCCAAAAATACATCGACGCGATGAAGAAAATTTACGAGGCCGATTACGGTTATCGCGATGTGGCAGCCCGAGTCGAGATCTCTTATAGCGGCACGGCTGAAGGAAGCTAGGCTCGGCGCGCCCGCCGGAGCCGTCTCTCCCGGCCTTGAAAGAGCATCTCCAGGTGGTGGAAGACGCGCTGGCCGAGGCGACGTAACCGGCACCTAATTCGTAAATGCGGCGTCTCCGAGCGAGGCGCTGTATTTTTCTTTTTGCGAAGGTGGAGGAAGGCATGGAGTGATGGAGTATTGAAATGTCACCTCCCCATTACTCCATCATTTCACTACTCCATCACTCCGTCGTTAGGCAATGAAATTCTTCAAGTCGCTTATTCAGAAATTCGCCGGCAAGCCGGTCGATTGGGATGAGCTCGAAGAGATGCTCATCCGGAGCGATCTCGGCGTGCCGATGAGTCTGCGCATCGTGAGCGCGCTGCGGGAACGCGCCCTCACGCAGACGATCACCGCGCAGGATGTCGCGGAAGTTGCCCGGGAAGAAATCCTGCGCGTCCTGCCGATCCAGCCGGCGCCAATCCGTCCCCTCCCCGCGAAGCCAAAAGCGATCCTCATCGTCGGCGTGAACGGCACCGGTAAGACCACCTCAACGGCCAAGCTCGCCTATTATTTTCAGCGCAGCCGGCACTCCGTCTTACTCGCGGCGGCCGACACCTTCCGCGCCGCCGCGATCGAGCAACTCGCCATCTGGGCGGAGCGCTTGAAAATTGAAATGATCCGCGGCCAATACAACGCCGATCCGGCCGCGCTCTGTTATGAAGCCTACCAATCCGCGGACCGGCGCGACATCGAGTTCCTCATTTGCGACACCGCCGGGCGTCTGCACACCAAGAGAAACCTGATGGCGGAGTTGGAGAAAATTAAACGCTCACTCGCGAAACATGATCCGCAGGCGCCACACGAACGCCTCCTCGTGGTCGACGCGACGACGGGCAGCAATGCCCTCGCGCAGGCGCGCGAGTTTCACGCCGCGGTCGATCTCACCGGCCTCATCGTGACCAAGCTCGACGGCAGCGGCAAGGGCGGTGTCGTGATTGCGATCCAGCATGAACTCGGGATCCCGACACGCTTTGTTGGCACCGGCGAGAAGCTGGAAGATCTCGCGCCCTTCGACAGCCGCGCATTCATCGAGCAAATGCTGTGAGAAATGCGGTGAGCCGCCAGCCTCATCTTCTCTCTCCCAAACCAGCGCGAGTTCTGGAATAACAGGGCCCATGAAAATCGTCACCATCATCGTGCGCGTTCTGCTCGGGCTGGTCTTCGTCGTCTTTGGCGCGAATGGGTTTCTGCGCTTCCTCCCCATGCCGCCCCTGCCCCACGGCCTTGCGGGCGAATTCCTGCACGCCTTCTTCGCCAGCGGATACGTCTACGCCATCGCGGCCTGCCAGTTCGTCGGCGGGCTCCTCCTCCTCATCGGCCGCTTTGTCCCGCTCGGGCTCACCATCCTCGGGCCGATCATCGTCAACATCGTCCTCTTCCACATCCTGCTCGCCACCGAAGGTCTCCCGCTCGCGCTCATCATCGCGGCCCTTTTCCTTTTCCTCCTCTGGCGATATTGGGCGGCCTTCGCCGCAATCCTGCGGCCCTAATCTTCGGAACACGTCTTCTTGAGCGTTTCACGGAGTCGTTAGGCCAACGTCGCGGAAGTGTGGCCTGCCCCTTCCCGGGCGATCGTATTCGCTCCGAACCGATACTTGTGAGATGGCTCTTCCATTCCGATGAATTCCGCTGATTCTTTTCCCCGGTGACTCCGACGAAAGAAGGCGCGGCCGTGGGCGATCCTCCGCCGATCAAGACGGGCCTGGCCGGATTCTTTGCCAAGTTCGCCGTGCTGAAAAGTGCGCAACGCGAGCTGTGGCTCACGTTCCTGATTAAGTTTCTCATCTACACCGCCTACTCGGTCACGAACAAGACCATGGTGCTATGGCTCTCGCGGGATCTCGGCTTCAGCGATCAGGCGGCCGGGGCCTTGGTCGGCTGGGTCTGGGCGCCGGCTATGACGGTGTTTACCTTGCTCGCCGGCTCGCTCACCGATGCCATCGGTTTGCGCCGGACGTTTTTCCTCGGGGTCGCCATTTGCACCTTCGCACGCAGCGTCATGGTCGTGACTACGATTCCCTCGCTCGCGCTGATTTGCGGCGTGCTGCCGCTCGCGGTCGGCGAGGCGCTCGGGACACCGGTGCTGCTGGCCGCGACGCGGCGTTATTCGACCACCCAGCAGCGCTCGATCTCTTTCTCGATCATCTACATGGTGATGAACGTCGGTTACGTCGCGGCCGGATGGATTTTTGATTACATCCGGCAACTGGATCTGCGGCTTAGCTTCTTCGGGTTCCAACCGACGACACACGAGCAACTCTTCCTGGTCAGCCTAACGATCGAGATCCTGATTTTCCCCGCGATTTACTTTCTCCGCCGCGGGGAGGAGGAGAAAGCGCGGGAGGAGCGGGTGGTGGCAGCAACATCCGGCTTCTTGCAAGGAATCGCCGAGACGGTGCGACAAAGCGCGGCCGATACCCTCCGGCTCTTCCGGCGGCTCGTCGGGCAGTCTTCTTTCGCTCGCATCCTCGTCTTCTTTCTTCTGATCGGATTTCTCAAAGCCATCTTCCTGCAGATGGATTATGTCTTCCCGAAGTTTGGTGATCGCGTACTGGGCTTGCATGCGCCTGTCGGCAAGCTCGCGAATATCAATGCGATTCTCATCATCCTGCTCCTACCCGCCATCGGGGCGCTGACGCAACAGTTCGCCGCTTATCGCATGGTCGTGATCGGCGGCGCCATTTGTGCCGCGGGAGTTTTCATCATGGCGTTGCCGCCGGTGTGGTTCGTACCTTTGGCGAATGGCCCATTCGGGCAATGGCTCGGGCACGGCTATCTCGGGCTCGAGGGAAGCATCAATCCCTATTACGTCATGGCGGCGCTGTATCTGATGGTCTTCTCCGTGGGCGAAGCTTTTTATTCGCCGCGCGTCTACGAATACGCGGCCGCCATCGCGCCCGCCGGTCAGGAAGCCTCCTACGGCGCGCTGGCTTATCTTCCGTTTCTCGTCGGCAAGCTCCTCGTTGGCACGTCCGGTTGGATCCTTGCGGCTTTCTGTCCCGCGGAAGGGCCGCGCCGGCCCGGCATGATGTGGCTCATCTTCGCGCTCGCGGCCACGGTCGCACCGGTCGGATTGCTCGTCTTCCGCCGTTACATCCGGGTTCCCGAAGCCGGCCGGCCGGATTTCGCCTGACAATGCAACCGTTGCCGGGGAATAAATCGGGTCTTAGATTGTCTTATCTCCGATGAACGAAATACCTGATTCACTCTATCGGCAGTCGCTCCGCCAGGGAAACCGGCGGTCAGTCATCTGGGTCGGCGCCGCGATCCTGATGTTGATCGCAGCGACATCGCTTTATGTCGGACACGCCGGCGGAAAACAGGATCCGGCCCCCCAGACTTCCGCGGTGGTCGCGGCCAACGATGTGGCGACCAACGCCCAAAACGCTTCCGATAAAACCAACGAGATCAAAACCATGTCTGATACCGAATTGCGCAAGAAACTCACTCCCGAACAATATCACGTGACCCGCGAAAACGGGACCGAGCCGCCATTTCACAACGCCTATTGGGACAACCACAAGCCCGGCATTTACGTCGACTTGATCAGCGGCGAAGCGCTCTTCGCTTCGACCGACAAGTTTGAGAGCGGCACCGGCTGGCCGAGCTTTACCAAGCCGATCGACCCGGCGCACATCGCGGAAAAAAGCGATCGGAGCTTGTTCATGGAGCGCAACGAAGTCCGGTCCAAGGAGGGCGACGCACATCTCGGCCATCTTTTCGACGACGGCCCGGCACCAACCGGCATGCGCTATTGCATCAATTCTGCCGCGCTGCGCTTCGTGCCGGTCGAGAAGATGAAAGAAGAAGGCTACGGCCAATATCTTTATCTCTTCGACAAGGAGACGAAGAAGTAGCCGCTTCGTCGGCCGACCCATTGCGGTCATCCCGAGCGAAGCCGAGGGATCCCGTGGAGTGACGAGCGGCCCGGCACGCGGAGAGAACTACTCGTAGCACAACGGGATCCTTCGGCTCCGCTCAGGATGACACAATGGGTCGCCGGACTTAACGCCTTATTGCTCTACACTGTAAGCTTCAGCCGAAACCACACCTGTTCCGCGCGTCTCCCCCCGTCCGCACCAACCGCGCGCCGCGATTCTCTTTGCAGATAATCATGCGCGCTCCATTCACTCTCGGCACCGTCGGTCATCTTGGCCTGGCCGTACGCAATCCGAAAAAAAGCGCGCAGTGGTTTGCGCGCGCGTTGGGACTCAAGAAGCAGTTCGACTTCGAGGATGGCGTCGCCGTCGGCAACGAAAACGTTACGATCGCGTTTTCCAAAGGCCGACCCTCGCCGGAAACCATCGGCCATATGTCGTTTCACCTGCCTGACTTGGCGACCTTGGAAAAGGCACTGAAGCACCTCAAGAAGATCGGTGCTGATATCGAGGACCCCGGGGACGAAATCGGCCCGGAAGCGCCGGGCTCGCCGCACATGGGCCTCTGGTTCCACGATCCCGACGGCTATCGCTGGGAGCTATCTGTCCAAGGGGCGAACCCGCAAAGCGACTAGATTTGCGCTGCCTTGGCCGACTTGCGTTCGGAAAGGGCCTGGATGGTTTTTGGCGCGCCGCTGCGGAGGATGAGCGGATTGGCGCGTGCCGCCGTGCCCATTCGGAGTGCCGCCACCGTGTCCCAGATCTTCACGCACATCAGAGAGAGCGCCACGAAGGGGAGCGCGACCAGCCAGAACAGGGAAGCGCCCACGACCAACAAGGGCTCAAGCAAGGCGGTTCCCAGTTCGGAGAATCCAAACGATGATGGTTGAGGAGCTAATGCGGGATCAGAGAAGGTTGTTGTCATGGTGATTTCGCTATATTCACCATGTTTAAAAGCAGCTTCCATGCCCGACCGGGTAAAGCATACACCGCGGATTCGGCGCCCCTTTATATCGCGTCCCTCCTGATTTCGGAATCTTGGCGTCAGCCTTCATCCTTCGGCCTTTCAAAAGATACGCGATCATCGCCCCTCCGATTGGCAGCCCGATCAACGTCCGCCAATCATGCCGCACCAAGGCGTTCAGGGAGTCGCCGAGGAGATTCACCGTCACGATCCCGATCGCCAACTGCCGCCCTCACGGCCTGCACTTCGCCAACCCGAAGGCCACTCCTGCACCCGCCATCCCCACCACCGTCATCAGCAACACGGACAATGCCGGTCCCATCCCCTGGAACCCGATCCGCGCCTCTGGGTTCAATCGCCAGACCAACTCGATCCAGCCGCCCGGGAAAATGAGCGCGGCGATGGTGATCGCGCAAGCCGTCGCTCCAAAGGCAAAAAACACTACCAGCACCTTCATCCCGAGTGGCTGTGGCTGCTTTGCCGTGTTTCTCACCCGCCACAATATCAGGCACCGCTCATCGGAGCGAATGGGCAACGAGCCAAATGAAGCAGTGCTGCCCGCCCGCAGATCACTGATCACTGCCTCGTCAAAAGAGTCCGCTTCTCAGGGCCAATGTTTCGGCAGAGCGGACGGCCCCTTCCATAAACCCTTGGAAATCCAAGTCCGTCTGCGCGCCGCAGAAATGGACGTTACCCTCCGACACCTTCTCGATGCCGGCGAATGCGGTGTAGTTACCCAATTGATAGCAACCGTAGGCGCCGCCGATGAATGGGTCTTGCTCCCACCAATCGAGCCAAGCCAGCCCATTATAACTCGCCTGGCATCCGGGGAACGGAGCCTCGACACCGGCCAGGAAATCCTGCGCGTATTGCGCCGGAGCCGGGCCATGAGCGGCCGCTCCCGGAAAAGCATTCGCACCTCCTGCGTTACCACCCGGGAACCGTAATAGGATTCCCGCCGGCCCATTTTGCGAGACCGTCGCATCCCAGGATAGTTGAAAGCCTTGCGGCTCGGTATAGCAAACGCCGCTCCAATGATCCGGCCGAGCCCACGGACGCGTCTTGCACTGCAACGCCAGCTTCGCGTTCGTGCCCAGCGCGTAACCATTGATCGCCGCCATCTTCACCGGAGATAATCCCGCCTTGCTCAGATCGACCTTCTTCAATTGATTGAAGGGCAGCGCGAGGACGACATGGTCCGCCGACACTTCCACCTGCCCGGAGCCGGCCTCGAAGGTGCAGGTGTAACTGGCGTCACTGCGCCGTTTGAGCGCCACCAGCGCCATCCCGGTCTGGATTGAGCCTTGGGGTAACTGGTCGGCCATCATTGTCGGAATCTGATCATTTCCGCCGATGACATGATACTGTTCATCGGTTCCGGCCAAACCGCCCGTCCCGAGGCCGCTGATCAGGTAGATCAAATTCAGCGCGGGCTGGACATCAGGTTCGCAGCCGTATTCTCCTATCTGATTGGAGAGCAAAATCCGCCCGAGCTTGCTCGTTGTCCCGCCCGCCACATTCCGGCTGATCCAGTCCGTGCATGACATATGATCCAGCTCATAACCCGCCTGCATGTAACGGTTATAGAGTGTCGGATAAGGAGCAGCCCTGCGCGCCGCAGCCAGCACGGGCAGGAGCGGGTGCAGGTCGGCATTCAACTCCGGGACCGTATAGTAATCGCCGTCCAGCCAGCAGACGTCGTTGTAAGCGGGTTCGGAGCCTCCGTAGACGTTGGCCAACTGGAAACCAAACTCCGCCGCCAGTTGCCGCATCGAAGTGTGCTCGCTCGAGATGAATTCTCCCCCCTGCTCGGCCACCTGACCGCTGGCAAAGAAGTCACGATTGGTCCAGCATCGTCCACCCAGTCGTGTGTTCGCTTCGTAGATCGTCGATGCGATCCCCTTACGAGTCCAAAGCGCGTGGGCGAAGCGCAATCCCGCGAGACCGGCGCCGATGACTACGATTCTAGGAGAGTTGCCTGAGGCGCGAAGGGGCCGCGCCAACGCCAGACCCGCCGTGGCAGCGACGGCGGTACCGAGAAATCGGCGGCGAGTGATTGCAACCGCTCGGCGCTCGCGGCGCTGCTCTGCCACGTCTTGCGGTGGCATATTGCGTTCCCACGCCTCCCGCGCAACCGCGAATGCCTCCCGCAAGTTGCGGGTCAACGGAGGGTGACCTTTTCTGGGCATGGCCGTGAGGCGAGACTAGCAAGCTTTTGCTTCCCCGGGCAAGCAAAAAGCCCCGCCTTTCCTTCCGCTCTCCAACCCGCGGGACCTCCGGTCGCCGTCCTCCATCCGTCCCCTTACTGCTTGATCTCGATCTTGAAGGTCGCAGATTGCCAGGTGCGCAGAACGGCCCTAATCGGATTTTTCATTGGCATGGCGCTGGGCTGCCTTTGCGGAGCACTGACCGGCCTTCTCCCGATCGGAGCTGACGGCAAAGCGGATGAAATGTTAAGCATAAACCAAGGCACGGGCAGGGCCCAGCTTCACATCAAAGGCAAGCCCGAGATCAAGTAGTCCGGAAACACCATGCCAATCTTATCCGCCGGTTTTGGGAGCGACATCACAGTCAATGTGATCGCTTCCGTCATCGCCTCCGCCATTCTTCTCGGGGCTGGCTTTCTTTGGGGAAAATACAAGGAGCGGCAGCGCTACGGGCGCAAGCTCGAGGAATACGACTTCTATCCCTACATCATCGACCGCGACAACTTCCCGGAATTTAGTCTCAAGGACTTCCGGCTTGGGATGCATTACTTCCTGCGGAATTTCGATCCGATGGCGGCGCGGCAGCTCATTTTCATCGGCGAACAAAACAACGTGCGGGCTCAGCTTGAACCAGCCGAGCAGAAGGTTTACGCCCGCTTACTCACGCGCTACGACGGGAAGAGAATCGCCGACGACACCCAGGAATATCTGGAGAACTACGCCCGGATCGTCCGCCTGCTCGGTAAATCATTCCCCAACCTCGGGATTGAGATCCTGCTACACGATCTCTCGAATCCGTCGCGCTCGCTCGTCGCGCTGGAGAACAACGTTACCGGCCGTAACCTGCACGATGGGACCACCAACCTGGTCATCGACCTGAAGAAGCGGCTGCTGACCCATGAAGAGAAGTTGAACTATGAGCTGAACATCGGCGCGCGGCGCTTCAAATGCACCACCATCCCCATCACCCGGCCGGAGTATGGGGTGGTCGGGGCCGTGTGCATCAATGTCGATGCTAACTATCTCACCGAAGAAGTACTGAGCGCTTCGGACAAGGTGGCGACCTTCTTCCAGACCTTCTGTCGCACCGAGGTGCAGCTCGACGAGAACATCCTCAGCCGCGACGAGTACGCCAAAGCGTTAAAAGGCAAACGCCACTTCAAAGACAACCGGTTCGACTAGGAAGGTTCCGGTTCCCGGTGATCAGTTATTTGTCCTCAGTGACTCATTTCCAGCGCCAGACCGCTTCTAGGACTCCTCATTCATGCTTAATTCGTCGGAATTAAGAAAGCTCCGCTCCCTCAAAACGCCTGTCGGCATCCAGCGGTTCCTCGACGCGATGCCCTATCATCTTGCGCCCACCGCCTGGTCGCCGCGCGTCGTCCTGCGCGAGCGCACCGCGCATTGTCTGGAAGGCGCGATCTTCGCCGCGGCCGCTCTGCGCGTGCTTGGCTTCCCGCCGTTGCTCCTCGACTTGGAAGCGGACAACGATACCGATCATGTGCTCGCCGTCTTCAAAGTCCGCGGCCATTGGGGTGCGCTGGCAAAATCGAACTTTACCGGGTGCAGATATCGCGAGCCGGTCTATCGCACGTTGCGCGAGTTGGCCCTGAGTTACTTTCACATCTATTTCAACCTGCGCGGCGAGCGCACCCTGCGTCGCTACTCCCGCCCGGTAAACCTCACCCGGTTCGACCAAGACCAGTGGATGACCTCGGAGAAAAACATTTGGGTCGTGCCAAACCATCTTTGCGATATCCCGCACATGCCACTGTTGAATCCAGCCCAGGTGAAAAATCTCACGCGCGTAGACGGCCGGACTGTCCAAGGCGAAATCGTTGGTCACCAGCGAAACAACACAACGCCGCGGCCGCGGATCTTCCGCCAGAGTTAGCGAATCTGCCTTTTCTTCCCTGCCCCATCACGGAACGAGCACAATCTTCCCAAACGCTCCCGGCTCCAGCACCGCGCGATGCGCTTCCGCCGCTTCCCCCAGCGGCAACTCCTTTCCGATCACCGGACGCAAGCTCCCGTTTTCCAGGCCGGCCACGAGCGCGGCGTGAATGCTCGCCAGCTCGGCCGGCGGCGTGTTCGGCAGTACCATTCCGCGAATATCGGCGTCGCGCGACATCGTCTCCCGCGCATCAATTTCAACCCGACCCCGGTTGCCGATGACCACCACGCGGCCGCGCGGCGCGAGGATGGTGAGATCCTTGCCCAGATTCACATTCGCGAGCATTTCCAAAATCACATCCACGCCCCGCCCGGAAGTGGCCTTCAAAATCTGCGCCAGATAGTCCGGCGCGTGATGATCGAAAACCTCGTGCGCGCCCTGCTCGCGCACCAGTTCTCGCCCGCGCTCGGTGCCGGCGGTCCCGAGCACGCGCAGACCGCGCGCCCGCGCCAGCTGGACCGCGGCGGTGCCGACCCCGCCGCTTGCGCCGTGAACGAGCACAGTTTCGTTAGGCCGCGCCTCCGCTCGCTGGAACAACCCACGATACGCTGTCGCGTAAGGCGTCCCAATCGCGGCGCCTTGCGCGAATGAAGCCGGCTCCGGCAACCGATGCACCTGAGCCGCGTTGCTCAGAGCATACTCCGCGTAGGTCCCGCTGCTTGATCCAGCGAGGTAAACCCGATCACCGGGCCGGAACTCGCTGACCCCTTCGCCCACCAGTTCGATCACGCCCGCGCCGTCATTGCCGGGCGTAAAAGGCAGCGCAGGTTTGCGCGCATAGGTCCCGGCGCGGATGTAGGTTTCGACCGGATTCACGCCGACCGCGTGCACCCGCACGAGGACCTCACCGGGGCCCGGCTGCAACGGCGGCACCTCGACCAGTTTCATCACCTCGGGCTCCCCAAACTGTCCCACACGGATCGCTTTCATCGCGCTGCATACTGCTTTGCCGATTCGTTTTCTCCAAATCGAAATTGTGCGCCGTCCCTCTCCTGTTCCGAGGAAACCAGGCAATTTAAAGTTTCCCACTTGAACGTTCTGAAAAATTGAGTGTCCTACACATGCACATCCGAAGAACGAACCTCGGCAGCATGGTTACAGTTCGAAATCTCAAGAAATCGTTTGGGGCCAAGTGGGCGGTGGACGGAGTCTCCTTCACCGTGCAGGTGGGCGAGGTGCTCGGATTCCTCGGGCCGAATGGCGCGGGCAAATCGACCACCATGCGCATGCTGACCGGCTTCATTCCGCCGTCGGAGGGCGAGATCACGGTCGGCGGTTTTAGCATGCTGGAAGACCCCATCCCGGCGAAACGCCTGATCGGCTATCTGCCGGAGAACGCCCCCTCCTACACGGACATGACCGTGCTCGGCTTTCTCCGCTTCGCCGCGGAGCTGCGCGGGCTGCGTGGCGAGGCGAACAAGCGCGCCGTCCATCGGGTGGTCGAGATGTGTTTTCTCGAACCGGTCATCCACCAGAGCATCGAGACGTTGTCGAAGGGCTATCGGCATCGCACCTGTTTCGCGCAGTCGATCATTCACGATCCGCAAGTGCTTGTGCTCGACGAGCCGACCGACGGTCTCGATCCAAATCAAAAGCATGAGGTCCGCACGTTGATTCGCAAGATGGGCGAATCGAAGGCGATCATTTTTTCGACTCACATCCTGGAGGAGGTCGAGGCCGCCTGCTCGCGCGCGATCATCATCGATCGCGGCCAGATCGTGGCCAACGGCACCCCGGAGGAATTGAAGCAGCGCTCGACCTACGCCGGCGCTGTCACCTTGCGCATCGCGGATGGCAGCGTCGCGCAGGTCCGGCAAAAACTGGAGCAGATCCCGGCGGTCGCAAAATGCGCGGTGCTTTCCACAACGCCGGTCGCGCTGCGCGCCTTCGCGACGAACAACGGCCGAGACCTGGCGCGAGCCATCGGCGAACTGGCTGCGGCCGAGCGCTGGAAAATCGAGGAGCTGCACACCGAAGAAGGCCGCCTCGACGAAGTCTTCCGCAGTATCACGTTGCCGGAAACCAAACGGGAGGGGAACCCATGAGCGAAGCCATTCTCGAACGATCGGCCAACGCCCAGACGGTCACGGACGCGAGCGCAAAACCCGCGTGGACCGATGCGCTCCGCCACATTCTCACCATCGCCAAGCGGGAAGTGAGCGGCTATTTCGCCTCGCCGATCGCCTACGTTTTCATCGTCATCTTTTTGCTGCTCTCCGGTTTTCTCACTTTCATGGTCGCGGGCTTCTTCGAACACGGGCAGGCCAATCTCCTTTCTTTCTTCGCCTGGCATCCGTGGCTTTATCTTTTCCTCGTGCCCGCGGTCGGGATGCGGATGTGGTCGGAAGAACGCCGCCTCGGCACGATGGAGCTTTTGTTGACCATGCCGATCACGCCCTGGCAGGCGATTGTCGGAAAGTTTCTCGCTTCCTGGCTGATCCTGGCGCTGGCGCTCGCCCTCACCTTTCCACTCGTCATCACGGTCAACTATCTCGGGCACCCGGATAATGGCGTGATCTTCACCGGTTACCTCGGCAGCCTGTTGCTGGCCGGCGCTTACCTTTCCATCGCTGCCATGACTTCGGCGATGACGCGCAATCAAGTGGTAAGCTTCATTCTCTCACTCGTGGTTTGTCTCTTTCTTATCCTCGCGGGCTGGCCGCCCGTGACCGATCTGCTGACGCAATGGGCCAGCCCCTGGTTCGTGCAGACGATCGCGGCCTTCAGCGTGGTCACCCACTTCGACGGCCTGCAAGTGGGCGTGATCGATTCGCGCGACGTGCTTTTTTTCCTCTCGGTGATTCTCTTCTCGCTTTTCACCACCAGCGTCATTCTCCGCGCGCATCGCGCCGGCTAACGAGTAAAGCGCATGAAGAAGAAAGGACTGGAAACCATTCTTTATTCCGGCGTGGGTATCGTCGCGATGCTCCTCCTCCTGGTCGCGGTCAACCTCATCGCCGCGCAGGCGAAACAGCGGATCGATCTCACCGCCGAAAAAGCCTACACCCTTTCGCCCGGCACCCGGGCCATCCTGGCCAAACTCGATGGCCCGGTCCAAATCCGTTTATATTGCACCCGGGACACGAAGACGATGCCGGTCACGCTCGCCAACTACGCCCAGCGGGTGGAGGATTTGCTCGGCGAATACACGCAGGTTTCCAAGGGAAAGATCGCAGTCCAGCGGCTCGACCCGACGCCGGATTCCGACGCGGAAGATTCGGCCCGGCTCGATGGCGTGGAAGCGCAGCCCTTGCGCGGCGGCGAGCGAGCCTATCTCGGCCTGAGCGTGAGCATGCTCGACCAGAAACAGGCCGTCCCCCTTCTCACTCCGGATCGCGAGCGCCTCCTGGAATACGATGTCTCCCGTGCCATCGCGCGCGTGATGGTTTCGAAAAAGCCGGTGGTCGGCGTGATGAGCGCGCTCCCGGTCATGGGTGAGATGAATCCGATGATGATGCGCCGCGAACAAAACGAGTCGCGTCCGTGGGCCTTCATCAGCGAGCTACAACGCGACTTCGACGTGAAGCAGGTGGAGCTCACGACCGATAAGGTCCCGGACGAGATCAAGGTCCTGGTCGTAATTCACCCGAAGGAAATATCTGACGCGACCCAGTTCGCGCTCGACCAATTCGTCCTGCGCGGCGGCCAACTGGTCGCGTTTGTCGATCCGCTCTGCGCGCTCGATCGGCCGCAGGTTCCAAACGGCGGATTGCCGCCGCCCAGCAGTTCGACCCTCGACAAATTGTTCAAGGCCTGGGGCGTGGATTTCCCCGCGGGGCAGGTCGCCGCGGATCTGGAATACGCCGCCAGCATGAGAGGCGAGCGCAACCCGACCGTGCTCGCGCTGAACGAAACCGCGATGAACAAGGACGACGTGCTCACCGCCGACGCGGACAACCTGATCATGGCCTTCACCGGCGTATTCACCGGCACACCGGTCGCCGGCTTGACCAAGACGGATCTCATCAAGACCTCGAAGCGCTCGCAACTGGTCGACGCGATGATGGCTTCTTTCGGCGCAGCGCAGATCGCCAACGATTTCAAAGCCAGCGGAACGCAGTATCCGCTCGCGATCCGTTTGGCCGGTCGTTTCAAGACCGCATTCCCGGACGGCAAACCGAAGCCCGCCCAGCCGAAACCAGCTCAGCCGAAGCCGGAAGAGAAACCCGCCGACGCAGGTTTTCTGAAGGAGTCCACTCATCCGACCACCGTTGTCCTGGTGGGTGACGCCGACATGATTCAAAACGCGGTCGCGGTGCGCGAATTGCAGACGCTCGGCGGAGAGCCGCTCATCATTCCGGTCAATGGCAACCTCGGCTTCGCGCAAGGCGCGGTCGAACAACTGGCCGGCGACAGCAACCTCATCGCGGTGCGCAGCCGCGCCTCGCGAGAGCGGCCCTTCACTGTCGTGCAGAAAATGCAGGCGGATGCGGAAGCAAACTACCGCAGCAAAATCAAGGAGCTCGAAAGCAGCCTGGCCGACACGCAGCGCAAAATGAACGAGCTGCAACGGAGCAAGGACGCCGGGCAACGCTTCATCCTTTCCCCCGAGCAACAGGAAGAGCTGGCGAATTTCCGCAAGACCGAAGCGGATGTAAAAACGCAGTTGAAAGAGATGCGGCGCAAACTGAGGGCCCAGATCGACTCGCTCGAGAATCGAATCAAGTGGATCAACATCGCGGGCATGCCGGTCGTCGTGATCCTGGCCGGATTCCTTCTCGCCCTGATGAAGCGGCAACGCGCCGGAGAATGAAAAGGAATCAGCTCGCCCTCATTCTCGTCCTGCTCGCGGCGCTCGGTGGAGTCGCCCTCCTGCTGCGCAGCCGCGACTCCGCTTCCTGGAGCAGCAGCGCGGCCGGGTCGAGCGAAAAGATTCTTTCCTTTCCGCTCAATGACGTTTCGCGCGTCACCATCAAGACTAGCGGAACCGAACTCAACCTGGTCAAGCAAGAGGGCACGTGGCGCGTGGCGGAGCGCGCTGATTACCCGGCCGACTTCGGGAAAGTCGCGGGCTTGCTTCGGAAACTCTGGGAATTGCGCGCCACCCAGGATGTCAAAGCCGGCCCTTCGCAGCTTGGGCGTCTGGAGCTGCTTGAGCCCGGCAGCACTTCGGATAGCGGCACGTTGATCGAACTCACGGACGGCAGCGCGAAGCCGTTGGGCTCGTTGTTGCTCGGGAAAAAGCAAAACCAGATGTCTAACCGTTCTTTCGGCGACGTCTCGATTTCTGTCGGGCGCTATGTCATGTCGCCCGCCCACGCCGAACGCGTCTACCTCGTTGCGGAGACCTTCGATGAGGTCCAGCCAAAACCCGATCTCTGGATCAGTCGAGATTTTCTCAAGGTGGAAAACCCCAAATCCATCGCCCTCGCCGGCGCCGCTCCGGGCATGAATTGGAAAGTCTCGCGCCAGACCGTCACTGGCCCCTGGACTTTGCTTGAGGCGAAACCCGGCGAAGAACCCGACAGCACGAAGTTTAACACTGTCACCAGCTACCTCGCCAACCTGGGCTTCGCCGACGTCCTGAAGGCCGACGCGCTGCCGGCCGAGACCGGCCTGGACAAGCCTTCCACGCTCACCATCGAGACCTTCGATGGTTTTGACTACCTATTGCGCATCGGGAAACTGATGGGCACAAACTATCCCGTCCTTGTTTCCGTGAAAGCGAGCCTGCCTAACGAACGTAAGCCTGGGGCCGATGAGAAACCCGCAGACAAGGCCCGGCTCGACCAGCAATTCCAGGAGAAACAGAAGCAGCTGAACGAAAAGCTGACGAAGGAAGAAAAGCTCGCCGGTCGGCCCTACCTCGTCGCCAAAGGAACGGTGGAACATTTCCTCAAGGAGCGCAGCGCATTGCTCAAATCGGAGCCGCCGCCGGCGCCGACCGCGGGCCCCTCCACCAAACCTCGCCCCACGCCGTCGAAGCGTCCGAAATAAACGGACGAAAAGGGCGGCCTTCAGTTCACCGTGATCGTCACGGTCTTGGAAGGAATGCCATTCGCCACCACTTCCAGGGTGCTGCTGCCCGTTTCCGCGGCTGCCGGCACATCGAAGTTGGTCGACACTTTGGCCTTGCCGGTCGCGACCCCCATCGTGCTATGTCCATGCGTGCGCGCGTAGAAGACGTGCCCGGTGCCCGTGTTCGTAATCCTCACGAGCGGATAGTTAGTCGCCGTTTCCAACTCATCACCGAAGGCGGCCGCTTGGGACAACCCGTTGAACTGCTGCCCCGTGATCTTATAGGTCAAGCCGCGCACCACCGTCGCCGGAAATTTCTTGATCCGCGGCCTCCAGGCCGCCTGGAAGGTTGTGACCGCCGGCGTATAGAGTTTGACCACGGAGCCGTTCGCCACGACCACCTGGCCCGTCGGCAACACCATCAACGCGCCCGAAGCACTCAAGGTCTGGGTGAGAGTCACCCCGTTGAATTCATAAAGCCTTCCCGCATTACCCAGGATTAGCGCATTGCCATTTGGCAGGAGCGCGCCAAAGGAATCGCCGGCGTTATCGCCATTCGGAAAATCGGGCCCGACAGCCCATGTGCCAGGATCTCCGACCACCGTTGGCGGCGTGTAGATCGCCGTGTGACCAGGACCGGCCGAAGAGTTGGAGCCGGTGGCAAAAACCCGGCCATCCGGTAACAGCAGAGCCGGCCCCACTTCACCCGGCGGGAAATAGCAAAACTGCCCCATATCTCCGTATGGCAGACAGCCAAACTGCGACGGCGAATGGAGATCCACGATCGTGCTCCCGGCAGTCTGCCACGTTTGCGTCGCGGAAAAATAGCGTTCCGAGTTCGGCGCATTCTTCACATCGAAAGTCAGCACCGTGCCGTCCGGTAACAGAGTCCACCCTTCCTCGGCGTTAAAGTCGCTCTTCCCCGCGGAGCCGAGCAAGCTCCAGGTCAGCGTCGCCGGGTCCAGCGCCGCCACTTGCATATCCAGCTTGCGTCCCACCACGAACCGGCCATCGGGCAGCACCACCGACGGGGAATCGCCAATAAAATCCCAGCCGGGGGGCGCCGGCAACGGTGTCCAGGTATTGGCGACCGGATCGTAGACTGCGCCCAGGTTCGTTAGGGTAAACTGGCCATTGTTATATTCACCACCGGTTATCACCACCCGTCCGTCCGCCAGCACGGCCGAGGCAAAATCATCCGGCACATAGCCGGGCTGCAACGAAGCCAGCTTCGTCCAGGTCCCATTGAGATAACTCCCGGTGATGTCCGGCGTCAGCTTCCACCAGTCCTGCGAACTATTGGCCTGGAACATCACCGTGCCATCGGTGAGCTGGAAGGGGAGAAACGCGCCGCCGGGCGGCGGGTGGAGGAGCGTTTGGAGCGTCTGAGCCGGCGAAACGCCCGCGAGCGCGAGCAGAGCGAGGAGTGCGAGAGACAATTTCTTATTCATAGTGAGGTGGCAATAGCAGTGTTATTCCGCGTGCCCCATCCGTGATGATTGGATTGTGAAAGTGAGGCGCGACAGATGGCGGTGAGACTTTCGACTTCCGGCCGCAGAGTCAAGCAAATTCCCACCCGTTGCTCCCTTTTCAGCTTTCGCGTTGCTACTTTGTAATCTATTTGTTCTTCATTTCTTCGCGATGATCGCCGTCCACACCGGCGGCAGATCATGACTTTCAACCGCCCCAAATCCGGCGTCCGCCAGCATCTTTTCAAATTCCACCAGCGTGTAGGCGTCCCCTTCCGGCGTGCCCGCGAGCATCACAAAGCTAAAGCTGGCGGCTTCCGGCGGCGACACCCGGTCGGGATTCGGCACGAAGTCCGCGATCGCCACCCGTCCCCCGTCCCGCAAGGCCGCGTGCACTTTCTTCAGGAACCGCGCGCAATCCTGCTTGTTGAAATGATGCAGGAAATTGGGGATCAGCACCACGTCATAGCCTGACCCTAGATCCACCTCGAAGGCGTCGCCCGCGATCGTGCTGAAGCGATCCGCTAGCCCCGCGCGTTGCGCGTTCTCCTGTGTCAGTTTCAGCACGGGCGCCCAGTCCAGCGCCACCAGTTGCGCACGCGGATGCTTCTGTGCGAAAGCCATTCCCCACATCCCGTGGCTGGCCGAGATATCCAGCACTTTCGGTGCGCCTTCCAGAGGGATCATTTCCGCCAGCATCTGCGCCGGCATCCTCATCATCCCACCCATCCCACGCGCGAAATCCAGCCAGATCGGATGCTCCGGCGCGATCGTCCCCAGTTCGCTTTGCGCCGTCCCGCCCTTGCGTACTGTGGCCGCGATATCGTCGTAGCCGCGCCGCAGCTCGGGCGACAAAAGAAATTGCGTCATCCCACCGGCATAGGCCGGCGACTTGCGATTGAGAAACATCGCGCTATCCGGCGTCAGCGCGTAGCGCTCGCCGCTCTTCGTCAGGAACCCCAGAACCGTCAGGTAATCGGCGAGAATGCGAGCGCCGCGTTCGGCCACAGCGCAGTGGCGCGCCAGCTCCGCTGCCGTCGTCGGCCCATCGGCCATCGCGGTGAAGAAATCCAGCTCGACGGCTCCCTTGATCGCCGCCGAGCGTTCATAGGCATTGATCGTCTCAAAAAAAAGCGCAGGTGAGGGAGGCTCGGGCGTCGTGTTGCTCATGCCTTGATTGTCGACGAGTCGCCTCGAGGCGTCAAAACCCGCCGGCCGCGGACCTGCTGTCCGACCCCCGACCTCAGCCTTGCAGTCCGCCCCCAGGCGGATCATCTCTTCAGCCAGCTGCTTTGAGCCTTTGCTTGCGTATCCCCTGTTTCCGCGCGGGGGCGCGCGTCCGCCCTTGCGCGCCGTGTCCGGCGCCGCGCCGAATGATCTGCCCGCCACCGCGCCGCTGCTCCAGCCTGCGCAGCACACTACCCGCGATGCCAGCCATGATCCCGACAGGCGCTACCTGCGAGAACAGCGCAGAGACGAAAGAGTCGAGGGCCGCATTCGGCATACCGTCTCTGCTGCGAATTCCGTGCCAAAGTCCGCCGCGTTTGAATTCGCCCCTCGCCCGAGACTTCGGGTTCCCCATCGTCTGCCCGTGCTTCTTCGCCTTTCCCCTAACAATTGAAAGTCGATCCGCCTCCACCGGATTGGAGGCTGGCTTTCGGCTCCGGCTTCACGGCCGGCTTGATCCCGTGTCCAAAACGAGCATCAATGTATGCATGAGAATGACCCTGAACATCGACGACGATTTGCTCGGTAGGGCCGGCGAATACACCGGCGAGACTGAGAAAACCGCCCTCGTCTGAATGGGTTTGGAAGCGCTGATCGAGCGCGAGGCCGCCCGGCGTCTCGCTGCGCTGGGCGGCAAGATGCCCGCGCTCAAGGTGCCGCCGCGCCCTCAAACAAAGAAAGTTCGAGGCACGTGATTCTCGCCGACACCTCAGTTTGGATGCCCTCGTTCCTCAGCCGTCTCTGCAACAATTGAGCGTTGATCCGCCTCAGGCGGGGTCACTCTTTCTCCAAGAACCAATAACTATGAACAAATAACCGCGCTCGATTCTCGAACGCCAGCCTTTCAAAAAAACGTCTTCGCAATAATCCGGCAGGGCAACGCCTCCACCTTGGGTTCACTCGTTAGGTTCGTTCCGAAATAGGCCACCACCACATCCTTTTCCCGATCGATGTAGAGTAACTGCCCCGCCCAGCCGCCCTTCGCCATCTCTCCCTTGTCGCTCAGCATGTCCCATTGATAGGTCAACGGCAGCATGCCCGGCGGATGATCCTTCCCCAGCAGCTCCGGCCGGCCCTCGTTGAAGATGCGGTGAAGCACCTTCTCCGAAATCACCCCGCGTTGCGCTGGCCCGGCGCTCTTCGTGAAGAGCAACCCGAAGCGTGCCACATCGCGCAAGGTCGCCACCATCCCCGCATGCGCGATCGGATACCCGCGCTCATTTTGCAGCAGTAACCCGTCGTGCTCCGCTCCCATCCGGCGCCAGATCAACTCGCCGATCATATTCGACAGACTCTGACCAGTCACCCGTTCGATTACCTCGCCCAGCACCGCCGTATTACTGCTCGTGTAAGCCCACGCCTCACCCGGCTTGCGCACCCGCTGGATCGTCCCGAGAAACCCAGGCAGATCACCCTGGCGCACCGCCGCGGGCAGATTGGCCGCCGTCCGCGATTGCCAGCCGAGCGTCGCCTCCAGTTGGAATTGCTTATGCGCCGGGTTGCGATAGGCCGAGTTATCCGTCTCACTTCCTTCCATCCCCGACGCCATATCCGCGACATCGCGCAACCGCGTCCCGGCCCAGGCGCTTTTCTTCAGTTCTGGCAGATAACTCTCCACCGTCCGGTTAAGATCGATCCGTTCCTGATCCTCGAGGATGGCCAGCGCGGTCGAGGTAAACACCTTGCTCACCGAGTAGAGCAGGTGGAAATCGTTCTGGTTCATCGTCGGATAGACCTCGTAAACCACCTTGCCCTGGTGGAGGACGATGCAGCCATCGACCGCGCCATTATTGATGAACTGACCAAGTGTCTCGCTCGATCCGTCGTCCTCCTTCAGCTCGAGCTGGCCGATCTCCGGACGGAGCGCCTCCGGCAGCTCCAGCACCGGGCCGTCGCGCCGCACCACGGCGGCCGGAAAAACCTCCGAAGGATGGAGATAAACCCAGTGGGACAACGCCCCGCCCTTATCCCAATTCGCGACCGTCACCTCCCTGCGAATCGCGCTCGAAGGCTGCGTCCTCACCTCACTTGCACCCGCCTCAGAAATGACCAGGCCAATCGCGATCCCCAGCAGGAAAAAAATTCTGCACATGGACAATTCTAATAATCGAAATCAGCCTGCCAAGGGAAACAATCTTTCCGTTCCTCTTCCCCAATTGATCCGCCTCAGTCGGATTGAACGTTTGCTTCCCACCTTCTTCGTCCGTTGTCCGCGCCCTCCACACTGCGCACTGGACAAGTCCCGCTTGCCCAAGCGCATGTAAAACCTAGAATTACACGATGACCAAGACCATCTCCAAAGTCGGCAATTCCCAGGGAATCATCTTCGACGCCGCCCTGATGGACCTCGCGCGCGTGAAAGTTGGCGATCAGGGTCACATCACCGCCTGCCGGAAAGCGGAGCGATCGTGCTCATGCCCCTTCGCCAGGGCCCGTCGAAGCAGGAAATCCGCTCCACAATCAAAAAACGGCCAAAGATTACCGCAAGACCCTGCGCAAACTGGCGTGAAGGCGACGCCGGACGATTGCTCTTGATGTGAAACATTTGGCCAAAACAGCAAAAATCGATATCGGGAGCCCGGAATTTCAGGAGATTGCGAAACGTTATGCCACAGAGGAGGTCCGAAGCCGACTGCTCGAAGAACTCGGGAGAGAATCGGGTGCGTGAAGATTCTGCCGGAATGGTTCGGCCCATATTTGACACGCTCCCTGCCGCGGCCGGTCTGAGCAACGCGGACGCATTCTGGCTCAGCCAGCGGCACGCCCTTGCTCTTTTGCCAGGGCGACTCGCCGGAGGTCGGGTAGCGCTACCGGACCAGGATTACTCCGAACGCTTCATTCTTTCCTAGAGCCTGTCATGCATTTTGAAACAGAGCGTTAAGCATAAGGGTAAGAAAGGCCAGCCCAGTGGAGCCCTGCGAGGGAAGAAGGCAGCCTTTCGTAGTCTCGGACGAGCCGACGGAAGCGAGTGGCCCAAGCAAAAGAGCGCTCCACGACCCATCGTCGCGGCAGCAGGATAAAGCCTCTTTTGGCTTCCCTGAGTTTTACCACGATGAGTTGCACTCCTTCTTGGGCCGCTTGCGCGGCCGGTTCTTCTCTCGTGTAACCTTGATCGACAAAAGCGGCTTGGACGTTCTCTCCCGTTGCCTCTTGCACCTCCGCCAGCAAGGCGCCCACGTGCACCCGTTCTTGTTCGTTCGCCGGCGTGACTTTCAAAGCCAAGAGAGGCCCCAGCGGATCGACCGCCGCATGCACTTTGGAACCCTTCTTGCGCTTATGTCCATCGTAGCCGGCGCGGCCGCCACTCTCCGGCGTGGAGCGCAGACTGCGTCCATCGACAATCACCGCCGAAGGCTCCTCCGGGCGCTCGGCCAAAAGCCGCAGCACCTTGAAGTTCCCCCGATTTGATGGACAGGGAGGGCGCAGTCTGGGAAAGGAAACCAGACATGTCCAAACCTCATGGCAATTACAGCACGGAATTCCGTCAGCAAAGCGTCGACCTGCTTTTAAGCAGTGGTCGTCCTCTGAAGGTGGTAGCGGCCGATCTCGGCATCAGCGCCAACTCTCTTCGATTGTGGCGCAATAGGGCGCTGAGCAACGGGCGCGTAACGCCAGTCTTTTCGACGAAGTCGAAAGACTGGCGGTGGAGCGCCTGTTGCTGATGCTGCGGCAGAGATCCGCCGTCTGCATCGGGAAAATGAATACCTGCGGCGGCAGCGCGAGATTTTTAAAAAAGCCGTGAGCATACTCTCGGAGGACCCACAGAGCGGTATGCATTGATGAAGAGATTACGGGTCAGTTACACCCTGAGAGAGCTTTGCGCTGCCTTGGATGTCTCTCGTTCGGGATATTTGGCTTGGAAAGACCGTCGGCCCTCTGCTCGCCACCTTGCCAACGCTCAACTTCTAAATCAGATGAAAACCCTTCACGCTCATCGTCATACCCGCTGCTATGGCAGTCCTCGAATGACTTGGGAGCTTCGGGCAAATGGTTGCTTTGTGCTCGGAAAACCGGGTCGCAAGACTCATGCGCAAGAATGGCCTGCGAGCGAGGCCCCGACGTCCCTTTCGCCCAAAGACAACGAGTCAGGATCACGCGGCCGCTCCTTCGCCCAATCTGCTGGTTGGCGCCGTTGCTGCGCAAGCTCCCCATCAGCATTTGCTCAGCGCCATCACTTATATTCCCACTGCCCAAGGGTGGCTCTATCTGGCCGTCGTCCTGGATCGATTTACCCGCATGGTCCTTGGGGTGGAAACTCTCCGACTCTCTGCAGAGCGATATCGTCACCGCCGCTTTGGACAAAACCCTCGCCCGCGGGCCAGTGGCCCCGGGGGCTCTATTCCATTCCGATCGCGGCTGCCAATACACCTCTGGTCAACTTCGAAAACGCCTGGCCAGGGCAAATCTGCTTCAAAGCATGAGCGCCAAGGGATGCTGTTACGACAACGCCATGGCCGAGAGCTTTTTCGCTTCCTTCAAGAATGAAGCCTTGCCGGAAAATGGCCGCTTCGAGAGTCACCGCACGGCTTCCCGCGCCGTCTTCGATTACATCGAATGCTTCTACAATCGTCGCCGGCGTCACACTTCCCTCGGCGGTCTCTCACCGCTCACCTTCTTAAACCGCTTCTTTCAAAACCAACAACCATCGTTAAACTAAAAAAAACGACTGCGCTCTAGCTGTCCATTTTTTCGGGGGAGTACCAATTACGCCGGTTACGCAAACATGTATCCGGTCAATGGTGCGGTCATGATGATCCAGACCGGTAACTCCGCAACCGATACCGCCGCCGCGGCGGTGGCGGCCAGCGCGTTCCCGGGCCGCGCCATTGTGCAAATCCCGCTCCCCAGCCTCGATCAAGGCGGTGGCGGCATCCACTGCGTCACCCAGCAGCAACCGCAATCCTAATCTCCGCCCTGCCACGCCGGAGCCTCTCGGAGCCGGCTTCCTCAATAAACAATAACCAATCACCCGGCCGCCCACGGCCGCTCCGAATAACCGCGACCCCTCAATCGCCCGATAACCGCAACCGGATGATCCCCGCGGGGGAACCAAAAGGGATCCGATCCGCGAATCGTAAGGGACTGTCACTGTCTGGAACGAGTATTACTCGGGCGATGGTCAGTTAATGTGAATGAAACCCAACGAAAACCGACCAAGAAGTAATATGAAAAAGTTTATCACGATATTTATCAGCTGTTCGCTGGCGCTTTCCGCCGGCGCGATGGCCCAGCAGGACGAAGCGCAGCCAACACCAAAGAAGAAGCAGCAGGAAAAAGCGCACGCGCCGCGGGAACCTCAATCTCCGGCACACCCACAGGGCGAGCGGCCCGCCAACAGACCGAACCCCGGGATGAAAGCGAAGGAGCCCGTTACCGCGCCCCCCCACCCAAGGGCACACGTCCCAGCCAAAGAGTCAGCCAACGCGACTCCCAACGTCAATGCGCAGACAGGGCAGCAGCATAAGAAAGGGCGTAACGCGTCCAAGGCACCTCCGACGGCAAATGAGGCGGCCAACCCCGCACCCGCCGCAACGAGTCCGCAGGCCGCGCCATTGGCCAACAAGCCGAATCCGGCGGCTCAAAAGCCGACTGCCCAGACGAAAAAGCTCGACACCCAGGCCGTCCAGAAGATCAAGTCCGAGCACGCCAACTTCCAGGCGCAACCCAAGCCGGAGCAGGTCCCGGCCGTCACCTTTAGCCAGAGCCGCACGATCAGCGGGAGCGAACAATGGCAGGGCCAAAATTACGTCGCCTTCCGCTCCTACCGTCCGCAGATGCACGACCAGAATTTCTACCGCTCACACTACAGCCGGGTTGAGCTCATTGGCGGCGGTTACTACTACTTCAATGCAGGCTACTGGTATCCGGCCTGGGGTTACCAGCCGTCGGCGCAATACTACGTCTACGACGGACCGATCTATGCCGGTCGCAGCGCAGAGCGACTTGATCGCGTGATCGCCGATGTGCAAGCGGGTCTGCAGGAGCAAGGGTACTATAAGGGTGAGGTGGATGGATTGCTCGGCCCGTTAACGCGGGAAGCGCTCACCGGCTACCAATCCGATCATGGACTCTATACCACCGCGGCGATTGATGAGCCGACCCTCAATTCGCTCGGGATGGATTAAGACAAACCAGCTCGTAACGAAAGGCCGCCGAGTCCGAGACTCGGCGGCTTTTTCTGTTCTTGGGGTGTGCCGGCCTTTCACGCCCAGTCCCTTCCTCCTTCCTCCGGCCTCCGAAGACCTTCCTCTGCCTCCCATTTCAGCTTTCAGCGTTTTAGTTGTCAGCTTTTCCGCTCCCTGTCCTTTGCCCGTTGCCTTCTGACCTCCGCCCCCTGCCACGCCGGAGCCTCTTGAAGGCGGCCTGGCTTTATGAGGTCGCCCTGGAACGAACCGGAAGAGTGAAGTGAAACGTGCTGCCCTCCCCGAGCTTCGACTCGACCCATATTCTTCCCGGATGCTCCTCGACCATCATTTTGGCAATGTAGAGTCCCAGGCCGATGCCGCGACGATCCTGGCTATTGATCTGTGAGAAACGCTCGAAGATGCTTTTAATCTTCTCCGGGGCGATGCCCGTTCCGGTATCGCTCACGGAAACCTGCACGTCTTTACCTTCCGGACCGGTTCGCGCGCAGCTGACGCGGATTTGACCTTTGGCCGAGGTGAACTTGATGGCGTTTCCGATCAGATTCGACAAGACCTGCGCGACCCGATTGTGGTCACAGACGACATCGCCACACCCAGCGTCACATTTTGCGGTCAAGGTTATTTCTTTGGAAACGGCATCGCGTTGGAAATCCCCGACCACGGTCTGAATGATTTCACCAATGTCATGCTTTTCGTAGTGGAGGATGAGCTTGCCGATAGCTATTCTTTCGATGTCCAGCAGATCCTGAATGAGCCGGAGCATTTCGCCTGTGCTTCTCTTGATCGCGGCGGCGATCTCTTTCACGTCCTCCTGCTCGCCTGGCTCTTCGAATAGATTCTGCGCGGCCATGGAGATGTGATTGAGAGGATTTCTTAAATCATGGCTGACGATGGCGAGGAATTCTTCCCTCGTGGTCAGAGCCGTCTTGGTTTCGCGGTGGCTTTCTTGTTCCCGGGATAATAATTCAGCGGAAGACTTGGCCGAAGCCTGATGGTGGGTCCGGCCCATCTCGGTGGCGGCATCAGTTCGGAGTCGTTCGGCGTCGATGGCTTCATCCGAGGTTTCTCTTTCGACGCGCAGTCTTTCGTCTCCTTCGGCCTGGCGTTCAGCGCCGCTTCGGCCCACATCCGCCCTCCCCAGATCACGCGACGCGTCTGAATCGCTGCGACTTTGCCGTTTGGCTTTGTCGGCCGCTCCTCGTTCTGCATCCCGGTTGACGTCTGCCTGGTGCTCAGACGCCGTATCCGATTCGCGGAGTGGCTCGCCGGCGGCGGCGCCTCCACTGGGACTGGTTCCTTCCCTTTTTTCCCGCCCGCTTTGCTCTGGAAATTCTTTCTCTGACGCCATTTTCTTTACCTATGCTTGTCGCGACGGAGCATTATTTTAGCCATAGATTGCCAATTCATCCAGCAAATTAGCGGACCAAAATTGCGGCTCGCGCTCAGGCCTTTGAGATTTGCATCAGCGGAGGGTTTCCGGAAAGGAAAACCGCGGAGAAAATTGCTCCCCTCTGCAGCGATTTGTGACCTGTCTCCGTCCTCCGACGTTTTACTTTCTACTTTGATTCACTCGCAGCCCGCTCGCTCACCCTCCGGGCTACGTCCATGTCGCACGGTCCCCACCGGCTCCATTCTACCTTCTACTTTCCCCGCCCTGTCCTCCGTGTCGTCCTCCCCGCTCCTTCTCCTTAACCAATCCGGCTGCAGCAGCGCGGATTCGCCGCGGCGAATAACGAAGAACCAATAACCGAGAACCCGCCTCGGTCCCCGAGGCGGATCAGCTTTCCAGAAGAACGTCTTCGACATTTCCGGCCGCTCTGATTAACTTTCGCCCATGCCTGACGAAACAGAGGCCGCCCTTCTCGAAACCGTGCATGCTCTCCCGGCAGAAGCGCGGCGCGCGGTTCTTAGTTACGCCCTTTTCCTTCGCCAGGAGAAAGAGCTGAGCCGCGTCCGCGAAGATGAGGCCGGCTGGGATCAGCGTTTCCGCGATCCTGAGCGCATAGCGCGCTTCGCGAGTTGGGCAGAAAAATCTCTGGCCGACGACCCGCTCAAGCCACTCGATCAATCGACCCTGTGATCTCGAGGGGCACTTTGCGGGCTTCGAATTGGCAATGTGGCCGTGAAGCAAGTAGTCTGCTCGTATGAAGACGCTGAATCCGAAGGCGGAATACATCGTGAAGAACGGCAAGCCGACAGCGGTGGTGCTGCCGATCTCAGAATACGAGGAATTGCTGGAGGATTTGCACGATCTGGCGGTCATTGCGCGCCGCAAGGATGAGCCAACCATCCCGCTGGCAGAAGTGAAACGCCGGCTCAAGGCGAATGCAGCAGTACGCCGTTAGTTTTCGCCGTTCGGCCGACAAGGACCTTCGCCGACTCGATGCTACCGTGCAGCGTCGTGTCTTGCGTGCGATCAACGGGCTGGCGCGCAACCCGCGGCCGGAAGGCTGCCGCAAGCTCGTTGGCAGCGACAATGCGTTCCGCGTCCGAGTCGGCAACTATCGAGTGATCTACACAGTCGAGGACGCCATCTTTGTCGTGGCCATCGAGAGCATTCGACATCGCCGCGAGGCCTATCGCTGATCCGTCCTCCTTGGCACGCCCTAAGTTCAATGGAGGCGGCCGTCCTCCGTCCTCCGGCTGCCTTCCCCCACTTCATCCTTCTTCCTTCATCCTTCTTAATTTCCCTCCGTCCTCCGTCTCCCACTTTCTACCTTCTACTTTTTACTTTCTACTTTCTCGTCCTCCGTCCTCTCTCCGAATTTCAGCGCGTCCAGCTTTCCAATTTCCTCTTTCCGGAGAACCGTTATGCCATGAGCCGTCTCTTTCTCGATTCCATTAGCGTGGCCGATATCGGCTGCTGGTGCGTTTGCTTCTGGTGGATGCACCGGATCTCCAGCCGCCAGAACGCCATGCTCGAGCAACTGCGCGGGCAGGCGCACCGGATCGAAAAAATCTCCGAGGAAGAGCACGCCATCCTCGCCGAGTTGCATCCCAACGTCGAGGCGATCCAGAGAGGCGTCGACGAAGTCACCCAGAAAGTCGATCGGGTCGAGACTCAGACGAACGAAGCCAACACGAAATAGCCCGGAATGTCGACGCCGGAAGAACGAGCCCGCCAGAACCCTGAGCCAATCAACTAAGGCCGCCCCTTGAAGTACGAACTTGCCTTCAAACCACGCGCGCGAAAGGATCTAAAGGCTCTACCTTCCAAAGACCTGTTGCGCGTCCTTGAGAAGATCGAGAACTTGGCTGACGGCCTTGTCGGTGATGTCAAGCGACTGACCAACTACACCCCAGAGTACCGACTCCGCGTCGGCAACTACCGCGTGCTCTTCCAGGTTGAAGAAAAAACATTTTCATTTATCGTGTTGTTCATCGCCGCGAGGCTTATCGTTAGTTGCCATTATGATCGAACTACATCCTGAAGTGCTGAAAAAGAACGGCGTGAGCGAGTTCGTCATCCTGCCCTACGACGAGTTTGTCGCCTTGCAGAAACTGCTGGCGGACGCACAGGACCTCACGGACTTGCGCGAGGCAGTACGCGCTGAGGGAAGGGCGCCTTTGATTTCGCTGGAAGCATTGAAAACGGAACTCGGGGTTTAAACGGACCCGCCTTCCGGTCCTCTATTCCTCGGCGCCCGTCCCGCTCCCCTTGGGACGTGGGCGAAGCCTTTACCGGGTTGTTGCCCGAGAGAGGCTTTTTTGAAGTGAGAGGGAGATAGAGCGAGGGCTCCTGGTTAGGCGACGGAGGCTTGTCCGAAGAACTGAGAGGCATGCCGGAGCGCGGCCAAATGCTTGAGGCACTCCTGGAGGACGGCAAAGAACGCTAAAGAAGCAAGGCCGGCCCGGCGCAGAAGGATCTTGAGGTTCAGCAGCGTGGCGATGAGTTGGTCTTGGATCGTTTGTTGGGCGAGGCCGCGCCAGCGGGCCCGCTTAAAGCCATGCTGAGTGGTGGCCTCGGCAAAGTTGCGCTCCTGCAACCATATTGCCGGCGCTGGCGATCGCGCCGCGCCGCCGGGCCGTGGGGGACTGGCGGCGGGCCCGCTCCAGGAGGTGGTGGCCAGGATAGCGGTTCAGGCTGCGCCCGGCCTTGGAACGGGTGCAGTGTTGGGCTCAGGCACAGCGCCCGCACACTCCAGGCCGCGTCCGATAGTCATAGTAACCGCGATGACGATTGAAGTGATGCCGGTAAAGGCGGCGGCCCGCCGGACACTTGTAAGTGTCGCGGCACTCATCATACCGAAAACGTGCCGCGGATAGATGTCCTTCTGCTGGTGGTTGCGCAGCCGGCTGCGCCGATCGCCCATCTGGGAGCGAATCCCCTGGCCCGCCAGGGCAATGAAGTTCGCGCTCGTGCCATACTTGCAGTGCCGCCACCACCGCGCGTGGTTTGCAGGCCGTGTTCTCCTGGTGTTGCACGGAGCAGGTTGCTCCGCTCCGTCGTCGCGGATGCCGTTCGTCGTCTGAAGCGCGGTGATGACTCCGGCCTTGTCATCCAGCGCCCGATGACTCTTGTAACTCGGGTAACTCTTCCCGATGGTCTGGCGCACGAGCCTGGAATCAGGATCGCTCGCCACCCGGTGCCGCTGATTGACCGGCCCGCCACCACCACCACCGCCGCCGCCGCCCCCTCGCTTGGCCGGCTCCTCCTCCTCCTCCGCGTTCTCCTCCAGCTTGGCCAGGGGTGACCGCGACCACCGAGTTGAGCGCAGCATTGGCCCGCACCGGGCTCGCATCGGTGTGCAGCTTGCTCCCTTCAATCAGCCCCGCTTCCAGACACTGCGCCACACTTTGCCGAAAGAGCCGGGCGAAGACTTCCGCCCCCCCCCAGCGCCGCCGCGCCTTCGAAAGCACGCTGTGATTGGGAATCTCGTCCTCCAGGCTGTAACCCAAGAACCAGAGGTAATCGATCCGCAACGGGATGATCCGCATCAGTTCCCGCTCGCTCCGCACGTTGTCGAGAGAAGAGCAGGAGCATCATCTTCAGCACGACCACCGGATCGACTGAGACGTTCCCCTTGCGCCCGTAGGAGCCCGCCACCTCTTCGCGCACGAAATCCAACTGGACCCTCTCCCGGAGTTTGCGCAGCGGATGATCCCCGCTGGAATCCGCCCGCGCCAGGTTCACCGGCTCACCCCACAATTCGTTCTGCCTCGCATGCCGTCCCATCATGGGAACACGGCTTTACCAAATCCCTCTTCTCTTGGGTCCTATTATCTTTTGCCCCTTCGCTTTGGGCAACAGCCCCGGGAAGCGTGCAAAATTCTTGCGAGCAACGCTACGACGCAGGCCGCCGGTACTCTGGCCGCGACGATTTGGGATTCTTGCACGATTCACGCGCTGACCCTCGTTGACTCTTTGATTCTCTGACTCTCGATTCGACGCCCTGAAAAAGAAAAGCTCGCTCCAGCGCCAAGGCCGGAGCGAGCTTGAAAACTGCCAGACTGTGCTTAGTCCTGATCCACCGTCACCCGGTCGACGAGCATGTCGTCGTTATCCCGAATGTAGTGCACATGGACCTTCGAGTTTTTCCTGATCTTCGAGGCTTTGATCACGCGCCCATCGGCCGTGACGTAGGTGACCGTCTTGGCGAATTTGTAGTGCACGGGTTCGGCGGCCTCGGTTTTTAGAATAAACACGCTGCCCGGGGTAAACTCCGTAACCACTCCGCTCGTTTCGGTCGTGGTGGTTTGCGTCGTGCCATCCGCCGCCACGGTGGTGGAGGAGGTGGAGGTTTGCGCGAAAGCCGCCGAGCCGAGCAGGGCGGTGGCGAACGTGACACTGAAGAATAACTTTGGCTCTAGACCAGAAGATTTATG
>PNAA01000019.1 GCA_003169975.1 Spartobacteria bacterium | reverse complement strand
TCTTTCGAATTACGCGTGTTCGCTTTGTTAATCTTGTCGGGACCAAGGACGCCGGAGTAAATCCAGCCCCCGCTTGCGGTCGAACCGTCGGCCTTCAGTCGTGGAAAACCGTCAACCTGCGGACCGTGATGCGGCTTGCCGTCGCGATCGACACCGAAGACCACTCCGTCTGCCAATGTGGGAGGGGCCTCAGTGCCGCGACCGAGCGTGGACCAACCGTTGATCTCTGCTAGCACGGACTCCATGTGAGGTTCCCCGTGCTCATCTTCCGGATACCACCAGTCGAGTGAACGCAACGGCTCGTCGAGCGGATCGTTCGATTGCTTCGCCTTGGCAATGAGTCGCAAAGCGAGTTGATGCATGAACCAACCTTCCGATCGCGCGTCACCTGGCGGGTTCACCGCTTTCTCGCGCCACTGCAGAAGGCGCTGGGTGTTGGTGAAGGCACCTTCCTTCTCCGCGTGCCCGGCCGCCGGAAAAAAGAAAACTTCCGTTTCGATTTCTTCCGTCTTCAATTCGCCGCGCTCGATCTCGGGCGAGTCGTACCAAAATGTGGCCGCTTCAATTTCGACCATATCACGGACGACCAGCCATTTTAGTTTCGAGAGCGACGTTCGCTGGAACCTGGAGTTAGCCGCAGCCACCGCCGGATTCTGGCCCATCATGAACATGCCTTCCATTTTTCCGTCGGCCATGTCGTAGAGATATTCGAAGAACGAATGATTGCCGGTGAGCTTGGGGACCCAACTGTAGCCGAAGTCGTTTTCGGCTGTCGCGTTCTTGCCGTAATAGGCCTTCATCAAGCTGATGAAGTAGTTCGGATAATTATTCCAGAGACCGGTCGGCTTTGTTTGATGAGTCAGGTAATCAGCCAGCGTCTCCTCGCTGCCGTCGCCGCGCGGCATCGGCAGGTAACCGGGCAAAATATCGTAAAGCGTTGGAATGTCGGTCGATCCTTGAATCGAGGCATGACCGCGCAGCGCCATAATTCCGCCGCCCGGACGACCGATGTTGCCGAGCAGAAGTTGCAGGATCGCCGCCGTGCGAATGATCTGAACGCCCTTTGAATGTTGCGTCCAACCGAGCGCGTAACAAATCGCCGCCGTTTTCTCGGGACCGGAAGCCGCGACGAGCGCGTCCGCAACTTTGTGAAATAGCGCCGGCGAAATTCCACAAATTTTCTCCACCATTTCGGGCGTGTAACGAGCAAAGTGGCGGCGCAACGTTTGCAAGACGCAGCGCGGATGTTGCAAGGTCAGATCGCGTTCCGGAAAACTGAGGCCGCCATCGCCGTTGTAAGCCCAGCTCTCCTTGTCGTAGGCGCGTTGCCCTTCGTTCCAGCCAGAGAAAAAGCCGGCCTCCCCTTCTTCCGTGTCGCGAAAATCTTCGCGCAGAATGCAGGATGCATTGGTGAAGTGTACCACGTAATCGCGGAAGAAAAGATTGTTCTCGATAATGTGCCTGATAATGCCGCCGAGAAACGCGATGTCACCGCCGGCGCGCATCGGCACCCAGATATCGGCCAGCGCGCTCGTGCGCGAAAATCTAGGATCGACATGAATAATAGTCGCGCCGCGCTCTTTTGCTTTCATGACCCAACGGAATCCGACCGGGTGCGCTTCGGCCATCGACGAGCCCTCGATTAAAATGCAATCGGCATTGGCGAGATCTTGTTGCGCAGTCGTAGCTCCGCCCCGGCCAAAGCTGGTGCCCAGACCGGGCACCGTGCTGCTATGTCATATCCGCGCCTGGTTGGATATGCAGACCATCCCCAGGCCAAGAGTGAATAGTTTTCGGATGAGATAATTTTCTTCGTTATCGAGCGTGGCGCCGCCGAGATGACAGATCGCCGTCGTGTGATTGATCGTCGCGCCGTCTTTTTTATGAACGAACGTGCGCTGGCGCGACTCCCAGACGCGGTCGGCCACCATGTCCATCGCGCGATCCAGCGAAATTTCCGTCCACTCTTTCGCACGCGGCGCGCGGTACTTCATCTTCGTCTCGCGCCGATCGTGCGTGAGCAGTTGATACGAGGCCGCGCCTTTTGGGCAAAGATTTCCCTGGCTGATCGGACTTTCGGGGTCGCCCTCGATCGAAATCAGTTTGCCGCCCTTATGAAAAATGAGCTGGCCACAACCAACGCCACAGTACGGGCAAATCGAACGCGCCACTTCGGCGCCATCGATCCTCGCATGCATCGCGCGAGTTTTGTCCGACATCGCTTCCAGACCGGTCCCATCGGCCCGCTCATGAATCTGCCGAATGAGCGGCCATTTCGAGAGCAGCGCAGTGAGCGACGTCATTTCGTTAATCCTCGTTTAAGCGGCCACCTTCACTGTGATCGTTTTGTTGGAAGGGGTAAAGCGCAAAACAGGATGTCGATCAAAGAATCGAGCGCGCGACGCCGCCGTCGGCGCGCAAGGCGGCGTTGCCCGGCGTTTTCTTATTGTTAGAAGACGATTTCGAACAGCTTAATGCCCTTCCACTTTCCGGTGTCGGGATCGACGATCACGCTCTGCTCGGCTGTTCCGTCCTTCGCGGGCGCGTTCGGATTGAGCATCCGGAATGGGTTTCCTCCACGCAGAGCTCGTGGAATCACTCCCTGCACATTATCCTTGTAGACGGGCGATGGCGGCGTCGGCCGCTTGATATTTTTTTGGGTGGCCGGAGTTCGAAACGTCTGCGCGGACGCGGTGGCGGCCAGGGCAATTATTAAGATGCCTGCATATTTCTTCATTGGTGTTTTCCTTTTTATGCTGCGGCCAGGAGCGCCGTGTCCGGGAGATCCTCTTTCTTGCTGAGGGCGCGTCGCAGCTTCGACAGCGCCACATTCTGTAACTGGCGAATACGCTCTCGTGTGACACCGAGATTCTCCGCGACGCTCTCCAAGGTCTTTGGTTTTCCCCCGCCAAGCCCGAAACGCTGAGATATAATTTTCTTCTCCCGGTGGTCGAGCACAGCGAGCAAACCGTCGATCTCGTCGAGCAGGTTTTTCTCGCGCAACACTTCAAATGGGGTTTGCGCCTCGTCGTCCCCGATCACCTCGCCAAACTCCGTTGATTCGTCGTCCCCAATCGGAGCGTCGAGCGAAGCCGGGCGAATGCCGAGACCCTTTAGTCTCGCAATTTTGTCGCTGGCGATCCCAATTTCTTCGCCGAGCTCATCGTCCGTCGGTTCGCGGCCGAGCTCGTCGCTCATCTGCAACGAGACACGGCGCACTTTCGCGACCTTGTCGACGAGATGCACCGGCAGCCGGATCGTTTTGCTCTGGTCGGCCAGGGCGCGTTTGATGGCTTGTTTAATCCACCACGCGGCATAGGTACTCAGCTTTGCCTTTTTCGCCGGGTCGAACCGCTCGACCGCCTTCGTCAATCCGATGTTTCCTTCGGAGATCAGATCAAGCAGCGGCAGACCGAGGTTCGCGTAATCGTGCGCGATCGTAACAACCAGCCGTAAGTTCGCGTTGATCATTCGTTCGCGCGCGCCGGTATCTCCCTGTTTTATCTTTGCCGCGAGTTCGATTTCCTCTTCCGGTGTCAGAAGGGGAATGCGCCCGATCTCTCGTAGATATCTGGTCAATCCGGAATCGTTCTCATTCATGCCCATAGATTATTCGACGGAGCGCATCCGCCGCTACGGCGCAGGTGTGGGATTTTGAATACCCCTGAAAGAGGGACTCGCATCTCCTTCGTCGCTGCGACCGCAATATCCCACGAACGCGCAATAGCCATCCACGGCGCTGTCATGAATCTTTTGGGGAGAAAAGGAAATCATGAACGGCAACCAAGACTAAATATGAATACCCGGTTATGAAATTATCCTCTGGGGAGAAAGTTGGCCTTCCTTCGATCGCGAACCCAATTCGTACGGCACTCGCCGCCACTGCGTCCGTGCTGATCGCGCGCCTCGTGCAAATGCCCGAGGCCTACTGGGCCGCGATCGCAACTCTGGTTGTTATGCAATCGACGCTCGACGCGACGCTGACACTCTCGTTCCAGCGGATCGTTGCAACCGCCGTCGGTGCCTCAGTCGGAGCGCTCGAGGCATATTACTTCGGCGCGGATCTGGTCGCGTTTGCGGGTGCGATCGTTCTTATCGGATTGCTCTCCTTTGCACTTCGTTTAGAAAAAGCCGCCTACCGCTACGCCGGCATCACTCTTACGATCATCGTTTTGATTCCGCGGCCCGGCTCGCCATGGATCGTCGCGCTCCATCGCTTCATTGAAGTCTCGGTGGGGGTCGTCGTCGCTCTCGCGGTCGTGGCACTCTGGCCAGAAGATCAACCGGGCGCGGTAAACGAGCACAGGGGATGGCGCTTTGCCCCCACCGCCGCTAGCACCGTTACGAAAAGGTGAGCACGTGCTTCGCTCCCGCCTGACCGCTGGCGATTCCTTCGTAGGCCTCGACCGCGTTTTCAAACGGGACAAACTGAAGCGGGGGAGGTTTGAGGATTTCGGCTTCAAAGCCAGGATATAACTCTTCGGCGATTTCGGCAACATCACGAGGAGTGAGTTTCATCGTATCGACACCGATGAGCTGCGAGAGGTTGTGGTAGAAATCGATCAGATCGAAACACACCCGCCGCTCGCCTGTGCTCGTGATGGCCACTTGCCGCCCGCCGAGGCGCAAAGAACGCAGCGCCGGCTCAAACAAAGCCCCGCCGACGGTATCGAACACAGCATCAGCGCCCTTGCCATTCGTTAACTCGAAGACGCGTTCGCGCAGATCCTCGGTCGTGGTATTGATGGCCGCGGCAGCACCGGGAATCGGATGGGAACTACGAGCCGCTCCCAGCACGCGTGCTTTCCGCCAGTTCGCAATCTGTGTAGCCGCCTGCCCGACCGCTCCAGTTGCACCAATAATCAGGATCGTTTCTCCAGCCTGAAGCTGAGCTGCATGGACTAATGCGGACCAGGCGGTAACAAAGGGAACGCCAATAGCGGCCGCTTCTTCAAAGTTTAGCGTGCGCGGCTTCAACGACAGTGCTTCTTCAGGTATGGCGACGTATTCAGCGTGCGCGCCATCTCGTGTGCTACCGAAACCAGGGCCGCTGCTCCACACTTCCTGACCTAAGTATTTTTTGCCCGCCACGACAATGCCTGAGAAATCGCGGCCAGGAGTGCGCGGTAAAGTTGTCCCTTGAAATTGGCCCAAGACGTTCTTCACATCGCTCGGATTTATCGCTGCTGCCTTCACCTGGACGAGCGCTTCCCCATCGCGCGGCTCGGGCCGGGGAACTTCTTCGATAGCCAGGACAGATGGCGTGCCGAACTTACCAAAGCGCAAAGCTTTCATGCGGGCTTCCATTCAGCCATGTTAGTTTCCTCGCGCACAAAGCGCCTCGACTTCAGGTGCTTTCGTACCCGGAAAGTATCTAGCTGTTACCGAGACGTTCCAAGTCCCGCATTGTCGAATCATCGAGTTCAATCAGGGCCGCGGCGGTGTTTTCCTCCAGGTGTTTCACCTTTGAGGTTCCGGGAATCGGGAGCATCACCGGAGATTTCCGAAGCAGCCAGGCGAGCGCAACTTGGGCCGGTTGCGCATTGAGACTTTTCGCAGCGCGGGTCAATGGCCCGTCGTGTTTCGCGAGCTCGCCGGTGGCGAGCGGGAACCATGGGATGAAGCCTAGGTTTTCGCCGGTGCAATACTTCAATACGTCCTCGGAATTTCGATCGACCAGGTTGTACCGATTCTGCACCGAAACGATCGGGGTGATGCGCCGGACCGCCTCGATCTGCTTTACGCTGACCTCAGACAATCCAATATGACGAATCTTGCCCTCGCGCTGAAGATCCACCAACGCGCCAATTTGATCTTCCATCGCAACCTTCGGGTCGATGCGGTGCAATTGTAACAGATCGATTCGCGGAACGTGCAGTCGGTGGAGGCTACCCTCGATCGCCGCGCGCAGATGTTCGGGGCGGCCGTCCTCAACCCATTTGTTAGGCCCAGGCCGCTGAAAGCCGGCTTTGGTCGCGATCAGAAGATCGGCCGGATACGGATGCAGCGCCTCGGCGATGAGACACTCTGCCACTACGGGCCCGTAGGAATCGGCAGTGTCGATGAGATTGATTCCCAAATCCACGGCACGTCGCAGGACAGCGATCGCCTCGGAATGGTTGGCCGGTTCTCCCCAGACGCCGGGGCCGGTGAGTTGCATCGTGCCGAAGCCGAGCCGGCGAACGGGAATGTCGCCACCGACTAAAAATGTTCCGCTTGCTTCAGCAGGGTGAGAAGATGGTGCCGTGGGTTTGATCGTATTGGTGGCGTTCATAATTTTCTATTTAGATGGTAGCTGCGCGCGGTCAGGCTACCATCCTGCGTCGTTGGAATTTTCCAATATCGCTTGCGAGGTGATTTGCACTCCCTCGTTCGAGAGAGGCCATCCGCAAGTTCGAGCATCAATACGTTTAGGCGGCTGCATCCGCGTTCGTTAGCAAAGGAGCTGCCGCTGTCCAGACGCGAGCGCGGTTCGCACCAGAGGCACAACACGCGTCCCGAGCAGTTCGATCGCGTGCATCAGTTTCGCGTCCGGCAGGTCCGCCACGCTCATCTGGAACGTGAGACGGGAAATTGCGCCTAACGACTCGTTTACGCGCAGGATTTTTTCCGCGACGGTTTCCGGGTCGCCTACAATGAGCGCTCCGGTTGGGCCGAGCAGCGCGTCGAAATGTGCGCGAGTGACTGGCGGCCAGCCGCGTTCCTTCCCGATCTCAGAAAAGCTTCGCGCGTAACCGGGAAAGAAATCGTTTGCCGCCTGCGCTGCGCTGTCGGCGACGTAACCTAACGAATGGACGCCCACCTTGAGCTGATCTGGAGAGTGTCCCGCGCGCAGACCGGCTTGGCGATATTGATCGATCAATGGCCGAAACCGGTGCGGCTCGCCTCCGATGATCGCAACCATTAGTGGCAACCCGAGTGCGCCGGCGCGAATGAAGGAGTTCGGTGTGCCTCCGACACCGAGCCAGACCGGCAGCGGGTTCTGCAGCGGGCGCGGGTAAACTCCGTGCCCGGTGAGTGGCGCGCGGTGTTTGCCCGACCAGTGAACGTGCGTGTTCTCGCGGATGTTCAGAAGCAGATCGAGCTTTTCGGCAAAGAGCGAATCGTAGTCCTCGAGTTCCAGCCCGAAGAGCGGAAACGCTTCGATGAATGAGCCGCGCCCGGCCACGATCTCCGCCCTTCCGTTCGAAAGTAGATCAAGCGTCGCGAACTCCTGGAACACGCGCACCGGGTCGGCCGCGCTCAGCACGGTGACGGCGCTCGTTAGGCGGATACGGCGAGTTCGGGCCGCGGCGGCGGCGAGAATCATCGTCGGCGCGGAATCAAGGAACTCGCGCCGGTGATGTTCGCCGATGCCAAACACATCGAGGCCCACCTCGTCCGCGAGCGTGATTGCTTCGAGTAACTCGCTCAGATGTCGTGCCGGATCAACGGCCCGACCGGCCGCATCCACGGTTGCCGCAACGAAACTGTCTAAGCCGATCTCCATTGGTTGGTGATTCTTGTTCAAGCGATAACGCGCTGTTGGAAGAGACCGGCGAAGGCGGAGCGGACGCTCAGGAACACAACGATCCACAGCACCGTCACGACGAGAGCCAGAGGCAGGCCGCTCGGGAGCATCAATATGTGAATGAGCAGAATGTTGACGATGATCGGAGCGAGCAGCGTCAGCGCGAGCGGGACGTAGCGATTGACCAGGAGCAGGACCGCCGAAACGATTTGGAGCAGAAATATCGGGACCAAATAATGGGAGACAAAGAGCGCCCCCACAAACTGACCGGCAGTTCCGGTAGGAGGAGTTGCGGGAATGAAGTGGAGGAAGCCGTTCAATCCGAAGACGAGAAAGATAAATCCGAGAAGGAAACGGGCAATGACAATGGTTATTTTCATGTTAGGATTGGTTTAATTGACTACAAGTATATTGACATCAATATACTCGTGGTCAAGTCGCAATCGCAATGAAACGGGAACGCAAAACCAAGGGGGAGGACTCCGCCGGCGTCCATGTCTGGCTCGTTTTCATGAAAGCCTTTCAAGCACTGCTCCCTCACGCGGCCGGGAGTATCAAGCGGACAGAACTGGGCGACTCCGATTTCCGCGTCCTGGAAGTCCTCCTGCATAAGGGCCCGCTCCCGGTGAATACCATCGGCCCAAAGGTCTGGCTCACTCCCGGTTCCATCAGTGTGGCCGTCGATCGGCTGGTCAAAAAAGGGCTCGTTTTGCGTAGGGATCACCCGGACGACCGCCGGGTGCGTCGGGTCGAACTGACACCCAAAGGACGGGCGCTGATTACCCGGGGATTTGGCGAGCACGCCGCCGCGATGGAAGATGTGGCCGGCATCCTTTCAAAAAACGAACGGCTGACATTGCTGCGGCTCTTGAAAAAATTGGGCAAACACGCTACCGAAACTCACAAGTAACCGGATCAAATGATCTACTGGGAAGGTCGCTCTCGGTGACTAGCAATGGCCAGCCATTTAATACGTAGTCAGTCTCGGCGCTTCCGATGTTTACCCCATCTATGCTTAACGCCGTCTGCCAAAGCGCAAGTTCGCTTGATGCAGGTAGTCGCTGTCAGTTTCGGGTCCTAGACCACTGATCTCGAATGAACGGCCGCGGCGTCGCGGGCCGAAGAGGCGCGCAAACTCTCCACGAAATTTGTGAAACGTGAAGAATTCGTCTGGGCCGTTGGATTCTTCTCGTCTGTAGTCTCGGTCGCCGGGCCGACGCCCGTAGGCATCATAGCCGGTGGATCTGCCGTCTTTAAACCAAAGTAGGTCTCGGCGTCGTTGGCGCCGATGCAATGATTCTATCGCTATTGTCAGCTTTGGCGGACAGCTTTCGTTAAGCTGCCGTGTGGATCGATGACAAACTTCTTCGGCACTCCCTGATCGAATTCAGCATAGCCCCTCGGCGCATCATCCAGCGTAATGACAGTGACGTTGACCGCTTTGGCTATCTGGATCTTGTCGTGCAGGATCGCCATCATCAGTTGCCGGTTATACTTCATGACGGGAGTCTGGCCCGTGAAGAATGAATGACTCTTCGCCCAACCGAGACCAAAACGGATGGAGATCGCTCCTCTTCTGGCCGCCTCATCTTTTGCGCCCGGATCCTTGGTGACATAGAGACCTGGAATGCCGATCGCTCCACCGGCGCGTGTAATCTCCATCGCAGAATTGAGCACGATTGCGGGCGCTTCGGTGTGAACGCCCTCGCCGTGTCCCTTCGCCTCAAAGCCCACGCAGTCAATCGCACTATCCACTTCAGGTACGCCGAGAATCTGTTCGATTTTTTCCGCGAGCGCGCCGCTTTCTTTGAGGTTGACCGTTTCACAACCAAACGAACGCGCGTGCGCGAGTCGCGCTTCGTTCATGTCGGCCACGATCACGACCGCTGCGCCAAGCAGTTGCGCTGCAGCGGCGGCGGCAAGACCGACTGGCCCTGCACCCGCGACGTAGACCGTTGAGCCGGGACCCACACCCGCCGTGACGGCACCGTGATATCCGGTTGGAAGGATGTCCGTCAGACAGGTCAGGTCGCGGATCTTTTCCATCGCCCGTGCCTTGTCGGGAAACTTGAGGAGGTTAAAATCAGCGTACGGCACCATCACGTATTCTGCCTGGCCGCCGACCCAGCCGCCCATGTCCACGTAGCCATAAGCTCCACCGGCGCGACCCGGATTGACGCTCAGACAGATGCCGGTCTTTTGTTCCTTGCAGGTGCGGCAGCGGCCGCACGCCACGTTGAAAGGCACGGAAACTAAATCTCCGACCTTGATGAACTCCACATCCCGGCCGGCCTCGATCACTTCCCCGGTAATCTCATGACCAAGGATCATTCCCACCGGCGCCGTCGTGCGGCCTCTGACCATATGCTGATCACTCCCGCAGATATTCGTAGAAACGATTTTCAGGATGACGCCGTGCTGGCACGTCCTGCCATCAGGGCCAATCAGCTTTGGAAAGTCGATACTTTGGACCTCGACCTTTCCAGTGCCCAGATATGCTACTCCGCGATTGCTTGTCATGGTTTGTTCTCCTTATTTTGGTTTGATGTTTTCCTTCGTTGGCAAAATCAGGATGCCAGCTCAGGTCTGTCTGCCGCGTTTTATCTCCGATAAAAACCAGGTGCGGCGTTCGGTTTCATCGATCCAAACTTCGATCAAACTCGCGGTGGCAACATCGCGATGCTCGTCACAAACGTTGTGCGCCTCGCGCAGACGTGTGGCCAGCGTTTTGTTGTCCTCGGCCAACTCGGCAATTATGTCTGGCGGATCGACGTAGTCCGCGTCGTTATCGAGGAAGCGCTGAAGGCGCGAGATATGACCGATCGACTTAATCGTAAGTTCGCCAGTCTTTCGGATTCGCTCCGCGATCGGGTCCGTCATGGCGAAAAGCTGATCGCCCTGTTCGTCGAGAAGTAAGTGATAATCGCGGAAGTGCGGACCGCTCATGTGCCAGTGAAAAATTTTGGTTTTCAGGTAGAGCGCGAACACGTCAGCAAGAATGGCGTTCATGGCGCCGGCAATGTCTTTGGTGGCTGAGCGGGTGAGATCGGTCGGTGTGGCCAGTGGAGCCTCGCGTCTCTGCCGAAGCTCTGCCGTTTTTGTGGAACCATTTCTGCGCATATTATTTTCCTTTGTTGGGTTTGAATTTGTGCCTCAAGATGTCATCGCACGAGACTGTCAGCGATTGCGCGTCTGCGGGATTTTGTGGTACCACCTACGAGGTGATGGTCGCTCCCTCTTTGGAGATACAAAGAGCTGACCGAATATACGCGAACTAGACTAGCTGAAGTGAACTGAAGAAGCGCCTACAGCTGAATCAGGCCGCGGCGCGTAGCGTTCGCCACCGCTTCGGTCCGGCTGATTACATTCATCTTGGCGAAGATGGCTTTCACATGCGACTTCACGGTACCTTCACTAATGAATAGGGCCGATCCGATCTCTTTGTTGCTTTTGCCTTGAGCCATCAGCTTGAGCACATCGATTTCGCGTCCACTCAGCGTCTCGCCGCTGACGCGGTCCGCGAGTTTCATAGCGAGGTGCACGGGGACACAGGTTTCGCCGGCATGCACGCGGCGGATACAATCCATCAAGGCTTCGCGCGGCACATCCTTGAGCAGATAACCTTTCGCGCCGGCCTGGATTGCGCGGTAAATATCTTCGTCGCCGTCAAAGGTGGTTAGGACGACGAAGCGCGCTTTTTCATTGTTGCTGCGAATCTCTTTGATCACGCCAACGCCATCGAGCTCTGGCATCCGCAAATCCAGCAGCGTTACGTCAGGCCGATGGTGCCTCCAAAGCTCGACTCCTTCGCGTCCATCGCCGGCTTCGCCGACAACCGTCATGTCCGCTTTGTGACTGATCAGTGAAACCAGTCCTTCACGAACGACACTGTGATCGTCGACGATAAGCACGCGAATGCGCGATTTTGCTGCGACACTCTTCGGACTAGATCGCGTGGTCTTTTTCACATCCTTGTTAGGCTTCCTCACGCTTTGTTTCTTGTTTTTCATGACATCGACTCCTGGTTGACCGACACCGCGACGACAACATTGGTGCCTTCGCCGGGTGCGCTTGTGATTTGCAGCTCACCGTTCATTTGTTTAACCCGCTCACGCATTCCGGTTAGACCCAAACCATCATGTCGATCTTTGGGATCAAATCCGTCCCCATCATCATGCAACTCCAGCCGAATTCCTTTCCCGTTGCAGCTTAAACGCGTTCTAAAATTCTGAGCCTGCGCGTACTTCAGCGTGTTAGTCAAAGCTTCCTGCCCAATGTGCAAAAGGTTTTCCTGCCAAAGCGGTGGAAGCTCCGGCAGTTTGCCGCGCAATTCGCACGTGGTGTGCAGGGCGGTTCCCGCTGTGGTGCCCTTGATGATTCCTTTGAGGGCCTCCCAAAAATTATCCCGCTCCAAAGCGTCCGGTCGCAGCGCGTGCACAGACCGACGCGCCTCCTTTAAGCTTTGGCGAGCCAAACCCGCCGCGCGATGCAGATGCTTGTCCGCCTCTTTCTGACGGCCACACGAGATCGCGTCTTCGGCCGCTTCCAGCTGCACAATCACGCCGGTAAAACCTTGTGCGAGGGTGTCGTGGATGTCCCGCGCCATTCGATTTCGTTCTTCGAAAACGGCCGCTCGGTGGCCTTGCTCTGCAAATTCATTCAGTTGAAGGGCGAGCATCACTTGATGAGCGAGTGCCTGAGTCAATTCGATTTCTTCAGGCCGATACGAACCGCCATGGAAATGGCGAATGCCAACAAAACCTCTAACCTCTCCACCTATGAACATCGGAACCGCGAGAAACCTTCTCGTCCGTTTTCGCTTCAAGTAATCGGCCCAATCGCCACTGACTCGGGGATCAGTCTCGATGTCGTCGCAAACCACGGGAGCACCTGTGAAAATCAGTTCCTGCATGACCGGGTTCTGTTTCCACATCAATGGGTCCTTGATGAACGGATGCTCCGGGTCCGGCCCAGGCAAGTTTTCGTCTTCCCATGCTGAGCGTAAAAGAAGCGAGTCAGTGGATTTATCCAATACCCACAAAACGACGCTTTGCGCGTTCAACAAACGAGCAATTGTGCTGAGCATTTGTCCAATAAAGTTTTCTGGATCAGGCGCGGTGGCCAGCACATCCAGACTCTGGGTCAGCGCCTCCACCTGTCCGCGCGCCACTTGCTCGGACGCGCGCAGTGCTTCAGCGCTTCGGCTGAGGTCGGCCGTTCGTTCTTTGACTTTGCGTTCCAGCCCATCTCGCGCTTTCCGCAGCTCGTATTCGCTCTCGCGCAGAGAAGCCTCGGCTTGTTTGCGGTCAGTGATGTCGGTGCACGTCCCAAACCATTTTTCGATCTTACCTTCCTCGTCCCGGATCGGCACGCCACGCGTCTTGAACCAACCATAAACGCCGTCCTTCCGTTGGACGCGGTACTCCACATCGTAGGGCGTGCGCCCCGCGACTGAATCCGTCCAGAATTTTCGGGTCGGCTCGCGGTCGTCGGGATGCAGCACCTTCATCCACTGCCAGCCGAGCAGTTCGGTTTCGGGCACACCGGTATAGTCCGTCCACTGCGGGCTGAAGTAGTCACACGCGCCATCCGACGTGGCTCCCCAGACGAGTTGCGGCAGCGCTTCGGTCAATCCGTGCCAGCGTTGCTCATTGTCGCGCAGGCGATTCTCGGCGCGCTGGCGGGCGGCGCTCCATGAACTAATAATCAACGCTGAGAGAAGAAATGCGACCGTAGTAGGGATATCCTGAACGCTAAATTGAAATTCGAAAAACGGTTCGGTGAAGAAGAAGTTGATGGACAAGGTCGATAGCAAGACCGCCAGCAGCCCAGGTCCTGTGCCGCCATACCACGTGCTGAGGAGAACGGCCGGAAAGAAGAGAGAAGTGCGGACGCCGTAGACTTGCAGCGGCATCGTGACGGCAGTGCAGATCGCGACCAATAAAACAGACAAACCGTACCGCCAAACGGCCGGCGCAATTCTTCGCGCACCAGGATCTGACCTCGACATTTTCTCGACTCCAAAAATCTACCTGGGGCGATCAAGCCCTTTAAAGCTTAACGATCCAGCGCGCAACGCGCCACTCTTCTTTCCTCCCTCGAAAGAGGCACTGAAAAATCCCGCCACTGCTTCGTGGTGAGAAGCGGGGCTTTGTCTAAGATTCTACGCAAAGAATTAACAGAATGAAAACCAAACAATCCGAAAACAATTTCAGGCGCACGCTGCGCAAGATTCTTCCACGGCGCTCGCGCAGGCACGATGCCCTGCTCGTGCTCAACATGTCGACCTTTAATTTCACCGATGGCTGGAGCCGCACGTTTTCAAATAATGAATACGGGCGGTCCTGGACCTAACAAGAAAGATGGCAAAGAACGGGAGCAGGACGCTGGCGATGGACGCCGCGAAGGGATCAATCGTGGTCAAAGCGCCGGTAACCGCCGTCTACCAACGGTGGCTGGCCTTTGAAGATTATCCAAAATTCATCACCGCGATCAAACAGGTGCGGAGATTGGATCAGAACCATTTCTCCGCGTCGCTTGCATTCAACGGAAAGCAGCACGAGGCGACACTTGAGATGATGCTACGCGTTCCGGAACGAAGACTCGCCTGGCGCACTCTTGCCGATCAGCACGCTCCTGATCATTTCGCCGCGGGAGTCGTTTCTTTCACGCCGCTTTTGGACCAAAGCACCTGCATTACGCTGAAGCTGACCTCGAGCTTCGGCGGCGCTGTTTCACATCGAGTCGATACGTATCTTCACAATTTCAAACGGCTAATCGAGAAACCGTGAAGGGCCGAAACCTTAGTGCCGTCTCACAGAGACAGCCTACAACCACCGATCTTTTGTAGGGCGTCTGTGCCAGACGCCTCTATCCCAAAAGGGGGATTACGGATCACTTCCCGAGTAGCAACAAAAAATCCCACGCACACGCAGTGGCGGGCGAGTGATAGCAAACCATAGGTTAGATCATGCTTAACGAAATTCATTCCTACGCCGAGCTTCAGCAGCAGATCCACAAAGACTTGCGTGTTCAACACCCCGAATGGGTTGAACTCAGCGGTAATTGCCCAACCTGCGATTCCTACGAGTCGCGCCTGGCCGAACTACTCGGCCTAACGCAGAGCTCGCAATTAATGGTCAACTCACGGCACATGTCCGAGCCCGATCTCGCTCGGTTCAAATAAGGACTAACGCACCATGTTGATCAAAACCTATCTGTTCACAACTCTTTTGCTCGTTGCAGGAGGACTAATCCTTATGGCTGGAGTTCAAGCACAAATTGTCTCGGCAGAGGAAGACGGCGCGGCTCATGTGACTTCTACACCGATCGAGAGAGGCAAGGCACCTGGGATGCAGGTGCAGCTTTTGAGTGAAAATCACGGACGCAAGGAATATGCGGTGATTTTCAGCAAAGGCGACGAAGCGTTTTCAGGTTTGAATGAGTTTGCCGAGAAATATCATGTGACGAGCGCTCATTTCACTGCGATTGGCGCCTTGCGCGGAGCGACGCTCGCCTGGTTTTCACCCGAGCGGAAAATGTACAAGAAGCTCCCGGTAGAAGGTCAGCTCGAGGTTGCTTCGATGATCGGCGACATCGCACTGTTCAATGGAAAACCCGTTGTTCATGCCCATATGGTAGTCGGCCTTCCTGACGGAACCGCCAGAGCAGGACATGTCCTCGAAGCACACGTGTGGCCTACACTCGAAGTCATGGTCACGGTCGAACCGAATGCCATGCGCAAGGGCCTTGATCCAGAAACTGGATTATCGCTGATTGATCCAAGCCTGACGAATAAGGAAGGGAAATAAGAATGAAAGTCGGTGTTGTCGGTGTCGGAAGAGTAGGCGCGGCCTGCGCGTTGTCGCTGGTCGTGCGCGGCTCGGCGCGCGAGGTAGTATTAGTGGACCGGACACGGGCGCGGGCCAGGGCGGTGGTTACCGATTTACGCTACGGCGCGCCCCTCTGTCCCGAGGTCGTGCTACGCGATGGCGACTACTCGGTTCTCGCCGGTGCCGATCTCGTGATGCTTACTGCCGGGGTCAATGAGAAGAGCGGCGGCGCCACCGATCGCAACGACCGCGAGGGGCGCCTCAAGCTGCTCGACACCAATGCCGGCGTGTTCAAGGACATCGTCCCCAAGATAGTCACGGCGGCACCGACCGCGGTGCTGCTGGTGGTCACCGATCCGCCCGATCCGCTCGCGGACCTGGTGCGCCGGATCGCCGGGCACGATCGCGTCCTGAGCACTGGCACGTTGATCGACACCCTTCGGCTTCGCATTCATCTCGCCGAACGGCTCGAGGTCAGCGCTGCTTCGGTCGAGGCCCAAGTCGTCGGTCAGCACGGCACTTCGGAAGTGATGCTGTGGTCGTCGGCCAGAGTGAGCGGCGTGCCGATCGCCGAGGCCTTGCAGGCTGGAAGTTCGTTCGACAACTTCCGCAAAAGCGTCGAGCGCGATGTCCGCTACGCCAACATCACGATCATCGAAGGGAACGGGGCGAGCCAGTTCGGGATCGGGATCGTGTCCGCGCGGATCGCCGAAGCGGTGTTGCGCGACGAGCGGGCGGTGTTGCCGATCGGCGTTTACAACCCCAGATACGGGGTAACCCTGTCGTTGCCGAGCGTCGTCGGGAGGGAAGGCGTCAACCGCATCCTCGAACCGGCGATGTCCGACGAGGAACGGCGAGCCTTGGGCCAGTGCGCCGAGACCCTTCGCCAAGCGGTGCAGCGGATATCACAAAAACTATAACACATTCAGATATGATAAAGACAATCTCTTATCTCGGTCTCGGAACCATGGGCAGCGGGATGGCGTCCAACCTTCTCAAAGCCAACTACCAACTTACGGTCTGGAATCGGAGCGCTGAGAAGTGCGAACCGTTTGCCAGGAAAGGCGCGCATATCGCCGAAACGCCGGCGGACGCCGTCCGCGATGTCGATCTGGTCATGTATAGTTTGAGTAACGAGCAAGCCGTCGACGAAGTTGTCTTTGGCACAAAAGGAATTCTCAGTGGAATCAAAGCGGGCCAGATCGCGATGGACATGAGCACGGTTCTTCCAGCGACGAGTTTGCGAGAGCTAGAAGCTTATGCAAAGCGCGGCGTCGATTTTTTAGATGCGCCTGTCTTCGGCAGCAAACAAGAATCCGCGGATGCCAAGCTCTGGATTATGGTCGCGGGCAGCAAGACCATTTTTGAAAAAGTGAGACCGGTCTTGGAGCACTTGGGGCAAACCGTTCACTACTTTGGCAACAACGGAAACGCCGCCGCCATGAAGCTGGTGGGAAACCTCATCGTCGCGTTGGAAATGGAAGCGCTCGCGGAAGGCCTGGTTCTCGCGCAAAAGGCTGGGCTCGATCTGAAGACCGTGATGGAAGTCGTGAAAGTCGCCGACTTCCGCTCACCGCTGCTTGTGAGCAATGGTCAGAATATTTTGAAACGCGATTTTTCTACCAGCTTCGCACTCAAGCTCATGCTCAAGGACGCGGGCCTTATTGAAAAATTTGCTGCAAGTTTGTCCTCACCCATTCCAGCGCTGCGCGTTGCCGAAAAAAATCTCGAATCGGCCGTTGCCCTTGGCTTCGGAAAAGAAAACGCCTGCGCCCTCATCAAGGCGCTTGAAAAAGAAGCAGGCGTTGAAGTGAAAGAATAGACGCCGGTCCCAAGAAAAGTTTCGGTCTCAGCGAATTTTCTGAGGCGTGTGCGGATTGCGATAGCGAAGCTCGTGCTATTCGGCGGTGCTACTGACTGACAGTCGTCGATGTTCTGGCCACACCGCCACAATCGCGAGAGCAACGATGATTCCGACTGAGACTTCAAGGAACCTGTGCAGCGCGATGGTCCACGGCGCGCCCGCGCGCGGAATGAGAACGATGATCGTGAGGGTAATGCTGGCGTAGCGATACGCAGTCTTCTCCAAACGAAACGCGATCGACAGCAATCCGATGAGAACGATCGCAACCGCGAACGCAGCCAGATTTGCGCCGAAAAATTTGCCTCGAGCGCTCCAACTGACGCGCCTACCGCGGCAGCGACGATCCGTTGGAGCGAGAGCGTCAGCGTTGCGCCGAGGGTGGATTGCATGACAACCAAAGTCGCGATCGCGGCCCAGTAAGCCTCGGGCATTTGCACGAGTCGCGCGATTATGACTGACACAGTCGCGGCGACGGCGGTGCGAATCGCGTCCATGGTTGAAGGAAGGTTCTTCTCGTCCCAAGCCCAGAGTTTCATGCGAACATGATCTTTCCAGCGAACCAGTTTTGCAAGACCGACATCCTGGCTAATGACGCCGGAGTCTGAGCGCGCTGGCCGTCCCACTCGGCCGAGTTGAGGGAGTTACCGCCGGGGCTACGCCTTTCGGCGGGATTAGCTAATTTCGAAACTTTGCCTCGAACGAGGTAGTGCGAATCACCTCCGAGGGAGCAGCAGCAAATCTTCCATACGCGCTGTGGCAGCTGCACCCACGCGAGCATTAACTTTACACCACAAATGTGGATTATTCGTTTAGCTCTTAATCGGCCTTACACCTTTGTGGTAGCAGCGTTGCTTCTACTTTTAGTGACGCCGTTCGTCCTGATTCGCACGCCCACGGATATCTTTCCGTCCATTAACATTCCGGTAGTCAGCATTATTTGGGGCTACACCGGTCTGAGCGCGCGCGAGATTGAGCAGCGCATCATCTATACGCAGGAACGCGCGCTCACCACCACGGTCAATAACATCGAGCATATCGAGTCCACCTCGTACGATGGGATCGGCATCATCAAACTCTATTTTCAGCCAGGTGTTACAATTTCCACGGCCGTCGCCCAAGTCACCGCCGTCTCGCAAACGATCCTGAGACAGCTTCCAGCCGGCGCAACGCCGCCGCTCATTGTTCAATACGACGCCGCCACCGTTCCCGTTCTGCAATACGGCATCGGCAGCAACACGCTTTCCGAACAACAAACTTTCGACATCGCGCTCAATCAGATTCGCGTCGGCCTCGTGAGCGTCCCGGGCATCGCGATTCCTTATCCTTTCGGTGGCAAGCAACGACTCGTCTCGGTCGATCTTGATCCGAGGAAGCTGGAGGAGAAAAACCTGACGCAAACCGATGTCACGAACGCGATCAACAATCAGGCACTCGTCTTCCCGAGCGGCACGACCAAGTTTGGTGCAACCCAGTATCCGATCGATATCAATACCTTTCCCGGGCGTATCGACGCATTGAACGAGCTGCCGATCAAAGTCCTCGATGGCGCAGAGATTCGCGTCGGCGACGTCGCCCAGGTGCGTGACGGCTACGATCCGCAACAAAATATCGTTCGCCAGGACGGGGTTCGCAGCACTTTGATGTCCGTTTTCAAGAGCGGCACCGCTTCCACTCTTAACGTGGTGTCCGGCGCGAAACAGGCGATGGCCAACGTTCTGAAAACCGTCACCACGGCGGTGCAGGTAAAAGAGTTTGGTGATCAATCGCTCTTCGTCCGCGCAGCGGTGAGCGGGGTTGTCCGAGAAGGCGTGATCGCCGCCGCCTTGACCGCGCTGATGATCCTTTTGTTTCTCGGTTCCTGGCGGAGCACGATCATCATCGCGATATCGATTCCGCTTTCCGTGCTCGCTTCGATCGCGGTCCTGAGCCTGATGGGCGAGACAATTAATCTGATGACGCTCGGCGGGCTTGCGCTGGCCGTCGGTATTCTGGTCGATGACGCAACCGTGACGATCGAGAACGTCGAGCGTCACATGAGTCTCGGAGAAAAGCTGGAGGACGCGATTCTCAAGGGCGCAGGTGAAATCGCGCTGCCAGCGTTCGTATCCACGCTCTGCATCTGCATTGTGTTTGTGCCGATGTTTCTTCTCTCCGGCGTGGCGCGTTTTCTGTTCGTGCCGCTGGCGGAGGCCGTCATGTTCGCTGTCGCCGCATCCTACATTCTCTCCCGCACGCTCGTGCCGACACTGATCATGTGGTTCGAACAAAACCATCATAAGTCCGGAGGAGAGCAGCATGTTGCACTCTGGGTTAGGCCATTCGTGGCTCTGCAACAGCTCTTTGAACGTAGGTTCGATCGCCTGCGCGGCGGATATCACAATTTGTTAGGCACGACCCTGACCCATCGTGTTGTCTTTGCCGTGGTCTTTCTGGCGTTCTGCGCGGGAACGTGGATCCTCGTCCCGTTTCTCGGCCAGGACTTCTTTCCAGCGGTTGATGCTGGATCGTTTCAATTGCACGTGCGCGCCGTTGCCGGAACGCGCGTAGAAGAAACAGCGAAAATTGTCGATCAGGTCGAAGCCGCGATCCGACAGCGAATCCCCGCAAAGGAACTCCAAGGCATCGTTGATAACATCGGCCTCCCCGTATCCGGAATTAATTTGAGTTACAACAATAGCGGCACAGCTGGATCGGCCGATGCCGACGTGATTATCGCGTTGCAACAAAACCATCAGCCGACGGCAAAGTACGTGCGGCAATTACGGCTCGATCTGCACGAGAAATTTCCCGGCGCTGAGTTCTATTTCCTGCCGGCCGACATCGTGACCCAAACGATCAACTTTGGATTACCGGCGCCGTTCGATATTCAGATTCTAGGCCGCGACCTGGCGACCGATCACAAGATCGCCGGAGCGCTCGCGCAGAAGCTTCGCAGCGTCCCCGGCGCGGTTGATATTCGTGTGCAACAGCCTGCGCATTTGCAACGACTCCAATTTACGGTAGACCGAACCAAAGCTGCGGGGGTCGGACTCACCGAAAGAGACGTCGCCAGTTCGGTGTTGTTAAGCTTGAGCGGGAGCGGTCAAACGGCGCCAAGCTACTGGGTCGATCCGACGACCGGCGTGCAATATCTCGTGAATGTGCGCGCGCCGGAGTATCGGCTGACGTCGCTCAACGCACTCGAAGCGCTGCCGGTGAGCGCTGGTCAGCCCGGCGCGGCCAATGGCCAACTGTTAACAAACCTCGCTTCATTTACTCGCACCAACAGCCAGCCAATTTACTCTCACTACAACATCCTGCCAGTCGTGGATGTCTTCGGTGGAATTTCAAATCGCGATCTCGGCGGTGTGTTGAGCGACATCAAACCGATCATTGCCGAAATGCAAAAAAGTTTACCGCGCGGGACTTCAATCATGCTGCGCGGTCAGGCGTTAACCATGAACTCGAGTTTCATAGGGCTGAGCGTGGGGCTAATCGCGGCCGTCGCGCTCATTTATCTGCTGCTCGTCGTCAATTTCCAGAGCTGGCTCGATCCTTTTATTATTTTAACGGCGCTAACCGGCGCGCTCGCCGGCGTGATCTGGGGACTCTTCGTTACGGGCACGACACTGAGCGTGCCGGCAATGATGGGCGCTATCATGTGCATGGGTGTTGCGACGGCTAACTCAGTGCTCGTGGTTACGTTCGCGCGCCAGCAACTCGATGATGGCGCGGATCCGCTGCATGCCGCGTGGGAAGCGGGCACAACCCGATTACGCCCTGTCTTGATGACTGCTCTTGCCATGATCATCGGCATGTTGCCGATGGCACTTGGACTTGGTGAAGGCGGCGAACAAAATGCACCGCTTGGCCGCGGTGTCATCGGTGGTCTGATGCTTGCCACGGTCGCCACACTGTTTTTCGTCCCGGTCGTATTCAGCCTTTTGCACCGGCACAACTCCAAACCCGAAGAAGCGAATCCATCGCAGGGATTGGCTACGGCCATTTCCGCAACCTAACGAGGCAGATGTTTATGAACGTAATGACTATCAGCAATCTTGCACTAGCAGGATACAAGAAACCATCCGGCAACCCTCCATTCGGAAAGCGCGGACCTCGCCTGCTCGTCATGGCTGGCGTGACGTTGCTGTTCCTCGCAGTGCTCGCCGGCGTATTACCACGATTGTCACAGCGCCGACAAGCAACAGCCGACACCAAACAACTGGAAGTGCCGAACGTGTCCGTTGTGTCGCCAAGTGTTGGTGCGCCTTCGGATGGACTGATGTTGCCGGCTGAAGTTAAGCCGTGGCAGGAAGCGAGCATTTTTTCACGGGTCAATGGCTACCTCAAAAGCTGGGTGGTAGACATCGGCGCCCATGTCGATCAAGACCAGTTGCTCGCCGAGATCGATACGCCTGATCTTGATCATCAGCTTGAACAGGCTCGCTCGCAGGAAGCTCTGGCGCAAAGAAGCTTCGATCTGGCTAAACTTACGAACGATAAATGGCAGAAGTTATGGCACGAAGGCGTCGTTTCCGATCTCGACGCGCAGAACACGGCCACCAATCAAGACACGACCAAGGCCAATGCGGAAGCCTTCGCCGCCAACCTCCGCGTCCTCGAACAGCAGGTCGCATTCAAACGTGTGACTGCCCCGTTCGCCGGGACGATCACGGCGCGCAATCTCAACGTCGGCGACCTGATCGTGGCGAATAACACGGGCATGGAAATGTTTCACATCCAGCAAACCAATCCGCTTCGGATTTATTTCCGCGTCCCGCAAGCCAACGCCACCGATATTCGCGTCGACCAACCGATCGATGTCGTTTTCCCCGATCAGGCCGGCAAAACTTTGCAGGCGAAAGTTGCGACAACTTCGGAATCAATCACGCCGAATTCCCGAACGATGCTGGTCGAACTTCACCTCGACAACCCGGACAATCAGATTCAACCGGGCAGCTACGCGCAGGCGCGCCTCACTCGAGAGTCGTTAGGGCAAATTGTGACCTTGCCCAACAACACTTTGTTGTTTCGCGCCCAGGGATTGCAAGTTGGAGTGGTGAAACCTGACAACAGTGTCGAGCTCCGCGACATCAAAGTGGGCCGCGACTTCGGGACCACGATCGAAATCGTCCAGGGCGTGACGCCATCGGACAAAGTCATCTTAAATCCCGCTGATTCACTGATGACCGGCGACGTTGTTCGTATCGCCGCGGCGCCAGCTGCTTCCCTAGCTCCTGCTCTTGCGAAGAAATGATATTCGCATCGACAGGCCCGCCTCTGCCTCATTTGGCGAAGAACCCCGTCAGGCTTTGGCCTGAGAAAACTGGCAAACCCGACCGAAACCCGCTCTCGACGAGTTGATCGCGTCTTCGGCCGGAGGGGATCATCTTCCCGGGAGCGAATCTAGTTACGAGTCACTTCCTCGGCCGCTTACTTCACCGTCGGCGCACCAGATCGTCAAAATGCGCTGCATATGAGCTGCATTTCCGTGGCAATATCCGCGCGGGGACTGCCGATTTGGACATTGGACACGCTGAAACAGATCAAGTATTCTGTGAACGTACATAGCGCCAGACTCTGTCGAGCCGGCGAACCAAACCCGTCCCCGAGCGAAATCAGACGCTTCCTGGAGTGTCGATGGCAAAAGATCTGACGCTCGGTCTCACTTGCGGCGTCTCGTCGCCGTATTGGTAAGCCGTGGTCGATCGCCTTGTGCGAGTCGGCCGGGACTCGGCCCTCTGCGGAAGTCCGGAAAGCATCCACCATTCGGCTTCCATTAGAACGGGTAACTTTATCTTCTTATGCCTGCTCCCGAAACGATCGTAGAGCCTGGAGTCTGATTCCAAGTCGCCTGTTCGCTCGGCGCAAAAGGTTCGAAGTTGGTCTGCGCGTTAGGGCCTGTCTTCCAATCATTCTGCGCAGTCGGACCCGTTTTCCAGTCGTTCTGCGCGATGGGCCCAGTCTTCCATCGGTTGTAGGAGGCCGGCGCGGATGCAATCACGACGGTCTGGGAGGCGACTCGATTCGGGATGGGCCGCGCAGACTCAGTCTCCGCCACGGGCGTGGCGGGCGAGTCCGAGGTGTGAAAATAAAAATAGGTCAAAACGGCGAGGAATAAGAGGAGCAATGGTTGTTTCATGTTGACGAATGGCTGATTGGACGAATAATGTTTTTCATATTGCCCATAATTATACAAAATGGTCAATCGTTCTTTTTCCGTCGGGCCGCCATGTCTTCTCGGGCCCGCCCGCGTATCCATGATTGAGCCTTGGGACGGGTCGTGGCGCATGCGATACGAACGGGCCCATGGTCCCACTCGATCCCGCCCGGGGCAGGTTCCTTCCAAAGCAGGCGGAAACGTTAGACGTAGCTGCGGTATTCCGGCTCGTACATCAGCGATCGGACGTATGCGTCGAGATCGGCCGGCACGGCCACCCCGGCCAATCCTTTTTCAAACGCAACCCGGATCACTGCCACGGCGACGGCGCGCGAAACTTCACGAATGTGCGTGAGGCGCGGATATACCCTGCCCTCTTCCAATTCCGCCGGCGAAACCTGGTGCGCCAGCGCCCGCGCCGCCGCGAGGAACATGTCATCGGTCACGAGCCGGCTCGCGCAGGCGATCACGCCAAGGCCGACACCGGGAAAAATATAAGCATTGTTACCCTGGCCAGGCACGAAGTGTCGGCCGGATAACGACACTGGATCGAACGGGCTTCCGCTGGCGAAAATCGCGCGTCCTTCGGTCCAGCGATACGCCTCCTCGGCGGTGCATTCGACTAACGAGGTGGGATTCGACAAAGCGAAGACGATCGGCCGAGCGGCCTGGCGGGCAGCAGCTTCGAGCACGGCGCGCGAGAACACGCCCGGCTTTCCGGAAACTCCGATCAACACGCTCGGCCGCACGCTTTCGATCATTGCCACCGTGTCGGTCACCGGCGGGTGATCCTGCGCAAAGACGACCTTATGGCTGGAAAGATCGTTTCGGCTCCGCACGACGAGCCCCTTGGAATCGACAAACCAGCAGCGCGCGCGGGCTTCGTCCTGCGGCAGCCCCGCTTCGATCAGCGCCCTAACGAAAAGGTTCGCGATCCCGATGCCGGCTTCACCCGCGCCGAAAAACAACACGCGCTGGTCGCGCAGACTTTCACCCGTGATGCGCAGCGCGCCGTAGAGGCCCGCGAGCGCGACCGCCGCCGTGCCCTGGATGTCGTCATTAAACGCGCAGATCCGCTCCTGATATCGTTCCAACAAGCGAAAGGCATTCTCGTTTCCGAAATCTTCGAACTGAATCAGCAGTTGCGGAAAAAGCTCGTTCGCGGCGACGACGAACTCGTCGATCAACGCGTCGTATTCCGGGCCGCGCAGGCGCCGCTGGTGCAGGCCGAAGTAAAGTGGATCGACCAGCAGCTCGGCGTTGTTGGTACCCGCGTCGATCGTCACCGGCAGGCACTGCGATGGATGCACCCCGGCGCAGGCCGTGTACAACATGAGTTTGCCTACCGGTATCCCCATGCCGTCGCTGCCCAGATCGCCCAGCCCGAGGATGCGCTCGCCATCGGTCACCACGATCACGCGCACATCCCGCTCCGGCCAGTTGCGCAAGACCTCCGCCACGCGGCCCCGATCTTCCGCGGAAATGTAGAGCCCGCCCGGGCGACGGAAAATTCTATCGTACAGCTGGCACGCCTCGCCCACCGTGGGCGTGTAGACGATCGGCATCATCTGCTCGATGTGATCGACCAGGACGCGGTAAAAGAGCGTCTGGTTTCGTCCGGCCAGCGCGAAGAGCGAGATGTAGCGTTCCAGGTCCGTCGATTTGCGCGCCAGATTGCCGAGCACGCGTTCGACCTGCTCGGCCTGAGTTTGGGCGCGAGGCGGCAACAGCCCGCGCAGGCCAAGCGCATCGCGTTCGGCGGCGGTAAAAGCGCTCCCTTTATTCAGAACTGGATCGTGGAGTAGGTCCGAACCTCGCGGGAAACTTTTCTCGGCCATCTGTTGATCCTCCGCACCTATTAGCGGTGAGACGTGGCATACTCAAGCTCACAGGACAATATGCGGAAATCCTTCCGCAAAAATGCGCAGATCGCCATGAAGGCGCGCAGCCATTGAAGTTCCCTCACGCGCAGAAAGTCGCCGGTCCGGCGCCTGCCACGCGGGCCATGTTCCCGACTACTGGCAAGGTAGAAACACCACCGCGCCCGCCAGATCACGAAGTGAAATTTCATATGTTAGATTTGACATTGTTGCAACAGTTTTCTCAAATCACTCTGAAGCAATTTGTTGCGTCCCAAACGCCTGATTCGCTGGGCCGCCGCGGCGTGCCACCTCGCCAATTGTCAAAATCTTTAAATATTTCGACGTTGCAGGTGGGTCTGGAGTTCAGAGGGGGCGGAAAATGATTTTCTTGACGGGTCTGAAGACCAGAGGGTCAGGAAAATAATCGGGACGACCTCTTGCAACGCCGCCGTGGCAATTTCATTCGCCGATTGCTCTCTCAGGGCTGGGTGGGGAGATCGCCCGGCGGCGCGCGGAGCACTTTTGTGTCGATAGTAAGCTCTGACCCCGCTTTTGGCCCGTTTTTATCATCCTGGGCGTGATGACGCCACGCGGGTATCGGTGCTTGTGCGCGCGACGGCGGCGTGGCACCTTGGGTCGCGGGTAGGGCTGAATCGTCTCTGCGCGGCGTTAGATTCATTAGAAGTAAACCAATGGAATGCTTCATCCTTGGAAGGACACTTCGTCCACTCCCGACCGAGCCCGGCCAGCTAACCGCTTAAGAGGAAATTTTATGAAAGCTCTCGTTTACCAGGGTCCTGGCCAAAAAGCGCTGGAAGAGCGCCCGAAACCGACGATCGCCGCTCCCACGGATGCGATCGTCAAAGTTACCAAGACCACAATCTGCGGAACCGACCTGCATATCCTCAAAGGCGACGTTGCCACCTGCGCGCCCGGTCGAATCCTCGGCCACGAAGGTGTGGGTGTGGTCGAGGCCGCAGGAACTGGCGTTGCCACCTTCAAACCCGGTGATCGGGTGCTGATTTCGTGCATCACCGCCTGCGGCAGGTGTGACTATTGCCGGAAAGGCATGTACTCCCATTGCACGACCGGCGGCTGGATCCTGGGTAACAGCATCGACGGCACGCAGGCCGAGTTCGTTCGTATCCCCTATGCCGATACGAGCCTCTATCGGGTTCCGGACGGAGCGGATGAGGAGGCGCTCGTCATGTTGAGCGACATCCTGCCCACGGGCTTCGAGTGCGGCGTGCTGAACGGGAAGGTTCAACCCGGCTCGACCCTCGCGATCGTCGGCGCAGGACCCATCGGGCTCGCAGCGCTTCTCACGGCGCAGTTCTACTCACCGTCCGACATCATCATGATCGACCTCGACGACAACAGGCTGGAGGTATCAAAGCGATTTGGCGCGACAGCCACCGTGAACAGTTCGGATGGGAAGGCCGCCGAGCAGGTCATGCGCCTTACCGGCGGGCGCGGGGTGGACACAGCGATCGAGGCAGTTGGTATCCCGGCCACCTTCAATCTTTGCGAAGACCTCGTCGCCGCAGGTGGCACCATCGCAAACATTGGCGTGCACGGCGTTAAGGTTGACCTGCACCTGGAGCGGCTCTGGTCGCACAACGTCACGATCACCACCCGGCTCGTCGACACCGTCTCCACCCCGATGCTGCTAAAAACCGTCCAGTCCAAACGGATCGACCCGACGCAACTCATCACGCATCACTTTCAGTTGGACCAAATCATCGAGGCCTACGACACCTTTGGAAAGGCTGCCAGCACGAAGGCGTTGAAGCTAATCATCGAAACGTGAACCCGAGACGAAGATGACATCGAAGACCGAGTTCTGTTGCGACTAACTACAGCAGCTCGTTAATCAACGCTTTCGGTACAGAGTGGAATGCGTGAGCAAGGCCGGACAGATCAAGACCTCTTCTTTTTGAAACGCCGCCGTGGCAATTTCCTTCGCCAATTGCCCTCTCCCGGTTGGGATGTGGCAGGTTCGAGCCTGCATCGCAGATTTTGTGTCGATAGTGGGCTCTGACCCGGGATCTGACCCCGATTTCCCCTTCTCGATCTTCAGCTGAAATGTAGAGCCCGGCCGGACGGCGGAAAATTCGATCATATTCCTGGCACGCCTCGCCGACCGTGGGCGTGTAGACGATCGGCATCATTGGCCTGACCCCCAAAAAGTGGACATGACATAAATGTAGTTCTGCCTCACAAAGGGAGGCAGAACAAAGATGAAAAAGAGTCGATTCAGTACGGAACAAATTATTGGGATATTGCGAGAAGGAAGAGCCAGAGGGACGGTGCGCGGGGTCTGTGCCAAGCACAACATCGCGGAGCAGACCTATTACGGATGGAAACGCAAGGATGGAGGGATGGAGGCCAGATGAAGCGCGTCGCTTGCGTGGGCTGGAGGAGGAAAATGGGCGCTTGAAGCGGTTGGTGGCGGATCAAGCAGTGCAGATCCAAATCTTGAAAGAGGTGAACGCAAAAAAATGGTAAGCCCGTCGAGCCGGCGTCGGGCGGTAAAGAGTTGTGTGGAAGAGGGTTTGAGCAACGCGGCGCAAGCCTGCCGAGCAATTGATTTGGCGCGTTCGAGTTTTTATCGGCCATGCTCGGTCAGTCTAAGGAGGCGGCGAGTCCGCAGAGAGGTGCTTAAACTGAGTGAGAAGCACCCGCGTTATGGCTACCGGCGCATCACGGCGCTGCTGCGCCGCGCCGGGTTAATCATCAATCCCAAACGGGTGCAGCGCCTGCGCCGGATGGAAGGAGTGCAGGTGTGGAAAAAGCAGAAACGGATGCGCCGGGTGGGGTTGAGTACGGTGGAGCGATTGCGCGCAACCAAAGCCCGGCAGGTCTGGAGCTCTCGATTTCGTTGAGGATCAAACCGACAACGGCAGCCGCTTCCGCATCCTGACGCTGCTCGATGAACATCCGCGGCAATGCCTGGCGCTGCATGGGGCCTGGTCGATCCGGGCCGTGGATGCCATCACCGTGCTGGAAGCAGCCATTGCGCGTTACGGAGCGCCGGAGCATCTGCGCAGCGATAACGGACCGGAGTTTATCGCTTAGCGGCAAATCAAAACGCTCTACATCCGGCCGGGCAGTCCGTGGGAGAACGCCCACATCGAGAGCTTCCATGACAAGCTGCGCGATGAGTGCTTAAACCGCGAACTCTTTGGCACCTTGGCGGAAGCGCGCGTCATCGTGCAGAGCTGGCGCGTGGAATACAACCAGGAGCGCCCGCACAGCTCGCTCGACAATCAAACGCCGGAGGAGTTCGCCCGCAGCCGCAAATTTGGACTCCTCCCGGCCTGCGGCCTCCTTCCGTCCAAACTTGCAAAGATTAACCGAAACAGATTTTATCAGACCAAACAACCGGCAGAACTACGCTTATAAAGTGTCCAGCAATTGGGGTCAGGCAAGAGCAACTGAACTCCTCGCGGGATGATCTTCTCGGGCATCTTGGTAATGGGGCAGTGAAATTCAATGATGGCTGATCATCGGCACCTCTGGCGAGGAGAGAGAATATACGCGTGGATCTTCGACCAAAGCTACCGCCAGAACCGATGTATGTTTGAAAGGCGGCCCGCCAAATCTAATTGGATGGACATTATGAAAACTGAAAAAGAGCAAAGCCAGGGATCGATTCCGGCGCCGGCATGTCCCGGTTGCAGGATGACGAAGAACGAGTGGCCGGGAGAAGGATACACCCACGAAGGCGAAACCTATTGCTGCCAGGGTTGCGCGGAAGGCACCGGTTGCACGTGCGTCACTGTCGGCAAACCGGGATTCTCACGTCGGGGACAGAAACTTACGCGGGCGGAGCCGCGTCCAGGCGAGCAGCGCTCGGGAGCGCCGGCACCGAAAGGCGAACTGAGCGGAGAACGAGATACTTTGGGCACTGCAGAAGCTCTCGATCAAGGCGGTTAAGCTAATCGGCTCGATGATGAATGATCATCCCCTGAGTGTTTAGATCTGAACCGATGCTTTCCTCAATTTAGTAATTGTTTGGCCTCATCCATAAGAGGCTGCATGAACGCTGTAGAATAAGCTTCCAAAGTTTTAGAACTTAATCCCAGCCGTCTCCCCACTTCTTCCCACCGAGACACCGCGGAAAAAACATCGCTTAGAATTTCTTTGGCCTGATTGGGTTTTAGACGAAAGCGAGGCGCGACGTCTAACGCGCGGGCGATTGAGGGAGCTTCTTCCTCCTCAGTTATTGGCGTCTTGTTAATATCAGAACGGTCGATTTCGGGAACGGGATTAATGTCGTACGCTGGCGACAGTGACCAACGATTAGGGACCCGCATTAGGAAAGCGTGATTGCGTAAATGATCGTCATAGTTGCTCGCGAGGAGCGAAAAGACCATACGTCGCCACAGTTGTTGAAGATCGGCGGGAACGTTATCTCCAAATTGAAGAATCGCGTCCGCGAGCATCGTGTACGATCCGAGTTCTCCTTGCGGAAGTGCTAAAAGGGATGCCCCGGAGATGAAAGGGATTCGCACATTCGCATTGCGATCGAAGCGCGTTATCACCGCTACGCTGTAATCCTCCACCCTTATCAACTCGTGCTCTGCAACCTGAATTCCCGCTTCACGGGCCAATGCAAGACCGAGGATTTCCCCTGCTGCAATGTCCCTGGTATCATCCGGTTTGGAGAATTTTGCGATTCCGAGTTTATCACCGGGCAACTGAACGCTTGATTTCGGCCTGGCGCCGCCGACCGGCGATCCCTGACCCAGCAGAAATCTAAGATCCTTCGCGGTCTCGGTTTCGTTATGGATTGCATCTGTCGCCCGTCTTAACGCCGCGAGTTGCACCAGAGGAGGGAGAAGGTGATCGCCAGCGGCGAGAAACGGACCGTTAGGCTCCGCGCGAAAGCGCAACGCGCCAATTCGTGAGGCATCGTGCAGTTCGAGAGCGTAATCGATTTCGTGATAAGGCTTCCGGGAAATAATGCCTTTCCTTACCGCGCGCTGAATCAAGATGCGCCCCCATCGATCTGGTCCGCAATCTTGCAAAGCTCCAAACAACGTTCTGCCATGATGCGTTCCCGACCTTAACGGCAGCGAGGTTGGGTCGATCGCGAATGCGTCATTCCGCTGCAGCCAGTCTGGAGCATATTCAAACGAGACCGTCGAGCTGCTCTTCGCGGGATATAAACGGCCAACAAAGGCAGTATCGCCCGCCCAATCGATGTGCACCTCGATGCTCATCGGCGTCGCGGACGATGGATGTTTTTCGGGAGCCTTTCCTCGTCGAGACTCAGTGCGAGTTCGTCAGAGGCAGGTGACGCCAGATCCGCCAGTCGTTTATGCAACTGAAGGATAAATGCGGCGGTCGCCAGGGTCCCTAGGGACACAGTGGGGTCGCCTTGCTCAAGGCGCCAGAGAGTAGCGCGACCGACATAGAGTCGGGCAGCCATATCAGCCGTTGAGATTCCGCGCTTTCTTCGCGCAAGAGCAAGATCGCGCCCGAGCTTGCGCAGAGCATGCTTGGCCGGCAGAGGAATTGAAGTTGACTGAGGCATGCCCGGATTGTCTCATATATCGAACGAATTCGCAAATTGTGTTCGATATAGCGAACAAATCCTGTATTCCACACCTTGATTCAGGTCACTATGAACTCGAACGTCTACGAACCGACGCGGGCAGAGCCCCGTCCGGGCGAGCAACGCTCTGGAGCGCCGGCACCGAAGGGCGAACTGAGCGGAGAACGAGACAACGTCGGTACCGCTGAGGCTCTCGATCAAGGCGGATAACCAGCAGTGCATTCACGGAGATCGGGCGGCCGACTCCGAAACGTCCCTCGCAGCGGCTTTTGATACGAGAATGGAATTGAACGGCGCTTGCGCGATAGTACCGGCGTCCTGATCAAAGTTCAATGGATGTACTAAAACCAACGTTGGGAGGCGGTGGCGGGATGTTGCGAGAAGAATTCATCCTCCATGCGACGGATCGGATGAAAATCATGGCCGTGTACTGGATCGCACCCAGCTCCGAACCCGATCGCAAACACATCAACCTCCGCATCGAACAGTACAAAAAGAACCCGACAGATGCGGAGTTTCCGGACCAGCCGGCTCAAAAAATCAATCTACAGGCCGACGATATCGGCAACTTAATATCGTCGGCAAAAGCGCAATCGGTTCTCAAGGATTCCGGCGTTTCGGACCGGGTGATAGTAATGAAGGGCGAGGCGGCTGGTGAGGTCTTGAGTCTCACCAAGCGCGACATCGGTTCCATACGACGCCTCGTCGATTCGCTGACGGACGAGAACATTCAAATCCTCGCTCAAAGAGTAAATCCCAAAATCGTCGCGAAGATTCATAGTGCCATCAAGTATATCGCGATGGAGAAAAGCCTTAATTGGCTTTCTGTCAAAATCGGGGAGGACGTAGATGAAGCCGTCTTTCAAAAATGGTTCGAAGAAAATACGTGGATTTTCAGTAAGAATTATGTGCACAGAGTTCCGAAACGAACCATTGGGCTAGAGTCCAGGGCCGATCTGGTTTACATCAGCGTCGACGGTTTTGCGGACTTGGTGGAGCTGAAGAAGTCGGTTCTCGCCAAACCGATCCTGTTACCCGATGCGAGCCACAAAACGTTTTATCCGTCGGCGGAACTTAGTCGCGCCCTTGCTCAGGCAATGCACTACCTCCAAGTCATCGAAGACCATCGGCTGCAACTTGTCGAATTGGTGAAGATCCCCGTTTTGCGGCCGATGATCACAATTGTCATCGGACGATCAAATGATTGGCCTGAGGCGATGAGGAAACAGCTGCGTATTTTGAACTCTACGTTACTGAACATCAAAGTTCTCACGTACGATCACCTGCTCGCGATGGGGAACAACATCCTTCAACTATATGCGCCGGAGGAGGAAATTCCGTTCTAAGTATTCTTCGTCAAACGGGCAGTAAGATTGGGTCGAAGGGCGTAAAAGGGGTCGGAAGGGCGTAAAGGGGTCGGTTCTTGATATTGACAACTGAGGCAGCGCGGGCCATTCTCGCGTCATGGCCCGCAAGCTGAGAGTCGAGTATCCCGGCGCGATCTACCACGCCATGAATCACGGCGACCGGCGGGAACCGATCTTCCTGGACGATGTGGACCGCCAGCGCTTTGTCGAGACCCTGGCCGAGGTGTGCGCCAAGACCGGCTGGCAGGTTCACGCCTATGTCCTCATGCCGAATCATTTTCATCTGCTGGTCGAGACGCCCCAGCCGAATCTGGTCGCCGGGATGAAATGGTTTCTGGGCACTTATACCAGCCGCTTCAACCGGCGGCACAAACTGTCTGGCCACCTCTTCGCCGGTCGCTACAAATCGCTGATCGTCGATGGCTCGGGCAACGGCTATCTCAGGAGCGTGGGCGATTACGTCCATCTCAATCCCGCCCGGGTCCGCGGACGCGGGATGTTGCCGGTGGACCAGCCCTTGAAGCGTTTTGCCTGGAGCAGTTGGCCAGCGTATCTGCTGGCGCCGTCGAAACGCCCGGCATGGCTGCGGGTGGACCGGTTACTTGGTGAATCGGGCATCCCAAAAGACAGCCCGGCGGGGCGGCGCCAGCTCGAGCGGGCGTTGGAAGCGCGGCGCGGGGAGGACGACGCGGAGTTCAACCTGGTGCGGCGCGGCTGGTGTCTGGGCGACGAAACATTTCGGCAGGAATTGCTGGCGCAAATGCGCGAGGGGATAGGGGCGGAGCATTACGGGGAAGAGCGGGCGCAGACCGCGGAAGCGATGGCGGAACAAATCATCGCGGAGGAATTGAAGCGGCGGCGGTGGAAAGAGGCTGCTCTCAGGACGCGGCCAAAGGGGGATCCGGCAAAGGTGGCGTTGGCGGCACGGCTGCGGGCGGAGACTACGATGACGGTGAGTTGGATCGCAGAACGCCTGGGTATGGGCAGCCGGGGCTATCTCAATCACCTGCTGTATCGCCAGAGGAAATCCAGCCGGAAGTAGCCATTATCAAGAACCGACCCCTATCTCTCCGCGCGAGGCTGCTCTCAGGACGCGGCCCGGGAGCGGATCCGGCAGAGGTGGCGTTGGCGGCACGGCTGTTGGCGGAGACGACGATGACGGTGGGTTGGATGGCAGAACGCCTGGGGATGGGCAGTCGGGGCTACCTGAATCACTTGCTCTATCGCCAGAGGAAATCCGGCCGGAAATAGCCATTATCAAGAACCGACCCCTATCCCTCCCCATTAGCGTAAAAAGCACCTTTCCCTTGTCGGAGACGTCGGGAGTGCGCTGTGTCCTGACCGCCACCTAAGGGGAATCGCAAAAAAAGCTTGCCAACCGAGACGCGATTCTCTGGAATCGTCGCGCTTTCAATTCCCTAATGACAGGCTTCGCATGTTTCTCCGCCCTTCTCGCGAGCGCACATCGGCACGCGAGTCACGGCGGCTGTTCTCCTGCGTCAGCTTTCTGAAAGAATTCTTATGAAAACATCAGCAACTGGTTTCCGTTTTCTAATTTTGATAGCTGAGATATTGCTGCTCTCAGTGCCGACTGGACGCGCCGAGCCGTCGAACAGCGAGGTGAGCGAAACACTTGATGATCCTCCCGCGTACATTTTCCCAGCCGAAGTATCGCCCGCCATGATCTCGCAGCATGGTCCTTTCACGAGCGTCCAGATAAATGTCGATGCGAACAATCAAAACATCCAAGGCGATGCAGCCAACGAACCGTCGCTCTGCGTCGACCCTCAATTGAGTAACCAGTTGGCAGTCGGTTGGCGGCAATTCAACACCACAACATCAAACTTTCGCCAGGCCGGATCTGCATACAGTAACGACTCAGGTGCATTTTGGATCGCCAACAGCCCTCTCGATGGCACCTTTCGGAGTGATCCTGTATTGGCGTCCGACGCGTCCGGTACGTTCTTCTATCTCAGCCTTTTCACCACACCAGGAAGCGTCAGCAAGCCCGCGATGCAAGTTCCGATGACCGAGATGTGGAGTTCATTGGACTTCGGAACTTCGTGGCTACCACTCGCCACGGCGAATGGTGGCGATAAGCCTTGGTTTACGGTCGATACCACGAATAGCGTCGGTCGTGGGTTCCAGTATCAGTTCTGGAACAGCAGGGGAAATCCCTCCGCGCGCACGTTCAGCCGTTCGATTGACGGCGGTTTCACTTGGTCGAATCCCATCCGGATACCGAATGGTCTTTCGTACGGCACTCTCGATGTAGATACAAAGGGAAATCTTTTTATCGGTGGAGCGCAAGTCAATGAGAACGACGGGACGCAAGCAATCTTTTGTGTGCGTTCCCGAAATGCACGAGATGGTCAACAAACCCCCAAATTCGACCCGCCGACGCCAGTAAATCTGGGCGGTAATATTCTTTTCGGGCACCAGCAACCGATCAACGAGGGTGGTAGCACTGGCCAGGTATATCTTGCAATTGACCGGTCTGGTACTACGACCAACAACTACATCTACATGCTGGCGTCTGTGCAGCCGCCTGATACGGACGGCGGAACCGAGGTGATGTTCGTTCGTAGCACTGATGGCGGAAACACATTCAGTGATCCTGTTCCAATCAACGACGACGCTGATTCTGCTAAGTGGCATTGGTTTGGGACGTTGTCCGTAGCGCCCGATGGCAGGATCGACGCCGTTTGGCTGGACACTCGGAACGCGGCGAACAACACAGACTCGCAACTTTTCTATTCCTACAGCACGGATGGAGGCGACAAATGGTCCTCTAATGTATCGATCAGCGAATCCTTCGATCCTCTGCAGGGTTATCCGAACAATGACCCAAAGATGGGAGATTACATCTCCATGGTTTCAGACGCTAACGGGGCAAATGTGGTCTACACTGCTACTTTTAACAAGGACATGAACGGCGAACCCGAGGAAGATATTTACTACACGAGGATAAACCTGATTTCAGTCGGCCTGGTTGCATTCTATCCGTTTAACGGCAACGCCAATGACGAAAGCGGGAACGGCCATGATGGTGTTCCAACTGACGCGACGCTTGTCGCGGATCGATTTGGTAACCCCGATTCCGCTTTTCGATTTAACGGAACCTCAAGCTACATTCAGGTTCCGGATTCTCCCGATCTCGATCTGACGGAAGATTTTACGATCGCCGCATGGGTAAGAAGAGATCGCAACGCGACAGTCGACCTGTTTGACATAGTCGCCAAACACATAGCCGGTCCCAATGATGACGGAAGCTGGGTACTCCGGCTCGATCAGGGACCTCCCGAAGGTCGGGTTCTTTTTCAGGCCACTCCCGACTTCACGGGATTCGCTCCGCACTCCAACTCTGCCGTTCGGCCCGGCGTCTGGACGCATACCGCCTTTACATATGAGCATGACACTGGAAACTGGGTCATCTACCTCAATGGGAAGAGGAACGCGGCTGGAACAGAGCAGTTCTCGATTCAACACACCGGCATCGACCTTTTGATCGGTGCTGAATTCCACTACGGTCACGTGCCGCCGTACTACTGGTTCTTCCACGGGGTGCTGGACGAAATCAGGCTTTACAACCGGACGTTATCCGCCGCAGAAATCAAGGCAATCTCCGGCCTGTAGCGATTCTGGGAAGGATTCTCCAGCGGGACAACGATAAGGTAGTGTCCTAATTTTAGGACACTACCAACGATAAAGATCACTTCAGGATAAAGATCACTTCAGCAGCTCGGGCACAATCAGATTTGGTGCCTGCTTGACCCCTATTCTCTATTTCCCACGATTCGCGCCGATTTCCCGCGCGCTTCAGGGTGAGGAACTGCTCTCAGGGCCAGTATTCGGAATCGTGGCCTGCGGCGGGGGTCCTGGCGAAGTAGACGTGGCCGTCGATACGTTAGGCACTGAGCGAATGTCCATGGGCAAGGCGCGATTGCCTGCAAGCAAATCGATTGCGAGTCGTCGAATAGCCTGAGTTTCGAACTCGAAATTCGTGAGCCCCCTCGGTGTGTAGATGCCGCGACGGATTTGCACAATATCAAAGTCATAACCAACTGCGAGACTCATGTCGTAGAGCAGGTTCTCCAGATGCTCTTGATTCCGTTGCGCCCAAGATTCGAGCTGTCGCTGCTGCTGTTCTGGATCTTGACTCAAGCTCCCTAGTTGATCGAGGTATGCGCGCCAACGTTGGCGCACCGCCCTATTTTTCTTGCCCCATCCCGCAAATTCTAAATCGATCGCATTTAAGGCCTCAACGTGGCCTGGCGAGGCAGTTGCGCCGCGCGTTGTCATCAGTCGCTTGAAGACCCACAACCTTCGGTTCTTCTTGTCGCGAACCGTTTCCAGCCACTTCTGCGCCTGCACCGCGAGTATCGGCCCAGCTACGATCGCGGCCACCATGATCCATTCGCTCTTCGTCATCCGTCGTGAATGATGGCCGGACCCTTGGCTGTAAAGCAAGAGCTGAATTTGGCCTTTAGATTCCGGGACGAGGCAGCGACAACCAGCGATCAATGTTCTCGTGGTCGACAGACCGGCGCTGGATTTTGAAAAGCCGCTCATCCGGGTACGCCTGCTCCAGTACGACGTGGTGAAAATCCAGATTTGAGCGCAACAGTTTTGCGAGCTCGTACTTATTGGACTCCGGCATGCGACAACCCAAGATCATCGACCGGACAGATGCCGGTGGTAGATGGAAGAGGCAGATTGGACATTCCGGAGCCCGCTCAACCCGTTGCGAGCAATCGGCCAGCGGGACTATAAGCCTCCATTCGTTTTCGTAGCTCCATTCGCGGCTTTTGAAGTAAAAAAACTCTATGGCATCGGAATTTGAGAGGAACACCGCCGGACGTTGCTCCCGGTAGACGACTTTGCGGAAATGGCGAAAATCGTCGTTCGGCCCGAGTCTTCGACTAAAGAACTGGTGGTCCGCAGCAAATTCGACCACTGCTCCTTTGTGGTGATCCGCGTAATGCGCCCACATCAACAGATTCGCCGGCTTCTCAGTCAAACACAGTGCGCCAAAATTCTCGTTCACACCTTTGTAGATTTCCTTGGAGATAAACGGCGTTGCGATCGTCGCGAGCTGCTTGACGAGGCCGAGCGCGTCCGGAGCCTGCCGCAACAATTCCGCGCGAAGCCAATCTCGATTGATTGCCGCCCGTTTTTTCGGCGGCAGCGTGGCTAGACATTTGTCGATCTCAGAATCCACCAATGCGCCCAAGCGCTCATCGAACTGGCGATCAAGGGAGGGTTCCTCCGCCAGTCCCGCAAGAAACGGCTGCATTTCGAAGGCATCGTTAAACTCAATCGGCTGCGTAAATCGCAACATGCCGGTCTTGAAAAGCCGGGTTGCCCCTTCAGCTGAGAAGTATTTGAACAGCCGCATTGCTCAAAACAGAACCACAGGTTGTCAAAATTCGCGATCCCCGCGGGGCACCGATGGGCGACCACACAGGCGCGAGCTGATCGGATTTTAGTCTAGCGCAACTATTACCTGCCGTTGAAATTTCGGGGTGTGGAACGGATCGCGTCCCAAACTCCGAAAGCTTTCGCGACCAGGCTATCCGTTATCGGCCGCAGGCTGTTCTACAGCAACTCGTCAATCAGCGCTTTCGCCTGTTCCGAAGGGATGCCAAGCTTGCGATAGCCGAGCGGACCTTCCCCTGTGTGCAGCACGGGTTCCAGGTCTTCCAGCGCCGGCAGGTCGGTGCGGCGCCAGAAGAGGCCGATCGGGATCTCGTCGCCCCACTGGTAGCCGCGGTCGATCGCTGCGTGCAGGTCGGCCGGGTCGTGGCCTTGTTCCTCCAGCATCTTCACGCGCGGGTTGAACCACTGGTAGGTGTTGTCCTTGTTGTAGGTGACACACGGGCTGAACACGTCGACGAGCGCGAAGCCTTTGTGCTGAATGGCGCCCTTGAACATTTCGACCATGTGTTTCTGTTTGCCGCTGAAGGCGCGGGCCACGTAGGTCGCGCCACAAACAATCGCCATCGGGATCGGGTTGATTGGGTTCTCGACGCTGCCGTGCGGCGTGCTCTTGGTCTTCATTCCTTTGACGCTGGTGGGCGAGCATTGGCCGGTCGTCAGGCCGTAAATCTGGTTGTCCATGACGATGTAGGTCAGGTCGACGTTGCGGCGCATGGTGTGGACGAAATGGTTGCCGCCGATGCCGAAGCCGTCGCCATCGCCGCCAGTGCAGATGACTTTCAATTCGTGGTTGCCGAGCTTGACGCCGGTGGCCACGGCAAGGGAGCGGCCATGCAGCGTGTGCATGCCATAGGTGTTGACGTAGCCAGGCAGGTTCGAAGAGCAGCCGATGCCGCTGACGACGCAGACTTGATGCGGTTGGAGACCCAGTTCGAGGAGCGCGGTCTGGAGCGCGGCGAGGACGGAGAAATCGCCGCAGCCGGGACACCAATCGGGGTGGATGCGGCCTTTGTACGTGTCCTTGGTTAACTGACCGGGCTTCTCAGTGGTTGCGGGTGTTTCTACGGTAGCGCTCATTTTTGGTCAGAGGTCGGTGGTCAGATTTTAGCTTTCAGATCTCAGCTTTCAGAGGTCATGCCAGCACCTCGTGTATTGGCACGGAGAGGCGGGTCTTCCCGGTCAGTTGCTCTTTGACGGCTTCGACGATGTGATGCGACATGAACGGCTCGCCGTCGTATTTGCGGATGTGACCGTGCGCGTCGAAGCCGGTCTCGCTCCGGAGGTACCGGGCGAATTGGCCGCTGTAGCTGTTCTCGACGATGATGACATGCTTGCTCTGCCCGAGGATGCGGCTGATCTCGGCGGCGTGGAATGGGACGATCCATCTGATGTGCAGATGATTGGCCACGATCCCCTCCTCGCCCGCGAGTATCTCGACTGCTTCGCGAATCACGCCCTCGGTTGAGCCCCAGCCGACGAGCGTGACGGCGGCGTTTTCGGGGCCAAAGAGCTTGGGCGCGGCGATGTCGTTGATGGCCGCCTTCATCTTGCGGCCGCGTTTCTCGACCATCATGCGGCGGATGTTCGGGTTGGTGAACTCGTCGCTCACGAGCGTGCCGTCTTCGTCGTGCTCGTCCGTCGCCGCGGTGAAAATGTGACCGGGGACGCCGGGCACGGCGCGCGGGGAGATGCCGCTCTCGGTGTTCTTGAAACGCAGGTAGGCTTTGTCGTTGTATCCGCTGCCAGGGGTTGCGCCGTCTCCGTTTCCGTTAGGCAGAATCAACTCCCCGCGATCGATCTTGACGTTGAAGTCGAGGTCGTCGGGATCAATGCTCGTGGTGCCTTCGGAGATGAGCAGGTCGGCCAGGACGAGACCGGGGCACTGGTATTTGTCGCAGTGGTTGAACAGTTCCGGAATCGTCTGAAACAAATCGAGCTGGCTTGTCGGGGCCACGACGAGACGCGGATAATCGCCCTGACCGGCGCCGAGCGCCTGCCAGAGGTCACCTTGCTCGGTCTTGGTCGGCACACCCGTGGCCGGGCCGGCGCGCTGCACATCAACGCAGACAATCGGCGTTTCGATCATGCCCGCCATGCCGATGGCTTCGGTCATCAGGGCAAAGCCGCCGCCGCTCGTCGCGCACATCGCCCGGCAACCGGCGTGGGCCGCGCCGATCACCATGTTCATGACGCCGATCTCGTCCTCAACTTGCCTAACCATGATGCCGAGTTGCCGCGCGTGCTGAGCCATCCACATCAGCACTCCGGTAGATGGGCTCATCGGGTAAGCCGCGTAGAATTTTACTCCCGCCGCCGCTCCGCCCATGGCGGTCGCCTGGTTGCCCGTGACGATGGCCAACGGCTTCGCACCCACCGGCGCTTTCCACGGGAACGCTTTGAAATTCTGCGCCGCATATTCGTAGCCGGCCCGGGCGACGGCGATGTTCCTGGCCACGACCTCGTCGCCCTTCTTCTTGAACTGCCGGGCGACGACCGATTCGAGCGGTTCCGATTCGATCCCGAGCAACTGGAGCGCGGCGCCGAGCGCGGCGGTGTTGACCGCCAGCTTGTTGCCTTTGGTCAGGTCCTTCATCGGCATCGGGCAGAGCTGCACCCCGTCGGCGGCCTGACCGGGCGTGACTTTTTCGTTGTCGTAAATCGCGCAGGCGCCGGCTTTCAACAAACGCAGGTGGCGATCCATCGTGTCCTGGTTGAGCGGAATGAAGACATCGATCTTGTCCCCCATGTTGCTCACGGGCGCGTCGCTCGCGCGGATGGTGAGGAAAGTGTGCCCGCCACGGATGATCGATTGGTAGGCGTTGTAGGCGTTGAGATGGAGGCCGCGCCGCGCAAAGATGCGGGCGAGGATGTCGCCGGTGGAGGCGATGCCCTGGCCGTTCTCGCCGCCAATGCCGACTGCGAAATCTGTTTTGGTGGATTTTGCCATCTGGTTGTTCGCGCTGAACTTAGCGGTGCGGTGAGGGCTTAAGCAAGTTCGGGCACCGCCAAATTATCCGCGTGTCAATCCCCGCGGCATCAAACGCTTGCTTTCCCAGACAACCAGCCGCCGGTTTGAACCCCGCATCGCGCACCAGATCCGCCCTCGAACCTCGGAGGTCGTTTTAGCGTTCGAGGCGACGGTGACGGGGCCAGAGATTCAGTTCCATTTGTTGGGCGGAGCCGCGGCGCCGACGCGCCAGGCGAGTCCAGAATCGTAACAGTCGTCTCATACGTTCTATTGAACATGACTTGGATCCGCGTGTCAATGCCGCAATCTTAACGCCGGGGCGTTATACTCCCTCCGTGCCGGACCCGGAAAAATTCCATCACAACGTCTACGTGATTCTTTTGGATCCGGCAGCGCTGAAACACCGCTCGATCCTGCGCCTCAATCCGAAACGCGACCCGGCCAAGCCCTGTGTTTACGTCGGGATGACCGGGCTGCCGGTCGAGCACCGTTTCGAGAATCACAAGCACGGCTACAAATCCTCGTGGGTGGTCGAGAAATACGGCGTGCGCCTCCTGCCCGAGCTCTACGCACATTTCAACCCGATGCCGTTCGACGCCGCCGTGCAGATGGAGATGGAACTCGCAGAAGATCTGCGCGCCGAGGGCTACACAGTGACGGGCGGAAAATAATCGACTGTTTGCCTGACGAACAATCGGCGTCCCGCAGCGAAAATCCGGTCGTTAGGCAGCGCGGGACCGGACGGCGCGACCGCGCGCCCCGAGCGCGCTTTGCACCATGATCATCTCGCCCACATTCTCGGGCGTGAACAGGCCGACGAGCCGGCCTAACGAATCCAGCACCGGCAGGGCCGGACAACTGCACTGCTGCATGACCGCAAACGCCCGGTCGAACAACATCGACTGCGGGACGCTCGGAATGTTGGTCCGCATCACTTCCCCTACCGGCGTCTCCGGGCCGGACTTGCGCAAGGCGGCGATCATGTCGTCGCGCGTCAGGATTCCGCGCACCTGACCGTCCTGATCGGTGACCGGGAACTCGTGCTGGGAAGTGCGCAGGAGCGCATCGACCGCCTCGTGCAGCGTGGCAGCGAGCGGGAGGGCCTCGAACTTTGTCACCATCGCGCCGGAGACACGCAGTCCTTTTGAAATACTGCGCATCTGGGCCATGGCCGCCTCGCTGCTGGCACCGAAATAAACGAAAACTGCAATCAGGATTAGCATCGGATTCCACCAAAGCCCGACGATAAAAAAGAGGAAGGCGATCCCGTGCCCGATGCTGGCCGCGATCTGAGTGGCGCGCGCGTAGTCCATTCGGAGGGCGAGCAAGGCGCGCAGGAGCCGTCCGCCATCCATCGGGAAAGCGGGGATGGCGTTGAAGATGACGAGCCAGATATTGACCGCGAAGAGCCGCACCGACATGGGCAGCTCGGTTTGCTGCAGGGTTTGTGGATCAGGGAACCCGCTCGTTAGGCCGATCGCGATCCAGAGCACGGCGGCGATTATAATGTTGACCGCGGGGCCGGCCACGGTGACCGCAATTTCCTCCGACGGTTTTTCCGGGATGCGCTCGAGACGCGCCACGCCGCCGATCGGCAGGAGCGTGATGTCGGGAGTCTTGATCCCGAAGTGAGCGGCGGCGAGCGCGTGTCCCAGCTCATGAAGGAGCACGCAAACAAAAATCAGGATGACGAAAAGCACGCCATCGATGGCGGCGGGCGTGCCGCCGGAGCGGTGATAAAGCCAGCCGATCCAGGCGAGGAGGAGAAAAAAAGTGACGTGAATCTTGATCTCGATCCCGAAGATCCGCACGAGACGAAATGACCAGTGCATCTTATTTCTTCGGCTGCTTCAACGCCCCGCACAAGTAGGGTGTGAGCGCGACAAAATGAAGGCGCGATTTTTCCTGAATCCAACAAGCTGGCACGAAAACGCGCCGCCCCCGACACGCGCGCCGCTGGCGTTTCATCGCCGTCTTCCCGGTTATCGGTCGACACCGCTGATCGACGCCCCCGAGCTGGCGCGCACGCTCGGGATCGGGCAGGTGCTGGTGAAAGACGAGTCGAGCCGATTGGGGCTGCCAGCTTTCAAGATTCTGGGCGCGTCGTGGGCGGTTTATCGCTTGCTTGAGAAACGAGCGGCCGAATCGGAGGGACGTGCTTTTGCGCGTCCTGGACTCGCCGCGGCGAGTCCCTCCGGCATCTTCGAGCCGTGGTCGACGGTCGAGGAACTGGCCGCGGGGCTCGCGTCGCTTCAGCCGCTGACCCTAACGACCGCGACCGATGGTAATCACGGTCGCGCCGTTGCGCACGTGGCGGCGCTCTTTGGTTTCGCGGCCCGGATTTTCGTTCCCGCCGGAACCGCGCAGGCGCGGATTGATGGCATCGCGAGCGAAGGCGCGTTCGTCGAGGTGGTCGCCGGCACCTATGACGACGCGGTCGAGCGCGCCGCGCGCGAAGCGAACGAGCGCTGCCTCGTTGTGTCCGACACATCGTGGCCGGGTTATGAGGAGATTCCGCGATGGGTGATGGAGGGTTATTCGACCATCCTGTGGGAGATCGAAGACGAGCTCGCGCGTCGCGGTGAAAAGGATCCGGACATTTTCCCGATTCCCTTCGGCGTCGGCGCGCTCGCGGCCGCAGTTGTCCGGCATTACGGCCCGTTAGGGCCTAACGAGCGACCGAAAATCCTGGGCGTCGAACCACTGCAGGCCGCCTGCCTGCTCGCTTCGATGGAGGCGGGCGAGATCGTGACTGTTCCCGGCCCGCACGATTCGATCATGGCGGGCCTGAACTGCGGCCAGCCCTCGCTCATCGCGTGGCCCATCGTGTCGCAGGGCATCGATGCCTGCATCGCGATTCCCGACGAGCGCGCGCGCGAAGCCATGCGCGCGCTGGCTCGAGTTGGCGTCGTCGCCGGCGAAACCGGCGCGGCGGGTTTGGCCGGGCTGATCGAGTTGCTGACCGGCGCAGAGAACGCCCGCCACCGCGCGGCGCTTGGCATCGGCACCAACAGCCGGGCTTTGATTCTCGTTACTGAAGGGGCCACCGATCCGGAGTCGTATCAGCGCATCGTCAGCGGGTAACACCCCACCCTCCCGGGCGTCCAGAAGCAAGCCGCGGCAGCGCCAGCCTAACGAGACCCTCGGCCAGCCCTGTCAAGGTGTGGCAGCGTTCGCCTCTGCCGAAGGTTAGTGACCGAGCACGCGAAGGGCCGGCTCGTTAACAAAAGCACCCGGCGTCGTGTATCGCCCAGTTCCGTCAATTTCGCCGCGATCAATGATTCGAATCGGCGAGAACGTGGTCGTCCCGATCCGCCGCAATTGAATGCGCTTTGGAATCAGCGAACCGGTGACGAAAACCGTCCGCTCTTCAACTTTTTGCCCGGGTTGTGATGCTTGTTTGACGGTCGGGTCGGCGAGCACCGTCCCCGCGAGCATGATAGCGGCGACGAGCGCGATCGCGTGTGCAGATATCAGCGTTTTCATAAACAGAAATTACACTCGGCGAGGCGGCTGAGCAAATTGTCGAAACACCGAGGGGCGGACCTGAAAGCATTCCAAGCGCTGCGGGCAACCCCGCACCGCCGGGGTCAACGCCCCCGGCCACAATGGACGGCCACGTGGCCAGTCTCGTTTTAAGCGATACGCTACCCTAGAACTTTTTCGTTAGGCGCACGTAGACAAAGCGACCGGTGGCATCGTAGGTGAAACCGGGATAACCGCTGCCATTCCCACCTTCACCGGACGCCCTGGGTGGATCCTGACCGAAGACGTTGTTGCATCCCAGCGTGAGCGTGGTGCCCTTTGCCCAGCGCTGCCAGCTGAGCAAACCGTAGTTGGCGGCTTCGGCCGAGCTCTCCATTGGAGTGCCATCCTTGCTGGTAACCGCTTCCTTTGCATCCTTGGAATAGCCGGGGACAGGCTGGTGTTCAATCGCAGGAAGAAGGCCGCTGAAGTCGTAGGAGCCCTGGACATCGACTAACCATTCCTGGTGGACATAGTGGGGCAGAAGGTTTGCATCATACTCGTGGAAACCGTCGATGTAGTGGACAGTGGCCGCGACATCGAAGCTATTCAAAGCCCAATCAAGGCGGGAATTGCCCCGCCACTTATAATAGCCCTCATTGGAGGCGCCTGGGTCGGTGGTTCGGCCGGCCAGGTTGCCCGATTCGAACGACGGGAAGAGAAACTCATCCAGATAGGTTGCCTGAGTCGTGGAAGTAAAGACTCCCCAACGGGTCTCCTTCTGGTATTGCAGGCCGAAGTCAAGGCCGCGCGCCTCTTGCGCTCCCAGGTTCTGGTTTGGAATTATGATACGAGTGATGAACCCGCCCGTATCGCGCTCCACACTCTCGCCGGGCAGCAATGTGCCGCTTGCTTCGCGCTGTAACACTTGATCGGCCGTCGGAGCAGCCACGACCCCGGTGCGCTCGATGTCCCAGAGGTCAACCGAGAGAGTTAAGCCAGGCACATATTTCGGCGTGTAAACAACGCCACCACTAAACGAACGAGAATCCTCGGGCTGAAGATTGGAGTTGCTGGTGATAAGCGTGTTCGTCTCAGACTCGAACAGTCCGCCTTTTTGCGGGTCGTGGGAAACCTCCAGGGTTGAGATCGGAGCTGCAAATAATTCCTCAAGTGAAGGCTGGCGAAATCCTTCGCCCCAGGTCGCGCGGATGGTTAGCTGCTCGTCCAACGGCTGCCAGCGAAGGCCGACTTTTGGCACGAGGACATTGGTGTCGTTGTTCTCAAAATTCTCAAATCGAGCCGCGCCGGTGACTTCCAGGGCATAAAAGCCGGGAATCCGGTTGGCGGGGCTGAAAATAGGAATGTCTGTCTCAGAGTAGAACGCATAGGACTTTCTGCCACCACTGACGACCGGCACCGGAGAATTGCCGGCGATATCTCCGGCGACATTGAGCGCATCCGGAGTTTCATCGAGCGATTCGCGACGGAATTGACCACCGAAGGCGAAGCCCACGCCGCCGGCCGGTAATTTGAAGAGCTCTGTCGTATAGATCGTGGCATCCAGGGTGGCTAACTTTGAGATGTCTTCGTCCTTGGGATGGACCGTGGCGAACGCCACCGTAGCCTGATTCGATGGGATCGGAACGTGGTAATCACCAAAAGGATTGAAGGCGACGGTCGTGCCGATGTATTGCGGCGAGGTCGGATCAAAGATCGGATCAGCCTGGTTTACAATCCGGTTAAAACGGGAAATGGACACCTGCTGTCCGGTCTGGGTATTCTTTATCTGGCTGTAGCGGAAGGCGGCGTCATAACCCCAGGTGCCATCAAATAACTTATCCCCTTTCACGCCGACCGTCGTGAGAAAGGCGTCGGTCTCATTGTCGAACAAACGGTTCCCAAACTCCGCGAGCCGCGCGCGGCTGCCGCCTGAGATGATTTGATTAAAGGGATTGAATGGATTGAACGCATCCAGCGGCACACCGGTCTCCGCATAGGTCGGCGTGTTCGGAGGCGTGACTCCACCCGGCAAAGGTGTATTAGGCGGAATCGCCAGGGTGGTCTGGCCCTTCGTTTCGAAGGAGCCGGTGGCGGGCGGTGCCGCCTCGTTATGCGTTTTCACGTTCTGATAGAACATGTCCGCATAGAGAACCATCTGATCTCCAAAAAATTTGTGGTCTGCACTAACATACCCACCGTAGCGCTCGGTCTCCGGGAAGGAGAGCGAAAACTGGTTGAAGTTATATCCCGGGAGAAGACTGCCACCGCTGCGGACACGAGCGTTAACATCGTAGAGATACGTGCCAGCCGGGGCTAACCCGTTGGTGAAATTCGGCGCACCCGCAAATTCAGTCCCGCCTGGATTCAAGTTCTGTCCACCAGCCGCGCCGGCCACATCGCTACTGAGCTGAAGGTTATAAGGACTCGTATTGGAGCTGAGGAATGGCGGTCGGTTCGAAAAACCGCGGTCGTGGTTCGCGATCGCGTTGCGATGATAGAAATTGATGATGCCCGTCACATTGGTGTCCTTATTGCCCGCGCCAAAGATCATCGACGCGGCATATTCTCCCGAGTCTTTATCCAGCGTGTTGCCGTATTCCATGCTCGCCTCCGCGCCATCGTAATCATGGCGCAGCTTGATGTTGACCACCCCCGCCACCGCATCCGCGCCATAGGTAGTGGACGCGCCGTCCTTCAGAATTTCGATGCTCTCGATCGCCGCCTGCGGGATGGAGTTCAAATCGACGAACATCAAACCGACGCCGACGCCGCCGTTATTACCCATCGGATAAGGAGCGACCCGGCGTCCATCCAAAAGAATGAGGGTCGCGCGCGCATCGAAACCACGCAGAGCGATCGTCGCCGCACCCACGGCGGTGTTGGTGCCATTCTCGTTATTCGAGACAGGCACACCATTCGCGTTCGCAATCGGGAGGTTGCGCAAAAGTTCCTCCGTGTTGCGTTCGCCCGATTTCGAGATCGTCGCGCGGTCGAAGGTCAAAACCGGATTCGGCCCGACCTCTTCCGCCGTGGGAATGTTCGAACCGGTCACGATGATCCGTTCGGTGGTCGCCTGAGTGCTGCCCGCGCTGGTCGCGGGCGCATTTGGCGCCGGGACTCCGGGCGAAGGTCCGCCGGCCCTGCTCACCGCGTCCTGCGCCACTGCGCTCGAGACCACAGCAAGTGACAATGCTCCGCCGAGGGCGAGAGCGGCCCGGAAAAATCCGAGCTTCGAACGTCTTGAATTATTCATGAGTTTGTTAGGTTTGTGAAAGGGCATAATGAACCGGCCCGAGGCATACAAGACTTTTTTTGAATTTTTTTGCGGAATATTTTGGGCGCTCACAGAGCCGCCAATCCAGCCGACTCCCGTGAGGAAAATGAAGTCAGGCTGAACCGGCACATCGACCACCGAATGCGCGCCTGGAATTCCGCCGCCCTCAGCGTCCGGAGGCCAGCCGCTGTAACGTCAGCCTAACGAGATCCTCCGCGTTCCGCGGCGTCGGATTGCGCTGCTGGATTTCCCGCACCGCCTGGTGCGCCTCGACCTGCTTGTAGCCGAGCGCGACGAGGGCCAGCACGGCTTCGTTCGCCTGCTCCTGCTCCGGTGTCGGCGCCTGCGCTCCACTCGCCACTTCCCAGGCGGCCGCGACGCCGAGCTTGTCCTTCAGCTCGAGGACGATTCGCTCCGCTGTTTTTTTCCCGAGTCCGCTGATTTTGGACAGCGCAGCGACGTCGGAGTTCACCACCGCGCTCTTGAAATAGCTCACGCTCATCCCGCTCAGGACGGCGAGCGCGAGCTTCGGGCCGATCCCGCTGACGTGATTGACGAGCAGGCGAAACAAATCGCGCTCCGCGGCGGTCATGAAGCCGTAGAGAATTTGCGCGTCTTCCCGCACGTGGAGATGGGTCAGGATGTGCACCGTTTCGCCCGGCGCGGGCAGTTTGTCGTAACTCGAGAGCGGAATGAAAACCTCGTAGCCGACGCCGCCGACATCGACGATCGCCTGGGTTGGCAGCGCACTCGTTAGGCGGCCGTGCAGAAAAGTGATCATGTGTTTTTCAAAATCAGGGTGAGATCGACCCAGCGCCCCTTCGCAATGTCAAAGCCATGAGTCGAGAACTTTCGATAGCCGCCCGGCAACGTCGGGTAAAGCTGATCCGCCACCTTCCGGGGCACGACAACGAAGTGCGGACCGGCGCGCTGCAGGAATTGCGGCACCTGGTCCGGCTGCAAAGTGGCGTAGTCGCGGCCGCGGAAGCGGCTATAGAAGAGAAATCCACGCACGCGACTCCGAAAAGTCCAGACCAGACTCGGCGCGTCGAAATCATAGGCGGCGAAATCCATTTCCGCCTGGAGATACGGCTCCGCTTTTTGAAACAGGGCCGCGGCCGGAAAGAAAGGCGCAATCAGCGGGAACCCGATAAGCGCGACCGCGAGCATGATCGTCGCCGTGGCGAGCGACCAACGGCGGAGCGCGCGCTCGCTCGCCCCGGAGGCCAGCCAATGCCGCGCCAAAAGCAGGGAGAGGAGCGGAAACGCCGGCAGGATGTAATGCGGCAATTTGGTCTTCACGATGGTGAAGATGACCATGATGACGGCTGTTCCCGCGATGAGATAAAGATCGAGCGGGTCGCGCTTTTTCCAGAGACGGCGGGTGAGCCAGGGAAGCTTAATCGACCACGGCGCGAAACTGGCGAAGATGGTGAGGAAATAGAACGGCAGCGAAACGAGCGCGGCGAGGATCGATTTCCCGCCGTGGCCCTGCATCGTGCCAAACGATCGCCCGACGACGTGCTGGCCAAGCCCGACCTGGAGGAATTCTCCGTGGGTGCGGAGAAGCGCGGGCACGCCCCAGAGCGCGATGAGCGCGAGGAGGAGGGAAATTCCCCTAACGAAAAGAAAGCGGCGGGAAAAACGCGGGACCGGCTGGAGGAATTGAAAGAGGACGACCGTGCCTAACGGCATCCAGCCAATCGGGCCCTTGGCCAGAAAGGCGAGCGCGAGCGAGAGGTAGAAGAGCCACCACCAAACACGCAGGCCGTGCGGCCTAACGACCACGCTGCGCCAGGTCCCGCCGAAGCGGTCGCGCAGCAGCTCGTAGCCGGCCCAGTAGGCCAGGGTCATGAAGAGGACCAGCCACATGTCGGCCACCGCCGCTTTTCCATGGATGAAGGTTTGCAGGCAAAGCGTGAAAATGATCGCCGCCCAAAAACCCGCGCGACCGAGCTGGACGCGCGCGCCCCAGGCAAAAATAACGACCGCGGTCAGAGCCGCGGCGATCGCCGTCGGCAGCCGGGCGGCGAATGGGTTCTCCCCGAGGAGGCGATAGCTGGCAACCTGGCACCAATAAGTGAGCGGCGGCTTATCGAAGCGGTAACGATTGTTAAAATACGGCACGACAAAATCGCCGCGCTCGATCATCTCGCGCGACGCCTCGGCAAAGCGCGGCTCGTCGCGATCGACCAACGGCAGCGACCAGGTGCCGGCCAGATGAAAAAGCAGGCACCCGAAAAAAAGAGCCGCGAAATTGCGAGTTGCAGGTTGCAAGAGAGCGATTCAAAGATGGCGGGAGCCGAAAGACAACCGGCAAATTCTCGATGCACAAAATCGCGCCGGTCTGGAAATGGTTGTTTGTCGTCGTGCTCGCGGTGAGCGCGATCGCAGTGTCCTTTCATTTCGATGCCGCCGTGCGGGCCTGGGTGCTGGAGCACTCGAATCGCACCGCCAAACAGTTGATGCGCAACGTCAGCCGGTTCGGCGATTGGCCCGAGCATGTGCTCGCCGGATTGCTCCTGGTGGCGATCGCCTACTGGCGCGGCCGCAATCGCTGGGTACGAATTGGCCTAACGATGATTCTGGCCTGCGCGCTCGCCGGCATCGCCGCGCGCGGGGTAAAAATCGCCACCGGCCGGGCTCGGCCCTCGGTCAACCAAGAACTCGGCTGGAACGGTCCGCGGCTCAGCCCGAAATACAATTCGTTCCCGAGCGGCCACACTGCCGCGACGACAGCGTTCTTTGGCGTGCTCTTCTTCGCAAACCGGCGTCTCGCGCTTTGCTTGTTACCGATCCCGTTGCTCATCGCCGCGTCGCGCATGTATGTCGCAGCCCATTATCTGTCGGACATCGTCTGCGCGGCCGTGCTCGGCCTCTTTTGCGCCTGGCTCCTCAGTCGGTGGCTCCTTCGCGCGGAAAAGGGGCCTAAAATTGCCAACGGGGGTTAACCTATCCAGGTCGCCACGAACTTTTCAAGTTTTGCAATGTCGGCGGCGAATTTACGTATCCCTTCAGCGGTTTTCTCCGTCGCCATCGCGTCTTCATTGACCAGGTAGCGAAATTTCTTTTCGTCAATCTCAAGGCGTGTCACGGCCGCCGCCTTTGCGTTCTCGGGATCCAACTTCCGATCGACCACTTCTTGCGATTCGGAAAGCTCCTTCATCAGCTCGGGACTGATCGTGAGCAGATCGCAACCTGCCAGCTCGAGGATCTGACCAACGTTGCAAAAACTCGCGCCCATCACTTCCGTTTCGTAACCAAAGTGCTTGTAATAGGTGTAGATTTCCTGCACCGACTGGACGCCCGGATCTTCCGCGCCCGCATAGTCTCTCTTCTTCGCGGCCTTGAACCAATCGTAAATGCGCCCGACGAAGGGCGAAATAAGTTGCACCTTCGCTTCTGCCGCGCGCACCGCCTGCGGGAGCGAAAAAAGCAGCGTCATGTTGCATTTGATGCCTTCCTTCTGCAGTTGCTCCGCGGCCATGATTCCTTCCCAAGTGGAAGCAATCTTGATGAGCACCCGTTCGCGCCCGATCCCCTGTTCTTTGTAAAGTCCGACCAAACGTCGCGCTTTCTCCATGGAACCTTCCACATCGAAAGAAAAACGCGCGTCGGTTTCGGTCGAGACGCGGCCCGGCACGATCTTCAAAATCGCGCAACCGAACCGCACCAGAAGACGCTCGATGAATGTCGTCGATCTGCGCCGCCCCACTGAGTCCCGAGTTCTTGCGGTCGGTCAGCACTTCGTCGAGAAAGTGACTGTAATTCTCCTTCTGCGTGGCGGCGTAGATCAGGCTCGGATTGGTCGTCGCATCCGTCGGCGCGAACTCCCGGATCGATTCGAAGTCCCCGGTATCCGCAACGACGGTCGTGAACTTCTTGAGCTGTGCGAGCTGGTTTAGATTCGTGTCAGCTTTCTCTTTACGGGGGACATTTAGAGGCTATCCCAAAACAAGGTTGACTTAGGTGTAGGTTTAGTTTTGGGTAAGGAATGCTGCACCTTTCTGAATCAGAGTTAGATATGCTTTGTGTTCTTTTGCCCGATCATCCCGCACGACCGTGGGGTGGCCGCCCGCGCACGGGACAAGCGCAAAGCCATCGCCGGCATCTTCTGGATCTTGGACAATGGGGCGAAATGGAAGGACTTGCCGAGCGCGTTCGGAACCAAGAGTTCGGTGCACCGGGCCTTTCAGCGATGGGTGCGCAGCGGAGCCTTTGCAGTCCTCTTGGCAGCCGTGGGATCGATCGTCCAAGAGCGGAAGGGATTCAAGCTCTATGAGTGTTACCTTGATGGCACCTTCGCGCAGGCGAAAGGTGGGGGCGACGGAATTGGCTGCACCAAGGCCGGCCAAGGCGTGAAGATTATGATGATGGTCGACGCCAGAGGGTTGCCGATCGCGGTTCAGACGGGCCGCGCCAGCCCCCATGAGAGCACTCTGGTCGCGCCGCTCTTCGACTTCATGGTCAGTCTCGACTTTCCCGAAAAGCTGATGGGCGACAAAGCCTATGACTCTGACCCCCTGGACGACAAACTCGCCGCCTTGGAGGTGGAAATGATTTCTCCGCATCGCTCCAACCGCAAACCCCAAAACAAGACTCAGGATGGACGCAACCTGCGCAGAGACAAGCGCCGCTGGACGGTGGAGCGAACCATCGCCTGGCTGCAAAACTACCGCCGGCTCTGCGTGCGCTGGGAGAAATCGACCATCATCTTTCAAGGCTTTGGTCATTCTTCTCCTGCTCGGTCAAGCGCAGTTTGAAGACACCATCGTAGTGATTGACCACGTCGGACAGAGTCTCGAAGCGGCCGTCATGGTAGAAACCGCCTTTGTGGATCTTCTGCGTGTCAAAGAGCGCGCGTAAGGGTTCTGTCCGGTAACGATTATCCGGGGATCGCTTCGCCTGGAAATCATCAATGCCAATCTCTTCGGGGGTATGCAAATTCCAACCTGGCTCGGTGAAGACAGGCGGCACGTGGCAACTGGCGCACCTCGCCTTGTTGTTAAAGATAGGCTGTCCGCGCGTGGCAGCCTCACGATTGAAGCTATTCGGCGGTGGCTTCGGTACTGGCATCGCCAACAGATAGAATTGGAGGGCGGAGAGTTTTTCGCTCGTTAGGTCCTCGGTGTCATGTTTATGGCCGAAGCCAGCCTTGGCCGCGACGGGATATTTCTTTGGCTCTAGACCAGAAGAAAGGAA
>PNAA01000007.1 GCA_003169975.1 Spartobacteria bacterium | reverse complement strand
CTACTTTTCGGATAGCTTCTAGGCAAACGTCGCAACCGGGTCAGCGTGATGGACGTCATAATCTTCCGGCGTACGATCAGAAAAGTCGTAGGCGCCGGATAAACCAACCGCACAATCGGGACGCAAGGACGAGTTCCAGGTGCTGGAAGTGCTGGTATCGAGTGCGACAAAGAGTGCGTGGCTTCCGCCGGCCGATCCACCTACTACTCCGACCATGCCATTGCAATGAACAGTATCGGCGCGAATGGCGCGAATTTCCGCCTTGACGTCATCGGTCTGTTCGGGAGGCCGCCCCGATAACGCGTCAACGTCATGGCAGGGCTGCTGCATGATCACGCCGCAGGGCGCCAGGCGGTAGGAGGCCACGAGAGTGTAGTAGCCTGCGTCTGCGAGATCCTGGGCCACCATCTCCAGAACCTGCCCATACATACTACCCATGTAGAAGCCTCCTGGGTGGAGGAGCAAGATACAGGGCCATTTAGGACCACCGCTTGCTGGAGCGTAGGGCCGCCATTCCAAAACGCCTTGACCCACAGGCAACTGATACGGACTGGGGATCGGGGTCGCGGTGGGAAAACCAGCCGGCGTCATGTGTGGCGAGCACATATTGCACGGCGTTGGGGTCGGGCTATGGGTAACCGCAGGGGTCGGCGTTACCGTGCACGTGGGAGTAGGCGTAGGAGTAGGCGTGGGAGGTAGCGCGTTCGCCGTCGAGGTCAGCTTCAGGCTAAGCAGTACGAAGAAAAAGCAGTCAACCGCTACCAGACAGCAAAGGCCGAGCCGCTTGAGCGTTTGAGCGTTTGAGAGGTTGGGTTGTCGGTAGTTTTCATAATGGTGGGCGGTTTGGGATGGTTCTGCGGCGGAGAAAAGCGGGAAGGCCGCTGGGCAGAGAAAAAGATGCGCGTTTCATGGGGTGATCGGGTCGCGAACCGAGGAGAACAGAAAACTGTGCCTGTCGTCAAGATTATTTTTTGCAAACTTCGTGCTTATTCTGGAACTAAGCTTTGGTGAACGCGGACCGCTTTCCTCTCACCGGGCGAAAGCACCGAGGCGGTGCGCGAGATTAGATCTCGCACGCCGGGCCAGGAAAGAGCGCCAAATCCTTGTGAGCGCCCCATCCGCATGGAGCGACCCAGTCCCCGTGGCTGCTCGTCGCCGGTCGCGCCACAAGCGACAAACCGTAGCCGGGGTCATCGCCCCCGGCTACAACTAGTGCGCCACCGTGAGCGTGAGATCGTTGCCATCGCCGCCTTCGTAGTTGGCTTGGAAATTGTTCCCGTTGACGGTCAGGATCGCGCCGTCGGGGAGATTGCTGAAGGTGCCGACGATCGGCGTCGCGGCGGTGTTGCTGATCGCGGTCAAGACGAGGCCTTGCGTCAGGGTGCCTTGCGCCGTGCCTTGAAAGGCGAATATAGCGCCGCTGTTGATCGTGACTCCGTTGGCAATCACTTTGTCGGCCCGAGCCTTCTTCTTTTTCGCTTTGAAGGTGTAGGTATAGGTGGCGTTGGCGTTGAAGATGAGCCCGCTCTGTATGGTAAGGGTGGCTTGCTTGGTGGTTCCAGCGGCGGGCGCGAGAAACGCTCCCTCTCCGCTGCCCGTGCCTACAGTCACAGCGCCCGAAATGATCCCGCTGCCGCCGAGCGCGCCTGCGTTGACTTGTACGGTGCCGGTGCCGGTTGCCGAGCCCGTCGTATTGCTCACGACCAGCGTACCCGCGCTCACCGTCGTGCCCGCGGTGTAAAGATTCGCGCCGCTCAAGGTCAATGTGCCACTGCCAATCTTGGTCAGTGCACCAGTGCCGTGCCCGACACCGCCCGGCCCGCCGGGATGAAGCACGCCGGAAAAGGTGGTGCTCAATCCATTACTGCCGACCGAACAGTTCTCCCGTCCCAGATACACCTGGCCGTCCCCTTCGATTGACCCAATTGAAAAGGTACCGCCATTCTTCCCGCTCAAGTCAAGATAACCATTGCCAAAGAGCTCGACCCGCGCTGTCCCACCGGTCGAAGCATCCTTGAAAGTGAAAGTGCCGCCGCCTCCGCCATTGCTCCCCGCGTTGGCAATGAGAGTGGCATTGCCGGCGGTGGGGCTGAAGAGCAAGAAAGAGCTCGCTCCACCGGTCGCCCCAGCGACGGTCGCGCCCTCATTAATGATCGTGGATTCGTCGGCAGATGTATGGGAGTCAAAAAAATCGGTGCGTCCACCAACGCCGCCGGCCACTGTCGCTCCCAAGTCATGGAAGGTAGCATCACCCGCGAAGGACCCGGTTTGAAATTGAACAAAGCCTGTATCTCCGGTATCCGCACTCCGCGCTTCCTGCGTAAAGGTTACCAAGCCCGTGATTGTCGGCCCGCTGAAGCCCTCGCCAAAAAAGACATAATTCCCGGAACTCCCGCCATCGACCGGCGAGACAAACGTTTGCATCACCTCAGAGAAATTGAAAATACCTTCGCCTTGCACCTGCATATTTGTGCCAGGCAGCGGCGTAATCGTGAAACTGTCCGCGCCTTCGCTAAACACAATCCCGCCCACAGTGGTATAGTCCGTGACCGATATTCCTGTGATGCCGGAAACACTAAAAGTCGCTATATCAGTCGATGAATCAGGCACCGTCCCTGAAGACCAATTGGCGGCCGTATTCCAATTGTTCTCGACCGGGTTAGCGAGCCACGTGCCACTCCCGGCGTAGGCGGACCACGGCAGGAAAGAAAGGGCGAGTAACGGAATCAGGAGTTGTTTCTTCATTTGGTCTTACATCCCATTAAGTGAAAGGAGAAAATGAGGTCATCGAATCGAGCATGATTTATTTCAGGTGAGCGTCAAGGAATTCGATTACCCTGGTGCTGATCAACTTGGCTACAGGATTGCCGTCGTCACTTTCAAACCAGAGATCCATGGCGTGGGCCGAGGAATCGGGGGCGCCAGCCGGTATGAGGCCACAAGAGTGTAGTAGCCAGCGTTTGCGAGATCCTGGGCCACAACTTCAGAGCCTGCCCATACATACTACCCATGTAGAAGCCTCCTGGGTGAAGGAGCAAGATGCAGGGCCACGTAGGACCCTCGCTAGGCGGAATGAAAGGCCGCCATTCCAAAACGCCTTGACCCACAGGCAACTGATACGGACTGGGGATCGGCGTGGCCGTCGGAGGAACTGGCGGTGGAGTCGCATGTGGCGAGCATGTATTGCACGGCGTTGGGCTTGGGCTAGGGGTAACCGTAGGGGTCGGCGTTACAGTGCACGTGGGAGTTGGCGTAAAGGGCGGAGTCGGCGTCTGGGCGTTTAAGGTCGAGGTTGTATTTAGGCTTAGCAGTACGAGGAAAAAGCAGTCAACCGCTACGAGAAAACAAAGGCCGAGCCCCTTGAGCGTTCGAGAGGTTGAGAGGTTGGGTTGTCGGTAACTTCATCATGGTGGGCGGTTTGGGATGGGTTCTGCGGCGGAGAAAAACGGGAAGGCCACTGGGCCGAGAAAAAGATGCGCGTTTCATGGGGTGATCGGGTCGCGTACCCGAGGAGAACAGAAAACTGCGCCTGTCGTCAAGATTATTTCTTGCAAGCTTCGTGCTTATTCTGGAACACCGCTTTGGTGAGCTGCGGGCAGCTTTCCTCTACCGCAGGGGAAATCGCCGAGGCCGTGCCAGAAATCATCTCTCCTCACCCACCGGGCCGTGTTTTGTGCAACCGGATGTTGCCTCGCGTCGCAGATTCACGAAGATTCCTCCGCTTCATGCCTAAGTGACTCGCAGATTGACTCTTGGCGCCGTGCGATGCTTTCTTGGTGCGGCGCGATTGACGCTCGTCTCAACGCAGCAATCCCTTGGCTCGGTGCAATCGCATCTCGGCGGCGCGCAATCGCTCCCCGGTGCCGTGCGAACGCCTCTCGGCGTCGCACAATTGGCCGCTCCGCACGGCGCAACCGCCCCTCGGCGTCGCCGGAGCCGCGCTCCGGGTCGCGCGATGAAGGCTCGGAATAGACGGACATTATCGGCTTGCTGTGCTGTCGCTTCGGGTTTGGCTGCGATTGTGCGGCTTGCACAAATTTCCATAACCCGCGGGCAGGGTCACCGACCCCGGCTACAGAAGAGCCAGCAGTGAACGCGCGCGGCGCGATTCTCATCTTTGACTTTTCTTTTCTCATCCCTGCGATAGTCTCCGTCCTGAGAATATGGCCAAGATCATCATCATAGACGACGAGCCCGCGATGGTGGAAGTCATCGTGACGCTCTGCCGCGACAAAGGGCATCAGGTTTTCCCGTTTAGTTCCGCCGCCAAAGCGGTCGAGCAGATGGCCGCGATCGAGCCGCAGATCGTCATCACCGACGTGAAGATGGAGACGATCAGCGGGTTCGACGTGTTGCGCCACGTGAAGGAGCATCACAAGCAGACGCTCGTGATTCTGATCACCGCTTACGCCTCGGTCGATACCGCGATCGAGGCGATGAAGATGGGCGCGCACGGCTACGTGCCGAAGCCGTTCAAGATCGACGAATTGCAGATGACCGTGCAACGCGCGCTCGAGTTCCAGTCGGCCCGGCAGGAGAACACCTATCTGCGGAAGGAGCTCAAGAATAAATACAAGTTTGAGAACATCATCGGCTCGAGCCGGAAAATGCAGAACGTCTATAACCTGATCAACAAGGTGGCCGACACCGACAGCACGGTCCTGATCCAGGGCGAGAGCGGGACCGGCAAGGAACTGGTCGCGCGCGCGCTGCATTTCAACAGCAACCGGCAGCAGCATCCGTTCGTGGCGATCAATTGCAGCGCGCTCCCCGAGAACCTGCTCGAGTCGGAATTGTTCGGGCACAAGAAGGGGTCCTTCACCGGCGCGGTGACGGACAAGCGCGGGCTCTTCGAGGAGGCCAATCTCGGGACCATCTTTCTCGATGAAGTGAACTCGATGGCGACGTCGCTCCAGACGAAATTGCTCCGCGTGCTGCAGGAGCGCGAAGTGCGCCGGGTGGGCGACAACCGGAGCGTGCCGGTCAATGTGCGCGTAGTCGGCGCGACTAACGAACCGCTCCAGCCGAAAATCCGCGACGGTTCTTTCCGGGAAGATCTTTATTATCGCCTGGCGGTTATTCCGGTCGAGATCCCGGCGCTGCGGGAGCGGCTCGAGGATGTGCCGCTGCTGATCAATCATTTCCTGCAAAAACAGGCTGGCCAGACGGGCGGCGAGCCGAAGAAAATTGATCCGAAGGCGGTGGATCTGCTTTGCCGCTATGATTACCCCGGTAACGTGCGCGAGCTGGAGAACGCGATCGAGCGGGCGTGCGCCTTGTGCGAAAATGATATGATCATGCCGGACGATCTGCCCCCGCAGATCGTCGAGTTCGCGAACGAGAGCACGGCCAAGAAAGCGCGCGCGGCGTTGCCCGTCGGCAAATCGCTCGACGAATTCATCCAGGAACAGGAACGGGAGTATATCGAAGCGACGCTCGCCAAGTTCAAAGGCGCGCGCGAAAAAGCGGCCAGCGTGCTCGGCATCAGCATGGCGACGCTTTACCGCAAGCTGGAAATCAAGGGGAAGAAGTAGGCGCCGACCTCGCCGACTTTTTCCTTTTCTTGAATCCTCGCTCGAGCGGCTCGGTCGGAATGACGGCCGCCGCTACACTTGCGTGCCTCCCTCCCGATAGGATAAACACGTCCGCAATCCATGACTCCCGTCAAAGTTTGGCTCGGCTATCCTTATCCACTCGGCGCCACCTGGCTCGGTAACGGCGTTAATTTTGCCCTCTTCTCCGAGAGCGCGGCCTCGGTCGATCTTTGCCTCTTCGAATCCCCCGATGCGCGCCAGGAAAACATCCGCATCCCGATGACCGAACACACCGACCAGGTCTGGCACATCTTCCTGCCCGACGCGCGGCCCGGTCAGCTTTACGGCTACCGTGTTTCCGGGCCGTACGAACCGGAGCGTGGGTTGCGCTTTAACAACGCCAAGCTGCTTATCGATCCCTACGCGAAGGCGATCGCCGGCCACGTCAATTGGTCGGATGAGATGTCGGGCTACGTCGTCGGCGATCCGGCGGAAGACTTGACGCCCGATTTCCGAGACGACGCCTGGGGCATGCCGAAGGCCGTGGTGATCGAGAACGGGTTTGAATGGGGCGACGACAAAGCACCGCGCACGCCGCTGCACAGCTCGATCATTTACGAGATGCACACCAAGGGGTTCACGCAGCTCAACGAAAAGGTGCCGGAAGAAGTGCGTGGGACCTACGCCGGCATTGGCAGCGCGGCCTCGATCGAATACCTGAAGGAGCTCGGCATCACCGCGGTCGAGCTTCTGCCGGTCCACGCCTACATCAACGACCAGGCGCTGGTCGACCGCGGCCTAACGAACTATTGGGGCTACAACTCGATCGGCTTCTTCGCGCCGGACAGCAAGTATTCCTCCAGCGGCGTGACCGGTGGCCAGGTGACCGAATTCAAAACCATGGTGCGCAACCTCCACGCGGCCGGCCTCGAAGTGATTCTCGACGTGGTTTACAATCACACCGCGGAGGGCAATCATCTCGGCCCGACACTCAGTTTCCGCGGGATCGACAACCCGGCCTATTACCGCCTCATGCCGGAAGATCCCCGTTTCTACAAGGATTTCACCGGCACCGGCAACACCTTCAATCTCCTCCACACGCGAACCCTCCAGCTCGTGATGGACAGCCTGCGTTACTGGGTGAACGACATGCATGTCGACGGTTTCCGTTTCGACCTCGCCTCCACCCTCGCGCGCGACGAGAATGGTGTGAACAAGTTGCACGCCTTTTTCGAAATCGTTCACCAGGACCCGGTCATCTCGCAGGTGAAATTGATCGCCGAGCCCTGGGACGTGGGCGAAGGCGGCTACCAGGTCGGCAATTTCCCGATCCTCTGGGCGGAATGGAACGGCAAATACCGCGACGCGGTGCGCACCTTCTGGAAAGGCGACGAGGGTAAGATCGGCGAGCTCGCCTACCGCCTAACGGGAAGTCCGGATCTCTACCAGCACAATGGACGGCGCCCTTACGCGAGCATCAATTTCATCACCGCGCACGACGGTTTTACGCTCAATGATCTCGTCAGTTACAACGACAAGCACAACGAAGCGAACGGCGAGGACAACCGCGACGGCGACAACAACAATCACTCCTGGAATTGCGGCGTGGAAGGCCCGACCGACGATCCCCAGATCAGGCAGCTCCGGCTGCAACAGCGGCGCAATTTCCTCGCCACGCTTCTCCTTTCCCAGGGTGTGCCGATGCTGACCGCGGGCGACGAATGGGCGCGCACGCAAAAAGGCAACAACAACGCCTATTGCCAGGATAACGAAATCAGCTGGCTGAACTGGAACCTGGACGACGAACAGAAATCAATGCTCGAATTTACCAAGGGATTGATCCGGCTCCGGCATAAGCACCCGGTTTTTCGGCGTCCGAAATTTTTCCAGGGCCGCCGGATTCGCGGCTCCGAAATTCGCGACGTGATGTGGTTCAACCCCGGGGGGGCCGAGATGACCGAAGAGGAATGGAATTCGCCCTTTGTCCGCTGCCTCGGCATACTCCTGAGCGGCGACACGATCGACGTGCAGAATTTCGAGGGCGAGCCGATCCGGGACAACACATTCCTCTTGCTGATCAACGCGCACCACGAGCCACTGCAGTTCGATTTGCCCGGTCAGAAACGCGTCACCTGGCAGCTTCTGCTCGACACCGCATCGGCCGATGGATTTTGCAAGGAGCCGCAGCACTTCGTCTCCGGCGACGAGCTGGAAATAAAAGAGCGCGCCACCATGCTGCTCAAGCTCACCACCCGCTCGACGACACGGGCGCTCCATGAGTCGTGGAAGAAACGGCAGTTCGAATTACCGCACCTCGGCGAACCCCCGAAAGAAGCGGCAACGCCTGAACCGAAAGAAGAGCCGGCGCCCTCCGAAGATTGAGCGCGAAAAGCGCACGGTGTGCGATCTTCTATTGCCATGACACCGACATCACTCATCGTTGTCGCCGATCGCGGCGGCGTCAAAGCCTACCGGGTTAACGACACGCCGAATCGCGGCGCCAGCCTGCAACTGGTGCAGGCGTTTGACCTTACCGACTCCCACGGGCGTTACGACGACAAACTCACCGACCAGGCCGGCCGTTTCCCGGTGAGCGACGGCCACAGCCGCCACGCCAACTCGATCGCGGAACGCACCGCCCTCGAAACGGAGAACGACCGGCGCATTTGCAAACAGCTCGCCGAACACATCGCCGAGGTGGTGAAGCGCGAGACCACCGCCGGCTGGTCGTTTGCCGCGCCGGCCTCGATTCACTCCACCATTGCGGAGTTGCTGCCGGCGCCGGTCCGCAACCGCGTCGTCGAGCACGTGAAGTCCGACCTCTTGAAAATCGAGTCGTCGAAGTTGGCGCATCACTTTCGCTCGCTTCAGTCGCTCTGATTTTGCACTATATTGGGCGATGCAATTACCCGTTGGAATTTCATACCGGGGGGTCGAGAAATCGGACCAGCTCGACGAACTCATCCGCAACAAAGCGGCGCGGCTCGATCGCTTCTGCGATCACATCAGCCGGTGCGACGTCGTGATCGAGCACCCGAATCGCGCGCAGCATTCGGGCAATCCATTCCGGGTGCGGATCGATGTCACCGTCCCGCCGGGTCACGAACTGGTCGCGGATGAGAAACAGGCCGAGCACGAGATGCATGAGCCGTTGAGCAAAGTAATCAACGACGCATTTAAGACGATGGAGCGGCAGCTCAAGACGCTCGTCGAGAAGCAGCGTCGGGAGTAATCAGCTGCTTTGTTGGAGGGAAGCGCGCCGTCGCTTCCTCGCGCCACCCCAAGGCACCGATTTCAAGGCACCGACAGCGCGGATGCCCTCCAGTTACGGCACGACTGTCAGCGTAAGATCGTTGCCATCGCCACGTTCGTAACTGGCCTGGAGGTTGTTGCCGTTCACACTCACGATTGCGCCGTCGGCCAGGTTGCTGAAGGTGCCGCTGATCGCGCTCGCACTCGTATTGCTGATTACGGTCAGGACCAGGCCGCTAGTCAGCGTTCCCTTGGTCGTCCCGCTCAGTGCGAAGCTCGCTCCGCTGTTGATCGTCACTCCCTTGGCAATCACCTTGTCCGTCTTCGCTTTGTTCGCCTTGGCCTTGAAGGTATAGGTGTAGGTCGAGCCAGCATTGAAGGTGATCGGGCTTTGGATGGTGAGGGTTGATTGAGCCTTAGTTCCGTGGGCTGGGGCAAGTAAAGCTCCCGCGTTCAAGGCCACTGCCCCCGAGATGATGCCTTTGCCGCCTAATGTACCCGCATTGACACTCACCGCACCAGTGCCCGTGCCTGAGCGGTGGTGTTACTGATGACCAAGGCGCCTGCACTGACAGTCGTGCCTGCGGTGTAAAGGTTTGCTCCGCTCAAGGTCAAGGTGCCACTCCCGATCTTAGTCAGTGCGCCAGTCCCGCTGCCGCCCGTCGGGCTGCCGGGATGGAACACGCCGGAGAAGCTGATGCTCAGGTTGTTCGTGCCGACCATCAGTGTGCTTTTCCCGAGGTAGATCTGGCCGTCGCCTTCCATCGAGCCGATGGAAAGGCTGGGCCCGGTGTGCGCGCTCACATCCATGTAGCCGTTGCCAAACACCTCCAGGCGCGCGGTTCCCCCTAACGAACCATCCGCAAAGAGAAAAAATCCGCCGCCGCCGCCGTTGGTTCCGCCGTTGGCAATGAGCGTGGCATTGCCCGCGCTTGGCCTGCTTTGCGAAAAAGAAGTTCCTCCGCCGATACCGCCAGCCACCGTTGCCCCATCGCTGATGATGGTGCTTTCACCCGCGCTTGCGCTCGCGGAAAAATCGGCACGACCGCCGACCGCGCCGCCCAGGTTGTGAAAAGTGGCACCACCTGAGTTAGAACTAAGGTCAAAGTCGACTGCACCGGGCAACCCCCCGGGTATAATTGATGCCTCAGTCGTAAACAGAACCTGTCCGCTGACAGTCCCATAAAAAAAGAGACAGTTTCCCGCTTGACCAGTGTTATCGACCGCCGAAACGAAGTTCTGTGTCATGCTAGAATTGTTGGTTATGCCCTGGGCTACGGCTGCGAACTCTAAAAGTTGGTTTGGCAAAACGGTGATGGTGAACGGACTCGCAGTAGAATCAAATATGATCTGACGAATCGGAGTGAAGGCAGAGACCGAAACATTTGTCACATTAGAAACGTCGAAAGTCGCGATATCGCCCGGGACAGTGTTCCTGCTCCAGTTGGCTCCCGTATTCCAATCGCTGTTCGTCGGATTGAGAAGCCAAGTGGAATTATCTGCGCGGACGGATTGATTCGTCAGGATCAGGAATAACGCTGGCACCAGCACCGGCAGGATGAGAGACGGCTTCTTCATGGTGGGTTTCTTCGGGTTTGCCGCGCTAGATGCTCGCGCGGAGCCCGTTTCACCGGATGGGAGTCGCCGTTGGCAAGCTTAAAGAGCTGCGGGGAGAAGCGTTCTTTCGGGCAGAGTCACCACGAAGAACGCGAGGGACACGAAGAGTCATAACTTTAACTCCCGCTTCCTTCGCGTCTTTCCTGGTAATTACGGAATCGCGGCCGAAGTGAGACAGGGCAGGCGGAGCGCCCGCCCTACAAGAGCTTGGCCCCCGCTAGGCTGGCGCGCCGCTCAGGCCGCCACCCAGCGGCGGCGCCACGTCGGGCGCGACGACGATCTGCTTGGGCGGCTTCTCCGGCGCGAGCTTGGAGCCGGCAGGAGGCGGCGGCCCGGGCGGCGGATTGATCAGCCGGCCGTGCTCGATGATTTCGCGAATCTGCACGCCGTCGAGCGTCTCGTATTCGAGCAGGGCCTTGGCGATGACTTCGAGTTTTTCGCGGTTGGCCAACAGAATTTCCTTCGCGCGGGCGTAGGCGTCATCGACCAACTTGCGCACTTCCTGGTCGATCTGCTCGGCGGTGGCTTCGCTGTAATCGCGGGCCCGCGAGATGTCGCGACCGAGGAAGACATAATCTTCGTGCTCGCCGTATTCGACCATCCCCATCTTGTCGCTCATGCCCCATTCGCAAACCATCTTGCGCGCGAGCCGCGTCGCCATCTGGATGTCGCCGCGCGCGCCGCTAGTCACGTCGCCAAAAACAATTTCCTCCGCGACCCGGCCGCCCATGCCGACGACGAGGTCGTCGAGCAACTCCTTGCGGCGCTGGGTATATTTATCCTCGAGCGGGAGCCACATGGTCGAACCTAACGACGGGCCGCGCGGGATAATCGTGACCTTGTGCAGGGGCTCGGTAAATTCCAAAAGCTCGAGCAGAAGCGCGTGCCCGGCTTCGTGATAGGCGGTGTTGGTCTTTTCCTTTTCGCTTAACGCGAGGCTGCGACGTTCCTTGCCCCAACGAACTTTATCCCGGCTTTCTTCGAGCTCGGCGAGGGTGATGCCCTTCAGACCGCGTCGCGCGGCGAGGAGCGCCGCTTCGTTGATCACGTTGGCCAGCTCCGCGCCGGAGTAACCGGGCGTGCCGCGCGCGACGACGGCGAGGTCGACGCCTTCGGCGAGTTTCACTTTCTTGGAATGGACGCGCAGGATTTCCTCGCGGCCTTTCACGTCGGGAAGATTGACCGTGATCTGGCGATCGAAACGGCCCGGACGCAAGAGCGCCGGATCGAGCACGTCGGGACGATTGGTGGCTGCGATGATGATGACGCCTTCCTGCGTGTCGAAGCCGTCCATCTCGACGAGCAACGCATTGAGCGTTTGCTCGCGCTCGTCGTGACCGCCGCCGACGCCATGGCCGCGATGGCGACCGACCGCGTCGATTTCGTCGATGAAAATAATGCAGGGGGCCGATTTCTTGCCCTGCTCAAACATGTCGCGCACGCGGCTCGCGCCGACGCCGACGAACATCTCGACAAAATCCGAGCCGCTAATGGAAAAGAACGGCACATCCGCTTCGCCCGCGATCGCCCGAGCGATGAGCGTCTTACCGGTGCCGGGAGGACCGACCAGGAGCACGCCCTTCGGGATGCGGCCGCCGAGTTTCTGAAACTTCTTGGGATCACGCAGAAACTCGACCAGCTCCTGCACTTCGTCCTTCGCTTCCTCGACGCCAGCGACGTCCTTGAAGGTGATCTTGTTCTTGTCCCGCGCGAGCATGCGCGCCTTCGATTTGCCAAAGTTGAGCGCGCCTTTGCCCGCCATGCGGATTTGCTGGCGGAAAAGAAAATAGAGAATGAGCAGGAAAAGGGCGATCGGGACGAAGCCGATGACCGCTTGTGCGAGGACGTTCGACTCGGTCTTGATCGCGATCGGCACATGGGCGGCGGCCAATTTCTCCTGCAAGTCAGTGGTAAAATTCAGATAGATCGTCGTCCGAAATGGCACCTGCTGGGGCGGGGCATTGCCGACCCCCGGCCTGGAATAAGCACCGCGGATGGTCTGCGTCGGCCGGCCATCCTCGACGACGAGGTGGAGCGGAAATTTCGGGTCGTTCACAATCTGCTTATGTTCGACCAGCTCGAGGAAGCGATTGTAGGGCACGTCTTCCTCGGTGCCGTAACCGGTCCCGCCCCGGAAGAGCAACGCCAGGCCGATTAAGGCAAAGGCGATGGCGAAGAGGACGACGCCGCGCCAGTTAAAGTTGGGGTCGCCGCCCCTTTTGTTGTCTTTTTGGGAATTTCGTTCGGGCTGGGCCATAGGAGATGCAGCGTTTGGAAAGGCGCGAGCGCGAAACTATCATGAAGCCTCGGCCAATGCAAAAGAGCAGGACCCGGGCCGCCGCATTGCACCGGTCGCCGCTCGGACGTAATCTGGGCCCGGTAAATTTCATGTCGGAATCGGTTTCCACCTTCGCAGATAAGATCGATCGCGCGGTCCAGCGCATGACCCCGTTTGCCTACCGGCTGCGGCGGCGCGGCCGGCTCTGGATGCGGCGCGCCCTGCGCAAACCGCGCAGCGTGGCCGAGGGACCGAACCTGCTCCCGCTCCTCATCCAGGTGCTCGCCAGCTTCTCCAAAGCCGATGGGGTTCTCCTCGAAGAAGAGATCGACTCCAGCCTGGGCTTCCTCCGTTACGATTATCCGGAGGCCGTTTACTCCGAGCTGCGCATGCTCTTCCGGCAGGCGCTCTACGAGCAACAGGATCTCTCGGCGATGGCGCAAAAGCTCGCCGCCTCCTTGAGCGCCGACCGCAAGATCATGCTCGGCGTGCAACTCTATGACCTGATTTCACAGGCCGGCCTCAAACAGGAGCAGGTCGTCGCTTTTTACTCTTTCATGTCGCAACTCGGGATGGCCGCGCAGGCGATCGATATCGTCTATCAGCTCAACGCCTCGGAGGATTCCGACCAGGCGGTTTATCAGCGCGGCGCCTCGCCGCTCGAGGCCGTTTCCTTCGGCGGCAACGGCCAGTCCGACGTCATCTTGAAGAGTCTTTTTGGCAACGAGCGGCTGCTCGCTTTTCGCTACCACGATCTGATCCTGCTCAAGAACTACAGCACCCAGGCGGTTTCCGTCCGCGGCCGGCCGCTCGAGCGCGGAGGTTTCTGCCGGATTTATCCCGGGCAGCGCATCCTCATCGGTGACTACGTGCTTTCGTTCCAGGATCTCGCGACTTACTTCAACGCGAAGAAGAATGTTTCGCTTCCGCAAATTTTTGTGCGGGTGAACAAGGACTCCGACGAGGTGGAGCTGGAGCGCTCGCGGACGCGCGAAAGCTCGCTCGAAGTGACCTTCGGTCTCACCGTGCGCGTCAAGGCCCTGCGCGACGTCCGGGCGACGCTCAATGGAGTCAAGCTCAATGCCAACACCCAGGTCGAGGCGTCGTTGGATGATCGCATCGTATTCCACAACGACACTGAGATGGATCTCCTTGATCTGCGGCGCCGGGCGCGGGCGATGGGCGGGCGCTTTCAACTCAAAGCCTCCAAGTCCGAATATCTTGTCTCGAACAATCCGAGCTTGCTCGAAGAGGACGACATCCTGCTTTCGCCCGGCACGGCCGGCGATGTGCTCCTGAAAATTTCCTGCGATTACGACAAACGCATCGGCGTTCTCGAAGTGCTCGAAGCGGATCGCCCGATCATGGTCGGCGATGTCGCGGTCCGGACGACCGCCCCCCTCACCGATGGGGACACCATCCGCATTGATGTCGGTCAATTCCTGCGTTGCGATTTTTCGGAACGCATCATCGAGGAAGAGCGCAACATCATCCGCAGCCTCGAGGTGGTTGACGTCAATCACCGCTTCAGCAACAGCGAGGTCGCGCTCGAAGGCATCAGCTTCGCGCTTAATCGCGGCGAGCTCGTCTGCGTGATGGGCGCGAGCGGTTGCGGCAAAAGTACCCTCATGCGCGTGCTCGGCGGGCAACTGCAACCGTCTCGCGGGCAGATCCTGCTCAACGGCCAGCCACTCTACGATAGCCTCGACACGCTGAAACGTTACGTCAGTTACATCCCGCAGGACGACGCCTTCGACGAGCACCTAACGATCGGGGAAAACCTGCAGTTCGCGGCCGCGATCCGCTCCCCGCACCTTTCACGGCGCGACCGCACCCGGCGACTCGAAGCCAAGCTCATCGAGCTCGGCCTGAGCGAACGGCGCGACAGCATCGTCGGCAGCCCGGTAAAAAAGACTCTGAGCGGCGGCGAACGAAAACGTCTCAACATCGGCCTCGATATGATCGGCTCGGCCGACGTTTACCTCTTCGACGAACCGACCTCCGGGTTGTCCTCCAAGGACTCCGAGCACGTCATCGAGATCATCCGCGGGATGGCGCACAACAAAATCATCGTCGTCACCATCCACCAGCCGAGCTCGAAGATTTTCCAGATGTTTCACAAGGCCATCCTGCTCGACAAGGGAGGCCGGCTCGTTTTCTTCGGCACACCGAGCGACATGTTGCGCTACTTCGCGGAAGCGGAACATCAGCATCAATTCGGGGCCGACCTCGGCGCCTGCGCCGCCTGCGGGACGACCCGCCCGGAGTTTATTTTCGATGTCCTCGAGACGCCCCTGCGCGATCTGAGCGGGGACATTATCTACGAGGAAAATAATCGCGGACAGCTGATGCCGGCACGGCGCTATTCCCCGGAGTTTTGGCGCGACAAATATGAGGCGTTTCGCCTGATCCAGGACGTCAAGCAAGTCCCACTGCGGCGCGATCCGGTGCTGCCCCTCCCGCCGGCTCCGCCGCAAAAGGCGCGCGAACTGATTCGCTGGCACGACGAATGGACGCAGTTGCGCACCCTCTTGCACCGCGCCTTCATCAGCAAGTTGCGCAATCGCGCGAACCTTATCATCACGATCGGCGTCGCGCCGGTCCTCGCGCTTCTCATCGCGACCATCCTGCGCTATTCCGACAGTGGCCGCTACGATTTCGCCTCGGCTTATCACATTCCGACCTTTCTTTTCCTCACCCTGATCGTCGCCATGTTCCTCGGCCTGACGAACAGCGCGGACGACATCATCCGCGACCGCGCCGTTCTCCAGCGCGAACGGAATCTGAATGTCCGGCTGACCTATTACGTTTTCTCCAAGACGGTCTCGTTAGGCGTGTTTGCCCTTGTGCAATGCATCCTCTTCGTCCTGATCGGCAACTACATCCTCGAGATCCGCGGGATGTTCTGGCCCGACCTCGCGGTCGTCTTCATGACGGCGATGAGCGGGGTGTCGTTAGGCCTGGTCGTCTCCTCGCTCGTGGCGGACCCGAAGACGGCGGCGAACATCGTGCCCCTGGTCCTCATTCCGCAGATCATCATGGGTGGCGCGCTGATCAAATACGAGGACATGAACCGCAACCTCGGACTGGTTTACACTTTCACCCGCTGGTTCCACGAACATCCCGATCGCGATGAAACGAAGAAATTGGACAGCCGCCTGCAGGTGCCCTTCGTCTGTGAATTTGTCGCGATGCGCTGGTCTTACGAAGAGCTGATCGTGGCGCAGGCGAAATTGAATCCCCTCACCCGACGCCAGGACGATGCGCAGCGGCAGATCGACGCGATTGTCGCCCGGCACGAGGGACAACCCGGCGATTCGAAAAGGCTCGACGACCTGAAAGAGACGCTCGCCGTACTCTCGGGCCTCGAGGCCCGCACCCCGCGCGAACTCAATCAGTACCTCGCCCTGATCGACCGCATCCTGAACGGCAAAATGTCCTTCCATCGCGCCGCCTTCCAGAACGCGAACGGTCCGATTACCGCCGAAGAACTTTTCGTGAATCAAAAAGTTTCCGACTTGATTGCAAACGCGGAGATGGAGCAAAACGATTACCGCCGCGGCGGCAAGCCGAACGTTTTCTTCGGTGCGCAGAAGCGCTATTACGGCGCCACCGTCAGCGTCTTCACGTTCAACACCGCCGTGCTCGTCGGATCGAGCCTCGGCTTGCTCTTGTTCCTGCACTGGATCTTGCGCCGCCAACTGGAAGTGCGAAGAAACTAGTGCGGACGTTCGAGGGACAGCTGTTGTAGACGCCGTCCCTCTGGGACGCGCGAGTCTGCGCATTGCCGCAGACTGGCGTTCGAGTCAATTGACGCGCAGCTCGCGCTTCGCAGAGCGGAGCGTCTACATTGGCCGCAAGACAACCGGCGCGCGGAAAATATTTTGGACGCACCAGTTCGAGGAACCGAGTAGAATCGATCTCGATATGAAAAAAAATCCACCTAAGCCGCGCTTGATCGTGGCGGCGAGCGAGAACGATCCCGACATGCTTTACGCGACGCGTTTTTTCGCGCCCGATGCATTCATTTTCCTCGAGCAGAATGGCCGGCGCACCCTCGTGCTGAGCGATCTCGAGATCGATCGCGGTCGCAAACAAGCCGCGGCGGACGAGATTTTGCCCTACAGCGCGTTTGAAAAAGAAGTGCAAGGGAAGAGCGCCAAAGCGCCAGCCTATGAAAAGGTCGTGGCGCATTTCCTGATGAAAAGAAAAGTGCGCTCGGCGGTCGTACCGGCCAATTTCCCACTCGGCCTGGCGCGTGAAATCGAGTCGAAAAAAATCCGGCTCCAGCCCACGAACGGCCTGTTCTGGCCGGGGCGCGAGACCAAGGCAGAACCGGAATTGCGCCTGCTGCGCAAGGCGCTCGAGATCACGGAAGCCGGCATGGCACGCGGCATCGAGGTGCTCAAGCGAGCGAAGCCGGGCAAGGCGCACAAATTGGAATGGTCGGGCGCCGTCCTGACCTCCGAGATTTTGCGGGCCGAGATCGACACCGCTGTTCTGCGCGCGGGAGGCTTGCCCGCCAACACGATCGTCGCCGGAGGCGACCAGGCCTGCGATCCGCATGAACGCGGTCACGGCCCGCTGAAAGCGAACAGTCTCATCATCATCGATATTTTTCCGCGCTCGGCGGCGAGCGGTTACTATGGCGACCTAACGAGAACGGTGGTGCGCGGACGCGCGAGCGACGAGCAACGCCGCCTTTGGGAAACGGTCAACGAAGGGCAGGCCCTCGCCTTGAAAAAAATGAAGCCCGGGGTCGATGGCCTCAAGCTGCACAAGGAAGTGAAACAGTTTTTCACCGACCGCGGCTATCCCACCGAAGTGCGCCACGGCCGGCAGACGGGATTTTTTCACGGCACCGGTCACGGGCTCGGCCTGGAGATTCACGAGTTCCCGCGTTTCCAAAAGACCGTCTTCAAGCCCGGCCAGGTTCTGACCGTGGAACCTGGACTGTATTATCCCGGCCTCGGCGGGACGCGGACAGAAGATGTGGTCGTCATCACCAACCGCGGGATTCGGATGCTTTCGCGCTGCGAAAATCGGCTGGAGTTGTAGACGCCGCCCTCTGGGCGGCGCGGGTTTCCGCGTGATAGCAGAGTCGACACCCGCGCTTCGCATAGTGAAGCATCGACCGCACCACAATGAACGAACGACGCGCTCAGGCGTCTAAGCCACAGACGATTCTTATTTAATCGATGCACGCACCCTATGCTTACGGCGGGCTTTTCTCGTCGAATTATCTCATCCTCGTCGGCATTCCGCTCCTGATCGCTTTGTGGGCGCAATTTCGCGTCAGCGGTGCGTTCAAGAAATGGGGCGCGGTGCGCGCGAGTTCCAACATCACCGGCGCGGAAGCGGCCCGCGAGATCTTGCAGGCGGCCAATATTAGCGACGTCAATGTAGTCGAGATCAACGACTACCTCGGCGATCATTACGATCCGACGCAAAAGCGCCTCTGCCTCTCGAGCAATGTCTACAACACGCCATCGGTCGCCGCGCTCGGCATCGCCGCGCACGAGACCGGCCACGCCATCCAGCACGCCAAAGCCTACGCGCCGCTTAAGGCGCGCATGGCGATCGTGCCGGTCACGGGGATTGCCTCGCGCATTCTGCCCTTCGCCATTTTCGGCGGTCTCTTTTTCCACATCACTGGGCTGATCACGATCGGCATCTACTGCTATCTGGCGCTGCTCATTTTCCAATTGATCACGCTGCCGGTCGAGTTCGACGCCTCGCATCGCGCCAAAATCATTCTGCAGCAAATGGGCATCATTCAGCCCGGCAACGAAGCCATCGGCGTGAACAAGGTTCTCAACGCGGCCGCCTGGACTTACGTCGCCGCTTTCGTCGCCACCCTCGGCAACTTGCTCTGGCTCCTTTCGGTGCGCGATCGCCGATGATACCTGCCGTTGCGCTGCCGGCCCCCCGCCGCCTAACCGATTTGCTATCGTCGGGTGCTCCCGCGCGTGCTAAACGTAGTCGGGAGGCGATGGACCAACCGCGAACCGATGACGATCAGGCGCTCGTCGCGCGCGCCCAATCGGGCGACGCTGCGGCCTTCGATGATCTCGTGGTGAAATATTCGCCGCGGCTTTACGGCCTGATTTACAACATGACCTCGAATCACGAGGACACGAACGACATGCTGCAGGATGTCTTCGCCAAGGCCTACCGCGCGATCAAGGGCTTCCGCGGCAAGTCGTCGTTCTACACTTGGATCCACACGATCGCGGTCAACATGACGCTCAATTTTCTCAAGAAGCGCGGCCGACGTTATCACCTCAGCCTCGACGACGTCGACGTGAGCATCCAGAACGACAAGGAATTTATCGAGCTGACCTCGACGAGCAGTCCGGTGCGGGAAGCCGACCTCGCCGAGCTCCAGCGAAGATTGAACGAGGCGATGATGAAACTGTCTGATGAACACAGGGCCGTCGTCACCATGTTTCACATTCAAGGAATGCCACACGCCGAGATCAGTAAAATCCTCGGCGTTTCTGAAGGAACAGTGCGATCGAGGCTCTTCTACGCGAATCGCCAACTGCAAAATTATCTGGACGAATTCCGTAAAAACCCCGTTGGTTAGAACTCGCCGCCACATGGACAACTTCGACGAAAACGAAATCGGAAAATTGCTTCGCTTGAAAAAGTTTGAGCAACCGCCTCCCGGTTACTTCGAGAATTTCCTCCACGAATTTCATCGCCGCCAGCGGGATGAGCTTTTGCGTCAGCCGGTCTGGAGCGTTCTCTGGCAGCGACTTTCCGATTCTCTTTTCCGGTTAAACATCCCGTCGCTCACCTCGTATCCGGCTGCGGTGGCCGCGGTCCTGGTCTGCGCCGCAGTCATTTCGGTGAAGGTCTACCAGGCGCCGTCATCCGCCGGCGACGCGATGGTCGATACGAGCACGCTCCCGTCCAATGAAAGCGTGATCGATCAAATGCCGAGCCAGCGAGTGGCCGATTATTTCACCCTTAGCTCGTCGCTTCCGACGCGCCGGCTCGGGCCCGATCTCTCCCGTCAGATGAATGAAAGCGCCTACACTCACCGAGCCACGACGCCCCCGCGCTACGTGCTCGACCGGTTGCCCGTGAGTTATGAGCCGTCTTTCAATTTTTAGCCAGGCGCCGCGCTCGTTTCTTTCCCGCGGGTGCACGGCGGGTCTTGCCAGTCTCTGCGCACTCGTTAGTCTGAGCCTGCCCGCTCTCCGCGCGCAGGAGGACACGGCGGGCGCAATCAGCCGCGAAGTGAAGTCCATCTTCGAACGCTGCGGCCAGGCGGTCGTCAAAATTCACGCGGTCGATGAACACAGCGAGCTTTCCGGGACCGGCTTTTTCGTTGACCCGACCGGCACGATCTATACCTCCTATTCCGTCGGCGGCGAGGCGAGTGATTTCACCGTTCAGTTCAAAGGAAAAAAATATCATGCCACCCAATTGATGGCCGATCTCCGCAGCGGGATCGCGCTTTTGAAAGTGGATGCGGCGACGCCATTCCTGCCGATCGGCAAATCAGCCGAGCTCGGCCTGGCCACACCCGTCGTGGCCATCGGCTATCCGCTCGATTTGCCGGAGTCGCCGAGCTTCGGCATGATCGCGGGTTTCGACCGGAAATATCTCGGGCGTTATTTCTCGACCACGCATCTGCGCGTCAATCTCCCCACCCAGCGCGGCGAAGCGGGCGCCCCGCTCCTCAATTTCAAAGGTGAAGTCGTCGGCATTCTCATCAGCAGCGTGGACAGCGGCTCGGCCTGTTACGCCTTGCCAATCGACGCCGCGGAAAAGATCCGTCGCGATTACGTGCGCTTCGGCGATGCGCGTCACGGCTGGATCGGGATCGACGTGCATGCGACGGAGAATGCGGTGGAAGGTTCCAACGCTGAGATGACGGAAATCCACGAGGGCACACCGGCGGCGGGCTCGGGCTTGAAGACCGGCGACATCCTATTGCAGGTCGGCCGGGTTCCGGTGCACGAACCCGAGGATGTGATCGACGCTTCGTTCTTCATCAGCGCGGGGGATTCCGTTCCGATCACCGTCCTGCGCGGAAAGGAAAAACTGACCTTCAATGTCCAGGCGGCATCCGCGAAACCTGAAGCGATGGCGCTGGGACCGAGCAAGAAGTCGGCTGTGCCTCTGAAGCTGGAGGCGAATCCGAGGTAGCGTGCCCTAGAGCATCCGGCGAAACGCCGCCTCATCGACCACCCGCAGGCCAAGCTCGCGCGCTTTCTCCAGCTTGCTCCCCGCTTCCTCCCCCGCGAGGACGAAGCTCGCCTTCTTGCTCACGCTCCCGCTCACCTTGCCCCCGTGCTGCACGATCTCCTCGGCGATTTCGTCGCGCGGTTTGCTTAACGTTCCGGTGATCACCCAGGTCGTCCCTTTGATCTTCGAGTCGGAGGCCGGCGCGGTCTTCCGGTCGCTCGTTAGGCGTAAGCCGGCGGCCCGCAACTTCTCGATCATCTCGCGATTGCCCGGCTCGCGGAAAAACTGAGAGATGCTCGCGCCGACAACCTCGCCTACATCAGGAATGCGTTGGAGTTCTTCCGGCGAGGCCTCGATCAACGCGTCGAGGTTGGGAAAGTGATCGGCCAGGGCACGCGCCGCGCTCACCCCGACATGCAAGATCCCGAGCCCAAAGAGGAGTCGCCAGAGCGGCTGCTGCTTGCTGCGCTCGATCGCGGCGCACAGATTCGCGACGCTTTTCTCGCCCATCCGCTCGAGCTCGCCCAGTTGCGTGCTCGTTAGGCGATAAATGTCGCTCACTTCGCGCACCAGCTTGTGCTCGACCAGTTGCTCGACCATCGCCTCGCCGAGGCCCTCGATGTCCATCGCGCCGCGCGCCGCAAAATGTTCGACCCGCCGCTTCAACTGCGCGGGACATTGCGCGTTCACGCAGCGCACTGCGACCTGCCCCTCGTCTTTCACCACTTTGCTGCCGCAAACCGGGCACTTCTTCGGCATCCGAAATTTTTTCTCCGAGCCATCCCGCAGATCCGTGCGCACGCTGACTACGGCGGGGATGACTTCGCCCGCTTTCTCGATCACCACCGTGTCACCGATCCGGATGTCTTTGCGCGCCACTTCCTCTTCGTTATGCAAGGTCGCGCGGGCCACACGGCTCCCCGAGACCACAACCGGTTCCAGTGCCGCGACTGGAGTGAGCACTCCGGTGCGGCCGACCTGGATGAGAATATCGAGCAGCTTCGTCTCGACGCGCTCCGCTTCGTACTTGAAGGCCATCGCCCAGCGCGGCGACTTGGCGGTCATGCCTAACGATTCGCGCTGGGCGAAGGCGTCGACCTTCACCACCGCGCCGTCCGTTTCGTAGACAAAATCGTGCCGCACCTTCTCGAGCTCGCGAATCGCGCGCAGGATTTCCGCGAGTGATTCCGCCGGCCACCAGCGCTCGCTGCAAGGCAGGCCGAGCTTCCTGAGCAACGGGAAGAGCTTCGAATGATGCGTCAGCTCCATCCCCTCGACCCCGCCCGTCCCGTAGAAGATCACGCCTAACGGACGCTGCGCCGTTATCGCCGGGTCAAGTTGCTTCAAGGAGCCGGCCGCGGAATTGCGCGGATTCGCGAAGACCGGCAGCCCGGCTTCGCTCCGTTCGGAGTTCAGTTTGGCGAAGCCCTCCTTCGTCATGAAGACTTCACCGCGCACTTCGAAAATCCGCGGAGCGTCGCCCTTTAGTTGTTTCGGGACCGAGTGGATGGTGCGGATGTTCTGCGTAATATCGTCACCCGTGGTACCATCGCCGCGCGTCGCCGCATATCTCAGGCGACCCTCTTCATAGAGGAGGGAAACGGCCACGCCGTCGACTTTCGGCTCGATCACGACCGAAATTTTTTCGTTAGGCAAGAGCTTCTCGATGCGCCGGTAGAACGCTCCGACTTCTTCTTCCGAATAGGTGTTGTCCAGGCTGAGCATCGGCACGCGATGCGCGATCTGCGCGAAGGCCTTGAGCGGCTCTCCGCCCACCCGGCGACTGGGTGAATCAGGCGTGACCAGCTGTGGGAAGCTCCCTTCGAGGTCGACCAGTTCGCGATAGAGCCGATCGTACTCGCGGTCCGAAATCGTGGGCGCGGCTTGCTCGTAGTAGCGCCGGTTGTGTTCCTCGATTTCGGCCCGCAAGGCTGCGATGCGCTTTGTCGCCGACGCTTCCGTTTCCGCCATGAGCGATCATACAAACAGCGGCGCAAACGGCAATCTCCGGTAGCCGCTCTCCGCAACCGGCTGCAACTTCCAACGCATGGAGCACGCGGTGGAGAGAATTCTCGGCATCGAGGGCGGCGGCACCAAAACGTCGTGGATGCTGTTCGCGGCACGCGGCGGCAAATTGCAACTGCTGGACGAAGGCTCGCTGGCTCCCACAAATTTTCGCCTAACGAGTCGCGCGCGGATTCTGGAGATCTGGCGCGAAATGCCGCGCGCGGTCGAGCGAGTCGGGGCCTTCCTCGCCGGCTGCGGGACGCCCGCGGATCGCGCAGAGCTGGCGAAGCTCTGCGCCGAAGTCTGGCCGGGAGCCGCGATCGTAACCGGCAGCGATCGCGAATCCGGATTCGCTTCAGCCTTCGGCGAAGGCGACGGCATCGCAGTGAACGCCGGAACCGGTTCGTCCATCACCGGCCGCCACGACGGCTGCGTCGAACGTGCCGGCGGCTGGGGGCATGTCCTGGGCGACGCCGGCGGCGGCTACGATCTGTCGCTGGAGATGCTGCGTTTCGTGCTGCGCGACTACGATCTGCACCGTCGCGGCAGCGAACTCGCGCAGGAAGTGTTGCGCGCCCTCGGTCTGAACGATCTGAACGAACTCGTTCGTTGGGCGCAAACGGCAGGCAAGATGGAAATTGCAATGCTCGCGCCGCTCGTCTTCGCGGCCGGCACCGCCGGCCACACGGAAGTCAACGACATCCTGCGCGCGGGCGCGCGTGTCCTCGCCGAGTACACCTGCGCAGTCGCGGACCGGTTGGAATTTCGCGCTCCGCCGGTAGCGCTGCTCGGTGGATTATTTCGCGGGCATTCCATCTATGTCGCGGCCTACCGTCGGGAGTTAGCGGAGCTGCTGCCAACCGCCAACGCGTTCGTGATGGAAAAACCTTCGGCGTTAGGCGCGGCCTGGCTCGCGCTCGGTCAAAGGCCGCCGCTGACGTCGCCTGTGGAAAAACAAGCACCGGAAATCGCGGTGGCTGCGACGGAAGAAATAAATCTGCGGTCACTGGATCTCGAAAACCTTTCGCCCCGGGAGCTGGTCGATCTCTTCGTGGCCGAGGAGGAGTTTGTGCAGGAAGCGCTACGCGCGGCGGCGGAACAACTGGCGGAGGGCGTTTCCCTGGTCGCCACGGCGTTGAAGAACAACGGCCGCCTTTTCTATGTCGGGGCCGGAACGAGCGGTCGGTTGGGAGTGCTCGATGCCAGCGAAATCCCGCCGACTTTCGGCGCGGCGCCGGAGCTTGTGCAAGGGATCATCGCCGGCGGTGTCGGAGCCCTGCATCGGAGCATCGAGGGCGCGGAAGACGACGCGCACGCGGGCGCGCTCGCGATCGTTGAACGCGGCGTGAGGGCAAACGACGTCGTCTGCGGGATCTCCGCTAGCGGCCGGACGCCGTTCGTCCTGGGCGCATTGCGGCGCGCCCGGGAGTGCGGCGCGCGCACCCTCCTGCTGACCTGCAACCCGGCGGACGCCTCTTCGCCTAACGAATTTGATCTTCGCATCGTTCTTCCGACCGGGCCGGAGTTGCTTGCCGGATCGACGAGACTGAAGGCCGGCACGGCCACGAAGGTGGCGCTCAATATTTTGTCGACCGGAGCGATGGTGCAGCTCGGGCGCGTGCGAGGCAACCTGATGGTCGAATTATCCGCGACGAACGAGAAGTTGCGCGCGCGCGCCGTTCGCCTGCTGATGCAACTCACCGGCTGCGATGTCGAGACGGCGAGGGCGCGCCTGGCGCGCCACGGCTGGAATGTCCGGGCGGCGCTGGACGGCGGGGACACGGCCGGCTAAAAGCCTTCGGTCTCGGGCAGCATGTCCTGAGTGAAGCGGGTGCTGGCCAGCCGATCTTTGATCGCTACCTTGGGTGCCGCCAAAGAATTGTCCGCTTCAGCTTCGACCACGTGCTGCGGCGTTACACTGGCCTTGCGTGTTTTGCGCGGAGCGGCGAGGTCGTTGAATTCGTCGCCGATTTCGTAGACCAGAAAGACGGCCCGCGTGACCATCTGTCGGCGAATTTTGTTGTCCCGGTCGCGCAGCTCCAGCTTGTAGATGCCATCCACGCCCAGCGAGTGGGTGAGCGGGGTGGACCTAAAGGTCTTGTTCACGACCACGCCGCTCGCCGACCAGCTGCCAAAGGGCGAGCCCTCCGTGACAGAGCAACCGAGGACAACGGAGAACGCGAGCGGGAGAAGAGTCTTGCGCAGCATAACGATCCGGCAACCGATCAACCGAGACCGGCTGCCATGCGTTTCGTATGCAATTTCCGCGCCCGACCGGGCAAAAATTTCGCATTCTTGCCTCCACGCCGAAAGAATTTGCGCGAAAAGAAGCGCGCCCGCACCGCGCGATACGAAGTTAATTAAACTCTAACCGGAGGAAAATTATGTTGTGGACAATATTCGTTATTCTGTTGGTGCTCTGGCTGCTCGGCGCGTTCGTGGTACCTGTGGGCGGCAGTTTGATTCACCTTCTGCTCGTGATCGCGATTGTGGTGCTGATTATCAACCTTGTCTCCGGCAGGCGCAGTGTTTAGCTCATGAAACCAGCTGGCTATATCGGCCTCATTCTCATCGTCATCGGCATCGTCGCGCTGGCTTATGGCGGATTCTCCTACACCAAGCGCGAAAAGATCATCGACGCCGGACCACTTCAGGTCAGCGCAGATAAGGAGCACACCGTGCCCTTACCGCCGATCCTCGGCGCCCTGGCTTTGGCCGGCGGGATCGTGCTCGTGATCGTGGGTAACAAGAAATAGCAGCTGGTCGCGGAAATCCCGTGCAATCAGATGTGGATCGCGCGGCCGAAAGCCTGACCAGCCGCTTCGCGGACCGATTCGCTCAGGGTCGGGTGCGCGTGAATCGTTGCCTCGATTTCTTCATAGGTGGCCTCGAGCGTGATCGCGAGACCGAGCTCGGCAATCATCTCCGTCGCCTCCGCCCCGATAATGTGCGCGCCCAGAATTTCACCATGCGGTTCGCCGATGATCAACTTCACGAAGCCCTCCGTCTCGCCGATGGCGCGCGCTTTGCCGCTGGCGCTGAAGGGAAATTTCCCGATCCTAAATTTGCGACCCGCTTCTTTGGCTGCGCGTTCCGTTAGGCCGATGCTCGCCACTTGCGGCTGGCAATAGGTGCAACCGGGAAAGACGCGAATCTTGCGCGGCTCGCTTTTACAGAACATTCCTTCGACCGCCTGGATCGCTTCCCAGCTCGCGACGTGCGCGAGCCAAGGCGGCCCGATGATGTCGCCCGCGGCGTAGATGCCTTGGGCGTTCGTCTCGGAGCGATCGTCGGTCTGGATGTAACCGCGATCGGTCAGTTCGATTTTCACCTTTCCGTCAGGCAAAAGCGGCGCCACGCCGATCGCCACCAGGCAAACATCCGCTGCGATGGTTTCCGCCACTTTCCCTTCGACGGTGACGCGAACGCCCTTGCCGGTGGCTTCCGTTTTGGTCGTCTTCGTGTTGGTCAGGATCCTTATACCCTGTTTCGTTAGGGCTTTTTCCAGGGTTTGCGACACCTCCGTGTCTTCCACCGGCAAAACGTTAGGCAACATTTCGATCAGAGTCACCGTGGTCCCGAAAGCGTTGTAGAAATAGGCGAACTCCACCCCGATCGCGCCCGCGCCGATAATCACCATGCTCTTCGGTTGCGGCTCCAGGATCATCGCTTCGCGGCTGCCGATGACCGTCTGGCCGTTAAACGGCAGGCCGGGCAGCGGCCGCGAGACCACCCCGGTCGCAATCAGTATTTTCGGCGCGGTGTGCGTTTCGGTCTTTCCGTCGGGAAACCGCACGGAAACTGCGCCGGCCTGGTCGAGCGAGGCTTTGCCGCGGATGTAGTCGACTTTGTTTTTCTTGAAGAGAAATTCGATGCTGGCGGCATTCTTATCCGACACATCGCGGGAACGTTGGATCACCTTGCTCCAATCGTAGGAAAGGCCCTCAATCTTGAACCCGAAGTCGGCCGCGCGGTGCTTGAGCAAGTGATAGAGCTCGGCATTGCGGAGTAGCGACTTGGTCGGAATGCAGCCCCAGTTGAGACAAGTGCCGCCGGCGCGTTCCATCTCGACACAGGCGACCCGTTGGCCGAGTTGCGCCGCGCGAATTGCCCCGACATACCCGGCCGGTCCGCCGCCGATGACGATGAGGTCGTAGTTCATTTTCGGTCGCAATCTATGCCGCCTGCTCGCTGAGGCGAATCGCACGGTCGGCCGCCGAAATCAGGCTTTGCTCTCGTGTTGCGTGAGCATTTTTTGGAAGGCTGGATCGTCGCGCAACCGATCCAGCGCCGGATCGAGCTTGAGCATTGCCGCCGTCACCTCGCTCGGCCGACTGAGCAATCCATCGAGCAGTTCGATCGCTTTCGCGTTCTCACCGGTGAGCGCGTAAACCTCGGCCAGCGCCGCCGTCATGACCGGTCCTTCGAACGCGTCGGCCGATTCGGGGAGCAATTCGGTCGCGCGTTTTGCTGCGGCGATGGCGGCCTCCTTTTCACCCAAATGCGCCAGCGCCCGCGCCAGATTGGCGTGCCCGGAGGCATAGTTGGGGGCCGTGCGCACCGCTCCTTCGATCAACTCTTTCGCCTTCAGAAAAGCGGAACGCGACTCCGCTGCCTGACCCAACTTTTCGTACGCGATGCCCTCGCAAAGATACTTCTCGAAAGCGCCTTCCGGTTTGGCGGACAGCGCCTCATCCTTCACACTGTTCGCGGCCTTAAGTGCTTCCCGATATTTTCGCTGCCATAGGAAAACGTTTAGCTGTGCGATGGCGATATCGAGCGCGGCGTCCGGGTGCGCTTCGCTCGTCTCAGCCCCTTTGCCCAGCGCGTCGAGCGCTTTTTCCGCGACGCTAAAATCTCCCCGCTGCTCGATCGCGAGTTTGGCCTTGATCGACCAAAGGCTGAAGGATTTTTGGAGCCATCGCCAAAGCCCGGTCGAGTGTGCGATCCGCCGCGTCGTAATCGCGCAGCATCTGGTAATTGAAAACCAGGTTCTGCAAGGGCCAGGTATCGTTTGGATTCAGTCGGACCGCTTTTTCCAGGCTGGCAGTCGATTCCGCCCAGCGTCCTTGCCGGCGCTGGATGGCGCCGATAACGAGATAAACCTGCGCGTCATTCGGGCAGCCCGCTCTAGGCAATGGCAAACTCTTTGAGCGCGGCGTCGTACTTGCGATCGCCGTAATAGAGGGAATAGCCCCGCGCGAGGTGCGCTTCGGGCAAGTCCGGCTGCAGCTCCAGGGCGCGTTCCGCCGAACGGCGCGCCGCTTCGCGCTGCGCCTCGGTCGGTTCAAAATTGTGAAAGACCCAGCTCTGCAAGATGGGAGAGGTCGGCCACTGCGAGAGCAAACTTCGGATCGAGCTGGATGGCGCGTTCGTAAAGTTGCGACGCCTGTTTCAGTTTGGCGGCATCCTCCAGATTGACATGCCAATTGTGAGCTTCCACGAAAGCGAGATAGGCTTCGCCGTTCTCCGTCGGCTTGCGCATGATCTGCTGCATCTCGTTAGGGGAGAGCTGCGCCTGCAATTTGTGCGCGATCTTCTGGGCCAGGTCAGTTTGAATCGCGAAGACGTCGGTCAGGTCCCGATCGTAATCCTCCGCCCAGAGATGCCGGTCGGTCGCCGTATCGATCAACTGGACATTCAAGCGCACCCGCTTTCCTTCCCGGCGCACGCTTCCTTCAAGGACCGCTCCGACGCTCAGTGCTTTGCCGATCTCGCGGATGTTGCGCGCATTTCCCCGGTAGGCCATGACAGAAGTGCGCGAGATGACCTTGAGATCGCCAATCTTCGCCAGGCTCGTCAGGATATCGTCCTGGATGCCGTCGGCGAAATAAGCGTTCTCCTGGTCGGCGCTCAGGTTTTCAAAGGGCAGCACGGCAATTGATTTCTCCATCTTCGTCGCCGTGAGGTGGGGCAGGAGGAAAAAGCCGGCCGCGACCGCCGCCACCAGCCCGAAAACGCCGAGCACGAAAATATTCCTGCGTCGATGTCCCTCACCCGCCAATCCATTCCCGGCGGCGGGGAGGGTGGGCGTGACCTGGATGCCGCTGGGTGTCACGTCGAACGCCCAGGCGAGGATGAGAGCGATCGGAAAACCGACCAGCAGCAGAACGACGACGAGGCGCAAAGCCCAGTTCGGAAGGTCCCACGCGGGAAAAACCGCCGAGGCCAGCTAAATGATGCCGCCGGCAGCGATGACGCAGGCAACCGCGACGCGATAAACCTTTCGCCGTTTCAATTCCTGAAAGAAGGAACTCATCACAGGTCCAATTCAATTCCCGAACGACTTGGACGCAAGTCTCGTCGGAAAAATTAGTGCACGTCGCCGTGCTTCGCCAGCAGTTGCTGGAAACGCGGGTCCGCGCGCAGCTTGACCCACGTCGGCCGGGATCACCGATCCCGGCTACAACCCGCCGCAGGGCGCGACTGACAGTTACCCGCGAACGGCTGGCCTTGGGTGCAGGATTTAGCACCGCAGCAGATTCTCGATCCGAGCGCGCAAGAAATCCGGGCAACCGCTCTCTCGATAGAATGCGCGGCGCCGGCGGGAATTGAGCGGTGGAAATTCACCGGCCATAAACTGGAAGACGATGACCCCGAGCGCGTAGTCATCCTCCCATGTTCCCGCGCGGCGCTGAAATTTGCCGCGGGCCGAAGCTGGCACATAATTCGGCGAGCCCCATGGGAGCACATTGCGCGTGTTGATCCGACATGCACCCTCGAAATCAATCAAACGGATCGTGCCGCGGTGCAGAAAAATATGAGATGGTTTGCAGTCGCGCCAGACCCAGCCCCCGTCGTGGATTTGCGCAAGCACCCCACCAAGCTGCTCGAGAACGCGGAGCGCACGCTGCCAGGAGTGCTTCGGGGGCTGCATTTTTTCCCGGCCGATCAAGGAACGACCTGCGATTTTTTCGAGCACAAGGTAGCGATTCCCATCGCGATTCAATTCTCCAAATACCTGTGGCACCGAAATTCCGGAACGGTGCAGTGCGCGCAGGACGAATCCTTCCCGTTTGATCCGCGCGTAACCATCTTCGCCATCCCAGGCGGTTTCGCCATGACGACGCCCCTCTTTGATAATGACTCGCCGCGCCGGCGACACGGAGAGATCAACGGCTTCGTAGACGCCGCCTTTTCCCCTTTGGCTGACCGCTCGAAACGGAAGATAATCCGGGGCGAGCGGGCCACCATAATGTGCGCCGTGATCTGCAAAGCGCGGTTTCTTAAAAGGATCGTCGAGCCAGCGGGGCACCGCACGTCCCGGTCCACGCCGGTCGCGATACGCCTTGCCTGTCGGATCGGTGATGAATCCCGCCGCGACCGCGTCTTTCGAAACGACTCGAAAGGAACCGTAGCGATAATAAACCAGACCATTCTTGCGATAGCGCTCGTCGAATGGAATCCGCGGGCCGGGTAAGCCTCGTGTGGCCGTGTGCAACTCCCGCGCCAGATTGACCGCCTCGTGCGTGGAGCGGGGATAGACGGTAAGAAATTTTCCAACCTGGGAAAATTCCGTGAGGCCAGCGTTTAGTTGCGCAAGGAAATCGGAGTGCGCCGCGACTTTGAACCAGGCATCGTGCCTGACCAGGACCGGCCAGACGCGGGCGAAGACTTCGTTCGCTGAGAGCAGCGTCGCGGAAAGGTGAATTTTCCAGCCTTGCGGAGGGTCATCCGGCCGCGGCTCGCGTGAGTAGCACCAAAAGCGATCACGCCCGGGCAGACTCGTTAGGCGTCGACGCCAACGCTGTCGCAGTTTGCGCGCGATCTCCGCGGTCAAGGCGGCGGATACGCAACGTAATATGCGAAGTCCAGGAGATGCGATCGCGGATCCGTGCACTTCAGGAGCGCGGTCGCCTGGTCTTCGCTTAATCCAAACGCCGTCAGCTCTGACATGCCGGGTTGAAAGTGCGCCTTCACGATCGCGATCGCGCTCGCATTACCGCTGCGGGCTGCACTTACCTGGTCGTGAATAAAGTTCGCGTAACCGGGGTCAGTGGTGATTTTTTTGACAATCTCCTTCAACGAGTAGGGTTTTGCTGGGGCTGGGAACTGGTCATTTGGCATGGCAATTTACCTCCGTTCGAATTGAACGACGTACGCACCTTCCAGAGCAAGCCTTTTCTGCGACCATTCACTGGCGCGGCGCCATCCGCGCGACGACTGGCCCGAAGTGCGGATCAGAACGCACGTTGTCGAGCCGCGGATCAACCCGGGCCCAGACGACATCGACGGAACGTTGCTCGATGGCTTTTTCAAGCCAGCTGAGGGCGCCAGGATTGTCGTGCAAGGCCGCGCAAATCGTCGCCATGTCGTAGGGCGAAAATTCTCCGGGATGCGCGGTCACTTCCTGAACGATGGCGTCGGCCTCGGTTTTTCTCCCAGCGGCCGCGTAGGTGAAGGCGAGCTCCAACCTGGCCCAGCCGCTCTGGTTGGAGAGCTCGACATATTTTTTCGCGGTCGCAATCGCCTCCGGAAACTGCCCCTTGAGGGTATAAGCCTGCCCGAGCACGGAAAAGGCCGCGGCGAAATCCGGATCCAGATCAATCGCAGCCCGGCCTTGCTCGATCGCGCGATCGTAGCGGTGCGCTGTGCAGAGAATTTTCGCCCGGTAGACGCGGATGATTGGCGCCAGGGGATCCTGTCTCTGCGCGGCACCAATCTCCTGCAACGCTTCATCCAAACGACTCACTTGCGCCAGATTCCGAGCGTACCAAAGATGACCCGTCGCGCTATTCGGGTCGAGTTCGAGCGCCTTGCGGTAGTCCGCTTCGCCCGCCGGCCAGTTCCATTCAAAATCGGTCAGCAATATTCCGCGTGAGACAAGGCCTTCGGCCAGATTTTCATCGATCGTCAACGCGGCCGACACTTCCGACCAGGCCCGCACCGAGGCCTCGCCGGGAGTGATCGCGCCGATCTTGCCGAGCAGGACGTAGGAATCGGCCAGGCCCGCATGCCCTTGGGCAAAACCCGGATCTTTCGCCACCGCCTGCTCGAAAAGCGTCTGCCCCTTCTGAATGGATTCAACCGTGCGCTTGTTGAGAAAATATCGGCCGCGCAAATACAGGTCGTAGGCCTCGGGGTCCTTGGTGGGCGCCTTCCCCAACTGTTTGGTCTCCGTCAGGTGCAGTTCGATTTGCAGCGCACTGGCGACTTTTTGCGCGAGGTCATTTTGCAATAAGAGAAAGTCCTGTTCGCTTGAATCGTACATCTCCGACCAAAGCTGATAGCCGTTGGTCACATCGATGAGCCGCGCATCGACCCGCACCCGGCCCGGGCCGCGGCTGACACTTCCTTCCAGCACGTGCCTGACGTGCAGGAGCCGGCCTATCTCGCGGATGTCCTCGGTCTTGCCTTTAAAGGCAAAGGCCGAAGTCCGGCCGACGACAAACAATCCATGAATTCTGGCCAATGCGCTGATGATCTGCTCGCTCAGGCCGTCGCTGAAATACTCCTGATTCTTCTGTTGACTGAGATCGACAAAAGGCAAAACGGCGATGCTCTTCACCGGCACCTCGGTGGGACCCAGATGGAAGGGGTGGAAGCGCTGGAAAACCAGCACTCCGATGACCAGAAGCAGGACGCCAATGATGATCAAATCGATTATCCTCCCCGTGCTGCGCCGGATCGATTTTCCTGGATCGACTTCGTCCGTTCGTTTCAGGCCGTGGGGCGTGATTTCGTAGGCCCAGGCCAGAACCAACGTCAGCGGACAGCCGAAAAGAAGGAGGATGACCACCAGCCGGACCACCCAATTCGGGATTTCGAAAAACGGGAAAACCTGCGTCGCAATCTGAATCAGCAACCAACTGACAACGCCGTAGGCGACCAGGACCCGGTAAACATTCCGCCTTTGCAGCTCAGCGAGAAATTTCTTGGGGTTCACGTCCTCTCCGCGACTAACGACTCCGAATTTACCGCAAGCCGCCCGTCTGACGAGTCCAAATCACACGGCGCGCCCGAGTCGTCGTTGTAGCCGGGGTGACCTCGGTCGCGCTCCGATGTGGCGACCGTCGCCCCGCCGGGATCACCGATCCCGGCTACAACCCGTTGCGGGGAATCTTCGCTGCCTGCGGCGCTATTTCACACCGCTGGCGAAAACCGTCTGGAAGTGCGGGGTCTCTTTTTCCCGGGAGACCACGCTCACTTCGAGGTGCGTGAAGCCCGCTTTCTCGAGCCACTGATGCAATTGCACTTCGCTGAACCCGAGCCAGTGATCGGCGTAGAGTTCGCGCGCTTTTTCGAAACGGTGACTCAACAAATCGAGCACGATGAGGCGGCCGCCTTTTTTCAGGATGCGATAGGCGGCGACGATCGCCCGCTCGGGATGGATCGCATGGTGCAAGGCCTGACTTAAAAACGCGAGGTCGACCGAATTTTTTTCGATCGGCGGATCCTCGATGTCGCCCAAACGGTACTCGAGATTCTTGAAACCATGCCGCTTCGCGAGTTGCGCACCGAACTCGACCATCTTCGGCGCGTTATCGACCGCGATCACCTGGCGCGCCTTCTTGGCGAGCAACTGCGAAAGGGTCCCCTCGCCCGCCCCGAGATCTGCCACGGTGAGCGGCGGGAGGAGCGCGATCATGGTATGAGCCAGCGCCTGCCATGAGCGGCCGGGACAGTAGCTGCGGCCAAATCGGCCCGCCAGTTGATCGAAATACTCCCGCGCCTTGTCCTGTCGTTTCCGCAGGACAATCTTCAACGCGATGCGATCGCGCTGCGTCTCGGGCATTTCGCGGGCCAGTTCGCGGGTCAGCTCGCTCACCTTCGCGTGCTGCGGGTCGAGCTTCCGGCCATTCGTTAGGCCATAATAAACATTCTTCCCGGCGCGCCGATCTTCCACCACCCCGGCGCGTTTCAACTGCGCGAGGTGGCTCGAGATGCGCGACTGCCCCATCCCGAGAACGTCCTGCAGCTCCGCGACCGAGAGTTCCTCCTCCTCAAGGAGCAAAAGGAGGCGCAGCCGTGTCGGATCGGCGAGCAAGCGCAGGAAATTTATGGTTGACGCCATGGACTGTGAACACGATATATCGACGTATCATGATTGGTCAATATGATCGAGCGTGATCATTTCGCCTTTCCAACAACTCAACTCTCAACTTCTCCGCCATGCTTCGACGTTTCATTTTTGCTTCTGAATCCGTGGGCGAAGGCCATCCGGATAAAGTTTGCGACACCATCTCCGACGCCGTGCTCGACGCCTGCCTCCGGCACGACCCGAAAAGCCGCGTGGCTTGTGAGACTTTTGCCAAGAGTCATACCGTGATTGTGGGCGGCGAAATCACCATCCCGAGCTTGCCGCATGGCACTTCGCTGGAGGCCATCGTGCCGATTGACCAGATCGTGCGCGATGCCGTGCGCGAGATTGGCTACGTCAATGACGACGACGTTTTTCACGCCGACAAGATCGATATCCAGAACATCATCACCAACCAAAGCGCGGACATCGCGCAAGGGGTCGATGCGCGCGAGGCCGAAGGCAAGGGGCACGCCGAACAGGGCGCGGGCGACCAGGGCTTGATGTTCGGTTTCGCCTGCGACGAAACGCCGGAATTGATGCCGGCACCGATCATGTTTGCCCACCGCCTCGGCCGCGAACTCACGCGCATTCGCAAGAGCGGCAAAGCGCGCTGGCTGCGACCGGATGCCAAGTCGCAGGTCTCGGTCATCTATGACGGCGGCCGGCCGGTCGGCGTCTCCAACGTCGTCGTCTCGACCCAACACTCGAAGGACGTGAAGCATTCGGAGATTCGCAGCTTCATCATTGAAGAGGTCATCCGGAAAGTTTTGCCTAACGAAATGCTGACCAACGCGACCGAATACCTGATCAACCCGACCGGCAACTTCGTCATCGGCGGTCCGGAAGGCGACACCGGCCTGACGGGTCGCAAAATCATCGTCGACAGCTACGGAGGCTGGGGTCGGCACGGAGGTGGCGCATTTTCCGGCAAGGATCCGAGCAAGGTTGATCGCAGCGCCGCCTACATGGCGCGCTGGGTGGCGAAGAACGTCGTCGCCGCCGGCCTCGCGACGCGCTGCGAAATCCAATTCGCTTACGCCATCGGCTATCCGGATCCGGTCAGCATGAACATCAACACTTTCGACACCAACACCGTCCCGGAAGAAGCGATCGAGCGGGCGGTCAATGAGACTTTCTCCTTCAAACCCGCGCACATCATCGCGCAACTCGATTTGCTGCGGCCGATCTATTCGAAGACCACGAACTACGGGCATTTCGGGAAGAATGATCCGGACATCACCTGGGAAAGAACCGACAAGGCCGCCGCGCTGAAAAAAGCGGCAAAATAATTTTCACCTTCATCAATTTATGAGCTCAAAAACCATCAACAAAACGCAAACGAACGACTACAGAGTCGCGGACATCAGCCTGGCCGATTGGGGTCGTAAAGAGATATCGATCGCCGAGAAGGAGATGCCGGGCCTGATGGCAATCCGCGAGAAATACGCGTCGAGCAAGCCACTGGAGGGCGTGCGCGTGACTGGATCGTTGCATATGACGATCCAGACCGCGGTCCTGATCGAGACGCTCGTCGACCTAGGTGCCAACGTGCGTTGGGCGAGCTGTAATATCTTCTCGACCCAGGACCATGCCGCGGCCGCGATCGCGCAGGCGGGCGTGCCGGTCTTCGCCTGGAAGGGCGAAAGCCTCGAGGAATATTGGTGGTGCACGAACCAGGCGATTTCGTTCCCTGAGGGCAAGGGTCCGCAGCTCGTGGTCGACGATGGCGGCGACGTGACCCTGCTCATTCACAAAGGCTACCAGCTGGAAGAAGGCAGCGATTGGGCAAAGTCGCCCGCCAGCAGCAGGGAAGAAAAATGCATCAAGGATTTGCTTCTCGAAGTGCAGCGCGACAATCCATTCCACTGGCATGAGCTGGTCAAGGAATGGCGCGGCGTCTCGGAAGAGACAACGACCGGCGTGCATCGCCTCTACAAAATGCAGCAGCAGAATCAACTGCTCGTGCCCGCGATCAACGTCAACGATTCGGTCACCAAATCGAAATTCGACAACCTCTACGGCTGCCGGCATTCGTTGGTCGACGGACTCAACCGCGCGCTCGACGTCATGATCGCCGGCAAAGTCGCGGTCATCTGCGGCTACGGCGATGTCGGCAAAGGCTGCGCGCAATCGCTCCGCGGGCAGGGCGCGCGTGTCGTCATTACTGAGATCGACCCGATCAACGCGCTGCAGGCGGCGATGGAAGGTTTCGAAGTGACAACGATCGAGGAAACGCTAGGCCGGGGCGACATTTACGTCACCACTACCGGCAACGTCGACGTCATAACGCTCGCCCACATGGAGCGGATGAAGGACCAAGCGATCGTCTGCAATATCGGCCATTTCGATAATGAAATTCAGGTCGATCCGCTGAACGAACGGAAAGACGTCCAGCGCACCAACATCAAGCCGCAGGTCGACAAATACACCTTCCCGGATGGCCACGAGATTTTCATGCTGGCCGAAGGGCGCCTGGTGAATCTCGGCTGCGCCACCGGGCACCCGAGCTTTGTCATGTCGAATTCATTCTCCAACCAGGTGCTCGCGCAGCTCGATCTCTGGCGGAACAAGGACACTTACAAAGTCGGCGTTTACGTCCTGTCGAAAAAACTCGACGAGGAAGTAGCGCGATTGCACTTGCAAAAGATTGGGATCAAACTCACTACGCTCACGAAAAAACAGGCGGATTATCTCGGCGTCGCGGTCGAAGGGCCCTACAAATCCGATCACTACCGCTATTGAGCGGGCCGTTTGGTCCGCAGCGGGCGCGCCGTGCGCCGGGAGGTAAGGAAATGCGTGCTTTTTTTGCGGGGACCAGTATTTTGGCGCATGCGTTTGCCATTTCTCACACTCACTATTCTCCTCTCCGTCATCACCCTCGCCGCGCGCAGCTTCGGGTCGGATGCTGACCAGCAAGGAAGCGAACTGGAGCGCGCACGCCACCAGCGCGAACAGCCGGCCCAGTCCGCGACGCCGCCTGACGCTGTGGAACAGGCACCATATAACCTTGGCCACGCGATCTTCAATGGAACTTATAAATTCCGGAAAACGAACGTCAATCATGTCCCGGAGAAGGCGCATCGCCTCGGCATCTTGCAACCCGGTTTGCCGGAAGCCGAGCAGAAGCACTTTAACCCTCGTGAACTGGCCGGCCATCTGAACGACCGGGAGATGAACGCCCTCGAATATTATATCCGTGTGAAATACGACAAGTACGTCACGGTCGCGCCTTCCTGGGCCAAAGAGGAACCGCCGATCAAAGTGATCAACTCGAGGTAATCGTCTACGCCTAACGACGAGCAACCGTTCCGCGGCGGAGAAAGAGCGTGCCTTGCTCGTGAGAGGCTAATATCCTGAACGAATGCGCCCGCTGTTCGTGACACTGTATGCGGTTGCCCTCGCAACAACCACTCCAGCACTCACCTTCGGCGGAATGGGATACACGACGCCGAAAATTACGTCTACCACGGGGATCGAACCGAACCTTTTCCACCGCGAGAACCCGCCGGCGAATACTGCGACCCACGTCGTTATCGCGCAGGCACCGTATAACCTTGGCCAGGCGATCTTTAACGGCACCTACAAATTCGGGAAAGCGAAGGTCAATCATGTCCCCGAAAAGGCGCATCGTCTTGGTATTCTGCAGTTTGCCGGGTTCGGAGCAACCTGACAGCCTCGATCCAAATGCGCCACAAGCTGGTTTCTCTCGGGCTCCTTTGCCTTTCCGCCACGCTGTTGGCCGAAATGGCGATGCCCAATGGTTCCGGCTCTGGTTTCTTCATTACTTCCGACGGATTTTTCTTAACTAATTATCATGTGGTTAAGGGCGCTGAAAGGATTCAGATCCGAGTGGGCGATACGTCCTCAGAGGCGAAGTTGGTTAAATCCGATCCAGCGAACGATATTGCAGTTCTTAAAGCGGATGGCCAGTTTGTTTCGCTACCTATCGGTCCAGCCAGTGGAGTATCGATCGGCGACGATGTCTTTACAGTTGGTTTCCCTGCTCCGCTTATCGAAGGCTTTGCACCAAAACTGACGAAGGGCAATGTTAATGCCGCCAGCGGTCTCCAAGATGATCCTCGCTTCTTCCAGATCAGCATTCCGGTGCAACCAGGCAATTCTGGGGGGCCACTGGTCGACGAGCGGGGCAACGTAGTTGGCATTGTCACTTCTACCTTGTCTCCCACCGTCGCGCTTTCAGCGGGATTCATTCCCCAGAATGTGAATTTCGCCGTGAAGACCGCTTATGCCCTGCCCCTTATTGAAGGTATCCCGGAACTCAGCGCGAAGTTGCCGCACCCAATCACAGAGTCGTCAAAAACCCCATCACAGATGCGGGAAGAGACGCAAAAGGCGGTTGGACTGGTTCTCGTCTTCACTTCGGTTAAGACCGAGCGACAGACAGAACCGAACGGTTTGCACCGCGAGAACCCGCCGGCGAATACTGCGACCCACGTCGTTATCGCGCAGGCACCGTATAACTTTGGCCAGGCGATCTTTAACGGCACCTACAAATTCGGGAAAGCGAAGGTCAATCATGTCCCGGAGAAGGCGCATCGCCTCGGCATCTTGCAACCCGGTTTGCCGGAAGCCGAGCAGAAGCACTTTAACCCTCGTGAACTGGCCGGCCATCTGAACGACCGGGAGATGAACGCACTCGAATATTATATCCACGTGAAATACGAAAAGTACGTCACGGTCGCGCCTTCCTGGGCCAAAGAGGAACCGCCGATCAAAGTGATCAATTCCAAGTAAGCGTCAAACCCTAACGACTGCCACGCCGAGGAATCAATTTCGGCGACAATCCCTCCTTGCCACTACGGCGACGCGGGGAGGAAGAAAAAGAGCAGTGCGATAATGACGTAAACCGCGAGCAACTGCACGCCTTCAAACCAGTTGCTCTCGCCGTCACCGCTGATTTTTCCGACGATCCAGATCGAGAAAATAATCGAAGCAATCTCCGGCAGAGAGAATTCCAAATTCATCGGCGTTCCAAACCCGTAAGAGGCCAGCACGAGCACCGGCGTGACGAAAAGCGCCATTTGCAGGCTGGATCCGGTCGCGATCCCGAGACTGAGATCCATTTTGTTTTTCCAAGCGCTCCAGACAGCCGTCGAGTGCTCGGCGGCGTTCCCGACGAAGGCGATCACGACCACCCCGACAAAGATTTCGGGCAAACCCAACGTGCGCCGTGCCGCCTCGATTGATCCGACCAGGAACTCGCTCAGCCAGGCCACGAGTGCCGTTGCGATGGCCAGTGCAGTGATCGATTGCCAAGGCGGCCAGGGCGCCTCGTCGTCCTGCCCGGTCAGCGAGCTCCCTTCGAAAAGCTCGCGGTGGGTCACAAGGTGAAATAGAAGCGAGAGAAAATAGGTGAGGAAAAGGACTAACGCGATGGCCACGGAAAGCCGGGCCTCGATCGTCGCCGTCCATCTCGTCGAGCGTTCTGCCGCTGCCATGTGAAAGACAGTCGGGATAAGGAGCGCGATGCCCGCCAGCCCAAGTGAGGTCGCCGAAACGCGCGCCGCAGTTTGATTGAAAGTCTGTTTCGGATGGCGCAAGCCGCCGGCAAGAAGTGAAGCGCCGAGCACGAGCAAAAGGTTGCCAATGATCGAACCGGTGATCGACGCTTTGACGACGCCGGTGAGTCCTTTGCTCAACGCGACCAGACCGATGATCAGCTCCGCCGCATTCCCGAAAGTCGCGTTAAGCAAGCCGCCGATGCCGGGACCAGAACGCGCCGCCAGTTGCTCGGTCGCGCGACCCATCCAGCCGGCCAACGGCACGATCGCGGTCGCCGCGACGATGAAGAGGAGGGTTTCATTCCTCCACGCCGGCACGTATCGCAGCGCGATCGCGACCGGCACGGCGACGAGCAGCAAATCGAGCAGCGTCAGCGACCAACTGGATTTTCGCGCGCGCGCCATCCTTCATAGGAGCTTGGCCAGCGCCCCCGCTCAAGCAACTTCGCTGCCCCTGGCGCCTCCGGAGCGGCGTGCTTCCGCACGTCCGGTCTGTGACGAGAATGGACGCACGGAAGCGCGTCCCTCCGAATTTGCGCACTCCGCGAAGTCTAAGGCGTAAACTTGTAAATCGCGCCGTCGCCATCAGCATCGCCCCCATGAACGGTGGCGCCGTAAAAGTTTCCTGCGCCGTCACCGACCATGCCGGCATAGGGAAAAGCTCCATCAGGCGGGCCTTGAAAGCTGTGAGGCAAACTCTCGGTCCATGTCCCGCCCTGGCCGGGAGTCAGTTCGAAAATCGTGCCGCTCCCCAAGCCACCTTCGCTGGTTGTCCCGTAAAGGTTCCCCGCCGCATCAGAAACAAGATTACTGATGGAGCTGTTCCCATCATTTCCAGTTTGGAAGCTGTAGAGCACCGTTTCGCTCCATTCCCTCGTACCGATGAGAGTCAACTTGTAAACTGCGCCCAGGCCACTCGTCCCGCCATAATAAGTCGTCCCGTAGAGATTACCCGCGGCATCGAAAAGCAACGCGCCATAGGGGAAGCTCCCGTCGGGGGCGCCTTGGAAGGAATAAATGGTCCTGAAACCCCACTCGCCAATTTGCGTCGGGGTCAATTCGAAGACGACACCGCTCCCATTCGCCCCACCCGTAGTCGCTCCACCGTAAACGTGCCCGCCACGGGGAACTAACTTGCCGGCCGAGCCGGATGATCCGTCGGACCCACCGGTGAAAGTGTGGATGACTCGCAGCGTCCAATCGCCATTCGAATTGGAATGAAGCGCGTAGATGACTCCCAATCCATTTGCACCACCGGTTGGAGTCATTCCGTAGACGTTGCCTCGATCGTCGACCGCGACCCTCGCACCAGGACCGGAGCCATCTTCTCCCGTAAAGGCATGGATGACACTTTGCGTCCAGGTGTCGCCGGCTTTGGTCAACCTATAAGCCACTCCGCATCCGCCCTCACAACTTCCCGAACCACCGGTTACCGCGGTCCCGTAGAGGTTACCCGCGCTATCGAGCGTAACTCCTTTGTAAGGCTCACCGCCATCCGCGCCTCCGGTAAAACTGTAGAGAACGGTATGGACCCAGCCACCACCGACCGGCGACAATTGCCAGACCGTGCCACCGCCAAATTCTCCGCCCAGGACGGACGTCCCATAGAGATTTCCTGCCGCATCGATCGCCACATCCGTGTCGGTGTACTCGCCGTCGTCTTCTCCCGCGAAGGAGTAGATAATCTCCGTCGTGGCCCCCTTGCTCGCCGTTCCGAAGAACAAGAACGCGGACAGCACGAATGCTCCCGTCGCCAAATGAACCATCTCCATCCCGCTCCTAACGACCGCAATCGTCAGGGCCAATTTCTCTGCCATTCCAGTCGCAGTTTTCCCACCGCGACCCATTCGATTCTCTGTAGTCATGGGGCGGGTGTAGCAGAAAAATTACCGAAACAACAGCACAAAAACTGGCGGCAAAAGGCGCGGGGTAGTGTTGGCCGATTGTTGGTTGTGCGGAGCGCGCACGTGGCGCGCCCGAGTTGTAGCCCGCCTGAGGCGGGTGACCCTGGTCGCTCGCTGACGTGGCGACGCTCACCCACCGGGATCGCCGATCCCGGCTACAACCCGCAGCGGTGCGCGCTCTTCAGTAAATATACGGATCCGACAATTGAAACGCGTTCCGCACGAGCTCGACCCGGGGCGCTGCCTGATCCGCCATCGTGACTTCCACGACATCGAAGCGAAACAGGATGTCGGGGTTGCCCAGCAATCGCAACCAGGCCAGACCGCCTAACGAAATGCGGCGTTGCTTTTGGCGATTGACCGCCTCCAGCGGCCGCCCGAAATCCTCGCGTGTCCGGGTCTTCACCTCCACGAAAACAAGGGTGTCGCGCTCGCGGCAGACGAGGTCGATCTCGCCGCCCTGGCGCCCCCGGAAGTTGCGGTAAAGGATCTTGAAACCGTGGCGGCGCAGATAACGCGCGGCCAACTTCTCGCCGCGTACCCCGAGCCGCAGGTGCCCGGAGCTAGAAGGAAAAAACCGGCGGCGCCACCGGTTCAAACGATCGGCGGTGAATTGGACAAGGCCCATGCTCATGAAGTTTCTGGAGATGCAGCTCGGTTCCGTATCCCTTGTGCTGGCTGAAACAATACTGCGGAAAACGCGCGCAAAACTCCCGCATCAAAGTGTCGCGCGTCACCTTCGCGATCACGCTCGCCGCCGCGATGCTCAGGCTGAGGCAATCGCCATCGACGATCGCCGTCTGCGGAAGCGGAAATGGAAAAACCGGGAGTCCGTCGATCAAGACGTGCTCAGGAGAAATCGTCAGGCCGGCGACCGCGATTCGCATCGCCTGCCGCGAAGCACGCAGGATATTGATCCGGTCGATCTCGAGCGAATCGACGATCCCGACCGCCCAAACGATCTCGGAGTGATTCGTCAGGTATTGGTAAATCTCTTCGCGCAGCTCAGGCGAAAGCTGTTTCGAATCGTTTAATTTCCGGTGTCGAAAACGCTCTGGCAAAATCGCCGCCGCCGCGACGACGGGTCCAGCAAGCGCGCCGCGGCCGGCTTCATCGATCCCCGCGATGCGCGCGATGCCGAGAGCGCGCAATTTTTTTTCGTGGCGAAAATTGCAGCGACGATACATCGCTGCGCAGTGTATCCACAGACGACGCAGATTTCCGCAGATTTTTTGTAGCGGCGCTCTGTGAGCGCCAACGGCAACGATCGCGGCGCCAAGGCGGCCGACGTTTCGGCGGTCACAGACCGCCGCCACAATCGCAAACTATTCCCGCACCGCGGTCGCTTCCTTGCCCTTGCGATTGCGCAGGTAATTGAGCTTCGCGCGGCGCGCCTTGCCCTGCTTTTCCACTTCCACCTTCGCGATGCGCGGAGAATGGACCGGAAAAACGCGCTCCACGCCTTCGCCGTAGGAGATGCGGCGCACGGTGAAAGTCTGGTTCAAGCCGGTTCCTTTGCGGCCGATCACGATGCCGGCGAAAATCTGGATCCGTTCCTTGTCGCCTTCGCGCACGCGGGTGTGCACGCGCACCCCATCGCCCACTTTGAATTTCGTGACGTCGGTCTTCTGCTGCTCTTTGGCGATGGTGTCGATGATGTTCATAAAAGTCGCTTGCCGCTCTGGAAACGGGGTCGAATACCTAGCGCGCCTGCGGGGGATTGTAAAGGGCGCGGGCCTGACAGGCCGCCGGTTGTGCTTTCCGGTGCGATCGTTATAATCACGCTCGCTGCGCCCGTAGCTCAACTGGATAGAGTGACAGCCTCCGAAGCTGTAGGTTGCGCGTTCGAGCCGCGCCGGGCGCACGTTCCAGAAGGATGAGGGCGGAAGGCGGAAGGATGAAGTTTACTTCGCTTCGCGCGCGACCTGGAGCGAGTTGAAGTAGGCGTCGTTCTTCTCGCTGTTGCGATTGAAAATCGCGAGGCTCGTAATCGCGCCCGCCGCTTTCAGCTTTCGCCCCGGTAATTTCGTCAACTTCTTGTCGCTCATCGTCTGGATCTCCAGATCGTAGCTGTCCTCCCCGGTGATGGTGACGGCGACGCCCGCATCGGTGAACGGGACGCCGGAGTCGGTCTTGTCCTCGCCCGAGCCGTCGTAGATCTGATAATTGGTCTTCCCTTGGTAGCAGCCGAATTCGAAGACGGCGTCCTTGTTGTAGTCGGCCGTCGAGTCGGTGGCGTTGCTCGTCCGCAGGGTGAGGCCGACCAAACCGCCGGCCGGATCGTCGGTCGCGAATTTTTTCTCGAAGACGCCGTTCTCCATCATGAAGGAAAAGGAATCGCCGACCGCGAGCGGGTTAGCGAATGCGCGGTAGGCGACGGCCTGTTCGAAGCCGGTGCCGTTGGCGTAGAGGCCCATGCCTTGTCGTTATGCGCAATGCCGTTCAGATCGGAATTGTTTTGCGTCGTCGCGACGAAAAACCCGGAGTGGCGGTTCTCGTCGTTGCCTTCGGTCGTCATTTTCCATTCGCCAAAGCCGCTTCCCCCGTTCTTGCCGCTGTCGAAGCCGCCGTTGTAGGCCTCCCGGCTGGCGTCGTCCTCGGCGACGTTGGTCTGGTCTGCCCTAACGAGTCCGAACACGAGGGTGAGACAAAGAGCAAAGGTCAGCTTTTTCATAAGCGCAGGGCGCAACTTCAACCCTTTACCGCGCCGGAACTCAAGCCCGAAATGAGGAACCGGCTGAGGAAGAGAAAAAGGATCACGACTGGAATGGAAACAAGCAGCGCACCGGCGGCGTAGAGGCCCCATTGCGTGCTCATGTTCGATTGAAACATCTTCAGACCGACCGGGAGGGTAAAGATTTCCACATCCTGGAGAACAAGGGCGGCGACGACATATTCGTTCCACGCGGTCATGAAGGAAAAGAGCGCGGTGATCACGATCGCCGGCGCGGAAAGCGGGAGGACGATGAGGTAAAACGATTGCCAGCGGGTGCAGCCATCGATCCCGGCGGCTTCCTCGAGCGAAAGCGGGATGGTGTCGTAGTAGCCTTTCAATTGCCAGATGCAAAACGGCAGCGCGGTCGCGGTGTAGATGATGACGACACCGAGGTAGGAATTGATCAGGCTGAGCTTGATCAGGATGAGATAGAGCGGAAGGAGCAACATTGTCGCGGGGAACATTTGCGTGACGAGCAGCCCGTTGAGCGTGGTGCTCCGGCCAAGAAAACGATAGCGCGAAAGGGCGTAGCCGGCGGTCGAGGCGAGCGCCACGCCTGTGATGGTGACTGCGAGCGCGATGAGCGTCGAATTGCCGAGCCAGCGCAGGAACGGCGTCTCGAAAATCAGAGTGCGGAAGTTGGCCAGCGTCGCGCCGTGCGGAATGAGCGCGAGCGAGGAGGAAAGAAGCTGGTCGCCCGGCCGGAGCGCGAGCGTTACGATGCGGCTGATCGGATAAAGCGCGAAGAGCGTGAAGACGAAAAGCGCGAGGTAGCTCAGCGCCGTCCGCGCGCTGCGCGAGAGCGAAAGTCGCGCTTCGGCCGCCAGGATCGGCGCGCGGCGCGACATCAGGCGGCAACTCCCCGGACCACGACCCGCATCCCGTCAGTCGAGACGATCGCGACCGGCGTTTCCGGCGCGATGAATTCCCCTTCGGTGACGACGTCCACTACGTGGCTCTCGAATTCCGCCTTTCCGCTCGGCCGGAGAATCGTTAGGGCGCGACCACGCATTCCAGGAGTGAGCGGAAGAGCGGTGGCAAACGAGCGCGGCGCGCCCGCCAGTGAAGGACCCGGGGGATTGGTGGTGGAGAGAATGAAGCGGCGATAGATGCTCGTCTGCGGGAGGAAGCGGGCGAGGAGCACGATCAGGATCGCGGCGGCGACGAAGGTCAGCAACATATTGAGCAGCGGAATTTTTAGCATCTGTCCGGTCGGGACAAATTTCTGGCCCGGATAGCGATCGACCATCGCCCAGAGGAGCGAGGCGAACATCAAGAGCACCCCGACGACCCCAAAGACAATCGTCGAATGCCCGAAAAACAAAACCTCCACCAGGACGAAGAAGACCCCGAGAAGGAAAAGCCCGACCACCTCCCAACCGGCGAGCCCGGCAAAATAGTGTCCGAAAAAAAAGAGGGCAAAACAGACGATGGAAATGATCCCCGCCAGGCCGAACCCGGGAATCTTGAACTCGAGGTAAGCGCCCAGAATTCCGCCTAACAATAAGAGAGGCGACAGCGCGGTGAGCCAAAAGGCGAGTTGCTCGAAGCCGCTCGGCTCGAACTCGATCACGTCGCCTTTCAAACCCGCCTTCTGCATCAGCTCGGGCAATGAATCGGCGATGCCCTCGGCCAACACCGGTTTCCCGTTGATTTTTTCGGTCGCATCCTGCGCGTTGAGGGTGAGGAGCGAGCCTTTCGGATGAATCACTTGGTCGCCGATTTTGACTTCCTTCTCCTTGTTGATGAAGGCTTCGGCGATGTCGGGGTTGTGGCCGTTCTTCAGCGCCGCGCCGCGGACGAGCGCCGACCAGTAGGAGACCGTCTTCTTTTTCTGCGTCGGCGGGAGATCTTCGCCGGTCGAGAGGATCGGCGCGGCCGCGCCGATCGCGCTCACCGGCGCCATGTAGATGTGCTTGGTGGAAAGCGCGATGATCGCACCGGCCGAACCGGCATTGGTGTTGATGTAGGTGTAAGTCGGGATCGTGGCGTGATTCAGGATGTCGGTAATCTGCTCCGCCGAATCGAGCTGCCCCCCATAAGTATTCATGTCGAGGACGATCGCGGTCGCGCCGTCGTTCTCGGCCGCCTTTTGCGCGCGACGGAGGAAGAGCGCGAGCGAGGGCGAAACCTCTCCATGCAACGGGACGACCACAACGTTGCCCGGGCCGATTACTTCGCGTGCCTCGGCTGCGCCTAACGAAAAGGTCGCAGCCAGAAAGATGGTGAGAATACGCAGCATGGTTGGTTTACGGAAGATCATGGCCGCACGGCACGTTGCGCCACGGGATGTCTCGACTTTGCTCGACATGACTTGAGATGGGCTCTGCGTTAATCTGGCAGCGTTCCGCAGTCGTCACGAGGAAAAACAGCGCGCATGGGAACGATCCCGAACCACACCATCGAGCAAGTTGCCGCCGCGAACGACATCGTGGAGGTGATCGGTTCCTATTTCCCTCTCAAACGCGCCGGCACGAACTTCCGCGCGCTCTGTCCGTTTCATCAGGAGAAAACTCCGTCGTTCCACGTCAACCCGGCGCGGCAATCATTTCACTGCTTCGGCTGCGGCGTCGGCGGGAGTGTCTTCCGCTTCGTGATGGATTACGAGCACATCGATTTTCCGGCCTCCGTGCGACGCCTCGCCGCCCGCGCGGGTATTCCGGTGATCGAGGAGCAAGGCGGCAGCACGGACGACGATCGGCAGCACGAAGCGCGGCGGACGCTGCTGAAATTGCACGCGGAAGCGGCGGAGTGGTTTCACGAAAACCTGCTGAAACGAGAGTTCGCCGCGCCGGCGCGCGAGTACTTGAAGCAGCGCGGAATCAGCAGCGCGGTGGTGAAGTCGTGGCAGCTCGGCTTTGCGCCGGAAAGTTGGGACGCCTGTCTGAAATGGGCGCTCGATCAGGGCTACAAGCGGGGCACGATTTTGCAGAGCGGCCTCGTCAAGCTGCGCGACGAAGAGCGCCCCGAAAGCGAAGTCTACGATCGGTTTCGCGGCCGCCTTATGTTTCCGATCTGCAACGATGTCGGCGAGGTCATCGCCTTCAGCGGGCGCATCCTAACGAGCGACAAGGAGGCTGCGAAATATCTCAACTCGCCCGAGACGCCGCTCTTCCGCAAGGGCAGCATCCTCTTCGGCCTGCACAAAACCAAGCGCGGCTTGATCGACGCGGGCTGCGCCATCGTTTGCGAAGGCCAGCTCGACCTGATCACGCTTTTCGAAGCCGGCCTGACGAATGTCGTGGCGCCCCAGGGCACCGCCTTCACCGAAGGCCAGGCCCGCATCTTGAAACGTTACGTCAACGAAGTCGTACTCTGTTTCGACGCCGATGCGGCCGGGCAAAAGGCGGCCGAGCGTTCCCTGGAACCGTTGCTGGAAAACAATCTCGTCGTCCGCGTGGCCGAAATGCCGCCGGGCGAAGATCCCGATTCGTTAGTCCGGAAGGAAGGCGCGGAGAAATTCGGCGCCCGGATCGCCGCCGCGCGCGATTTTTTCGATTTTTGGATCGAGCGCGAAGTCGCGGCGACGGACGTGACGAATTTGAGTAAGAAGATGCAGCTCGCCCGGCAACTGGCCGAAACGGTCGCGCGCGTGCACGACCCCTTGATGCGAAACGAAGTGATCAGCAAGGTCGCCGCCCGCCTCGGCGTTGGGACGGCGGATTTCTCGACCCTCCTGCCAAAGCCGCAGCGCACGAGAAACCCTAACGCGCCGCTGCGGATGGTCGCGCCGGCGCCCCGGCACGAGATCGCGCTGCTTTGCCTGCTTGCGCTGCGGGATGCCGAGGCGCGCAATTTCCTGCTGACCCAGGATTGGCCGGAGGTGGTGAAGGAGACGCCAGGGAGCGAGATGTTGGCCCGCATCCTGGAGAGTGATTTGCGCCCTGACGACCCGGCGTCGCTCAACCTTTTCATGTCTTCGCTCCCGGCCGCGGAGGAGTCGTTAGTCTCGGCCTGGCTCTTGCAGAAAAAACCGCCCAACGCCGCCGCGGTGGCGCGTGATTGGTGGGAGGGTCTGCGCCAGCCAGCTCTGCGCCGGAGGTTGCAGGCGGCGGAGAGCAGATTGAAGCTGCCCCGGCTCAGCCCGGGCGAGGTGGTCGCGTTGCAGAAACAAGTTGTTGACCTGCGTGGGCAACTCGACGATTTTTCACGGTTTTCGCCGACCCGCGCGGTGGAGTCCTGAGTAGGGTGACGGACCGCGGCTAGCGTAGATCCTGCTATCTCGTTTATCGCTCAACAGCACCTCGTTTTGGCCAAGAAATTGAAAACATCCGGCCGCCCGAAGAGGCCGGTTAAATCCACTGCGCGCAAGCCGAAGAAGCGTGGTCGTCCGCCGAAGCCCAAGGCGAAAAAAGTGCGCATTAAGAAAGCGCGCGCCAAAAAAGCCGTTGCCCAAGTGAAGCGGTCGCGCGGTCGTCCACGGAAGCCGGTTGCAAACATGGCCCCACCGCCCAAGCGTGGACGTGGTCGTCCGCCCGGGAAGAAGTCGTTCCTCCGGCCGCCGGCCAGGAAACGGACGCTGGATAATCACCGCGCGGAATTTGCCGGAAGCAATGGCGATTCGCCCCCGGCGACGCCGGCGAGCACCACCCAGGCGCGCATTCGGGAGCTGATCAAGCTGGCCAAGGAACAAGGCTATCTCACCTTCGATGACCTCAACGAGGCGTTGCCGCCGGACCTGACCGACGCGGACGAGCTCGACCTGATCTTAATGCGCCTGCGCAAACTCGAGATCGACATCATCGAGGCGTCGGAGGTGGATCGTTACAAGGACGTCAAAAAGGATTCCGAGGAGGACGAGGAAAAAGCGGAGCCGAAGCTCGACATCCTCGACGATCCGGTGCGGATGTATTTGAAGCAGATGGGCCAGGTGCCGCTGCTGACGCGGGAGCAGGAAGTGGAAATCTCCAAGCGCATCGAGGAAGCCGAAGAGATGGTCGCGGGACACATCAATCGCTTCGGATTCGTCGCGCCGGCGCATCTTGAATTGGCGGCGAAACTGGTCGAAGGCGGCGAGCGTTTCGATCGTGTGATTCTCGACAAGAAAATCGAGAGCCGCGAGCGCTACATGAAGATGCTCCCGCGGCTTTGCAAAAAAGTGCAGAAGATGAGCGCGGAGCTGGCGCGCGACTATGAGCGCCTGACGCGCGGGAGTCACCGCGACGACGCCAAGCTAAAGAAGTTCGAGAAAGCCGTCGCCAAACTGCAGAGCCTCTATCCGCAGTTTTTCTTCAAGCAGCGAGTGACCGAAGAATTCGTGCACCTCGCGGACGAACATTACGCGCTCCTTCGCAGCATCCAGGAGGAGATGAAAAAGCGTCCGAAAAAGCGCGGCCATAATCTGCATGCAAAAAGATTGCGGGACGTTGAAATGACGCTCTGGCTTTCGATCACCGAATTTTACGCGCGCTACCAGGAATTGCGCGGCTGGCTGCACAAAGCGCTCCGGGCCAAAACGGAAATGATCGAGGCCAACCTGCGCCTCGTTATTTCGATCGCGAAAAAATATACGAACCGCGGTCTCTCGTTCCTCGACCTCATTCAGGAGGGCAACATGGGCCTGATGAAGGCGGTGGAGAAATTCGAATACCGCCGTGGTTATAAATTTTCGACCTACGCGACGTGGTGGATNNCGCCAGGCGATCACCCGCTCGATTGCCGACCAGGCACGCACCATTCGCATCCCCGTGCACATGATCGAAACAATCAACAAGCTCATGCGGGTGCAGAAACAACTGCTCCAGGAATACGGGCGCGAACCGACGCCGGACGAAGTGGCCGAGGAGATTCTCCTCCCGGTCGATCGGGTGCGCGCAGTGCTGAAAATGGCGCAGCAGCCGATCTCACTTCAGGCGCCCGTGGGCGAGAGCGAGGAAACGAACTTCGGCGATTTCATCGAGGACAAGGGCGCGGAAAATCCGAGCGACATGACCGCGATTGCGCTCTTGAAAGAAAAAATCAAGGATGTCCTCGAGACGCTGACCGATCGCGAACGGCAAGTGCTCGAACAGCGTTTTGGATTGGTCGACGGCTACAGCCGCACGCTCGAGGAAGTGGGCCGGCAATTCCGCGTTACGCGGGAGCGTATCCGCCAGATCGAGGCGAAGGCGCTGCGCAAGATGCGGCACCCGACGAGAATTCGGCAGCTCGAGGGTTTCCTCGAAGCTGCCGATCTCCAAACTGTCAAGACCGCGCCGAAGACCGCGCCGGCGATCCCCGTAGCCTAGCGAGGGTGGTGCCGAATGACGCGGTGCCCGTTGCGGAAAACCGCAACCGGTCTCCGGACAACGACCGACGAGCGAAACACTCCCGGGCCGTAATAACCGTAGGGCCCATAGTAGCCGACATATCCATACGGGTAACCGCAACCATACGGATAGTAGCCAGCATATGGATAGCCGTACGAGAAACCGATCGGGAAACCGATGCCGATGCCGACTCGCAGCCTGGCTTCTGATTTTGCAGCGGAAGCAAAAGTGAATGCCCCGGCGACCGCCGCGATCAAGAGAAGTTTTTTCCAGCTCATTGTCTCACCTCCTTTCCAACAAAATAACGTAAATTCAGACGCTGGCGGGTTGCAAGTTATTCAACCGTTTCTTCGGACCATCTCGGATAGCCTGCGATGGCCAGATCGCGACCGACTTTTTCGTACCGCACGTTCACGAGGTGCGCGCCTCCCGCCGTCGAGAAGGCGCCCTTCCCTCCGACGGCCAGGACCGGACCGCCGGTCAGCAGCGGTGCGAGATAAAATTGCGCTTTATCGACCAGGCGCGCGTCGAAGGCTTGGCCCAGCACGTCCCCGCCCCCTTCAATCAGAACACTGGTGATCTCTCGGCGACCCAGTTCGGCCAGAACCCGCGCCAGAGTTTTCCCTCGGTAAACCAGCGTCCGCCCGGCGAAAAGATCGGTGAAAAGGTGAGCCTCGCGCGGCAATTTCCCGGAGCGCGAGAGGACCACCCGCCACGGTTGTTTCGCGTGGAGCGCTCCTCGCGGCGTTAGGCGGGGATTGTCCTGGCGCAACGTTTCCGCGCCGATCAGGATCGCGTCCACTTGCGCCCGGAGCTGTCGCGCGTGCCGGCGCGCGACGGGACCGGTGAGCCAGCGACTTTCGTTAGGGGATCTCGTTAGGCGACCGTCCAGGCTCAGCCCGCATTTCGCGATCACAAACGGCTGTCCCGTCACGATCCACTTGTTAAACGCTTCGTTCAGCCGGCTGCATTCGGCGGACAAAACGTCGGTTGTCACTTCGATTCGGGCAGCCATTAGCTCGCGGATCCCGCGCCCGCGGTGCCGCGGGTTTGGATCCATCGCCCCGATGACGACGCGGCCAACTCCCGCCCTAACGATCGCCTTGGTGCATGGAGGAGTGCGTCCGGTCGTCGAGCAGGGCTCGAGCGTGACGTAGAGCGTGGCCGACCGAAGCGAACGCCCGGGCGCCATCGCGAGGCACTCGATCTCCGCGTGCGGCAAGCCGCTCGCACGATGATAGCCGGTGGCCGTGATGCGGCCTCCCTGCACGAGGACTGCGCCCACCGCCGGGTTGGGGCTGGCGTGTCCGACTCCGCGCCGCGCCTCGGCAAGCGCCGCCCACATGAAAGTCTCGTCTGCGGGATCTGCCATCGCTGAACCCTATAGAAGTGGGTCGCAGGTCGCAATGGATTCCGTATTTCATTCTGTGTTGGAACAACCGTTGAGAAGTAATCTTCTGTCACAGCCGCGGATCGCCGAGCGGCTATCCAACTGCGCCGTTATGGCGCGAATAACGTCGGCTTTAGTCGATAAAATATATCTGTAATATATTCGTGCTAAGAGAATTAACGCGATATCTATCAACGATTGAGCGCGTGGCATTGGATGAGCTTAATAGACAACCATTGAACAAACAGTTTATCAGAAAGGACAAATCATTATGAGCTTAATTCGTTATCAATCTCCTGAAATTTCGACTTGGCCTGCGTTTGATCGGTGGGCTGATCTCCGAGACGAGGTGAACAGTCTTTTCGATCTGCCAGTGATGGGGAATTTTGCCCGGCAAGCGCAGCTCTTCAGCGGCTGGGCACCGGCTCTCGACTTGTATCAGAACAACGACAACGTCGTGGCTGTCGTCGAGCTGCCCGGCATTCGCAAGGAGGACATTGATATCTCCCTGCACGACGGCATGCTGACGATCGCCGGGGAACGCCAGAGTTCCTCGAGCAACGGCGACAAGGCCGAACGCACAGAGCGCTTCAGCGGTAAGTTCCGCCGCAGCATCACTCTGCCAACGCCCGTCGACGCCAACAAAGTCAACGCTTCCTACAAGGATGGCATCCTGACCGTCACGCTCCCAAAAGCCGAGGAGGCAAAGCCGAAAAAAGTGGAAGTCACCATCGCATAATCACCGTCGGCGGACGCCCGCTCGCCGACCCCAATTCAAGAAAGGAAATTCTATGACCAACACCTTAGTGCGTGAGAATAACGGAAGGGCGGCGAACCGCCGCGAGAGCGAGAAGTTCGTTGCGCCTCTAGCCAGCGTCAGCGAAACCGCCGACGGCTACACGCTGGAACTCGAAATGCCCGGCGTGAACAAGGAGGGCCTTGAGATCTCGATCGAGAAAAACGAACTCTCGATCGTCGGTCGGCGCTCCAACCCGGCGATTGATGGAACCCTCGTCCATCGCGAGTCCCGCCCGCACAATTATCGCCGCTTGTTTGAGATCGATCCCTCGATCGACAGCGGAAAAATTATCGCCGGGATCAACCAGGGTGTCGTGACTCTGACGCTCCCGAAAGCCGAAGCGGTGAAGCCGCGCAAGATCACTGTCTCGTAATTCCAATTCGGTTAGGTAAACAGAAGCCGCGGGCCGCGAGGTCCGCGGCTTTCTTCGTTCCGCGCTAATCTTTTTCGCCGCGCGCGCGCTTTTCTACTTGGCGCAACCGTCGCGGCGTCGTACCTAAAGAGCCCCGCTTATGGCCACCAAAACCGAAGAAAAACCCGCCGAAGACAAACTGATCGCCGCGCGCAACAAGAACCTCGAACTCGCCATCCAGCAGATCGCGAAAGATTATGGCGACGGCGCGATCATGCGGCTCGGCGATGAGAAGATCGTCGACATCGATGTCATTCCCACCGGCAACATCCTGATCGACCGCGCGCTCGGTGTGGGCGGATTTCCCCGCGGACGCGTCGTGGAAGTCTACGGACCGGAATCCTCCGGCAAAACGACCCTCACGCTGACGGTCATCGCGCAGGCGCAGAAGCGAGGCGGGCTTGCCGCTTTCATCGACGTCGAGCATGCGCTCGATCCGCAATACGCCCGGCGCCTCGGTGTCGACATGGATGATTTGCTCGTCTCGCAGCCGAGTTCCGGCGAGGAAGCGCTCCGGATTGTGGAGACCTTGGTTCGTTCAAATGCGCTCGATGTCATTGTCCTCGATTCGGTCGCCGCGCTCGTCACGAAACAGGAACTCGAAGGCGAAATCGGCGACACCACGGTGGGCGCGCAGGCGCGTTTGATGAGCGCCGCGTTACGGAAGCTCACCGCACTCATCTCGAAGGCGCGCACCTGTTGTATCTTCACCAACCAGATTCGCGAAAAGATCGGCGTCATGTTCGGCAATCCGGAGACGACCCCGGGCGGGAAGGCGCTCAAGTTCTACGCCAGCGTGCGCATCGACATCCGCCGTATCGGCGCGATCAAGCAGACCGACGGCGTCGTGACCGGCAACCGCACCCGGGTCAAGGTGGTGAAGAACAAAGTCGCGCCGCCGTTCACCGAAGCGGAGTTCGACATCATGTACAACGAGGGGATTTCCTCGACCGGCGCGCTGCTCGATCTCGCACTCGAGAAACAAATCGTGGAGAAGCGCGGCTCATGGTTGAGCTACAAAGGCGCGCAGCTCGCCCAGGGCCGTGACGCCGCGAAGGAAGTCCTGAAGAACGATCCGGCGCTCTACGAAGAAATCGAGACCGCCGTCAAAGCGAAGCTCGACGAAGAGAAGAAATAGCGCGCGTTGCCCGTTATCCTCAGCGAAGTGCAGCGCAAAATCGACGCGCTCTTATTGTGGGAGGGTGAAAGCGCGCAGATACTGATCTGGCCCGGCAAGGTATAGGGTGCCATCCGCCACGACCGGGGTCGCGTTCGCGCAGCTACCGCCGCACCCGCTCCCGACAGTGACCGACCAGAGCAGCGACCCATCGTGCTCGTCGAACGCGTCCCACTCGCCGCTGAGCGACGAGGCGTAGACCACACCGTTCGCGACCACCGGGCCCCAGCCACTCGAGGCGGGCGCCGTCCACACGACCGCACCGGTCGCGGCATCGAGCGCCAGGAGTTGCGACTGCGTCACGAACACCATCCCATCAGCGACGGCCGGCGCGCCGACCGTCGCGGCCGTGAGAACGGGCGCGGCCCAGACCTGCGCGCCGGTCGCCTCGTCCAAGGCGACAATGTTTGGGTAATCGTTGAAGAACACTTTGCCGTGCCAGGCGGCGACCGTTCCCACTGAGAACGCGGGCACACTCCAGAGTTGCGTGCCATCCATCGCGTCGTAGGCGGTGAGCGTGTGGTCGGTCCGCATCTGAAAGACCTTCCCGCCATCGACCACAGGCGCCTGATCGTAAACACAGCAGCCTCCCTGCACCGACCAGCGCGCCGCGCCGGTCGCCTGGTCGATAGCGGCCAGCGTTCCGTCGAAGCTGGCAACGTAGAGCACACGGCCCACGATGGTCGGGGAGGCGCGCACGTCCGAGAAGGAAGACGTCCACACGATAGCCCCCGTCTGCGCGTCGTAGGCACGCAGCGGTTGATAAAGGGCGTTCGCAAACACCAGCCCGTGTCTGGCCGCGGCGGAATCCACGAAGAAGAGCTTTTCCTTTTGCCCGACCCAAACAGTCGCGCCGGTGCGCGCATCGAACGCGAACATGTGACCATCGCCGCTGCCGATATAAACCCGCCCGCCGGAAACGATCGGCGAAGCGTAGAGAGTGCCGACCCCAACCGGGGACGCCCACGCCTGCGTAAGAAGCCCGACGTTCGACGGCGAGAGAATGTCCTCGAATCGGTTAAAGGCGGTATGCGCCGCATCAAAGGCCGCCTGGGACCACGGCCTGACCAAGTCGGGGGCGGATTCGCTGTCTGACTGAAGAACGGGCCCCGCGCCTCCTGCCTCGGCCGGCGACGACGTTGCGAGTGAGGTGAAGGCCGCGATCGCCGACACGACGACTGTTGGAACCAACCGAATGCGCGCCCGCGGCGGGCAGCGCAGGCTCAAATTGGATGGTTGCAGTTCCCTCGTTAGGCGCTCGTCTGCGCAAGCATGAACCATCTCATCAGCGTCCCAAATCGGGGCTCTGGTGTCCAATAGAAGTTCCACGGCTTTACCGGCGCGAGCGCTGGGTTAACCTGATCGCGTCATGACGAGCGCTGAAATCCGCCAAAGTTTTCTCGATTTCTTTCGCGAGAAAAAGCACACCGTTTTGCCGTCATCCTCGCTTCTGCCCGACGCGCCCAATCTCCTTTTCACCAACGCGGGCATGAACCAGTTCGTGCCGATTTTCCTCGGACAACAACGGCCGAGCTTCGATCCGCCGCGCGCCGCCGACACCCAGAAATGCATCCGCGCCGGGGGCAAGCATAACGACCTCGACGACGTCGGGCTCGACACCTATCACCACACCTTTTTCGAAATGCTCGGCAACTGGAGCTTCGGCGATTACTTCAAGCAGGAAGCGATTGAATGGGCCTGGGAGCTGGTCGTTAGGCGCTGGAAATTTCCGCCCGAGCGGCTTTATGCCACCGTCTACCGCCCCGGCCTGAGCGAGCCCGCTGATTTCGACCAGGAGGCGCACGACCACTGGCATCGGCTCTTCACCGCGGCCGGCCTCGACGCCTCCGTCCACGTCGTGAACGGCAACAAAAAAGACAATTTCTGGATGATGGGCGACACCGGCCCCTGCGGACCGTGCAGCGAGTTGCACGTCGACCTTACTCCGTTAGGCGACACCCGCGGCGCGCTCGTCAACGCCGGCGACCCGCGCTGCATCGAGATTTGGAACCTGGTTTTCATCCAGTTCAATGCCAACCCCGACGGCACGTTTTCTCCCTTGCCCCAGCGCCACGTCGACACCGGAATGGGCTTCGAGCGCGTCACTGCGATCATCCAAGGCACGAGAAATTTCGCGGATTTCACCGGCACAATCTCGAACTACGAGACCGACATCTTTCGCCCGGTCTTCGACGAGATCGAGAAACTGAGCGGCCACAAATACGGCAGCACGCTGCCGGAAACGGGCTCTCAACTCTCAACTCTCAACTTTCAGCTCGCGACCGACATCGCCTTTCGCGTCATCGCAGATCACATCCGCACCCTCAGCTTCGCCATCGCCGATGGCGTCCAGCCGAGCAACGAGGGACGCGGCTACGTCCTGCGTCGGATCCTGCGCCGCGCTGTGCGCTACGGCCGTTCGTTAGGCTTCCACGAACCGTTCTTCCACCGCCTCGTCGACGTCCTCGCCCTGACGATGGGCGATGTCTTCCCCGAAATCCGTGCGAAACAGAGGCAAGTGGAGGAAGTGCTCAAGCGGGAGGAGGAGGCGTTTAATAAGACGCTGGATCGGGGTATTGTAATTTTTGAAAACAATGTCTTCGCCGGAGCCATAGCTGCTGCTGCGACCAAAGAAGGCATCGTGTGCCGCAAGATCGGCAAGACCGGAATCGTCCGGACCGGTGACGAGGACTTGCTCGTCGGAGAATTCGAATTTGTGCGTGACGGCAACACGTTCGCCAAATTCTCACTCGATGAGCTGCTCGCAGGCAAATGGCGGCAAGTGGTGAAAACGACTCCTATAATCTTGCGATGGGATGCCTTCAAACTCTACGACACCTACGGCTTCCCGCTCGACCTCACGGAACTGATGGCGCGCGAGCTGGGGCTTACGGTCGACACGGAAGGCTTCGAGAAGCTGATGGAGGAACAACGGGCCCGCGGCCGTTCCGCGCAGAAAAAAGAAACGATCAGCGTCGAAGACGACAACCTCCATGTCGCTCCGACTAGGTTTCTCGGTCAGGAGTTTCTTGAAACGGAGGCAGTGGTGGAGGCGGTTCTGCCGGGAAAGAATCCGCGGGAAATCAACATCGTGCTCGACCAGACTGCGTGTTACGCCGAGATGGGCGGACAAGTGGGCGATCAGGGATTGCTGCACGTTCCCGGGCACGATCGCTCGGAGGTCGGTCAGCTTCGGGTCGAGGACACGCAAAAACGCGGGGATGTTTTTGTTCACCGCTCGGTGCTTACCCAGGGGCGCGCGCCCGAACCCGGCGAAGCGGTGCGCGTCTCGGTCGATGCCGACCGGCGCAATGCCATTCAGCGGCATCACACTGTGACTCACCTCTTGCACTCGGCCCTGCACCAACTGGTTTCGAAGGACGCCGTGCAAAAAGGAAGTTATGTCGGCCCGGAGAAGCTGACCTTTGATTTCGCGAGCGCCGCCCTGACGAAACCACAGGTGCGCGAGGTGGAGAAGCTGGTGAACGAAAAGATCACAGAGAACGCGCCCGTTTCGTGGACGGAAATCCCCTACCCGGAAGCGAAGCAGCGGGCCGACATCATGCAGTTCTTCGGCGACAAATACGGCGACGTGGTGCGCGTCGTGCAGATCGGCGGCGTGCCTAACGAGTTGAACGGTTACTCGATGGAACTCTGTGGTGGCACGCATGTCCGTGCGACCGGCGATATCGGAGCGTTCCGCATCTTGAGCGAAGGCGCGATCGCGGCCGGGATTCGACGGATTGAGGCGGTCGCGGGCCACGCGGTTGGCGAATGGGCGCAGGCTGAAGCAGCGCGCCAGGAGGAAACGTTTCAGGCGCTGGCCAGGAAGAAATCTGGGCTCGCGGCCTTGCCCGCGTTTGAAACGACGAACGCGGCGGCGATGACGGCCAGCATCGACACCCGCGCCGCGCAGCTCGAAAAAATCGAAACCGAGGTGCGCGATTGGGAAAAGGCGAACGCCAGGGCCGCCGAAGCAGGAATGCAAAGCCGGGCCGCAACGATCGCGAACGAATTGGCCGCGAGTGACGGCGCGACTTTCCGCGTTGCCCGCGTGCCGGACGCCGACGGCAAGTTGCTCCAGGCGGTGGCTGACGCGCTCAGAACCAGGTTTGAAGGACCCATTTTTCTTGCCGGAGAAAAAGATGGTCGCGTCGCGTTGATCGCGGCCATCCCAAAAGAACTCACCGCACGATTTCAGGCAGGCAAGTTGATTCAGGAAACGGCGCCACTCGTGGGGGGCAAGGGTGGCGGGCGCCCGGAACTGGCGCAGGGCGGCGGCAATGATGCGACCAAAATCGAAGCGGCCCTTGCCAAGGCAAGAGCCCTGCTCAGCTGATCCGCGGCGAAGCAGCGCGCGCCCGTGTGCATCCCAAGGAGAGCGAGCGAAAGACGAGCGCTTTCATGATTGGAGGAGATTGCTTCCTAGGGCAGAGCAATCGTCGCGACCGCCGTAGCTGCAAGTGCAACGACAAGAACAAACAGATAGACGAAACCGCCGAGGAAGAACTTGAAAATCGTCATGGACCAGCCCTGGCGGTAGACCTGCCGGATCGAGAGGAAGACTTGCGCCACGATCGCAAGCCAAAAAATCCACAGGAGCGGTGTCTCCAGCGCCGGTGCCCAGTGTTTCGCCGCAATCGCGCTGAAAACGGTCAAGAGAAGCGCGATATAAAAAAAGGAGTGAATGTGCAGGGCGTAGACGAGGTGCTCGATGTAGAAACGGCGTTGGCGAAAGTAGAGAATTTTCAGCACCAGCGCGAAAAGCGGAATGCAGAAAAGCATCATCGTCGAGATATTGTCGCGGAGCGTTTTGCCCAGAAGCTGCACGTTGTCCCCGTGGGGGCCGACCTTCTCTTTTATCCTTTGTTTCAGCCAGCTCGGGCGCGATCCATCGTCCAATAACTTCGAGTGACCCCTAACGACGGGCGCAGGCGACGGTGATGGGACCTCGGCGGGCATAGCCGGGCCGGCTTGCTTCGCGGCTGACGATTTCGCACTTTTGGCCAGGCCTTTCAGCACTTGTTCCCGCACCGCCGCCGGAATGTTCGGATCCTTCATCGCCTCCTCCACCTTCGCGCGATCCTTCGCCGTCAAATTCGCTTTGATCTGCGGCTTGGTCTCGATCGGGGCGAGACGAACGCACAAAAAGAACAGGATGCTGACCAGGAGGTAAAGGCGCAGAGGATGGAGATAACGCGTGCGCCGGCCGGCGATAAACTGGTTGGTCAGCCATCCGGGTCGAATAACGAGCAACCCAATTGTCTTGGTGAATTTTGAGTCCCAGTTGAGGAACGATTCCGCCACCTCGGCGATGACGTGTCGAAAGGAACGGTGGTAATCGACCGCCACCTGCCCGCACTTGGAGCAATAGCGGCCGTGCAATTCGGCGCCGCAGTCTTCGCAATGGGTGAACCTCGGAGGCTCGTCTGTCGCCGGTTTCTTCCGGCCGAAGGGCCCGCGGCGCCGGCGACCGGGTTTCTCCAGGGAGTCGGCCACGGCGTCGCCAAAAATCGCCTGGGTCGTCTCGTCGGACATCGCCTCGCCTAACGAATCGCTGCCCAGACCCGATGCACGTCGTCGTGGTCCTCGAGGAGCTGGAGAAATTCACCCACCTGCGTCCGATCCTCATCGCTGAGCGCGGGAAAAGTTTTTGCGATGTAACCGACCTCGCTCGTGACCACCGTCCATTCATTCTGCGCCAGCCATTGCGAGACCGCATGGAGATCGGTCGCCGCCGTGGTGAAACGCGCGCCCGCCGTTCCATCTGGGATGTCGTCATTCTGCCCCGAGGTCAGCGGCTCGACTTCCTGCGCGCCGGCCTCGATCGCAGCGGCTTCAACGTCCGCGGCCGGGTCGGCATGGTGCGCTTCGACTAATCCGACGTGATCAAAAAGAAACTTGTTGCTACCCGGAGCGCCGAGCTGACCGCGCTTGAAGAGAACGCGGATCTCCGGTGCGGTGCGGTTCTTATTATCGGTCAAGACCTCCACGACCACCGGTACCTTGCGCGGTGCGTAGCCTTCGAAAACGACATGCTCAAGTTCGAGCTTTTCGCCCCCGATTCCCGCGCCTTTCTTGATCGCGCGCTCAATCGTGTCTCGGGTCACGCTCTGCCGGCGCGCTTTCTCGACCACCGCCGCGAGGCGCGCGTTGCCCGAGGGATCGCCGCCGCCCATCTTCGCGGCCACCATGATTTCCTTCACCAATTTGCCGACAGCCTGGCCTTTCTTCAGACCCGCCACTTCCCGCTTGGCGTGCAGCCATTGACGACCCATGCGTCCTTTTACCCGGCAGGCGAGCTGGTGGCAAGTGTGGCGCGGCCTGCCACCCTGTGCGTAGATACCGGCATGGACCTGGAACTCGAAAACAAGACCGCCTTCGTCAGCGGCTCGACCGCCGGCATCGGTCTGGCTATTGCCCGACGCCTCGCCCGCGAAGGGGCCGACGTGACCGTGAACGGACGTACCGAAGAGCGGGTGGAGAAAGCCGTGGCCCGGATAAAGAACGAGGTCCCGAAGGCAAGAATTCACGGAATCGCCGGCGATCTCAGCTCTGAACAGGGCTGCGCCGCAGTCGTTAGGCAACTGCCGCAGGTCGACGTGCTCGTGAACAATCTTGGGATTTTCGAGCCGAAACCATTCGAACGAATCACCGACGAGGAATGGGAACACTTCTTCGCGGTCAATGTCCTTTCCGGCGTGCGGCTGAGCCGCGCTTATCTCAGCGGGATGAAAGAGCGCACCTGGGGCCGGATCGTTTTCATCTCCAGCGAATCGGCGCTCCAGATTCCCGCCGAGATGATTCATTACGGGACGACCAAGACCGCCCAGCTCGCCATCGCGCGCGGCCTCGCCGAGACTTGCGCGGGCACCCGTGTGACGGTCAATTCGGTCCTGCCCGGACCGACCGCATCGGAGGGTGTCACCCAATTCGTCGGGCAACTGGCACAGCAGAATAAGATGAGCCCGGAGGAATTCGAGAAGGACTTTTTCCAGAACGCGCGCCCGACTTCGCTCTTGCAGCGCTTTCTCGAACCGGACGAGATCGCCAGCGTAGTCGCATTCGTTTGCAGTCCGCTCGCCGCGGCGATCAATGGCGCATCGGTCCGCGCCGATGGCGGCGTGATCAAATCGCTCGCCTAACGAGCTCGCAAACTGGACCGCAAGTCCAGGTTCATGGCTCAGGGCAGGAGCAGGGTCACGATGGCGGTCACGCCAAAAGCAATGCTCAGGAGCACGAGGTAGATCACGCTGCCCAGTGCGAACTTGAAAAGAGTGGCAAGCCAGTTCTGGCGGTAAACCCGCCGAATCGCGACGAGCAACTGGATCACGACCGCGAAACCGAGAAAGGTGCAGGTCACGGCGGTGAGCGCCGTCGATTTCAAAGCCACCAGAAAGCCGAGGCCGATGATGATCACGGTGCTGAGAAAAACAAAGGCGTGGGTGTGGAGCGCGAAGATGAGGTGCTCGATGTAGTAGCGCCGCTTGAAGATGTAGAGGATTTTCAGGACGAGCGCGAAGAGCGGGATGCAACAGAGCACCATCGGCGCGAGGTTTTGCAACAGCGCCTTAAGAAAGAGATCGCCCCGGTCGCCGCTCGGCCCGAGTTTTTCCTTCGCGCGCTTTTGCACCCAGATGGCGAAAGCCGACTTGTTTTCGGCGCCATCGAACCCAATCAGAACCTCCTGGGGCTTCGGGGTCGGCGTGGCGGTCGGGGACGGGAGGAAGGACAAGCCTAACGAAAAGTCGGGAGAAGGGGTCACGGGTCCGAGCGGGGCAGGCGTGGGTGTGGCGGAGGTGATCGACAGCCCGGAATGATCGGCGCTCGCGTTGGCTTCGAGGTGCGCGTCCTTGGAAAGAAAATTGATGACGAGGAAGAAGATGACGCTCGCGATGAGATAAACGCGCAGGGGATGAACATGGCGGGCGCGCTTGCCGGCAACGAACTCGTTCGTGAGGCGCCACGGCTTGAGAAGAAGAAGCCCAAAGGACTGGAAAAAGCGCGCGTCGATGTTGAAGAACGCGTCGGCGGCATCGGCCAGCAGCGAGCCGAAGGAGCGATGATAATCGATCGCTGGCTGGCCGCACGTCGCGCAATAGGGCCCGCTCAGCGGCGCGCCGCAATTTTCGCAATGGGTCAGCGGCGGCCGCGCCTTCCTTTTCCCGCGCAGCCATTTTCGCCCGGGATAATTGCCGAGCTCGGAGGCCGCGGCATCGCCGAGAATAAGCGGTGTCGTTTCGTCGGCCATCGGCCGCAGATTATTCAGCTCGTCGCGGCAAGTCCAATCCGGAAGCGGCGCGGAGTCCCGCGTCTCAATCCCGAAACCAAAAGAGCGCGGCCGAGCCGGCGAGCCCGATGGCGCAGAGCGCGGCGGTGCTCTCGATGAAGTACGGATAAGCCGCCAGTGCGAGGCCGATGAACATCGGCTTCCACGACCTCATGCGCTTGCCGTAGATGAAGCCGACCGTGCCAATGCTACTGAAGAACAGACCCGCCAAAAGGTTGGTTCCAGTAATTCCAGAAAGGTCGGGCACAGACTCCGAAGCAGCTAAATCCGCGCCAAAGCCGGCCGGACACTCCACCCGGCCGCGCGACCTCCGCCCGAAACAAAGGATTGACCCGCGCGTGGACCGGGTGCAACGATGCGCGCACTTTCCGCTGCCAGCGCGGGACAACCGGAGAACACTCGTGGCATCCAAACTTTTTCAGACGAAAAGCCCTGAACTCTTGATCCGCGAATCGGAAGCGCCGGACCGCAAGATGAAGCGCTCGCTGACCGCCTTCGATCTCACCTGTCTCGGCATCGGCGCGATCATCGGTGCGGGAATTTTCGCGCTCGCCGGCACCGCGGCCGCCGGCGAGTCGGCGCGTGTCGGGGAGTCGATCGTGAAGACGCCGGTCCTCAACTTCATCATCGCTTACATCAACCACACCGACCTTGTCTTTGGGCGGCCCGCCGCCGGCCCGGCGGTGGCGCTTTCCTTTGTCATCGCGGCGGTCGCCTGCGCTTTCGCGGCGCTCTGTTACAGCGAGCTGGCCTCGATGATCCCGGTTTCCGGATCTGCCTACACTTATTCCTACGCGACGCTGGGCGAGATCATCGCCTGGATCATCGGCTGGGATTTGATTCTGGAATATGCGGTCGGCAACATGGCCGTGGCCGTCGGTTGGTCCGGCTATTTTGTGCAGCTGCTCGGCAATTTGCCGTTCGGGCTGCATCTTAGATTCCCGCTTTGGCTGGTGAGCGATCACACCACCGCCGCGACCATCATCGCCAAGGGCGGAGCGGCGCTCGGCGATTACTCTTCCACCGCGCTGCCCGTCATTATGGGCCATTCGATTGCTTTCAATCTGCCCGCCTTCCTCATCGTCATGGCGGTCACCGTGCTCCTCGTCTACGGCATTCGCGAAAGCGCGACCGCCAACACGACCATCGTCCTCATCAAGCTCGCGGTGGTGGTTTTCGTGATTGCCTTCGGATCTTTCATGGTCAACCCGACCAACTGGCACCCGTTCATGCCGAGCGGTTTTGGCGGAGTAATGGGTGGGGCTGCGATCGTCTTCTTCGCTTTCATTGGATTCGATGCCGTCTCGACCACGGCCGAAGAAACGAAAAATCCGAAGCGCGATTTGCCGATCGGGATGATCGCCAGTCTGATCATTTGCACGGTGCTTTATGTCCTGATGTCATTCGTTCTCACCGGGATGAAAAAGTACACGACTTACCTCGGCGATTCGGCCGCGGTGGCGACGGCCTTTGCGGGGAAACCTTGGGCGCAAGCGCTCATCAGCGCGGGCGCGCTCGCTGGCCTAACGTCGGTGCTGCTCGTCTTTCAGCTCGGCCAGCCGCGCATCTTCATGGCGATGGCCCGGGACGGATTGTTGCCGGCGTATTTTGCCCGGATTCACCCTCGCTTCCGCACGCCGCACATCACCACCATCTGGACCGGCATCTTCGTCGGCGGGATCGCGATGCTGACCGATATCGGTTCGTTGGCCGATCTCACGAATATCGGGACACTCTTCGCCTTCGCGTTGGTTTGTTCCGGCGTCATCGTCCTGCGCAAAAAGGATCCGAACCGGCCGCGGCCGTTCCGGGTGCCATTCGTTCCCGTCTTTCCGCTGCTCGGCGTATTTTTTTGCGGCGCCCTGATGCTTAGCCTGCCGATCGAGACCTGGCTCCGCTTCTTCGTCTGGCTCGTCCTCGGGTTGCTGATTTATTTCCTCTACAGCGTGCGCCACAGCCGGCTCCGCCAAGGGATCGACACGGGCGAAACCGAAAACGAGTTTCCGCCGATCGTGCCGTAAGGCGCGATAGGCAACTCCGGGTAGCGCACGCGTCTCGCGTGCTGGTCGCGGTGTCTCACCGCGACGGACTTTCTTTCCTGCGCCGCGTCCCGGAAAGTTCGTTTCGGCGAGGACGCCGAAACCAGCACTCGAGACGCGTGCGCTACCCAAACACGGCCCGCCACGCCATGTCTGGAGTGAGCGCAACGTAATCGTTAGGCGGCCGGCTTCAGGTATTTCTCGAGAAACTTCTCCATCGCGCCGTAGAAATCGAAACGGTTTTCTTCGTTGTGAAAGCCGTGGCCTTCGTTGTCTTTCACCATGTATTCGACTTCGACTCCGCGTTTCTTCAGAGCCGCGACCATCTGATCGGACTCGTCCTTGTTCACCCGCGGATCATGCGCGCCTTGCGCGACAAAGAGCGGCGTCTTGATCTTGTCCGCGTGCATCACAGGCGAGACGGCTTCCATCATCGCTTTGTCCTTTTCCGGATCGCCCACCATCTCATGGAACATGTCGAGGAACGGTTTCCAGTAGGGCGGGATCGTCTTCATGAAGGTAAACATGTTGGCCACGCCGACGTAATCGACCGCGGCCGCGTAGAGATCGGGCGTAAAGGTGACGCCGGCGAGTGTCGCATAGCCACCGTAACTGCCGCCGTAAATCGCGACCCGCTTCGGATCGGCGATGCCCTGCTTGATCAGCCATTGCACGCCGTCAGTGATGTCGTCCTGCATCGAGCGGCCCCATTGCTTGAAGGAGGCTTCCCAAAACTTCCGGCCGTAGCCGGTCGAGCCGCGGAAGTTCATTTGCAGGACGGCATAGCCGCGGTTGGCGAGGAACTGCACCTCGGGATTGAAACCCCAGGTGTCGCGAGCCCACGGACCGCCGTGCGGGTTGATCACCACCGGCAGATTCTTCGCCTCGCGCCCGAGCGGCAGCGTGAGGTAACCGTGAATCGTTAGGCCGTCGCGGCTCTGGTATTCGATCGGTTTCATCGGCGCGAGCTCGCCCTCTTTCAGCCACGGCGCGACATCCACCAGCTTCGTCAGCGTGCCGGTTTTCACGTCGAATAAATTGCGCGACCCGGGCGAGCGATCGTTGCTCGCCATGACGATGAATTTGTCCTCCGCTTTGTCGTTGGCGACAACTTCCACTTCGTAGCCGGGCAATTTTCCCGCGAGCGTTTTATACATCGCCTCCGTTTGAGGATCGAAAAACTTCCGTTCCGTTTTCCAGGTGTCGAAGGCGGCGAAGGTCACGACTTTTCTTTTCTTCGAATAAGCGAGCGCATCGACATCCACCTCGGGATTTTCGTAAATTTTTTTCAGCTCCTTGCCGTTGCTCGGATCGAGCGTCACGACCGCCGCTTTGTCCCGGCCGATGTTGGAAGTCGCGTAGATGCTTTTGTTATCGAAGGTGTAAAACTGCGGCGATACCGACTCGCGAAAATTGGTCTTCAACACCTCCTTGAATGGCGCCTTCTCATCCAGCCGGGTCAGCAGGCTGGTGTTCACGCCATCGGTCTGGGTGGCCGCGCGGATCACGCCCGCGTGGTCGGTGATCCAGCGATCCACTTTGCCGGGATTCTGGGCCACCATCTTCATTTCGCCGGTCGCGACATTGAGACGGAAGGCGTCGAAGACCTCCGGGTTGCGTTTGTTCAGGGTGATCAGCATGTCGGTTTCGGAGACGTCCGCGAGATCATCGATGATGTCGCTCCGCACCTTGGGAAAAGGCGTCAGGTCCTTCACCTCGCCGCTCTTCAGGTCGACGCGTTTGAGGTGGAAATTTTCGTCACCCTTGTCGTCCATCGCATAGACGATGAATTTGTTTCCCTTCCAGGCGTAATTGCGAATGTCGCGGTCTTTCTCATTCGTTAGGCGTTTCGCTTCGCCGCCCGCCGTCGGGCGAATGAAGATGTTCATCCGCGATTCCCAAGGCTGAAGAAAGGAGAGCGTCGCACCATCCGGCGAGAGGTCGTAGCTGCGGCTGACCGGGTTTTTGAAAAAATCCCGGAGCGGAATTTTCGGCGGCATGGCCGCTGCGGCGGGCTGGGCTGCAGCAACCGCTGCGACAGGCGAGGACGAAACGGTGGGGGAAGAAGAAGTCGACGGCGATTGCGCCAGACCGGTGCTGGCGAAGAGTGCGGCGGTGATGAGAGCAAGGACGGGTTTCATAGGCGTTGTGAGTGAGATGCGGCGCACCCCACGTCTGGATTCAAGTATCAGTCGCTCCTTCGCGCAAGCAAAGTCGCGCGCCGCCCTCGCTCTCTTCCTTTCCATTCCAGCCCGCGCGGATACGGTTGGCGGCGAAATCGATGAGGACCTTCAACCTGCTCGGCACCCCGCTCGTCGCCACGACCTACGACGAGCTGACCGCCCACGTGCACGATCTCGCACGGCGCGGCGGCACGCAGGCGATTGATCTCACGAATACGCACATCGTTACCCTCCGTCGGCAGGACGCGCAATTTCGCGCGATCACCAGCCGGTTTGATTACTTCGTGCCCGACGGAATGCCGCTCATCTGGTGCCTGAATGCCCTTGGCGCCGGCCTGCGCGACCGCGTTTATGGCCCCACCTTCATGCGCCGCTGTCTCGAGCAAAGCCCGGCGCCATGGAAACACTACTTGTTAGGGGGCTCGGTCGAGTGCGTCGCCGCCTTGCAGCGGAAATTCTCCGGCCGCATTCCTCCGATCGAGATCGTCGGCGCGCGCGACGGTTATTTTTCGCCTGACGAAGAGCCGGAGATCGTGGCCGAGATCAACCGACTCGCGCCCGATTTCATCTGGGTCGGGCTCGGGACGCCGAAACAGCAGGATTGGATTCACCGTCACAAAGCCGCGATCAGGCGCGGCGTCCTGTTTGCGGTTGGTTTTGCTTTCGACGTTAATGCCGGGTTGAAAAAGGATGCGCCTCCCTGGATGCAGCGGGCCGGCCTCACCTGGGCGTTCCGCGCTTTCTCCGAGCCGCGCCGGCTTCTCACCCGCTACCTTCGCTTCAACCTGCTTTTCCTCTATTATTTGACCAAAGATGCGCTCGTCTCTTCTCGTCCCTGACAATTTCCGCCGCAGCCGGCTCGTCCTCGCTCTCGCCCTCGTCCTCCTGCGGCCCGCCAGCGCGGCCGAGAACACGCCGCCCCCGATGATCAAGGGCATGACCGTCTCCTGCCAGACTTCCGGCTGGGAATGGGCCACGCCGGAAATGGCAAAGACGCTCGACGAATTGAAGTCGTTAGGCGTAAACAGCTTCGCGATTCATCCCTACGCCCAGATCGAAAACGACGGTCATGTTCGCTTCCGCAGCGACGACGACTTCCGCAACATCTCGGTGCCGCTCGACTGGGCGCGCGAGCGCGGGCTGTCGGTCATGCTCATTCCGCACATTGCCTACTGGGGCTCGAAATTCCTCTGGCGAGGCGAAATCAATTTCCAGACCGCCGCAGAATGGGATCGCTTCTTCGGCGACTACCAAACCTGGATCGTGCAGATGGCCAGGGTCGCCGAGACGCACGGTGCCCAGACTTTTTGCATCGGGCTCGAGTTCACCTACGCGCAGAAATTCGACGCGCGCTGGCGGAAGATCATCGCCGCGGTGCGCGAAGTTTATCACGGGAAACTGACCTATGGCGGCAACTGGGACAGCTTCCAGGAGGTCACCTTTTGGGACGCGCTCGATTACATCGGGGTGCTGGCCTATTTTCCCCTAACGAAAAGCGTCGATCCGAGTGAGACCGAGATCACGACCGCCTGGCAACAGAGGTGCGCGGAACTGACCGCCTACTCGAAAGTGCATGGCGACAAGAAATTCCTTTTCGTCGAGATCGGCTACAATGTCAGCGCCCGCGCCGCGGCCGAGCCCTGGGCGTTTAAAATGGGCGGCGACCACGCGGACGAAATCCAGCAGCGCTGCATCGGGGTGGCGCTCGATCTGCCGCGGCGCTGCCCCACCATCGCCGGGATGTATTGGTGGAAATGGTTCCCGGAATTGCCGAGCCACGAGGAGGAAAATTACCGGCTGCAGACTCCCGCGATCAAAGCGCTGATCGCGAAGCACTGGAAGTAGCTCGTGAACTGTTTTCCTAAGCGGAGTCGAGGAATCACATTCTCCCTTTCCCAACCGTCACCCGAGCGCTACAATTTTTCCGATGACAGGCGAGCAAGTCAGAAGCCTCCACCGAGCAATGCCTTTCGAGCCGTTTCGCGTCCACATGGCCGACGGCAGATCAATTGACGTGCCGCATCCCGATTTCATGCACCTCTCGCCGACTGGCCGCCGCTTAATCGTCGATCGCTCGGATGACTCCTTCGAGGTGATCGACGTCCTCTTGGTCACGAGCGTGGAAACGCTCCCCAAGAATGGAGCGAAGGCACGCCGGCGGCGGCGTTAGACCTTCCGCCCAAACTTCTTCTCCAGCTCGCCTAACGAAATCTGGATCATCGTCGGGCGACCGTGCGGGCAGCAATAGGGCAACTCGCATTCGAGCAGGTCGCGGATCAACTTCTCCACTTCCGGTTGCCGGAGCAGGTCGTTCGCCTTGACGGCGTGCCGGCAAACCGTCTTCGCGATCATCTCCTCGCCGAGCCGCAGCGGCGAGCTGCTGTTGCTCGCCGATTTCAGACTGTCGATCACGTCCTGCAGGAGCCGACCCGGCTCCGCGCCGCTCAGAAACGGCGGCAGGCTCTCCAGCTTGAAGGTGTGCCGTCCAAACTCTTCCACCCCGAGCCCCATCTTTTGCAGCGTGGCGAGGTTGCGCTCGATCCATTCCGCATCACGCGGCGCCAGCTCGATCACCTGCGGGAGAAGCAGCCGCTGCGATGGCACTCCTTTTTCTTCCATCCGGCGGCGCAGCTCCTCGAACAGGATCCGTTCGTGGGCGGCATGCTGATCGACCAGCACGAGGCCCTCAGCATTTTCCATCAACACGTAGAGCTTGTTCAGAATGCCGAGGATTCGGAATTGATGTTCCGCCACCGGCCGGCGCTCCTCGTTAGGCTCAAATCGGTTGTCGGTCACCGCCGGCGCGCGCATTTCGATTGGGAAACCAGGTTGCGCATCATCGTTCGAAGCTTTGATCGCGTGCGTTGGCCTAACGAATGGCACATCGCCTGCCGCGGGCGCGCGAAATTGTTCCTGCCAGCTGCGCCGGTCGCTTTCCAGCGTGCGCCGGATGGCTGCCACCACCGCCTCCCGTACTCCCGCCGGATCACGAAAACGCACCTCGCGTTTCGCCGGATGCACATTCACGTCCACCTCCGCCGGATCGAGCTCGACGAAAAGAAACGTGACCGGGAATTGCCCCTTCATCAGCGCCGTGTGGTAACCCTCTTTCAGCGCCGCCCCGATGACCGGACTCTCGATGGCCCGTCCGTTAACGAAGACAAACTGTTGCGCCCGGCTGGCCCGGCTCACCCCCGCCTGGCCGATGAACCCGCTCACTCGCAGCTTTGTTTTCGCCGGTTCCACCTCGAGCAAACGCGCCACCAGCTCGCTCCCCATCAGATCGCGGATCCGGTCGCGCAGCGCCTTCGTCGCCGGGAGTTGAAAGACGACCCGCTCATCCCGCACCAAAGAGAAGGCGATGTCCGGATGGCCGATCGCCTGGAGATTGAGCTGATGCTCGATGTTGCGCGTCTCGGTGTTTTCGGAGCGAAGAAACTTCCGGCGCGCCGGCAGATTATAAAAAAGCGAGCGCACCTCGATCTGAGTCCCGGGGGCTTCCCCGCCATCGCGCACCGTCTCGATCCTTCCGCCCGCCACCAGCACCTCCGTCCCCGCGACCGCTTCTTTTTCCCGAGTCGTTAGGCGAAAACGAGAAATGCTCGCGATGCTCGGGAGCGCCTCTCCGCGGAAGCCAAGGGTCGCGACCGTCACGAGATCAGCCGCCGTCCGGATCTTGCTCGTCGCGTGCCGCTCGAGGCAAAGGAGCGCATCGTCGCGGTCCATCCCGATGCCGTCGTCCGTCACACGGATGAGCGAGATGCCGCCGCGGCGGATCATCACCTCAATCGACCGCGCCTCGGCATCGATGCTGTTCTCGACCAACTCCTTCACCACCGAGGCCGGCCGCTCGATCACCTCCCCCGCCGCCACCTGGCTGGCGAGCGTGTCAGAGAGAAGGCGGACGCGGCTCATGCGAGCTTGGATTTTAGAATCACACCTTCCGATTGCGAACGAAAAGCTGGAGAGGCGGCCGCCGAGTCGTGTCTGCTCATCCGTCCGCCGCCCCCCGGGACTTCTCCAAAACGGCGCAGCGTCTGGTCACTGATGAATGCCTCGGAGTAGGTTCGCTTCAATCAGGCAACGATATTGTCATTAAATTATAACTTGTCAGCGGGCGCGGACTTTTCTATTGATGGAGTGTTCTGGGGGGAACAGCCGCCCTTCATGTCCTTCGGACATGGGGGGCGGTACCTCAGCCGCGAAGTGCCGCGCAGCGATCCTCTTCCCGGCCCGATAAAGCCCTCGCTCGAATCAGTTCGTGTCCTGCCGCGATGACGGCGTCCGCGAAATGTGCTAAACGACCAACATGGAAGAACAGGAAGTTCCGCTGGAAGACGTGCACGAACACATCGCGCACGAAGCGCATTTGAGCCAGGATAAGTGGGTGTCGCGCGTCGCCCTGAGCACCGCCATCCTCGCGGCCCTGGCGGCGATCACCGCCCTGCTCGCCGGCGATCATGCCAATGAAGCGATGATCGATCAAATCGAGGCCTCCGATCAATGGAATTTCTATCAAGCCAAGGGGATCAAGGCCGAGGTCTTGAAGATGCGCCTCGAAATGGCGGGCACGCAATCGGCGGCGCAGACCGCCACCGAACAGGCCAAGCTGGGGGAATACACCAACCAGCAGGCTGAAATCCGCAAACAGGCGGAGGAACTGCAGGGAACAGCCCGGGAACACTTGCAAAAGCACGTGATTTTAGCCCGCGGCGTGACTCTGTTTCAGATTGCGATTGCGATCGCAGCGATTGCCATCCTAACGAAGCGGCGTCTCTTTTGGAGCGTCAGCCTTCTCTTCGGCGCGATCGGTCTGACCTTTCTCGTCTGGGCTCTTCTCGCGATGCACGGCGGGTAAGGACGGCTGAGCTAAGAAGACGCCCCGTTTTCGCTTTCACCCCCGGGCGAAGAGATGGCCGAACAACTTGCTGTCCACTGCTCGGTGTCGCCCCGCCGAGGCTTGAGATTCCGGCAGCCAGAAAAATGTGTGGCTTTCGTGCCAATGAACCTGTTACCGTCGGCGGCCTCAACCAACACCAACCTATGTTACACATCATCTGGTCGATTATTGTCGGTTTCGTCATCGGTCTCATCGCCCGCGCCATCATGCCGGGCATGCAGCATCTCGGCTTCATTATGACCGCGCTCCTCGGCATCGGCGGTTCCATTGTCGGCGGACTAATCGCCCGGCTTTTCTCCAAGCCGGCGCCGGGCTCTTCTTTTCACGCCGCCGGCTTCATCATGTCGATCATCGGCGCGCTCATTCTGCTCTTCGTGTGGGGCAGATTGAATCCCGGCTAGGTCGCTCCGCCGCGCCCGCCCCGCAAAGGGACCGAGGACCTGACCGACCAACTGCGTTACGGCATTGTCCTCTTCGAGGATTGCCTGCTCGTCAGCGAAGGCTGGGCCGACCGCGCCCGCTACGGCCTCGGCGAAGCCCCCGTCGATTGGACCGAGCCATCTTGAGCGGAGTCAGCATTAGAATTTCGCTCGCCTTTGCTCTGACGGTCGGGTTAAATGACCGCAATCAAACAGCGCAATTCTAAAGCTGCCCCCGGATGCTCCACACGAAGTGTTTTCGTCGCAGCTCGTTCCCAGAAAGCGCACCCCGCGTTCGGCGCTCTGGGCCCGAGTAACATCAAGGTTAGGAACAGCCTGGCTTTTTCGCGGCGAAGAGACCAAAAGCCATCGCGCCTTGCGCATAGGCCTGCCGCATAAGCGGAAAGGAGTTTACAAATCGGCGAGTGGACGGAGCGGTGAACCGAACCAGCCAGTGGATTGCGGGATGCTCGACCATGCGGGCGCAATGGGTCCACGTTGGCTCAATGTAGCGAGTGATGTCTTCGGCTACTTTGACTTGCAACCCGGCTTCACGCATCCACGAGGCATAGGCGGTCAAACCGTCCAAGCTCGCGCTCAGCATCGCTTCACCGATGGTGGCTACCAATTCCGCTTCGTCTTTGCGAATGGGCCCATCTCTCCTGAGCCAGGCGCACACCGCCAGGGTGCCACCAGGTTTCAAGGCGGTCGCGCAGCGGGCGAAAAATCCTTTTTTGTCCCGGAAGTGCTCGCTGCTTTCCATGATCCAGACGATGTCGGCGCTCTCAGGCTCGGGTAACCACTCGTTCGCGTCCTTGACTTCAAAATTCACCTTGGCGCTCAAGCCGCGGGTGCGGGCTTTCTTCGTCGCGATTCGAGCCTGGACCGAGCTGATGGTGAGGCCGGTGACATGACAATCCAGTTGATCCGCGAGCCAGAATGCGGATCCTCCAAGACCGCAACCGATATCGAGGATACGGCCGCCTAACGGAACCTCAGCCGTCTCGGCCAATCGCTCCATTAAGCGAACCTGGGCTTGAGCCGGCGACTGGTTGTTATCCCAATAGCCGTGGTGAAGATGTTCCCCCCAGAACAGGCGATACAATCCTGACAAGCGATCGTAGTGCTTTCGAATATGATCGATCTCGACGGAGAATTGCGGCGAGGCGGGCGTGGTAGTCATTGTTTTTTGTCCGCAATCTGAGCCAGCTCGAGAGCATAGAGTTCGTTATGCGGGAACCGATCGCGCAGCTCTCCGAGAAGAACGGTCGCACGCTTGGGATCGTTATCGCGCAGCGCCGCCACCGCGAGCAGAAGCTTAGCAAAGGGTTCAAGGTAGTATCCGTGGAGAGCGGTCTTTCTGAGTTCTGCTATTCCCTTCTCACGGTCGGTCTCTGACCCAGTCCATCGCAGCAGGATGCGCAGGGGCGCGGGTTCCAAGCTGAGCAGATAGTTCTCAACCCCAGGTCCGAGGTAGGCATCAGACGCATCGGGATCGATCGCTAGCAGCCGCTCCGCGAATGGGCGGCCCTGTTTTGTGTAACTGAGGGCGGCGAAATTTCGCTTCTCGATCAACCCGGCGTAATTCGCGCGGAGGCCGAAGGTCAGGGATTTCACAAATAAAGCATTCGTATCTTCGCTCGATTTCCCTAACGCGACATCGGCCAGACGGTCGGCCTCGTCGATTCGCTGCGTGAAATGCAGCTTCACTCCGGGATCTGGCGATAGCTTCTTTCGGTTGGTAAAGCGAGCATCGTTCACGAATAACTCAGCCTCGAGCGAACCGAGGCGGGCTAACTCGGAGAACAAGTAAGCAGCAGCATCTGATGCGGGCGCGAGGCAATCATCGGGATGGGATTCCCGCCATTGATCAAAGACTCGATGAGCCTCGTCGAACCTCAGGTCATACATGCAAAGCCAGCCGTGATAGACTTGATCCGACGGGAGACTGGCATCCGCAGCAATCCCGTGAGTGAGCGATGCCAGTAGGAGCAACGACGCGCTGAGGAGCGTGCGGCGGCTAACCGGGGATGCCATAGGCATAAATGCGCCGCAGATTATACTCGAATATCCTGGCGGGCAGAAGCCGCGTGACTACGCGACGCCCCCTGACGATCAATGGATGTTCCAATTGGCCGATCCGTCCCATCAATTGCGAACGCTGTTGCATGTGCCTGGTCCTCTTGCGCCGCAGAAATTCATAACGGCGCAGAACTCGCACGAGAGTAGGTTCTCGTTCCACGCAACGCGCAAGAACAAACGCGTCCTCCAGCGCCATGCATCCGCCCTGGCCGAGATTTGGAGTGCAGGGATGAGCAGCGTCGCCCAATAGCGTGACGCGGCCAATCCCCCAGCGCGGCAGAGGCGGCCGATCGCGCGCGCCGTGTTTCAGTATTCCGCTCTCTTCCGTCGCTTCGAGAAAGTCCGCGACAGGCTCGTGCCAGCCGGCAAACATCTCCTGGAGTTCTTTCTTTCGCCCACGGGGCCCGTCGCCGTGATCTTTCGGCACATTCGCGGTCGCATACCAGGTGAAATCGCCATGTCCGGTATTCAAGATTCCGAACCGTTTGCCGTTGCCCCAGGTTTCGCTGTTGTAGCCAGGCATCGTCGCCCGGCCAGTGTAGCGCACGAGGCCGCGCCAGATGGCATAACCCCGGTAAACGGGATCAGAGGCGCCGAAGAGCTCAGACCGGACGCGCGAACGGCTGCCGTCGGCACCGACCACCGCGGCGTGTTCTTCTGTTGTGCCGTTCTTAAAGTAAATCTGCACTTTGCCTCTCGCTTGCTTCAGGTGGTCGAGTTCGTAACCGAGACGGACACATTCGGACGGAAGCGCTCGCAACAGGATCGCAAGCAGATCCGTCCGTCGAATACACACGGCTGGGACATCGAATTTTCCCAGAGCAATGTTCATCAGAATTCTGCCGGATGCGGAGCGAACCAGGAAATGTGTGTTGGGACCACTGCGCGCCACCATCTGCTCGAGCAATCCCAGGTCACGTAACACGCGGGTGGCATTCGGCCACAGCATCATGCCCGCGCCAATCTCTCGCAGACAAGCAGCCCTTTCGTAGACAATGACGGGGACGCCAATCTGATGAAGCGCCAATGCCGTCGCGATTCCCCCTATTCCACCGCCGATAATTCCGATCTGGCCGCGGCGCATGGATTGAACTCTGGAATGCAGCGTGGTCAGCAGCGGGTAGACAACGGAGGTGGGTGCCTGTTCAATTCAACCGGACGTGTAACCTGTTGTTCACAAAATCGTAATCCGACTGGTATTACTGGATGCGTCGCGGGAAACTCCCAGCCAATCTTGATGTATCCAGTTGACTCGCGGGCGTTGCACAGCGGCCGTCCTATCTTCGAGTGAGGCAACGAATGGACCGCGCTTCCTCGCAACCCAGCTACCGCAGCGCAAGTGTTCGTCGCTGGGCAACGAGGCTGTGGCGCGATGCGATCCTGCAGCGTGGCCAGCCGATCGCCACCCCGCCGGCCAGGCCGACACCCTCAGATTGGGCCGACGATCGAATCACCGCCGCGTGGCTGGGACATGCGACTGTTCTGATCAACTTCTTTGGCCTAACGATTTTGACCGATCCAGCTCTTTTTCCCGGAATAGGAATCCGAGTACCGGGAATTACACTCGGCCCGCGACGTTTGATCGCACCGGCCTTGAATTTTAACGAACTGCCAAAGATTAACCTCGTCCTCGTCTCGCACGCGCACTTCGATCATCACGATCTGCAAACCTTGCGCTTATTCGATGCCTCAACGCAGGTCGTGACGGCAGGGCGCACGCGAGACCTTTTTCCCGAAAAGCGATGGCACGATTTGTCCGAGTTACGCTGGGGCGAAAGCAAGACGTTAACGAGCCGCAACCGGAGTGCGAAAATCACCGCTATCCCTGTGAAACATTGGGGAGCCCGCCTGCATTACGACGACTACCGTGGCTACAACGGCTATCTCATCGAGCGCGAAGGTCGACGCATCATCTTCAGTGGGGATACCGCCTTCAGCGAGAGTTTCGCTGCGGTGCGCGATCGACGCGGCATCGATCTCGCGATCATGGGCATTGGTTGCTACAACCCGTGGATTCGAACCCATTGCAGCCCCGAGCAAGCCGTGAGCATGGCGAACGACGCGGCCGCGCGCTTCATCATGCCTGTGCACCATCAAACTTTCCGCCTCAGCTTCGAACCTCCGCGCGAACCGCTTGAGCGCTTCGAAACCGCCTTGGCCAGGGAACCTGATCGCATCGCTCTGCGAGAGATCGGGGAAACTTTTTTGCTCCCGCAATGAAATTCGCCGCGCTGCCACCTTCGCGATGCGCTCGGTTTGGAGGGATTGCGTCAGGACACACATGCGAACGTGCATGTTGCGTCGCCCGCGCCGAAGTGAAAATTCGAGGATCGGCCCTTCATTCTCCCTCACTTCACGAGGAAGCTTGTTTCAGTTCCACGCTGATAACTCGCAATTCAACTTTCCCGACGTTCTCCAGGGAGTGAGCAGGTAAGGGCGGACTCCAGAAGGCCTGGGCAGGTTCTGCCGATTCGGGCGGGGCGCGACTGTCGAGAATCACGTTGTCCTCCGCGTCTCGACGAACAAATGCACTCCAGCTCAAGACGTAGAGGACGCCTGGCCACCGGTGCGTGTGCACGGGAGTTCTCTCCCCGGCGGCAATGCGGGTATCGCGACCAGCGCGTCAAGCCCCTCAGGCCATGATTCCTCTCCGGAAGAAGTCGTCCTCATAATGAGCCCGGGATTTTCCGGCCTAACGAGAAAGACAATCGCCTCAAACCTTCGCTCCGAAGAGGGTGCCGACGCCGGCCGTCACCGCCATCGCCAGCGCGCCCCAAAAGGTCACGCGCGCGACTGATTTCCACACGGGTGAGCCGCCGATCCGGGCGGCGAGGACGCCGAGGAAGGCGAGAAAAAACAGGGAACTCACCGAGACCGACCACATCAGGGTGGAGACCGGCGCAAGGAGAACAACCAAAAGCGGCAGGGCCGCGCCGACGGCAAAAGTAGCGGCGGAAGCCATCGCGGCCTGCACGGGTCGGGCACTGAGAGCCTCCGAGATGCCGAGCTCCTCGCGGGCGTGGGCGCCCAAGGCGTCTTTGGCCATGAGTTGCGCGGCAACCTGACCGGCGAGCGCGCGATCGAGACCTCGCTTCACATAGATGTCTCTCAGTTCGGCGTGCTCGCGTTCGCCATCCGTCGCCAGTTCCTCGCGTTCCCGGTCGAGATCGGCGCTCTCGGTATCCGCCTGCGAGCTAACGGAGACATACTCGCCGGCGGCCATCGACATCGCGCCCGCTACCAGACCCGCGATCCCCGCGACGAGGATGCCGCCCCGGCCAGCGTCGGCTGCCGTCACACCGACGATCAGACTCGCGGTGGAGACCAGCCCGTCATTCGCCCCGAGGACGGCCGCCCGGAGCCAGCCGATACGGTGGGTGCGATGCACTTCGGGATGTTTGGCCACGAAGAGCTTGTGACAGGTCGACGGCCCAGGAGCAAGCTGTAGATGTCAGGATCCTATATTCTCCTCCCGATGAATCCGGCGACAGGACCAGGACGGATGATTGGGCGGAGATCCTGTTGATTTGTGAAACGAAATATCTCGCTCGCTGGGAATAATCTAGGCAAGATGCAATCCCATTTCCGTATGTCGCATCGCCGGCAAAAGAATTCGTTATTCTCCTTACCAATTTATTTGGACCGGCCCCGAATGCTTCGGGGGACTTCCGGCTCCGGATAAGAAACCAAAACCAGAAAGGCAAATATGAAATCGAAAACAATCCTCGCGGGTGCTGCAATCGCAGGCCTGATGAGCGGCTCGTTCGCCGTCCAGGCGCACGCCGCCAATGTGACCGGCAAAGCCGGCGTCTCGCTCAGCCAAATGGGAAAAAAAGACGTTCATTCCTGCAAAGGGCAGAACTCCTGTAAAGGCAAAGGCGGTTGCAAGACCGGCGACAACGGCTGCAAAGGCAAAAATTCCTGCAAAGGAAAAGGCGGCTGTGCGACAGACGGCAGTAAGCCTTCGCACTAGAGCAAGTCTGCGCGCCTTCGGGCGCGGAAATGCGAGAGCCGGGGTCCGATCCTCCGTTTCTCCTTTTCGTTAGGCAACCGCATGCCTGCCAATCCCTTTAACAACTTCCACGATTACGGCATCGGCATTGGTCTGCGCGTGCCGCATTACCGGCACATCCTGGAGAAGAAACCGGTTGTCGATTGGTTCGAAATCATCTCGGAAAATTTCATGGTCGACGGCGGCCGGCCGCTCGAAGTGCTCGACCAGATTCTCGAGCAGTACCGTGTCGTGCAACATGGCGTGGCGATGTATCTCGGCTCTGCCGACCGGCTCAATCGCGAGCACTTGAAGAAGATCAAGCGGCTCGTTAGGCGAACGAACACGCCCTGGCTGAGCGATCATCTTTGCTGGGGAAGCGTGGATGGGCGCTACACGCACGATCTTCTTCCGATGCCTTATACCTTCGCCGCGGCGAAAACGACGGCGGACAACATTCGCGAAGCGAGCGATTTTCTCGGGGTGCCGATCTGCGTCGAGAATGTAAGCAGCTACGCCGAATTTCACGCCTCGGAAATGACCGAGTGGGAGTTTCTTTCCGAAGTCGTCGAGAAGGCCGACTGCGGAATTCTGCTCGACGTGAATAACATCTACGTCTCCTCGCAGAATCATGGTTTCGATCCCTACGATTACCTGAACAACGTCCCGCACCATCGTGTCGGGCAGATCCATATCGCGGGCCATTCCAAGTTTGAAAAATACATTCTCGATACGCACGATCACCCGGTGCTCGACCCGGTTTGGAAGATGTATGCGCACGCCATCAAACTCGTCGGCAAAACCGCCACGCTGCTCGAATGGGACGATCGCATCCCGACCTTCGACGAAGTCCACCAGGAGGCGCTGAAAGCGAATCGATTTGTCGAAAAGCAATTCCAAAACGCCGCGGCCTGACGAGAACCCGGTCGGCACGCGGGCGCAGTTGAAAGAACTGCAAAAGCTTATGGCAACGGCCGTTTTCCGGCCGCTCAACGCGCGCGACGGCATGCAGGCGCGCTGGACCGACGGCCGCGAGACGAGCACGGTCGCGGAAAGTTTCATCAAACCTAACGACCGCCTGAGTTCCTTTGAGCGGCTGGAAATTTACAATCGCGTCTATTGGTTTCGCGTTCTCGATTGCCTTTATGACGATTATCCCGGCCTGCGCGCGATCGTCGGGGAGAAAAGGTTTCTCGATCTCGCGACCGCTTACCTCGCGAAATATCCCTCCGCCTCTTTCACCCTTCGCAACCTCGGTTCGCGGCTGGAAAAATTTCTCGGCGAAGAACCGCAATGGGTTACGCCTAACGAAGAGCTGGCGCTCGACATGGCACGCTTCGAATGGGCGCAGATCGTCGCCTTCGATGACGCCGCGTTGCCGCAACTCACGACCGACGCCCTCGACACACCGCCCGCAAAATTGCGTGTCCGCCTGCAGCCATACCTCTCTCTTCTCGAGTTAAACTTCGCGGTCGATAAGTTTCTCCTCGCGGTCAAGAAGCGCGAAGGCGACACCCTGCGCGACGAAGCGAGCAACACTTTCGAAGCGATGCCGCAATCTTCGAAACGGAGGCGCGCGGTCCGCCTGCCAAAACGCGAGCGGGTCCTTCTCGCGGTCCATCGTTACGACAACCAGCTCTATTATAAGAGGCTCGAGCCGGAAGCCTTTGCCATCCTGTGCGGGTTAGCGAACGGATTGACGGTCGAGAAAGCGTGCGTCGCGGGGCTCGCTAAAACCAAACGCACCAAGGTCGATTGGCCGCGCCAAATCCAGGAATGGTTCCACGACTGGTCGGCGCTGGGCTGGATTTGCCAGAGGAAAAGTGTAGGCGGGATAGTGGCGGGATAGGGTCAGCTTCATAATCTCTCTCTGTTTTCCGAGGCCGCGGCGAACTGTTTGACCAACTCGGGCTGAGCCGTGCGCGTGCAGTGACTCACGCGGCTAACGTGCCCCAGATGTCGGTCACCTCGACCTGCTCGCGAAGAAAGTTCGGAGTCCAGCACATGGTAGAGCGCTCCTTAGAATTCCACGCGAGCTTTCCGGGCCACGCGCCGCTCTTACAGAGATTCCACCCGCATGGGCAACGGCGAGATTCAGAGCTGACCCCAATTCGCACACCCATTTTCCTTGCCCTGTGCCCCTCGATGAATATCCTCTTGTGCACCGTGAAAAAGCAAAATCCTCGCAGCGATTGTGATGAGTCAGCAGCCTCTCTTCGAGCGTTGGCTGCCTCAGCCGGAATTCAGTTTAGCGGCCTTCAGGCCGAAGTGTATCGATTGCGCGACCAGCTTGGGCCGGACAAAAAGAAAGGCTACGACGAAGCCATTCGCCGACTGGCCGGCGGCGGAGCCGTCTCGGAGAAGGACGAGCGCGCGCTGCTGGCCCTGGGGGCGCGCGGGTTCGCCGTCGGTTCCGACGCCGATTTCGAGAAGTTTCGCCCTTACGCGCAGGCCCTGCACAAGCGGATGATGGCCGATCCCAAGACCAGCCCGGTCGCGCTGGCGATGGTGGGTGCGATTGCCCACTACGACGTTCCTGCGCTGCCGAAGCCTGGCCAGGGCGGCCAGATTCTGGCGAAAAGGTCAGAACATCCGATCCGTGACATCCTCCTGGGTGTGGCCGGTGGCGCCTTCGGTGGGCTGATGATGAGCGGTTGGAATCCGATCGGCGGAGTGGTAGGCGGCGTGGTGGGTGGCATCGTCGCCGGGCTCAAAGGGCTCTGCTAGCCACATTCGTCCGCAATTTTCCGGTCGGCAGCCGACGTTTCATCGATCCGGCGTTGTTTGCGCCGCGGTAGCCGCAGACGGAATCCGCTCGGATCGCTTCGCGGAGCAGGCGAATGTGCATCTCGAGGCAGCTTCAGAAGCGGGCTGTTTCATTGCGGCCTTTCGATCCAACCGTCAGAGGAAAGGCGAGCGAAATTCTGAAGCTGACCCCGGACGTCTCCACCTTGCCGATCTGAGGATATTTGCCGCGACCGGCAATAGCGATCTTGCGCTCGACGATTTCGCCGGATTCCTCGTAGACCTGCGCTTCGCCCGATCGCGTCGCTCTTGGCCAACCCACCAGAGAACGCTGGCTCCACGCCTGGAGCCTCAAACGAAGTCCATGCGCCGGAGAACCTTTTCGATGGCCTGATTTGAATGATCTTCATTCGGGAACACGCTCGGCTGCCTTCACGGCTGATTCCAGCTCCAGAAATGCCGTCAGTTGTTCATCGGCTTGCACGATGTAGTGCCATCGTCGCGGTAAGCGAAAAGTGTCAAACAAAGCTTGACCTTCGTTGCACGGACTGCTGTGATCGGGGAGCCAGATGAAGATCTGGAACGTCAAGAAACTCATTATGGAAACCAGACCATCAGGCAAAATCGAAGCTCAGGGATTGGGAATTGCCGCGGTGTCGGACAAACTGCTCCAACAACGCGCCCAAGACTTGGCCGAACAAGATGGCCGCACCGAGGCCACCAACGCCGACCGTGCACACGCCCTTGGGGAACTGAGCACTCCCATCGCGAATCGCGCGCCTGAAGTTCCACCCGGCGATGAAAATCTGACCATTTGGAACCAGAGTTCTGACGTGACCGGCCATATTGTTCCAAATGTCTTGCCCGATGACGAGGCCGACATCTCGGCGGAACTGACGAAGGAAGGCATGGAAGAGGCCGACCAGGATCGCCGTCGCGCGGCCAAAGACGACGATCCGCCCCGACCGGATTAGGTTTACCGGCGTAATTGTCAGCCGGCGTTTCCGGCCTCGCCGTTGCGGTCTACGCGAGGCTGGTCCTGCCCTGTTGACATTCTGTTGACGGGATGGTGGGTGCGATTGCCCACTAAGACGTTCCTGCGCTGCCGAAGCCTGGCCGTGGCGGCCAGATTCTGGCGAAAAGGCCAGAGCATCCGATCCGTGACATCCTACTGGGTGTGGCCGGTGGCGCCTTCGGTGGGCTCATGATGAGCGGTTGGAATCCGATCGGCGGAGCGGTAGGTGGCATCGTCTCCGGGCTCAAAGGGCTCTGTTAGCCACTGACCTTTCTCATTGTGGTCAGAGCCCGGCTGGCCGGCAAGCCGCCTCAGGCAGCCCATTCTGCACAAAGTAGCTCGGCTTGGGCGAGAACGGTCTTGGTGGCCTCTTCCTCGAGGTCGGGCGGGTAGCCGTGTTTTCGGAGGATGCGTTTCAGGAGCACTTTGATTTTGGCGCGGGCTCCCTCACGTAGATTCCAGTCGATGGTAACGCTTTTACGAACCTGGGTGACTAGCTCAGCGGCGATGACTTTGAGCTCGTCTTTGCCCATGGCTTCGACGGCGCTGTCGTTCGCGGCGAGCGCATCGTAGAATGCGACTTCGTCGTCGTTCAGCCCGAGATCGACGCCCCGCTGGGTCGCAGCGCTCATTTCCTTGGCGAGCTTGATCAGCTCTTCGATGACTTCCTGCGTAGCGATCGCCCGGTTGTGATAGGCGTTGAGGGTCGTCTTGAGCATTGGAAAGCCCGGCCGTTGCTGCGCAGCCGTTACGGCAGAAAACTCGCGGCTTTGAACGAGGCGGGAAGCGAAGTTTGAAGGAAGAATGATGAATTAGGAAGTGCCGGAACTTCTTCCTTCTGCATTCATACTTCAGCCTTTGTTAGCGGCGACGTTTTTGTATTTGAGTCCGCGCACTTCGGCGAGGAACTGATCGGAGAGGATGCTGATGTCGGGCTGCTTCAGTCCGGCCGCGCTGAAGACGTCGATGATCTCGCCTTCTGGCACGATCGCTTTTGCGACTAACTGCCTGACCGCATGGTCGAGAACTTCGGTCGATTTGGCTCCGTTGCGCTTCTTCGCTAGAGCAGCTTTAACTGCTTGGAAGAAGCCGATGTCGTCTCTGATGTCCAAGGCATCTTCGCTTCCGGCGCACAAGGCGAAGGCTTGAGAAAGTTCGGTCACGATCTGAATGAAGCGCTCTTTACCATTCTCTTGTTGGAGGATGTGTTCTTGTGCGGGTGGGAGAAGCGCCATCTTCTGAGCTGGCGTTCCATCGTGCCACTTCGACCAGTCGAAGCCATGCATCATGCCACTCGCGATTTCATGTTTCTCCAGCATGGCCGCAATCGCGCCCGCAGTATCAAGACTCGGAGTGCCTCTTCCGCCGCTGTCGGTGTAGGTGGCGAGCGCTTGTTTCAGTTGGTCGGCGAGGCCGAGGTAATCGACGACCAAGCCGCCCGGCTTGTCTCGGAAGACGCGGTTCACGCGCGCGATCGCTTGCATGAGTCCGTGGCCGCGCATCGGCTTGTCCACATACATCGTGCTCAGCGATGGCGCGTCGAAGCCGGTCAGCCACATGTCGCGCACAATTACGATCTTGAATGCGTCTTTTGGATCTTTGAATCGACCGGCGAGCGCTCGGCGCTTCTCTTTGTTGCGGATGTGCTGCTGCCAGTCAGGTCCGTCTTCGGCGCTGCCGGTCATGACGATCTTGGCCACGCATGACTTCCCGTTGTCATCGTCGTTCGGCCCGCTTGCCCATTCGGGGCGCAGCTTGATGATCGCGTTGTACATTTCCACGCAGATACGACGGCTCATGCAGACGATCATCGCCTTGCCTTCCATCGCTTCGAGCCGGCGCTCGTAATGCTGCACGAGATCGGCGGCGACGAGATCGATTCGCTTCGGATTCCCGACCAGGGCTTCGAGCGCGGCCCATTTCGTCTTGAGCTTCTCCTTGCGCGTTAGCTCTTCGCCTTCGGTGATCGCTTCGAATTCCTCGTCGATCTTCGGCAGCTCGCTTTGGTTCAATCCCAGCTTGGCCACGCGGCTCTCGTAATAGATCGGCACCGTCGCCTTGTCGGCCACGGCACGCTGAATGTCGTAGATGCTGATGTAATCGCCGAAGACCGCGCGCGTGTTGGCGTCGGTCTTCTCGATCGGCGTGCCAGTGAGGAACCCCACCACCTTGTCGATCTTCTAGCGCGGTGAACTGAGAAATTACATCTTCAATTATCGCGTCGCCGTGCTGGGTAATAGTCTTTTGACATATCAAACCACGAATACCGTGCAGACTGTCCGAGCCCTTCTAATCCAGGAAACATTCCAGCCGGCGAAAGTGCAATGCGCAAGAACTGACGTACGTCGCGCTTGTAAGAGTTCTTGTCATGCGCGAACCGGTACTCGCGCCAATGGCCTTCTACGTCGTCTGGCTCGATGTTACTTAGCCATTGTTCGACATCCAAATCGATTCGACTAGGGACTAAAAAAAGCCCTTCTTGGGCTTGTTGGCGTGGACTGTTGAGGCGGCTTGTAAACACCCCTATAAAGTCCCGCGTTTGTTTATCGCCAATGCAATATTCTTCGTCGATGGGAGTATAGTAATCGCCGGGGCCAACCTCGCCTTGCTTCGGTCGGATAAGCTGAAAACAAGCGGCGGCCACTGATTTTAGATGCACAGCATGCACGCTGTATTCGTCGGATGGGCTAGCCGTGTGTGTAGCAAAGAAGAAAGCCACGGCCGGGCTTAGGCTGAAATCTATCAATCGAGTGGGAGCGCCGTAGTGCTGCATCAGTGCAAGCCAAGACAAGGTTTCGTCAGGCGAAGGAAGATGCCGAAGGTGAAGATGTGCCCCTTGCTGAAATCGGATGAGTGCTGCCCGCTCTCTCGCCGACCACCAGTCTCTTCGAATCATGCCGGGACGTTCGGTTATAAATCGAAACAGGCTGGACTCGATCCGCCATTGTCTTCCCCGATTGCCATGCCCGCGATAAATCCACGCACGGCGCTGCATGCGCTCCGTTTTCTTCAGGAAGTCGAAGAAATCGGTGCAGCGAATTATCTCGTGGCCCGTTTGTGATTTAATCTTCATCGCATAAGGGGCGGAGCCGCTATCGAATGATATGTACCGTGCATTCTCGCCTCTGCTCCAAGGCTGAGCCAAATGCACTGTCGTCACTAATTGCTCGGTGTGGATCGTAAACGATGAACAAAATCCGAACGTCGGGCGGGTATTTGACCAAGTCTGCGGCCATACCTTCAGAAGCGCGGCTGGGCGAAGTATTGCCACGAATGTATTTGGTCTCAAGCACGAGATCGTGCGCGGTAGCGGAATGATCAGGGACCGCTGTGGCGAGCCCAAAGCGTACTGCCGGATGTTCTCTTTCGAAGCGAGGACCTTCGCCGGCCAAGAGTGCGCTAATTTTATCGTTCAAATCGGGCTCGTCTTTAGGAGCGTTCTTCTGAAACGCTATAGGAAGGGCGGTGCTAAGCCGTTCGCATATTGCCCGGACGAGCCTAGTAACTGGCTCCTTCAAATATTCGCGATCTGCAACAAGTGACAGCAGTGATCCGGGAGTAATCGATGCTTCTAGGTTGTCGTGCTTGTTGCGCATCAAGGCTAGCGCCTTCATCACTTGCTTGCCATGGCGGCGGCATAGCCCAGAGATTTTGTTAAGCCTCTCTTCGTCGGTCGCAGCGCCGACATAGTCTAACGCTTCGGTTATTTGCCCAAAAAGCTCTATCGCAAAATGGTCTTCATTCCATGTCGCGAATTCATGAGCTTGTCGAACGTAATCGACCAATGTGGTCTTAGCTTCTTCGTTTGAACTTGGATTTACGACGAAGTTAACGGCATAAGGCACACTATCATCGATGTCGGCCAAATCCGCCGCATAGCTTGCAAAGCGACGATCAACGCACTGAGAACATTCGCCGCAGTGCGTAGCACTTCCTATTTTTAAAAAGGTGCGACTACAGGAGACGGCGCTGGGCATCAATTCCGCGCCCGTTGCAGCGCTTAACTCCCGTATGACATCCGACTTTGTCTTCCATAGAAAAGGGGTCGCGATCTCAAATGCATCGTCCGTCACACTGTGAAACAGTTTAGACAGTAAATGAATTGTCTTCGGATGGGTCGTCCGAGTTGCTCGCGCATTGATTAGCTCTTGACGGCGAAGAAAATTAAAAGACGTAATTCCGTTCTCGAATATGACAAAGCCCTTCGTGTCGACTGTTCCCGCTATCGCAGCGGCAATCGCGGAATATAGAAACATCCGTGTGCGCTGAGTCTCTTCTGCGGCTCTGTGGCCAGTCAGATTACATTCGAAGCGATAGTGTTGAACTCTGCTGGGAAACCGAGTTTGTAATGCCGCTATCAGCTGACCTTGCGTTTTGCCAATCTGTGGTTGCGATGACCTGTGACTAACCAAGCAGAGTTTGGTGTCGCCGCTTTTTAAGAACTGATAAGCGCCCGCCAATGAATCGAGACCGCCGGAAAAGAGCGCTATTCGCGCGCCTGCGGCATCAGTCGCCGGAATGCCCTGTAGATCGAATAGGCTTTCCGGAGGCGTAGTATGGCCAGGTTGAAAAGAGAATCCAAAGGTGCGATCTCCAGACAGGAAAGTAAGCGCTGCGCTGAGTTGATTTGTGACCTCAGCGTGAGACCAAAACTGGAAGTCGCGTACCCTGATGTGAAAAATGAAATCTCTATTCCAAGTATGATACTCGACTGCACTCTTCGCGCCACGATGACTCCAGCGATCAGCACAGTAAACGTACGCTGCAATTTCTAGCAGATCGAGCAGACGCGGCGGGATGTGAAGTAGTTGTCGAACGAAACCGGGCAGCGCAATTCGGACATTAGGCTGTTTATCGGAGCGGTAGTCGAGACGTAGACATTTCGCGTCGCTTGGAATTGCGGCTTCCGCTCCGTTGCAAAGGAGATAATGAGTCGCCCGAGACATGCGTCACTCACTTTTTTCCCGGCGGAGGTCTTCCCGAAGTTTACCGAAGGCGATCGATAAGAACCCCGTAATCTCATCGCCGCTTGGAGTAGTCGTTTTGGCGTGTCGATTATACCAGCCAGCCGCAAAACTTTGAGTTATCTTCGCGGTTTCAAATGAATGTCTTGAAACAGCTTCGACTTCGTCACGAAGCCTCTTTTGCAGGAGGTCGCGTTGCTCTACACTCCGGCACGCTGCCGAAGCTTCACGGTCCAGGAAATAGTTGAGATACCGCTCGGTAAATTTCGCAAAAAATAGTCGCGCGACCTCGCAAAATCCCTCAGCAGTACCAGCTCGTCTCCAAATGGCAGAGTTTTGCTCAGCACTACCGAATAAAGAAGGTTGCGATGCGTTTTCTGTATACCAATGGGCGATCGCATCCGTAGCCGCGCCTTTCGCGATCTCGGCGTATTCTGGGGAACCTTGCGCCTTGTCCAAGGCATTATCCAAGGCCCGTGCGACGACAAAGGGCGAAGGATTCGCCGGTAATTGCAAGCCGGTCGCCCGAGTGCCACCAGCTGATGCGCCGATTTCCGCCAAGAATCTAAAGGCAGCTTGCACATTCGGATCACGTTGAATCGCCTCAAATCGGGTTCGAACATTGTCCAGCGTGTCGTTCGCGATCTGGCGGGTCTTTTGTTCGTCGCCGTTGAAGGCCGCAATTTGCTGAACAACGCGTTGCCAAGAATTAGTCTTTGGCAAGGCACCTGTCCGCTCGTGACCCATGCTGTTAGCTTTCGTAGGCCAATCGATCCATCACTTGGCGACCTTTTTCTTGGCCTACCTCGTGGTAGATTGATAGCAGTTCAGCGAAGGTGCCTGGACCACCGACGATGTCCCAGAACTCATCCTCCAGAAGGATCTGGTTTTTCATGTCGAGGTGGTGCACAGCAAAACTATGCCTGTAGGCGGAGCGCGAACCGTACGGATTATAGGCCATGGCGTAATACGTGTTAATTCGTGGCGGCCCCATGTGACGCAAAGCTTGAGTCTTCAGCAATCTTTCAGTTACTTCGACTGCTTGTCCCTTATTCGGCTTCGGGGACTTGATCTCGAAATAAAACTCTCGGTCATCCTTCGTCTTCAAATAGAGATCAGTGATTGTATGAGTCGCCTGGTCAGCTTTTACCTTGTTGGCTTTGATTACCGACAAAGTCGTCTTTCGAAAGTCGATAGTTCGGCCAGAGTCGATTGTCGCCCGAGCCCGTTCAATCTCAGTCCGACAGTTAGACGAAATTTCTCCCACAAGCTTCTTACCTCGTTCAGCCTCCTTATGATTATCTAACGCGATCAGCTTGGCACACTCCTCGAAGGTTGTACCCAATCTCGTAGAGAACGAACGCTCGAAGGCAAATATGCGAACTGCTTCAGGAGGAAGGATCGCGAGATGAAATGGTTTAAGTTTTCCATCCTTTGCGTCGGCCGCCCGAATCACTTCTTCGGGCTCTTCGCTGAGCTTCTTCTTATGTTTCTCCAGTTGCGCCTCTAGAAATCCCTCGAGATAACCCTTAATCTTCTCACGTGTTATCTCCTTAATCATTACGCCTCCAAATCAGAACTTCTTCGAAGAAATCACCGGATCGACGGCCGGTTCTGCGATTCACATGGCGTTTGAGACGCTGCTGGACGACGAATCCAGTTTGTTGAGCGACGTAGTCATACAGGTCGTTCTTGTCATTGACCACGACAACGACGTGGCCGCTGCGCTTCAGATGCCGACGAACATTCGCGAACACATCTGCTATTTCTCGGCAATAGTTCTTCCTCGCCCTCTCAGAGTTACCCTTAAAGGCAGCACCAATTTCCACATCGGCTTGAAGCGGTAAGTTGAGCAGTTCATAGGCATAGCGGTGCTGTTCGTGGTAGTCGATAAGGCCGACATAAGGTGGCGACGTGACGACGAGGTCAAAGCAGGGAAGATCTACAAAACGTGCGTCGCCGTGAATAATGACGGTTTTATTATTTGGCTTCGCGTTGCGCGCGAACTCTTTGATACGGTGAAGCGTATCGAGTGCGTATCGGTTTAAAAATTGTAGAGCGTTATCAGTTGGCTGACAGGTACGAGAGTGTTTGTAACAATGGTATGGCTCCGTTTGCGGGTGCTTCGGGAAATCGAGATCAAAATGCGTTGTCAGACGAGCTGAGCGCGCTGCGCGCGACAGGATAACCTTTAGCACGTCACTGTAGTCATAGTCTCGCAAGAGCTCACGATAGAGCAGTAGCTCCGCAAGTGCATTCGGATGAAACCAGCGTTGCAAATACGCGTTATCAGTTCGCTTTGATTCGCGTCGATCCGCGAATAGCGATTGCTTAAGATCGCTGTTCAAGCGATCGAGTGAGTCCCGGATCTCGTGTTCGAGCTTCCTTAGATCGTACGCGTCGGTCTTCACCTTCATTAAAAGGCAGTTAAACGCACTTACGTCGGAGCCGATTGCGTCGATACCTAGCGCCTTCGCTTCAACAAGCGTCGTGCCTGAGCCGGCAAATGGATCGTACACCGCCTTCGGTGCAAACTTCCTTAGGAAAATCTCGACGAGCTGTGGAATGTATTTGCCAAGATAGGGATGAAGTCGGTGGACGTGTTTCGTCCGCTCTTTCTCCGGCAAATCGGCTTCGCGCCAGTTGAGGTTGAGTGCCGTTAGATCCGTCAGCGTATTAATGGACCTAAAATTCGTAAACGGTGCACCATTATAGGTAGGGCTGTATCCGAGCCTCTTGCTACCTTCATGCCCATTACCGAAAAGATCGCGCTGTGTAATTACGTATTCGGGCGATTCCTCTTCAATCTTCAAGCGATGCTTTTGGGGATCGTTATCAACGGTAAGCGATTTTTGTTTTACGTCGCGCTTCGACCGCCCCGGCGTTTTCTTTGTCTCTGTCAGCCCGTTTCGGGGGCGCGTAAGTTTGCGCTGGCCGGCCTGCGGGGACAACGGTGTTGTCTTTGCCTTCGGCAACTTCGATTTACCCTTTTTCTTCTTCGGCTGATTTGGCATGTCTCAAGAAGCTAATGCACTATGCAGAGCGTTCTACACGCTTCGTTGAACGTGCACAACCCGCTGCCTGTCTCCTCGCGTGGTCTGGCCATGTGGAATCCATGTTTCATCCAAGACCAAGGCGAAGTTGGCGTTGCCCCGCTGGGGAGAAGGATATTGATGAGCCTGATTGTGCTCACCCTTCGGGCTCCCGTTGGTCGTCCATGTCGCTTCGCTCCATTGCCAGCGCACGTCGTCGTCTTTGCGGAACCAGTCGGAGTCGTTGAAGGGCGGGTTGGCGAGGACGTAGTCGGCGCGGAGGTCGGGATGGAGGTCGCGCCGGAAGGTGTCGGCGTGCTCGGGGCCGAAGTCGGCCTCGATGCCGCGCAGGGCGAGGTTCATGACGGCGAGGCGACGGGTGGTGGCGTTGCTCTCCTGGCCGTAGATGCTGATGTCGCCAAGCTTGTCGCCGTGGGCTTCGACGAATTTTTCCGATTGCACGAACATGCCGCCGGAGCCGCAGCAGGGATCGTAGATGCGGCCTTTGTACGGGGCGAGCATCTCGACGAGGAGGCGGACGACGCTCTGCGGGGTGTAGAACTGGCCGCCTTTTTTGCCCTCAGCGCTGGCGAATTGGCCGAGGAAGTATTCGTAGACGCGACCGAGGATGTCTTTCGAGCGGCTGGCCTTGTCGCCCATGCCGATCGTGCCGATGAGGTCGATGAGTTCGCCTAAGCGATGTTTGTCGAGCGCGGGCCGGGCGTACTCTTTCGGCAGGACGCCTTTGAGGCGCGGGTTGTCTCGCTCGATCGCGACCATCGCGTCATCGACGATCTTGCCGATCTCGGGCTGCTTGGCGCTGTTCTGGAGATAGGTCCAACGCGCGCCGGGTGGAACCCAGAAGACGTTGAGAGCTTTGTATTCGTCCGGGTCTTCGGGATCTGCGCCCGCGTAGTCTCCCTTGCCGGCGAGCAGCGTGGCGTGGTGCTCCTCGAAGCTGTCGGAGATGTATTTAAGGAAGATGAGGCCGAGGACGACGTGCTTGTATTCGGCCGCGTCCATGTTGCTGCGCAGCTTGTCGGCGGCGAGCCAGAGCTTGGCTTCGAAGCCGAGGTTTGCAGTGGAGTTGTTCTTCGAGGAGGAGCGGGCGCGGGGCATGAGATGGGCAAGTTTCTAGCGGGTCTGGAAATGAAGTCGAGGAGAATCCAGAGGTCCGGGGACGAAGAGCGGGGAGCGGGGAGCGAGGAGCGCGAGCAGGGAGCGAGGAAGTGAGAAGTATGAAGGAAGAAGTTCCAAAAGGCTGATCCGCCTGAGGCGGACTGACAATCTAAAATCTGACCCGACTACTTCGTGGCGGCAGATTTTCCCCGGCGGATGATGCCTGCGAGTGCGCGTCACGAACTGTTGACCGCCTCGGCATTGGGAAAGACGCGAACAACGTCGGGATCGAGCACGACGACGTTCGTTCCCTGGGCATAACGGCGCGCATACTTGCCGCGAACGCCGCGCGAAAAATCATATTCCGTCTGCATGTCCGAGTCGCTTTTTTCAGCTGATTTCTTCATAGCTCTTTCTTTCGCGCCAGCCGTTATTGTGGCTTGCCGTAGGGCGGCGGTGTTTCGCGCACAACCACCTCATCGGGCGAGGGCGCGCGCAGCGTTTGAAAGTCCAGCTTGTCTGTGTCCACGCCGCGTTTGGAGAGGAAAAGAATCTCCACACCGACCACTTCCTCTTTCGCATCGCAATCGTTCATGACGCCAGCTTCGCAAGCAAGGCGTCTGGCAGCAATGACAATTCTCATCATATTACTGCCAAGCCATTCCGGAAGGAAAAGGCATTCCCAGAAGCGGTCTAGTGCTGCGTTCCGCGGCGGGATGCCCGGTGAAAAATTAGAAAGTGGAAAGCAGAAATTCAGTTGACGGCGTACCCGGCGAGCATTTTGTCACCGCACGAGATGAAATCTGATCTCTTACTCAATATCGCCGACTACACGCGGGCGGCACAGGCCAGACTCGCGCAGGATGCGTTCGATTACTACGAAGGCGGGGCGCAGGATGAAGTGACCCTGCGGGAGAACACGGATGGTTGGACGCGGTTGAAGCTTTACTACCGGGTCCTGGCGGGAGTCGCCACGCGCGACCTGAGGACGACCGTGCTCGGTCAACCGGTCTCGATGCCGATCCTGGTCGCCCCGACCGCTTTTCATAAACTGGCCTGCCCAGCGGGAGAGATCGCAACCGCCAGGGCCGCGAAGACGGCGGGAACCTTGTTCATCCTTAGCTCGCTCTCGAATACTGCGATGGAGTTAGTCTTTGCGCAGGCGGGCACTCCGCGCTGGTTCCAACTCTATGTCTACAAAGATCGGGAGATCACACGCGAGCTGGTGCAGCGGGCCGAAGCGGCCGGAGCGGAGGCGATTGTCCTCACGGTCGATGCGCCCGGCCTGGGCACGCGCGAACGCGACGCGCGGAACAGCTTTCGCCTGCCGGACGGTCTCGCGGTGGAAAATCTGGCGCCGTTAGGCAAGGGCAATCTTCCGGAAGTGCAAGGCTCCGGCCTGGCCGCCTACGTGAGAGCAAATTTCAAATCCGATCTCGGCTTCGATGATCTGGATTGGTTATGCCGCTCTACTCGCCTTCCGGTGGTGGTGAAGGGCGTGTGCCGCGGCGACGACGCGCGCCGGGCAGCGGAGCACGGCGCGAAGGCGGTGGTGGTTTCCAATCACGGCGGGCGCCAGCTCGATACCGCGCCCGCCACTTGCGACGTGCTGCCGCACGTGGTCGAGGCCGCGGGCGATCTTTGCGAAATTTATGCCGATGGCGGAATTCGACGTGGGAGCGATGTGCTCAAGGCGGTCGCGCTCGGGGCGCGGGCGGTGCTGGTGGGCCGGCCGGTGCTGTGGGGGTTATGCGTCGGTGGAGAAGAAGGCGCCTTGCAGGTCTTGGAAATCCTAAGACGCGAACTCGATGAAGCGATGCTGCTTTGCGGCTGCTCGAAGCTCGGCGACATCGGTGGTTGGCTGCTGCGAGCGTGAAAACTTCATGCCGGCGAGGCGCCGGCGTCAGCACGCGAGGCGCGTTCGCTCCCCGGAAAAAAGATGGCCGCGCGGAAGCTCGTCCCTCCAGCGCAGAGTAGGCGAGTCTAATCTGACCTATTCCTTACTGCGCAGCGCCTCCTGCACCGGGGCCGACAACTTATCGGCGTTACGCAAAAGAAGAGTTATCTGCCAGAGCTCGTTCTCCGTCAGCCTTCCATTAAAGGAAGGCATGGCGCTAAAGCGGATGCCATTCTTTATCACCCAGTGCGTCTCTCCTACCGGATCGTCCGTCACGCCGTCACCCGGAGGAAGGAGCGGCGGGATGTGAGGGTAAACTCTCTTCGACATCCCCGAGGGTCCCTGACCCAGCCGCCCGTGGCAGCCGCCACAGTTCTGTTGATAAATGTGCGCGCCGGCGAGCTGGTTGGCCTCGTCGGACGGCAGCGGAGATTGCTCCTGCGCGCTTTTGCCGATCGACGCCGACAACGACGTGTGCGCGAGATAACGCTCCATCGGCAACGGCCCGCCCGCGGTCGACATCTGAATGCCGCCGCGCGTAACAAAAAGATAACCTGCCAGAAGGACGAGGCAGATTCCAACCACGATGCCAACCAGGAATTTGATCATAGGCAAATGCGGCGGCGGGATGAGATACCGCGACAGCGCGCGCTCTGATCATCGCACGGAAATCACGACCGCGCGAAACGCGAAATCTTGCGGACGCGCATCTTCATGTGCTCGTTAGGCAAACAGCATGGGTTCTCGCGAGGGAAGCCACATCCTAGTGCAGACTAATCAAAAGAATTGAAACCGCAATCCGCGGACGGGAGACTGGACGCGCGGAAGCGCGTCCCTCCGGAGGGGAGGGACATGCTTCCGCATGTCCAGGCCCTGCCCCGCGGTCTCGCTCCTTCTGATGCACTGCATTAGTGCTGGTCGTTGTGGTGGCGGTGCTTGTGATGATCCTTGGCATGCTCTGCGCGGAAGTCGCCCCGGCGCTCGTAGTGCCCGTGGACCCATTTGGGGCCGCTTTGATAGCCGGGCACAAACACCCATTCGTATCCGCTTTCCCAGTAAGCCGGTCCATCGTAGTAGGGCCGATCGCCGATGCCGATCGAGATCGCGACCGCCGCGGACGCCGGATGAATCCACAGCCCCGCCCCCAGCAACGCCGCTGCCATCGTGATAATTATTTTTTTCATGGTGTTAACCATTGGTTCGGATGCCGACATCGCATCGGTCGTCCGGCCGGGCGATCAAAAAAAAATCATCTGGGAAAAATGCGCGGCAATGGAATGGTTCTGAGTATGGCCACGGAACGCGATTACGTCCTCGGGACACACGAAGAGGAGATTTCCCGGCTTGGCTTGCAGCATCGGGTCTGGCGTCCCGTGATGTTGGATTGCTGGCAGCGAGCCGGCATCACGGTCGGGAGCCGCGTGCTCGACCTCGGCGCCGGGCCCGGTTATGCGACGGCCGATTTGGCCGAGATCGTTGGCCCGAAGGGCGCGGTCGTCGCGGTCGAACGCTCGAGTAACTTCGTGCGCCGGCTGGAAGAAAGGTGCCGCGCGCGCTTATTCAACAACGTGCAGATTCGCGAACTGGATTTGATGATCGACAAGTTGCCCAAGGGGCCGTTCGATTTCTCCTGGTGCCGCTGGGTGGCTTCGTTCGTGACCGATCCAGCACTGCTCGTGGAAAAGCTCGGGCGCGTCATGCACCCGGGAAGTATCGCGATCTTCCATGAATATGCGCATTACCTCACCTGGCGTTTCGTGCCCCGGCTGCCGAACCAGGAACGCTTCGCGCAGGAGGTGAAGGCGAGCTGGACAGCAGCGGGAGGGAAAGCCGATGTCGGCCTGGATCTGCCGACCTATCTCGGGCAGAACGGCTTTGTCGTGCGCTCAGCGATCCCTCGAATCTATTGCGTCGGGCCGAGTGACCACATGTGGCGCTGGCCGGCATCATTTGTCGGGATAGGTCTGGCGCGACTGCAAGAGCTGGGACGCATCGACGCCAGCTTTGCCGAGAAGGTGAAGAAGGAAGTGGCCGAGGCGAGTGCGAATCCCAACGCGTTGTTAATTACGCCCCTCGTCCTGGAAATCCTGGCCGAGAAGGTTTCCTAAGGGTCGCGCTAGCATGCCCTGGACGCTTTCTCATCCTGCCGCTGTCCTGCCGTTGCGGCGCTTCTCTCCGCAACCGCTCGACTTCGCCGCTCTCGTCGCTGGCAGCATGACGCCGGATCTCGGCTACTACATCGATCGCTTCGACCTGGCGACTTTTGCCCACACTTTGCCGGGAAGTTTCGTCGCCTGCCTGCCTACAGGAGTGATTTTTCTGCTGATCTTCTACCTGTTCTGCAAGCCGGTGTGTTATGCCCTTCCCGCGCCTCACCGGCAGGTGCTTCTTCCGCTTTGCCCAGCTTTTCCTAAAGGCCTGACAAGGTGGGCGATCATAATATTTTCACTCTTACTCGGGGCATGGACTCACAATTTCTGGGATGCCTTCACCCATGAACATGGATGGTTTGTCGACCGCATCACCTGGCTGCAACAGCCGGCCTTGCGGGTTCCCTCGATGACCGTCTGTGTCTACCTCGCTCTCCAGGAACTCAGCACCGTCATAGGATTCGTGATTGTCGTCATCGCTTACGCGCGATGGCTGCGCCGCCAACCCGTCGATCGGTCGAAGGCCTCCGAACCCGACCGATGGCGTTATCTGCTTTGGGCGGCCATCGTGATCGTATCGCTCCTGATTTCGTTGCCGCCCGCCCTTCGCACCGCGTCACTGCTCCATGGCTTCCTTTTTTATCGCTCGCTCGCCTTTCAGACGGCAATTCACTCTCCCGACACCGCCATCCCTTTGAGCCTGCTCGCCACCACCATCATTTATGCGCGCCGCCACCGAAAAACCTGAGCGGCTATAACCCAAAACCAAAACTCGAGCATGAAAGCAAAATACGATGTTGTCATCCTGGGAGCCGGCCACAATGGACTGGTGGCCGCCGCTTACCTGTCGCGGGCGGGACTAAGTGTCCTCTTGTTGGAGAAAAATGATTATGTCGGCGGAGCCACGACCTCGCAAAAAGTCTTTCCTGACTATGACGCGTGGCTCTCCCGTTATTCTTATCTTGTCAGCCTCTTTCCGGAAAAGATCATTCGCGACCTAAACCTGAATCTCGAATTGCGCCGGCGGGAGATTGCCTCCTACACGCCTTATGCGAGGGACGGCCAGCACAACGGTTTGCTCCTGAGCAACGTTTCGGAGGAAGTAAGTCGACGGTCAATATTCGAATTGACCGGAAGCGAAGCCGAGTTCAACGGGATGAAGCGGTTTTACGGCCTGGCGGGCGTTTTCGCCGAGCAGGTTTGGGACACAATGTTAAGGCCGCTCGCAGCGAAGGAAGACTTCCGCCGCCGCTTCGACTCAAGCGACGCCGGGCGCGAGGCTTGGCGCAGCCTGGTCGAGGAACCGCTCGGACGCGCCATTGAACGCTACCTCCAGGACGATCTTGTGCGCGGGCTGGTTTTCACGGACGCCAAGATCGGTGTCTTCACTCATCCGCACGATGAGTCACTTCTCCAGAACCGTTGTTTCCTTTATCACCTGATCGGCAATAAGACTGGCGAATGGAAGGTGCCGGTAGGAGGAATGGGCAACGTAGCGCGCAAGCTGGAGCAGACCGCGCGCGCGCACGGCGCCGAGATGCTGACGCGCGTCGATCTTCGCCGTCTCGATCTTTCGGGAAAGCCGCTCGTCGAATTTGAATGCGACGGTCGGGCACAGTCGGTCGAAGCGCGATTTCTGTTGGTTAACTTCGGCTTGAATGTGCTGGCGAAGATCCTCGGTAAACCCTACCAACCAGATGCCACGAATGAGGGCTCAGTCTTCAAGATCAACATGCTCCTGCACCGCCTGCCAAAGCTGAAGGATAACTCGCACGCGGCGACCGATGCTTTCCGCGGCACTTTCCACATCGACGAAAGCTACGAGCAGATGAAAGCGAGCTATCGGCAAGCCGCGCATGGTCAGCTGCCGGATAAAGTGCCAAGCGAAATTTATTGTCACACGCTGACCGATGACAGCATTTTGTCTCCTGAACTGCGCACAAAGGGGTTTCACACCCTGACCCTTTTCGGGATCGATACCCCCTGGCCGCTCTTCGCCGCGGACAATGATGCGATGAGGCAGCAGGCCCAGGCGAGATTCGTGGCGGGTCTAAATGGGTGGCTGGCAGAGCCGCTGGAGGATTGCCTTGCGCAGGCCAGGGATGGAAGTCCCTGCATCGAAGGCAAAAGCCCGGTCGACATCGAAAATGCACTCGGTCTTTACCACGGTAACATCTTCCAGACCGCGCTCACATTTCCCTTTGCTGAGACCAAAGAGGAGACCGGGAAATGGGGTGTCGAGACCGAGTACGAGAATGTCTATCTCTGCGGCTCCAGCGCCCAACGTGGCGGAGCGGTCAGCGGCATCCCCGGTCACAATGCCGCCATGAAAGTGCTTGAGCGCGTCAGGTCGGGGCAGACCTAGCCCAGTGTATCACTTGACCCGAGACCGCGATCCGTTTGCGGCAGACTGGACATGCTTCCGCATGTCCAGGTTCTGCCGGTGCCTTCTCGCTTCTTCTGATTTGCTGCACTGCTGGCGCGCCGGCGCGAAGAAGGCGGCAGAATGCGGTCCGACAGTGACTTCCATTCGACCATGCTCGACCGACGCAGTTGCGCCCGTGAGTTCGTCGGCAATCCGCTGTTTGGCGTCGCTCACGTCGACCGGCAAATCGATCAAGCCATGCGCCGGCGATTCCACCATGATCTGTAATTGAAGGGTGGCGCGATCGAAGCCGATCTGAACGAAAGGCGCGCCACCGACAGCCACCTTCGAGGCCTTCGTCGGTTGATAGAAGCGATGAAGATCGAGCACGATCTTCGAGCCCGCGGGAACGAATTGCACGGGGATGGGCCCGAGGAAAAGCTCGCTCGCCTGCGCCGTCAGCCCGCAAACGAGCGCATAAAGACACTAATCGTTAAGCGGGCTGATTTCAAAAAAACATGGGGTGAGCGGCGCCAACGGCGGCAGCGCCAGTCCATCCGGGCCGCCCAATGATGAGCGGTTGATCGTTAACTCGAGATCGCCGGCAAGACGCTCAACGAAATGAAGAGTCTTACCTTCGTTAGGCGCAAAACGCAGAAACTCGATCGCCGCGTCGGGGAAAAAGATGCGCGTCTCTGGCAATGCCTCTTTGGGATGAAGATTTACCACGCCGAGGAAACGCTGCCGCGAGGCCGGATCAAAGCGGAGGAACGCGTAGAGCCAATGGCCGCCGGCCGGTTCTGTTCCGATCTGGCCAAATTTCGGGTTCTGGTTGTTCGCCGGATTCAAAGAGAAGAAAGCGCCGTCGCGGAAAGCCGGCTCGTTCGTGACGGCCAAGAGGCGTCCGTAACCCTCGCGCAACTGCGTCTGGTCGGCGGAGAGCCTGGCCCCGTCGTATTTATGTCCGTTAGTCCACTTCACCAACTCCGGCATCGACCAGTAATCGAAAATCGTCGTGCGCGCGTCGTCCCCACCGAATCCTTCCGCGCCCGCCGCCGGCTCGCCGACTTCCTGGCCATTGTAGAGCATCAATGAGCCACGCCCGATCCCGTAAAGGATGGCCGCCACAGGTCGTCCGACCTTCATGCCGAGGCCGCCCCAATTGTCGCGACTTGCGAGGCGGACTTCATCGTGGTTCTCAGCATAACGAACCGAGTTTTCGAAAATGAAATCGTCAGAGCGCACGTGATCGAGATCGTTGGCCCAGCCCGGGCCGTCGTAGATATTTTTCAACGCCTTGTAACTCGGGTCGTCGTAGACCGCGTCGAAGCCGGCGTCGAGAAGGTCGAACATGACGTTCGACTTACCACCGTGGAGCAGGGAAATGACCGGATCGCCGCCCGGAACTTTCGCGGGATCACTGTCGTAGGCTTCGCCCATGAAGAAAACGTCAGGCGACCGATCGCGAGCCCGGCCGATGAGCCATTTCCAAAACTCGGGCGGCTCCATGTGCGACATGTCGCAGCGAAAACCGTCGACCCCCATCCCCTGCCAGCAGGCGATCACCTGGTCCATTTTCGTCCAGGTATCGGGGAGCGGCGCGTCGGGATGCCAGGCACTGGGATAGGCGCGCCGCTGTTTTGCCGGGTCGGTGAAATCGAAGCCGTAGTTCAGTTTCACCGTCTCGTACCAATCGTTGAGGCTGGGTTTCCAACTGACGACGTTGTTGCCCGTGACCTTGCCGTGCTCCAGCTCCCCGTCGAAACGGCCGTCGCATTGCATCCCGGCCAGCTTGCAGGTCGGGCTGAGCGCGACGCCGTCCTGCCAGGTGGGCATCTTCAGCGGAGGGCCGTCTCCGTCGGGCTGGAGATAGAAGAAGTTGTTCCGCGGATCGAAAAAGCGCGAGCGATCGTCATTCGTCCCGAAGTTGATCTCCGGCTTGATGTCGGAGTGATAGCAGCGTGCGACGTGGTTGGGGACAAAATCGATCAGGGCTTTGAGTCGATGCTGATGCAGGCGATCGAGGAGTGCCTTAAATTCCGTTAGGCGCTTCTTTGGATCGACCGCGTAATCGGGGCAAACATCGAAGTAATCCTTGATCGCATACGGGCTGCCCGCGATTCCCTTGAGCAAGTCCGGATCGTCCACCGGCTGGCCAATATCGGAGTGATCGGTGCCGGTCGCCTGCTGCAGCACGCCGGTCAGCCAGACATGCGAAAAACCGAGCTTCTGCAGAGAGTGCAACGCCGCGTCATTGATGTCGTTGAACTTGCCGACTCCGTTCGCGGCCAGGGTGCCGTTCGGTTGACGGGTTTCGTTGAGGTTGCCAAACAGCCTAACGAAAAGCTGGTAGATCCGCGGCCGGTCGGCATCGTGCCCGAGCCGGCCGCGGACTTTGACGGCCGGCGCGTCCTTCGCGCGGAAATCGACTTCGCAATAATGCGGGATGTATTTGTCGCCCTCCCCGGGGATAACCGCGGGATCCTGAGAGGCGACGAGGCGGCCCCAGGTCTTGCCCTCGCCAAAGTCCTTGGCGTAAACCGCCGCGTCGACTTTGCCCGGCAAACCCGCCAGAGGCAGCCGAAGAACGGATCGGGCACCGTCCCATTCGACATCGTTAGGCGCGGTGCGCCGCTCGCTCCATTTCCAATTTTCCCAACGCCGTTCGAAAATCCTGCCGGCCTCATGCCCAATCTGCACGAAGTAGAGCCGGTCGGCTTGAAACGGCAGAAAGACGGTGGAGCCCTCGAAATTTTCGCCGAACGGGATGACCGCGGATCCCAGATCCTGGCCGGCGCGACGGGCCACGAAAAATGTCTTCCCGGGGCTAAGATCGGCCCCCGGGAATGCGATCTCGAGTCGTTCCTGCCTGACAATGAATTCCACTCGTGGACCGTCGCTTGCGAGCACCGTCGACATCAGGCCAAGCGCCGCGAGCGCGCGAAAAAGGAGGCGTGCCATCGGATGTTGCTCACGACTGCGCCAAGCGGGCTCTCGGGCGGAGTCATGGTCGGCAGCATGCCCTCCTCTTCGACCACGCGGTCCAGTTGTTCGACCGCCGCGGGTGTTTCCCTAACGAATTGGACGAGAACGGCGGCGAGGCAAAGAAAGCCGCCGCCGATCATGACCGCGGCGACCTGGCTATTGTGCAGGACGCTGCCCATCAGTTTGTCGAAACAAAGCGCCGCCGCGATCTCGGGCAGGACGATGAAGAAATTGAAAATGCCCATGTAAACGCCGGTTTTCTCCGGCGGAGCGCGCCCGCCAGCATGCATAAGGCATGGCGAGGATACTGGCCCAGGCAATCCCGACCAGCCCTAACGATAAGTGAAGCCAGGCCCGATTTTCCATCCCGTGAATGAAACCGACCGAGAGCAACCCGGCCGCGGCGGTGATGTGAAACCAGTTCGTCATCATCCAAGGCAGGCCGGAGGCAATCACCGCGCCGAGCCCGATGAACAAACTCTGCATCGAGAAGCCGGTCGAGCGTTGTTCTTCCGGCAACTTGTCCGCCACGAAAGCGCGGAACGGCTCCATGCTGATGTTGATCGAAGCGTCGAGAATCCAGAGCAGCCCGGCCGCCATCCAGACGGTGCTGGCGTTGGGCATGGCAATCAGCGCCAGCGAGCTGAGAATCGCGCCGGCCAGAAAATACGGACGGCGCCGCCCGAGCCGGCCCCAGCCAAACTGGATGCCAAGAAAGCCGAAGCTCATGTTCCAGATTTGCCAGAAAGTGAGGTGCGGCTTGTGCATGGGTCGGACGATCGGCGGCGACGTTAACGAACCATACGCGTGCGCGGCAAGGGCGAAGTTTGCCGCACCGTGTCATTTCGAGCGAAAGCGAGGTTCTCCGCCGTCGACGCGGATCAGGATGACAAATGCAGGCGACCTGCTCGTTAGGCGAGCGCCGCGATCCGGTTGAGCAGGTCCTTCTTGCTCGCCATGCCGGTGACCTGGTCACGCACCTGTCCGTCCTTGAAGAAGAGCAGGGTCGGGATCGCGCGAATATTGTAGCGAAACGACAGGCTTTGGTTGTGATCGACGTTCACTTTCGCGACCTTGACCGTGCCGGCGTTTTCCTTCGCGATCTCGTCGAGGATCGGCGCAATCATCTTGCACGGGCCGCACCATTCGGCCCAGAAATCGACTAGCACGGGTTGCGCGCTTTTCATCACTTCCTGGTCAAAATTTGATTCGTCGATCGTTACTGCGGTGCCGTTTTCCATGAGTCTTTTAAAAAAAATAAGTCCAGAGTTGAATGAGCAAGGCTAGCGCGGAAAGGCCGAGCAAGGCCCAGCAAAGCTGCAGCGGGACGGATTCAACCAACCCCGCCGGCGGCGGACTGGCAACTAACGGCGGCGCGGTCCGGATGACCCCGGCCGACGGGACACTCGCCGGCTGGACGTTGCCCAACCGCACCGTGGCTTTCATCGGCGAATCCGGGGTGGGGCCGATGCGGGCAGTTTCCTTACGCGGGCCAGTCTGCGCGCCAGAGTTTTCCATTGGCGTTTTCGTCGGGAATATCCCGGGCTTGGGCGGCGCTGGAGGCGGCCTGGATGGTGGCGGGGCGGGCGGCCTTGGCCCGGCGAGCGGCAGTGGTGCTTTCATTTCCGCGGGCGGAGGCGGAAGAGCTGCTTTCACTTCCGCTGGCGGTGAGGAAGATGGCGGCCTGAAGGCGGCGGGTGGAGGTGAAATATTCGGCGGACGGATCGCTCCCGGCGGGGCGGGAGCGGGTGGCCGGGCCATGGGCGGCGCGGGCGGGCGATTAGCCGGCGCACCCCCAGAAGGTGGCAAAGGCTTTGGCGCAACCGATGGCGGCGGCGGCGGGCGGGCGGGAGCCGGCGAAGTTGGCCGTGCGCTCGCCGCCAGCGGTGTGGCCGCAGCGGGCGAACCCGGCGGCCGATTCGGCAAGCTGATGCGCGCCGTTTCTTTTTCCACCGGCACTGTGGGCCGTTGCGGGGTCCGCGGAGGTAAAGTAATTCGAACGGTCTCTTTTTTCGGTTCGTTCAAATCGGCCATAACAACAGGATTAAATTGCTCTCCGCGACTGCGCCGGCAACGTGTCTCTCAGGCATTGCCCGGAGTGTCAATCCCCAATCGTTCAGGCGAGCAGGTCGTAGCCCCGCGCGCCGGTGATTTTTCGCCTAACGAATTCGCCGACCGGCGCGGCTTCGGCCAGCAGGACGCGCGCGTCGACGTCCGGGGCGTCCGCTTCGGTCCGCGCGATGAACGGCTGGTCGACCAGGAGTTTGAACTCGCCCCCGACTTTCGCCGCGGCGATTTCACGCGCGATTTTTTGTTGCAGCGTCATCGCCCGCCGGTGCCGGGCGTTTTTCTGCGCCGCGGAAATCTGCCCGGGCATCTTCGCCGCGCGCGAGCCTTCCTCCTGCGAGTATTTGAAAATCCCGAGCCGCTCAAATCGCACCCGTTCGATGAATTCGAGGAGCGACTCAAACTCCGCCTCCGTCTCGCCCGGAAAACCGACGATAAAGGTGGTCCGCAAGGCGATTCCCGGAACCCCGGCGCGCAGCCTAACGATCAAATCCTCGATGTGGGCGCGGGTCGTTTCGCGACGCATCCGGCCGAGCATCGCTTCGTCGATGTGCTGTAACGGCACGTCGATGTAGCGCGCCACTTTGCCGCCCTGCGCGATCGTCTCGATCAGTTCGTCGCTCCAGTGCGCTGGATGCGTGTAAAGGAGGCGGACCCAGAAATCGCCCTCGATTTCCTCGATCGCGCGGAGCAAAGCGGCCAGCGTCGGACCGCGCGACGAATCGACCGGCTGGCGCGGTCCGGCCTTCGCTGCCCACAAATCCATTCCGTAGTAAGTGGTATCCTGGCTGATCAGGTTGATTTCCTTCACCCCTTCGGCCGCGAGGCGGCGAATCTCCGCGAGGACCGAGGCGGGCGGGCGGCTGCGATGCCGGCCGCGCATCTGAGGAATGACACAAAAGCTGCACGGGTGATTGCAGCCCTCGGCGATTTTCAAATAAACACTGTGCGCCGGGGTAAGGCGGAAGCGCGGCGTGTCCCAATCGGGAATGTAAGTCGGCCGCGCGGTGACGAAACTTTCCCCCGGCTCGCTCTGCGCGCTCACCACCCGCTCGATGATCGCGCCCAGTTCGCGCACCTGATCGAGCCCGATGAAAGCGTCGACTTCCGGCAACTGTTCACGCAACTCCTTCGCAAAACGCTGGGACATGCAGCCGCTCACAATCAGCTTTTGGTTAGGCCGCTTTCCGAGCCCGCGCTGCTGATGCGCCTCGAGAATCGCTTCGATCGATTCCTCCTTCGCCGAGTCGATGAAGGCGCAGGTGTTCACCACCAGCACATCCGCTTCGGCCGCGTGCGGCGTGATCTGCATCCCGCGCTCCAGCACGCTGCCCAGCATGATCTCGGCATCGACCAGGTTCTTGGCGCAGCCGAGACTGATCATTCCGACCGTCGTTAGGCTGGTCACGGCGTCGGGCGCGCTATTCAAAGGTGACATCGGCATCGCCCGTCACGAGCGCCGCTCCGTTTTTCGTGATCTGCACCGCCCCGCGTTCCAACACTTTTACCCTGACGTGCCGCCCGCGAAATGAAAGCGGCGGGTCGGACGGATCCAACCAGCCGTCGAAGGCCGGCTCCGGATTCTTATCGACCGTCACGCGAAGATACGTTTTCCGCACCGGCGTAATCTGCACCCGGTTGGCGCGCGCCGGCGCAGCCTGCGACGCGATCAAATCCTCGGGATGGACCGCCTCCGCGCGGCGCACTTCCGGCTCGGTCGGGGAAGGCTCCGCCGCTTCCAGGGTGATCGGCGGCGTCGCCGTGACGCGGGCCTCGCTCGCGGGTGCGCTTTCCACCGCGAGAGCGCGGGGCGCGGCAATATTTCCGACCGGCGGGGCGGAGGGCCGGGGTGTCGCGGACGCGACCGCGACCGGCGCGGCGGTGCGCGACGGCGTGATGCGTTGAATATCGAGCAGCAACTTGACGAGATAGAAGCCGAGAACAAGAACCCCCACCGCGATGATAAAAGGGAGGAGCGCCGGGCGTTTCACCGGAGCCCGGCGCACGATGGGGGGCGGCGCACCGCTCGGTCCGTCTTGCAGATAGGAATAGCCGTCGACGCTCACGTGGCTCGACGTTTCGAACGCGTCGAGATAGGGCGTGACATCGACGTCGAGAAATTTTCCATAAATGAGCAGAAAGCCCTTGGCATAAGCGAGGCTCGAGAAGCCTGAGAAATCTTCCGCTTCGATCTCCTGGAGGCGCGATTGACGGATCTTGGTCACGCGGGACGCTTCCTCGAGCGTGATCTTCCTGGCGAGACGCGCCTGCTGCAGTTTTTGGCCGAGAGCTTGCATCGAGACGGCGGATCAAACGGCCGCGTCGAGATCGACGAGAATCTCACGCGGCTTCGCGCCTTCGCCGGGGCCCAATATGCCGCGCTGCTCCAGAATATCAACGATCCGGGCGGCGCGGGTGTAGCCGAGCCGCAGGCGGCGTTGCAGGAGCGAAGTGGAGGCGCGCTTTTCCTGGCGGATGATCTCGAGGCATTTCTCGACCAGTTCTTCGTCCTCCTCGGTCACGTCGTCGTTAGGCGCGGCGGCCGATTCCATCCGCTCGTGCATCGCGAGGTCGAAGGCGGGCGAACTTTGCGCGGACACAAAATCAACCAGGCGTCCGATCTCGCCATCGGTCACGAGCGCGCCCTGGGCGCGAATGAGGCGCGACGTGCTCGGCGGCAGATAGAGCATGTCGCCCTGGCCTAACAATCGATCGGCGCCGTTCTCGTCGAGGATGACGCGGCTGTCGATCTTCGAGGCGACCTGGAAGGCGATCCGGCTCGGAATGTTTGCCTTGATCACGCCGGTAACGACGTCGGCCCGCGGGGTCTGGGTCGCGACGATGAGATGAATACCGGCCGCGCGCGCCATCTGGGTGATGCGCGCGATCGCGCTTTCGACATCGGCCGGCGCGGTCTGCATGAGGTCGGCCAGTTCGTCGATGATGATCACGATGTAGGGCATGTGATCGGGGATGATGAGTTCGTCCTCACGCGCGACTTTGATTGGACCGCTGGAGGGAAGCGCGCGGTCGCTTCCTTCGTCGTTAGGCGCCGACGGCGCGGCGCCCTCCAGGTCGAGTTCCTTCTGCGTCTTCTTCTTCGGCCGTGCGTTGAAGCCGGTGATGTTGCGCACGCCAGACTTGGCGAAAATTTTGTAGCGCTTTTCCATTTCATCGATCACCCAGCGCAAGGCGAGGAGCACTTTTTTCGGATCGGTCACAACCGGGATGACGAGATGCGGGAGCGAGTTGTAGACCTGCATCTCGACCACTTTGGGATCGATCATGATGAAGCGGAGCTGATCGGGCGTGAACCGGTAAAGCATGCTCGCGATGAGCGCGTTGATGCAGACGCTCTTGCCGCTGCCGGTCGTGCCGGCGACGAGGAGGTGCGGCATCTGCGCGAGATCGGCGATGATTGTTTTCCCGTAAACATCTTTGCCGAGCGCGATCGGCAATTTCGCGGTAGTCGCGCTCCAATCCTCCGACTGGAGCAACTCGCGCAGCGTCACTTTCACTTTGCGGCTGTTGGCCAGCTCGATGCCGACCGTGTCCTTGCCGGGAATGGGCGCGAGAATGTTGATCCGTTCGGCGCGTGTCGCGCGGGCGAGGTCGCGCTCCAGACTAACGATCTTGTCCACCCGCACGCCTTTCGCGGGATAGACTTCGTAGCGGGTGATGGTCGGGCCTTTGGTGATGTCGCCGGCTGCAACTTGAATGCCAAACTGGGCGAGCGTTTCAATCAACGTTTGCTGAATCTCCTCCAGCTCCGCCGGGTCGGTCGCGACGCGCCCTTCGCTGTCGTGCTCTTCCAGCAGATCGATCCCAGGCAGCTGGTAGTTCTCGCCGTCCCAGTCTTTCGCCGTCGTGAGGGCAGGCGCCGCGGCGGGTTGCGCGCCGCCGCGTTTCAACTCCGCGAGCGAAGGTTTCTTCCGCGGCGCCAGAGGCACCTCCGCCGGCAGGGCGGTGGTATCGACCACTTTCGGTTCCGGCCGATTGGCGAATTCCTCCGGGGTCGCGAACGGCAGTGCCGGCTCGGGCACCGGAGCGCCTTTCTTGCGCAGTTTTTTCTCGATCGCGCGCTGCTGTTTGGCGATCTGCTGCCGGCTGATCTCGAGCTGGCCCTTCAAATCGGCCTTCCGCATCCGCCGGCGCAAAAGCCAGAGGCGGAGCGCGACCAAGCCACGGCGCGTCGCGAGGACGCTTTGCCTAACGAGATAGATCGGCCGCAGCCCGGTCATCAGGATCAGGCTCGTCAGGTAAATGCCGGCGAGGACGATGACCGACCCCTTGCCCATCAGGACGCGGAAAACACGCCGGCCAAAGAAAGCACCGAGCCGCCCGCCTGGACCGTCGATATTAAAAACGCGGTGCCAGTCGTGCAAAAACCAGGGCTGCAACTGAAAGAGACACGCGCCGGAAGCGACGAACAGAACCATCCAGCCGATCCGGCGGTTCACCTTCAGTTCACCGTGAAAAAGTTTCGCGCCGCCAAACCCGAGGAGGGTGGCGGCGAGGAGATAAGAAGCCGCCCCAACCAGAAAATAACAAATGCCTGCGACAATCGCGCCGAGGGGGCCGAGAAAATTTTGCGCCGGGTGATTCGGCGCGGAGGTGGAGTTAAGAAGCGGGAACCAGGTCGGGATGTCCTTCGGGACGTAGGAGATCAGGGCAAGGAAGAGCAACGTCCCGGTCCCGAGAAGGATGAGGGCGTAAACTTCATTCCATGCATTGTGTTGAGAGCGTTTGGCCACTGCGCCTCCATAGTAATCGCGTGCCTGCGGCTTTCAATTCAATACCGAAGGAGAACCGTTGCTAGAGCCGATTCGAATCGAAGCCGGACGAGTTGGGAGAATCCCCCATGTGGTCGGCGGCGGGGGCGGGAGGCGAAACGATCTCGACCCGACAATCGTCAGCATCGCAAACGAGACACGCAAGACGGCGCCGGGCGCTAAGCACCTGCTTTCTCGTCTTGCGCGATTCTCGGGCTGACCCTCGGGCTGACCCCGCCTCTTTCGCCGAGAAAATAACTAAAAAGCAAAAAAGTCTTTACATCGCGAGAACAATCTGATTACAACCAGATCATCACTCTCAAGATACCGCCCTCCGCAACCGCCCTCCGCAACCGCCCTCCGCAACCGCCCTCCGCAACCGCCCTCCGCAACCGCCCTCCGCAACTGCTCGATCTGCTTTCTAAGCAGTCTCTTTTGCCTCCTCTTCGCGCTGTTTGCTCTCCAAGTAGACTCCCAGGCGCAGGGAACGCCGCCGCCAGAGCCAACGTGTCCTCCGGCTCTCCCGAGCCCCACGCCAACGGTCACACCAGCGTTTCAGCCATGCTCCACTCCTGTCGGAACGCCCGCGCCAAATGTTACGCCTCACGAGGAGGCAATTCCAAGCGCTTATCAGCCCCCAGATGGGACGTTACTCGAATGGCGAGTATTCGTGCCGACATCGGGAGGCCCTAAGTGGCCGGCCGTTCTCGTCATACATGGTGGTGGCTTTAGAATGGGCGACGCCTTCGATGGGGGAGTCGAAGCCGTTGCAGAGGATCTACAGGCGGCCGGCTATTTGGTTTTTGCCGTCTATTATCGGTTAGCACCGTGCGGCACGATCATTGGTCAACATGTCCATGACCTAACGACAGATGGCATAGCGTCGGGTCGGCCTCTACAGCAAACCAATGATATAAAGGCATTGGTTCGAGCGGCGCGTGCCGATAGTCGTTGCAACCTCAAAGTGGGGACAGTCGGCGGATCCGGCGGGGGAAGCCACGCCGTTTGGGTCGCTTTAGACACGAACCCCACCGTTCCCTCGACCGATTGGCCCAAGTGGCAAGGGGCTTCTGATCTCGTCGATTGCGCGGTGAGCCTGTCTGGCGCCTATGACTACTCAGATCGCATAGACACCACTGGTATTTATGAAATCTTGATCATAAACTACACCAACACGGCCGAGCGAACTCAGCAGCTTGCGCTTTCGCCGGTTTCATTGATAACGAGTTCGTCCATCAAACCGCTTTACCTTCTAAACACCGATGGAGATTCGATGCCTTACCATCAGATTCTCGCGATTCAATGCGTCCTCCAGGAGCACGGTGTTAATGCTAATCTATACCAAATCCTGACGCTTCTTAACAACGACAAGCATGCTTTCGCATATTGGCACGACTGGGACGGACTGAACCCGCAGCATCGTGTTAGCGACGACGTTATCGCCTTCCTCAACGCTCACCTAAAATAGACTTTATAAACGAGCAATGAAAAACGGAATAATCGAAGCGCTACTTCCTGACGGTCGCCATCAACGAGTTAGCTTTGCCCCGGTTATCCTATTCGTCATAGTTACGTTGCTAAGCATCGGTGATTCATCCGCCGGCAGTGCCACCTGGAGCGCCAATCCTGCCAGCAGCGATTGGAACACAGCGGCCAACTGGACGCCGAACACGGTGCCGAACGGCGCCGCAGATACGGCCACTTTTGGGATTTCGAACACGACCGATATCTCGACCTCGGCCAACGTTGAGGTCAACGGCATCACTTATTCCGGCGGGGCGAACGCTTATTCGGTAACGCTTGGCTTAGGCTTCGCTTTCACCGTCAGCGGGGCCGGGATCACGAATAGTTCCGGAGTTATGCAAAACTTCGTGACTGCTGCTGATGGTAGCGGCCTGCTTCTGTTTACTAACAACGCCATTGTCGGGAGCCAGATCGCGGTAACCAACCCGAGAGGTTCCCTGGTCGGCGGGGTCACGCTTTTTAATGGCAATTCAAGCGCCGGTAATGGCACCTTCACTAATGTTCCTGGCCAGGACGGTTTCCAGAGCAAGGGCACGGTATTTTTCGTTGACAGCGCAACCGCTGGACAGGCGACCTTCCTCAATCCCACGGATGGCTCTGGCGTATATGGTGGCGTCGTCCAATTTGCTGACAGCTCGAATGGTGGTAGCGCCACGTTTGTCAGTGATGGTAATGGCGGTGTTGAATTTGTGGATGACTCAAGCGCCAACAGCGGCGTCTTTACTAACAATGACATTGCGAGCGCAGGATTCTTCAATAACTCGAGCGCCGGTCATGGGACTTTTGTCAATAACCCTTCGTTGACCGGACCCGCCGGGGCGTTTGTCACTTTTAACGACCATACCACGGCCGAGAGCAGCCTGATCACCAACAACGGGAGCATTTCCAACCGGCAAGGCTATGGGAGGACTACATTCGATTCCTTCAGCGGCGGCGGCGATGCCACGATCATCAATAACGGAAGCGCGATCGCGGGCGGCACCGGTGGCTTTACGATCTTCTCCGGCAGCGCCAGCGCGGGCAACGCGACCCTCATCGCCAATGACGGCGGGGCCAATGCGGGCGGGAGCGTGAAGTTTATCGGTAACTCCGTCGGTGGCACGGCACGGATCGAGGTGTTCGGCAATGGCGCTCTGCATATTGATGCCCACAGTCCGCAGGAAGTGCCGATTGGCTCGCTCGAAGGCGATGGCCCGGTCACTCTCGGGACCCGACTCCTCATCGTCGGCAGCAATTCGCTCGACACGACCTACACAGGGGTGATTCAAGGGAGCGGCTCAGTGAGAAAGAACGGCAACGGCACACTGACCCTGACGGGAGCGAACGCTTATAGCCTCGGCACCTACGTGGATTCGGGGTCCGTCGTGGTCGCTAACACTGACGGCTCCGGCCTCGGCACGGGTCTGGTCCAGGTGAATGCCGGCACCTTAGGCGGGAGCGGAATCATCTCCGGACCTGTGACCATCGGCACAGGGAACGGCGCTGGCGCCTTTCTGGCCCCAGCTCATGGGACCAAGACGCAAGCCACGCTCACCATCCAGAGTGCACTCACCTTCAACGCCGATGCCACCTACACTTACACCTTCAAAGCCAAGAAAAAGAAGGCTAAAACCGACAAGGTCATCGCCAACGGCGTGACCATCAACGGCGCTGCCTTTTCCTTCCAGGGAACTCCTCAAGGCACATTAAAGCAAGGTCTCGTCCTGACGGCGATCAGCAACACCGCCACGACGCCGATCGCGGGCACCTTCAGCAATCTCGCCGACGGCGCGATCCTGACCGTCAACGGGAACAAGTTCCAAGCCAGCTACGAAGGCGGCGACGGCAACGATCTCACGCTCACGGTGGTGCCTTAGTTGAAGCCGGGTTCAGCGACCCCGGCTTCAACGCGACCATGCATTGTCTTGAGAGCGTTTGGCCACCGCGTCTCCATAGTAATCGCGCGCCCGCAGCTTTCAATTCGATACCGCAGGAGGAACGTTCACCGGTCGATGACTCGCACCGAACAAGCGCGTTGGTGGATCGCGCACCGTCGGATCTATCTGACGGGCGCGACACGATTATTCTCCGGGATGAAAAAGATTCTTTTTTCGGTCGCGCGAGAATATATAACGAGTTAAGATTGAATGATGAAAACCAGCCTGGATATTCCAGAAAAGGAACTAAAGGACGCGCTTCGGTTCACAAAATCGAAAACGAAACGCGAAGCGATCGTCACCGCCGTGATGGAATACAACCGGCGCAACCGGATGGCCTCCTTGACAAAATACGGCGGGAGTTCCGATACTTTTATGATGGCTGATGAATTGATGAAAATGCGCAAACTGGGTTAGCGCCCATGGTCTTGATTGATTCATCTTGCTGGGTCCACTTTTTTCGGAGACGGGGCGATGCGACCATTCGCGGGCGCGTGGCCAAGCTGCTCGAGACCGGACAGGCAGCATGGTGTCCCCTGGTGCGGTTGGAATTGTGGAACGGCGTGGGCAGCGAATCCGACCGAAAGATCCTGCGCGAGCATGAGCGGTGGTTGCCCGATCTCGCGATCACGGACGAGGTCTGGGCAAGAGCTTGCGTGCTGGCGGGCCGTTGCCGCGCGGCCGGGAAAACGGTTCCCGCGAACGACGTGCTCATCGTGGCTTGCGCTCGGCATCACGAAGCGGAGCTCGAACATGCGGACGCTCATTTCGATCTCCTCCTGAAGCTCTAAGCTCAGGCGGCGCGATTCTTCGGCTCTTGCTCCCCTGCCGTTCATCGCAAAGGCGACCCAGGCGGGCGGGCAATTCACTTCCATTTTCGCTCATGGAAAGCGCGCACGCGCAAAGCGAAAGTGCACGCGCGCTACGCGGAGGCGTTGAACGCCCCGAGGTCGAGCGCGACACGACACTCAATGTGTTGTGCGGCGAGCGTGACCATGCCTGCGGGAATTTGTTGTAGATCGAAATGCCGCCGTGAATCGAGAGCGCAAGCAAAGCAAAGCTAGAGAACGTTTTTGCTCGACATCCAGAACCAACTCACGGTAAAACGCTCAATGTTGTGAATCCACTATTCGCTACGCTCCCCACGCCGCCGCTTTTTCTTTTGAGCGCCCTGGCCTCTCAGACCTGCGCGCCCTTCGCTTTGCGTAGCTCCGCAGCATGCCAAAGCGGACCGGTGATGATCGTTCGACACAATGCCGTACCACCAAATCGTAGACATAGGCGCCGCGTTACAAAGCGCGGGTGTCAACACCTCATTGTACACGATCAAGACAATCCCCGATAGCAATGAACATGCTTTCGCCTATTGGGATAGTCCCGATGGACCGGGCGGCCAACTAGTAAGTCAAGATGTGATCGACTTTCTGAATGCGCAGCCCAACCCAAGTCCCTAAAGCCGCTAGGAGCGTTTTTGTCCCATTCAATCTTGCTACCACATGAAATGAAAACATCTGGCACTGTTCTTCGCTCTCAGACTGTTGCCGGCGTCTCTCCTTCTCGCTTGGTCGGAATTGTTCTTGTAATCTTCACTTTCTTGGCCCTCATCCCGGACATTCGCGCGGATAACTCTACTTGGCTCCTCAATCCTCTCAGCGGCGATTGGAACACCGGGGCTAACTGGAGCACGGGCACCGTGCCGGGCGACATTGCGACTTTCGATGTTTCTAATGTGACCAATGTCTCGGTATCTGCGTTTACTCCTATTAATCAAGTCGTATTCGATTCGAGCGCGAGTCCATTTGTGATCACGGTCCTACCAAACCAGCTTTTGGAAGTGTTGGGCGAGGGAATGGCCAATAGTTCGAGCAATTCGGAGAACTTCGTCATGACAGTTGATAACTCCGGAAAGGCGGGGCATTGTTCCTTCTTTTCTGGGACCGTTAGCGGATCGGTATTCTTTACAAATTATGGCGCGATGGTTCCGGGAGGTGAGGCCGGTTCAGCGGACTTCAACCTCGATGCAACCGCCGGCGATGCCACCTATCATAGTTTTGGCAGTACGGTAAGCGGTGGAATTGGCGGGCAGATGACCTTTCTCAACACTGCGAGCGCGGCCAACAGCACAATCATCAACGATGGCGGCACGGTTCCGGGGGCAGGCAGTGGCGCGACCTTTTTCGTGGTTGCTACACCAACTGGAGGGAATGCGATTTTGATTGCCAATGGTGGAAGCAATGGAGGCAACGGCGGTTCATTTTCATTCACCGACGGGTCGACTGGTGGCACAGCCCGAATAGAAGTCTTTGGCAACGGCTACCTTGATATTAGTAATCACAACGGGGCCAGTTTGACGATCGGCTCAATTGAGGGTGACGGGTTGATTTATCTCGGAAAGGCGACTTTACTAACGGGCAGCAACTCACTCAGCACGACCTTTTCCGGCGTTCTCCAGCCCGGCGCCCCAGGCGGCGGTGGGCGCGGTACCGGTGCACTGAGCAAGATCGGCACCGGAACCTTGACCCTAAGCGGCGCCAACCTCTACACCGCAGGGATGACCGTTAGTGCGGGTACACTGGTCACCAGTAACATGACCGGTTCGGCGACAGGAACAGGAGCGGTGCAGGTGAACGCCGGCACTTTGGGCGGAAGTGGGATCATCGCTGGAGCGGTGACGGTGGGCACAGGGAGCGGGACGGGAGCTTTTCTCGCTCCGGCGCATGGCACCAAGACGCAAGCCACACTCACCATTCAGAGTGCGCTCACCTTCAACGCCGATGCCACCTACACCTACACCTTCAAAGCCAAGAAAAAGAAGGCTAAGACCGACAAAGTCATCGCCAACGGGGTGACCATCAATGGCGCCGCTTTTTCCTTCCAAGGGACTCCTCAAGGCAGATTGAAGCAAGGTCTCGTTTTGACGGCGATCAGCAACACCGCGGCGACGCCGATCGCGGGCACCTTCAGCAATCTCGCCGATGGCGCGATCCTGACCGTCAGCGGGAACAATTTCCAAGCCAGCTACGAAGGCGGCGACGGCGACGATCTGACGCTCACGGTCGTGCCCTAGTTGTAGCCGGGTTCAGCGACCCCGGCTTCAACGCGACCATGCATTGTCTTGAGAACGTTTGGCCACCGCGCGCCCACGGCTTTCAATTGCTCTCTTTGCCGCGTTGCGAGCGGTGCCTGACGGGTCGGGAAAAAGTCTCGACAAAACAATTTTAATCGTCATCCTAATTGCTGGATTTAATAAGAAACCATGCGGCCTATTTTCTCAAAACTCGTCCTCGTCATTCCTGGAACCCTTATCCTGCTGCTGGCCGCGACCGCTGCCCTCTCGTCGCTCGATGCCCAGGCGGTTCCGTCCCTCGATGCCATCAGACTCGCGGGCGGATTTACTTTGCCGCTCTTCGTGACCGCGCCGCCCGGCGATACCAGCCGGCTTTTCGTTGTCCAGCAAACGGGCCAGATTCGGATCGTCAATCTCGCGACCCGCACTGTAAACCCAACCCCGTTCCTCGACATTTCCGCCAAGGTGACGACGGCCGGCGAAGAAGGACTGCTTGGTCTCGCCTTCGATCCGAACTACACGACCAACGGCCGCTTTTACCTCAACTACGTCGCGCCCGGCGGCTCCTTCCGGGCGGGCGTGACGAATATTGCGATGTTCCTGGTCTCCTCTAATCCCGACGTCGCGGACCCGGCCAGCGAACTGACATTGTTGACCTACGACCAACCGGAGACCAATCATAATGGCGGCTGGCTCGGCTTCAGTCCGCGCGCGGGCGATGAAGGCAATCTCTATATCGCGAGCGGCGACGGCGGGGCGGCCAATGACGCCGGGCCTGGCCACATCGAGCCGGGCGGCAACTCGCAGAATACTACCACTCTGCTGGGAAAAATGCTGCGCATCCACATCAACGACCAGCCGGCTGGAACCTATTCGATTCCGGCTAATAATCCGTTCGCCGGATCGACGACCGCGCGGCAGGAGATCTGGGAATTCGGCCTGCGCAATCCGTTCCGCGATAGCTTCGATCGATTGTTAGGCACGATGTTCATCGGCGATGTCGGTCAGGATTCGCGGGAAGAAATTGACGCGCAGCCCGCCTCCAATCCGGGCGGCGGCGAGAACTACGGCTGGCGCGTGCGCGAGGGTTCGATCCAGAATCCCGCTTACCCTAACGACCCAATCCCGCCGGGCGCGCTCGACCCGGCCTACGATTATCCGCACACCGTCGGCCAGACCATCATCGGCGGCTACGTCTATCGCGGGAGGAAAATCAAGGCTCTGCGCGGCATTTATATCTTCGCGGATTACCTCGGGCCCGAAACCGGCGACTCGACCGGCCGAATCTTCACCTTGAATTTCAATGGCACGATCGCTTCCAATTTCCAGGATATCACCGCGGACCTGTTTCCGACCCGGATCGGGCATTTTCCGCTGCTTAATCCGGCATCGTTAGGCGAAGATGCCAGGGGCGAGCTTTACATCGCCGATATCAGCAGCGGGAATATCTTCCAGATCACGCGGGGGCGTTAGGGCATGGACGCGAGAACGCCGGGACAGAGCATGGACATGCGGAAGCATGTCCCTCCGGGAGGGACGCGCTTCCGCGCGTCCTTGTTGGAGCTGGGGGCGCTGACCCCGGTCGGCGCGGGCTAACGAACGGGGAAAACGGAGGTACCGGTATCGGCCTCGTCGCAGCCTGAGATCTCGATCCGACGGCCGCTGCCCAACCGGCCAACATCAGCACCTGCGGCTTTGTCGAGACCGGCGGCCGGCGTGGCCGGAGCGCTGGCCGATCCTACCCTCGAGTTGCATGAGAGCAACGGCGCGAGCCTGGCCTCGAATGACAACTGGAGGGACACCCAGGAAGCCCAAATCACCGCCGCCACCATCCCGCCGACTAACGACCTCGAATCCGCCATTGTCGCCACCCACGCCCCGGCGCCTACACCGCGATCGTCAGCGGCAAAACAACACCACCGGCGTTGGCCTCGTCGAAGCTTACAACCCGCAATAACCGGGCTTGACTCGTTAGGCCATCAACCTTCGCCCGCGGGAGCCGCCACCGGGTCCTCGGTCATCTTCGGTTGCTCGACGGTCAGGGCCAGCGCCATCGAAATGAAGAGCAGGGAACCCGCCAGATACCACGGCGCGCCCGGCAAGACCCAGCCGTGTTGCGCATTGATAAACCACGCGAAAGTAAACGAGAAAAGGCCCGGCCCGATCAGCATCGCGATCGCCCGCATGCTGCTGATCGCCCCCTGCAATTCACCCTGCTCCGACGCGCTCACCCGGTGCGTCATCATTCCCTGCGCAGCCGGCCCGGAGAGCGCCCACAGGCTCATCACCGTCACGCCGATCATGAAGACAAAGCTGGTCGTCGCCCAACCCATTAACGCCATCCCGAGCGCGCCAAGGGCCTGGCCGATATAGAGCGTACGGCGCTCGCCCAGCCACGTCACGAGGGGCCGCACCATGCCGCCAGAAATGAGAACGGTGCAGACCCCGACGAAGGCGAGCGAAAGGCCGACCGTTTTCTCCCCCCACGCGTAACGATAAATCGCGTAGAGCACATAGATCTGCACCACCTCGTGCGCCGTGTAGCCGATGAATTGAACGGCCGAGAGCCGGAACAATTCCGGATGCGAGCGCAAGAGGACGAGCGAGCCGACTGGATTGGCGCGGCGAAAAGAAAAAGCCCTGCGCCGCTCGGCCGCGAGCGATTCCGGCAAAACAAGAAACCCGTAGGCTGCATTCACCAGGCTGAGACCGCCCGCCACCCAGAAGGGCAACCGCGGATCCGTCGCGCCTAACCAACCGCCGAGCGCGGGCCCGACAACGAATCCCAGCCCAAACGCCGCTCCGATCAAGCCAAAGGCGCCCGCGCGTTTTTCCGGGACGACCACGTCGGAGATGTAGGCCATCGCGGTCGTGACGCTCGCCGCTGTGATCCCGGAAATGATGCGGCCGAGAAAGAGCCAGCCGATCGTCGGCGCGAGGGCCATGACAAAGTAATCAAGGCCCAGCCCCACGTTGGAAAGCAGGATAACCGGCCGACGCCCAACGCGATCGGAGATGACCCCGAGCACCGGCATGAAGAAGAACTGCATGAGGGCAAAAACGGTCGCGAAAATTCCGATCCACTCCGCCGCCCGCGGCGCGCTGCCGCCGAGAAAATTCAGAATCAAGGTCGGCAGTACCGGGATGATGATCCCGACCGCGATCATATCGAGCGCGACCGTGATAAGGATGAAAACCAACGCCGCCTTCCGCGTCTTCATGAGCGCGGTGAACTTCGACACGTCCTCGGCTTCCGCCAAACACGAATTGTGAGTATGAACTCAAGTACCGAAGACAAAGCAAAAGGGACCATCAAGGAAGCAGTCGGCACGGTGAAGGAAAAGACCGGCGAAGCGATCGGTAATCCGGATTTGCGGGACAGAGGCACAGCCGAAAAGGTGGAAGGCAAAGTCCAGCAAAAAGTCGGGGACGTGAAGAAGGTCTTCGACCAATAGCCGCCCGCCCGTTAGGCGCGGCTTCCCGGGACGCCCGGGAAAGCGGCTCTGCCTAACGAAATATTCCTGACAAAATCCCTTGATCGCGCTCGGCCGAGAGCGCGATCTTTTTTCGTGCAACTCGTCCGGGCTCATCCCTCCGATGCGTCGACGCTAAGCACGATCGCCTGGGCTTCGAAAGCACACTGGGGCTATCCCAACCACTGGATGGAACAGTGGCGCGAGCAACTCACGATCACGCCACAGTTCGTCGCGGCGAATGAAACCTTTGCCGCGGTCAGCAACGAGCAAATAATCGCCTTTCATGCTCTCCGCGAGACAGCAGAAACGTTCCGCCTGGAACACCTCTGGGTTCTGCCGGAGCAGATCGGCCACGGGATCGGGCGGCTCCTGTTCACGCACGCCGCCGAGCGGGCTGCGGCCCGTGGCGCGCGCAGCCTAACGATCGAGGCGGACCCCAACGCCGAGCCGTTTTATCGCCACATGGGTGCGGTGCGGTTCGGCGTGCTCGCGAGCGAAGTCGATGGTCAGCGCCGCGAGCTGCCGCTCCTGGCCTTCGATCTGACCTGTAGCCGGGGTCGGTGACCCCGGCCGTAACAGCAGGCGGCGACGATCGCCTGAATCGCCGCCGCCGATAACTGCTGAAAGACGATCGCCTATCCGTCGTCCTGGTCGCCGTCTTGCCCGCCCTGGCCGTGGTGCATGCGATGGCCGCCGCGCCCGCCACGACGATCAGTCTGCGCCTCGTCGAGCTTCTTCTGTTGATCGGGCGTGAGCATCGGACGGATTTGCGCCATGGCGTTGTCCACGATCGCCTTGGTTTTCTGCATCGCGTCGCGGCGAATGCTTTCGATCTGCGGCGTGGCCTGGTCGACGATGGGCTGCACCTTCGCCTTTTGCTCCGGCGTGAGATTCAGCTCGTCCATCGTTCGTTCGAGCGAGCTGTGACGGTCGCCGCCGTGGCGTCCGCGTTGGCCCGGCCCGGGCTGGTCGGCGGGTTGCGGTGTTTGCGCGAAGGCGGAACTACCGAGCGCGAATGCGCCGATGGCGGTGAGTGAGATGAGTTTGAGTTTCATATGTTATGCCTGATGACCGATCCGGCTTCGGGCCGGTTACAAGATATTTCGGCCGCCCCGCCGCGGGTGGGAAACTTGTAACTGAAACGAGCGCGCGCCTGTCATTCCCGTTAGTGTGGAAACCGCTTGGATGACATGGCCGATGATTTCGATGCCGGTGCGCTGGTGGCAGCGGCGCGCCAGCACGATGAAAGTGCCGCGCGCGAGATGGTCCGCCGGCTCTATCCGCTCGTCGCCAGGCTGGTGCGCTCGCATCGGCCGCGACGCGCCGCCGAGGAGGATCTTTGCCAGATGATTTTCATCAAAATTTTCCAAAATCTGAATCAGTTCTCCGGCAAGGTCCCGCTCGAGCACTGGGTCTCGCGGATCGCGATCAACACCTGCATCAACCAGATCCAGTCCGAGAAAGTGCGGCCGGAATTCCGGCATGCCGACTTGAGCGAAGAAGAACTCGCCGTTGTCCACAATCTCGCCGCTACCCCCGAAGAATTGGGCCCGGACCGCAGTTTCGCCGCGCGCGATCTGGTTGAACGGCTGCTCGCGGCGCTCAAGCCGGCGGAGCGTCTCGTCATCGATCTCCTTTACCTGCGCCAGCATTCCATCGCGGAAATCCAGGCCTTGACCGGGTGGGGCGCATCGCTCGTGAAGGTCCGCGCTTTCCGCGCCCGCCAGAAGTTGAAACGCCAGCTCGCACAATTTTCCGCGGAAGGGTTGCAATGAAAGGTTCCGACCAACAACTGGATCGGTTGCTCTGTGCTGCCGCGGAGGCGACGGGCGAGCCGCCTAACGAAATGTCGTTTGGTTTCGACACCCGGGTTCTGGCGCGCTGGCGGGCGGGCCTGAACCGCGATTTCGTCGATGTCGGGCGGCTCCTGCGCCGTGTCGTCCTGCTTTCGTTAGCCGTGATCGCGCTGGCGGGCGCCGGCACCTACCACGAGCTGCGCCAGAGCGATGACCTCGGCGACGCACTGACCGATGAGTATGGAATCGCCGACTCCGCGATTGGGAGCGCCTTCGAGCAATGAACACCGCGCTGAAATGGAAACTCGTGGCCGGCTTCGTCCTGGCCTTTCTCGCCGGCGGCGCCACCGGCGGCTTCCTCGTCGCCAGCCAGGCGCGCCATCGCCGGACGGATTTTGCTCAACACCGTCACTCGTTAGCCGAGCGGATGCGCGGCCGGCTGCAGACCCAACTCAATCTCACGCCCGAGCAGATCGAGAAAACCGCGCCCATCTTCGACCGGGCCGTCAACGAGCTGGAAAAAATCCGCACCGAAACCGGCGCGCGCGTGCGGGACGTCATGGCCGAAACCAATCGCGCCTTGGCACCGGAGCTGACCGACGCGCAGCGCGCCAAGCTTGAGGCTTTGACAACGCATCCGCGACCGAACCGCGGACCGCGGAACACGCCCCGACAGCGCGAATCACCGCCGCCGAACTAGCGCTCGATGGCGCATTCGCGATCATCAGGTGTCTGCTTCCCGCGTCCCGCCAAGATCAACATCGCCCGTTTCTGTTTTCGCCCGAACTGCGGCAACCCTCAATTACCGAGCTGATACGCCTCCACCAAGGCGACCCCCGTCGTGTTGTTGGTGCCGCGAACGATGGCGGTGTATGATCCGGGAGCGAGCGTCTCGACAATTGCGGACTCGGCATCATTGGGGGAGCAACCCCTGTGGCTTGAATTGCCGACTCCTGTGTGTCCTTCCAGTTGTCGTTTGAAGCAATGATCGTTCCGTTGCCGTCGTGCAGTTCCAACGTCGGGTCGGCAAGCGTTCCTGCCAGTGGTAAAGACGGTCCGATGGCTCGAATAATCGTGTTCGCTGGCTGGGTCCCGAGCACGATGAGTCCGCCGATCATCACATCGTCGCCGGTCTGCACAAAACCTCGCGTCGAGATGTTGGCGAGCTTGGAATCAACCGTAGAGTCCAGATCATAAACTTCGACCAGGGCAACGCCGATCGTGGCATTGACGCCGCTAACAATGGCGGTATAAGCCCCCGGGTTGAGCGTCATCAGGATCGCCGATTCCAGATTACTCGTCGGCGCGAGCCTGCTGTCGATGATTGCCTGTTTATTGGCGCTGTCCACCCAATTGTCGTTCGATGAAATCACCGCTCCGGTGGAATCGTGCAATTCGAGGGTTGGATTTGCCAGCAATCCCGGTACTCCGAACGCGATTAGTGACGGGCCGATTGCCCGTATTACCACCTTCTTCGGCTGCGTGCCGGTCACGATGAAACCACCAATCAGGACATTATTTGCTGTCCCGACGCTCAGCCGCGTCGAAATATTGCCAAACTCCACTGGCGATGGACTCGGAGATGGGGTTGGCGTCGCGGTCGGGGTTGGGCTGGGAGTTGGAGTAGGAGAAGGAATCGGAACAGGAGCAGGGTTCATTGGGTCGCCGCTGTAAGGCAGTGTGTAGTTGTCCCACGCCGATCGGTACCGATGTTGCCGTCGTTCAGTGTTGACGAATAGTTGGCTAATAAACTGCCTTTTGGTTCATTCAGATGCGCGCCATTGCGAAAGATGGTTTCCAGCGAAAAAGCGGGATTCTCCAAGGTATTTCCCGCTTCACAGGGGAATGGGCAGGGCTGGATTCGAACCAGCGAAGGCGTAAGCCAGCGGATTTACAGCCTGCTATTCTTCGATAGTATGCTTGTGAGGCGGACAGTTGGCGGACAATTGAATATGACTAGAGCGAAGATCGCAGGATTGCCTTCGGGTGTGGGGATAAACCGCACCGCCAATGGACGGGGTCGAAGATTCTGGCGCGTTCGGCTCGGCAAGCGATTCACAGGAGGGCGTGTAGTAAAAAAGGATTTCTCATCACTCGAAGCGGCCAGGAGCTGGATTAACGGTGACGGGGGATCAAAAAGAGCGCGGGCGGGCTCCATCGTCGCGCTTAAGCGAAATGCGGGGTCAGCCGCGTTCGAGTTGACTAGCGCCCAATTGGCGGAAGCTGCCGCCGCAGCGCAAACGTTAGCCGGGTTTGGAACGATCACCGACGCGGTCGCATTTTACATCAAACACGCGAAACCGGCGGACGGGGACCGCGCACTTGTAGATGCCGTCGACGAACTCCTGCGGTCGAAACGCGCAGCAAATCGCGGTGAGCGACACTGCCGGGCGCTGGGGTGGAATCTCGGTCGTTTTGCGGGCGATTTCGCCACACGGAAACTGCATCAGATCAAGCGGGAGGACATTGAACGATGGTTGGAGAGACAATCATTTAGCGCCGCGACGCGACGAAACTACATTCGTGATATGACGATTTTGTTTCGGTTTGCTTTCAACCGAGGGTGGATCGCTGCCATTCCCACAGCCGGAATCGAAAAGGCAAACATTGCGCCGGAAGAAATCATCGTTCTCACCGTCGACGAAACGGCGGAATTTCTGAGCGCGGCTGAACATCTCTCAAAAAAGATCGCCGTCGCGCTGGCGATCAAGTTTTTCGCCGGGTTGCGGACTTCCGAACTGTTCAAGGCTGATTGGTCGGACATTAGGGACGGACAGATAATTGTTAGGGGACTTCACGCCAAGACCCGTCAGAGACGCACCGTGAGTGTCCCCGACAACTTGAGCGATTGGTTCTCGGCCTATGGGAGCAAGACCGGTCCGATCTCAGATTTCCAGAACAACGCCTGGCACCGGGCTATTCAGAAAGTTGTCGCCGTCGTTCAAGAAAGGCGAAGGCGGATGGCCGTTGCAGATTATCGGTTTTGCTTTCCTCCGAACGTCGCTAGGCACTCATTTTGTTCATACCACTTCGCTTTGCACCGGAACGAAAACCTCACTGCGGCGGAGGCGGGGAACACACCTGAGATTATTTTTCGAAATTATCGTGCCACCGTCCATCCCGCCGCTGCTAAACGCTATTGGGAGGTTCGTCCAACATGATTCTGGCCAGACCGGGCGGTCGGCAAAGGTTCCGGGGATCGAACGGCCTTGACGTACCGGGGCCCGCCCGGTTGCATTTGACAAGCTCGGACCGGAATACTAGATTTTTGCAATCCACGGGCGTTCCCGAGGTCAGGCTAAGGCCACCTCCAGCCATACTCGAAGCAAAACCCGCTTGTCATTCGGACTCTGAGCGAAGAGATGGACGAACTGGGCGAGTTGCTCGGGCGCGTCCACGATCTCAGCTTCCTCGGCGACCGGCTGCGGGAAGAGCAGAAGCAAGGGGACTGGCGAACGCGAGATGATGGATTGCTGGCGGTGATCGACAGCAGCCAGGCTGAGCTGCAACGCGACACGGAGGAGCTCGCGGAAAGCTTTTTTGCTGAACGTCCGCGCGAATTCGGTTCGCTCATTGATGCGTGGTTTTACGACTGGCAACACGCGAACTCCAACTCGGTCGCAGTAGCGCTGATCGCGACGTAATGAGCGCTGCACTTGTCGCGAACGAGAACAAAATGTTTGCCGGCAACTTTGCGTCGGAAAACAGCGATTAGCCTTCCCACGCTTCAAGTGGCCAGATTGAACCGCAAATTATAGTGAACGCGACTTTACGAACCATTGAGCCAAAGTTTGATGCGATGACTAAAACGGGCGGGAATCGACAATCGCTCGACGCGTTGCTGGCTGAGCTACAGGCAATTCACGCCGATCTGCTCCGTCTCGAACGCGAGTTCGAGCCACGGCTTGGTGATTACGCGCTGCACAAGAATAGCGCGCGTAACCTCATCGATTATCTGGCGCTGCGACGTCGCGACATTCGCCAAGTACAGGAACAGCTCGCGGCGCTCGGCCTGTCCTCGTTAGGCCGAACGGAATCGCACGTTCTGGCCGCCATCGAAGCCGTCCTCAACGTCGTGCATCAGCTTGCCGGGCAGGAGTGGCGAGCGCCGGCGAGGCGTGAGCGCAGCGTGGGTTTCGCCAAAGGCAAAAGCCTGCTGCGCGCGAATACCGATGGGCTCCTGGGGCCGCCGCCGCGGAAACGCGGCGTGCGCATCATGGTCACGATGCCGAGCGAGGCGGCGGATGATTTTGAGCTCGTGCGACAATTGCTTGCGAACGGGATGGATTGCATGCGTATCAATTGCGCGCACGACGGCAGCAACGCGTGGGGATGCATGGTGGCGCACCTGCAAAGAGCTAAACAGGAGCTGGGAATAGAGTATCGCGTCGAGATGGATTTAACCGGGCCGAAGTTGCGCACCGGATCGATCGATCCGCGCACCCAAGTCGTGAAGTGGCGTCCGCAACGCGACCTGCGTGGCGATGTGACGAGAGCCGCAGAAGTGTGGCTGACGCCGACGGAAAATCCGGAGCGAGCTCCGAGCGTCGTCGGCGGTTGCCTGCACATCCCCGCGGCGCTTCTCTTAAGAATCCACAAGGGCGATTCGATAAAATTCAAGGATCTGCGCGGCAAGTCGCGAATGCTGGAAGTCGCCAATGCGCATGGGCAGAGCCGCATCGCGCTTTCCACCCAGACCGCCTATCTGAGTGCCGCTGATCTGCTGCCGTTCACGCACACTTCAAAAGCAAAGAGCGCAACAACACTCTCCTCCGAAGCGCGTGTCGCACCTCTCGAGCAATCCTTCATTGTCCTCAAACCAGGCGACACTCTTGTGCTGACCCGTGGGCCGGTTCCCGGCCAGCCCGCCGCGTATGACAAGAAAAGTCAGCTCACGCGCCCGGCGACGATTCCCTGCACATTGCCGGAAGTCTTTGCCGACCTGCGCCCGAAGGAACCGATCTGGTTCGACGACGGCAAAATTGGCGGCGTGACCGAGTCAGTGACTCCGGACGACGTAACGGTGCGCATTACCATCGCAAAAACCGGCGGGGACAAACTCGGCGCGGACAAGGGAATCAATCTCTCGAAGAGCAAAATCCGCTTGCCCCCGTTAACGACGAACGACATCGCCGATCTCGTTTTTGTCGTGAAGCATGCGAATATCGTCGGCCTTTCATTCGTTAGGCGTCCCGAGGATATGGTCGCCCTGCAAGCGGAACTCGCGCGCCTGAACGCTTCCGAGATGGGTATTGTGCTCAAGATCGAGACGCAGACCGCATTCGAGCATTTGCCTGCGATCCTGCTGCAAGCGCTGCGGGGCCGTGATGTCGGCGTGATGATTGCGCGCGGCGATCTCGCGGTCGAGTGCGGGTGGGAACGCCTGGCCGAGGTGCAGGAAGAAATTCTCTGGTTCTGCGAAGCCGCGCACGTCCCCGTGATCTGGGCGACGCAGGTGCTCGAGAGCCTGGCAAAGAATGGGGCCCCCCTCACGTGCTGAAATCACCGACGCCGCGATGGGTGAGCGCGCAGAATGCGTCATGCTGAATAAGGGACCACATCTCGTGCAGGCCGTCCGTGTGCTGGACGACATCCTTTGCCGCATGGAGGAGCACCAGAGCAAAAAAAGCGCGCGCTTGCGTCGGTTGCACCTTTCTGCCTTGGCGAGCGGAGACAGGAGCGCAGGAAAATGACCAATGGTGAATTCGATCGACAATTCGCTTGGCAAGCAACCGGCGCCGTGCCCGCAAGAACTGCTCAGTTGTTCGCAAAATCTGCGGAGCGTATCTTAGCGACATCGCGTTGTCTCAATGCAGAAGGACAAAAATATATGAAGGTAGAAGATGTAATGACTAAGGGTGTGCACTCCTGCCGCCCCGAGACCAACCTCTCGATGGCAGCGATGCAGATGTGGAACGGAGACTTAGGCGCACTGCCGGTGCTGGCCAATGGCGGAACTGTCGTCGGCATTATCACTGACCGCGATATTTGCATGGCGGCGGCCACCAAACATTGCGACCCGAGTACGATTAAGGTGGAGGAGGTAATGACGGGCCAACTTTACAGCTGCGCACCTGAAACCGAAATCCATGAAGCGCTTCAAACGATGCAGCAGCGGCGAGTGCGGCGTCTGCCCGTAATTAACAGCGATAACGGAAAACTAGCTGGCATCCTTTCTCTGAATGATGTCGCGCTCAAAGCGCAGAGCGGTGCAAAGGTTGAACTCTCGGCACAGGACGTTGAGAACACCTTAAAGGCAATCTGCGCCCACCCCGTCTTCACGTTGGCGACGACCTTGAAGCGTTCGACACTGCCTGTCGCCGCCGCCTCTGCATAGAAGCGTTCCCACAAAGGACGATTGTTCCAGTTATAGATTCGCGCGCCGGACATCATTCGGCGGCGCGGCAGGGCAACTCTTGGCCGAAAGTATGTCATGAGCAGCGCGATCACAATCCCACGACCGCCGGGCAGAACCGACGTCATATCCGAGCGGCGGGACGTCGATTCGTTTTACCATCTTTCCGGTTGCAGCCTCGTGGGAAGGGCGTGTCAGGGTACGGCTTGCTTCGTCGCGCGTCATCGCAATCGGCAACTCTGGGCAGAGGCCGTGGCTCAAGAACCGCGCGTGTATTGCCTGGGAGAGTGTTTCGCTGCGCCCTCTATTTATGACGAAAACGGCGATGCGCGACCACACATGGAAGTCCGCTCGCGTCATAGCGTCGTGCTCAGCCGCCTAACGAATGGTGACGTGCGCAGCCTGCAAGCTTACACCGCGCAAGGTGGCTACACCGTCCTGGAGGAAGCTCTCGCGAAACCAAGCGAGAAAGTCATCGAAGCGATCGAAACCTCCGGACTGCGCGGACGCGGCGGCGCTGGGTTTCCCACCGGGCGCAAATGGCGCGCGGTGGCGCAGCAGCCGGCGGGTGAAAAATTTATCATAGCCAACGCCGACGAAGGCGATCCGGGCGCTTACATCGATCGTTTTCTGCTCGAAGACGATCCGCACGCGCTGCTCGAGGGAATGCTCCTGGCGGCCTACGCGATCGGTGCGCGCAAGGGCCGGATTTATCTGCGCAACGAATATCCGCGCGCCGAAGACATTCTCCGCAACGCGATCGCAGAGGCGGGCTCCGCCGGACTCCTCGGGAAGAGAGTGCTGGGGCGCGACTTCGTTTTCGATGTCGATCTTGTTGTCGGTCGCGGCAGCTACGTCTGTGGCGAGGAGACGGCGTTGATTCGCTCGATCGAAGGCCGTCGTCCGCATGTCATGGCCCGGCCACCGTTCCCGACGGAGCACGGCCTGTTCGGGAAACCGACGTTGGTAAACAACGTCGAGACCCTGGTGAGCGTGCCGTGGATCGTCGCGCGCGGCGGCGAAGCGTACCGCGCGCTCGGGTTCTCGCAAAGTCGCGGCACCAAAGTCGTGTCGCTCAATTCGCTTTTCGTTAGGCCAGGCCTTTACGAAATCGAATTCGGGATGCCCGTGCGACAAATCGTGGAAGACCTTGGGGGCGGCCTGCGCGATAGGACGATCGGAGGCCTCATCATCGGCGGGCCGCTGGCTGGCGTCATCCCGCCTCATCGGTTCGACACACCGTTCGGATTCGAGGAACTACACAACATCGGCGCGAGCGTCGGCCACGGCGGAATTGTCGCTTTCGATGAGCACACTTCCATTCCGGAACTGGTGCATCACGTCTTCTCCTTCGGAGCTTACGAGTCATGCGGTGAATGTACGCCGTGCCGGATCGGCAGCCGCCGGATTGAGGAAATTTTTGGACGCATCGTGGGGTTGGGGACGACGTCGGCCAAAGATTTTGTCGAATTGCAACAGATCGTCGCGGCCCTCAAGATGACCAGCCTGTGCGGCCACGGCGGCGGACTGGGTGAATTTGCCGACTCCGTTTTGTGTTACTACGGCGACGCGCTCGAACCATGCTTTGCGTAACGATCAACGGGCAGCGGCATGAGTTGCCAACGGGCCTGACCATTTTGGCCGCGCTGCGGAAGATCAATGTCGATCTTCCAACTCTTTGCCATGACGATCGACTAAAACCGACGGGCGCGTGCCGGCTTTGCTCGGTCGAGATCGCGGGTCGGAGCCGCTACGTCACCGCTTGCAACACGCCGCTCGCGGATGGAATGGAAATTCAAAGCCATTCGTTAGGCATCGAGGACGCGCGGCAAACGTTGTTGCGGTTGCTGGCGAAAAATTATCCGGCGGAAGCCGCGCAAGAATTCCCGGAAAAAGAATTTCATCGCTGGCTGACGCATTACGGCGTCGCGCCAGAGCAACGACGAACCTCTTCCTCAACGGAGGCGGATTCTGCACATCCGTACATCCGAGTGGACATGGCGCAGTGCATCACCTGCTACCGTTGTATGCGCATCTGCGACGAAGTGCAGGGCCAGTTTGTCTGGCAGGTCTGGAATCGCGGTGACGCCACGCAGATTCGTCCCGACTCCGGCACGACCTTACTGGAGAGCTCATGTGTCGGCTGCGGCGCCTGCGTTGATAGTTGTCCGAGCGGCGCGCTCGAAGATAAGACCCTCCTCGATCGCGGGACCGCAACGAACTGGACGCGCACTACCTGTCCCTATTGCGGCGTCGGCTGCGAGATGAATGTCGGCACCCGCAACAATGAGATCGTGCAGGTGAAGCCCGCGCTCGATGCGCCCGTCAACAAGGGTCATCTTTGCGTGAAAGGACGCTACGCCTTTGCCTTCACCCATGCGCTGGACCGTGTGACGCATCCAATGATCCGCAGGGATGGCGGATGGCAGAACGTCTCCTGGCAAGAAGCGATCACCTTCACGACTGAAAAGCTCCAGCGCATACTCGAAACGCACGGCCCCGACAGCATCGGCGTGCTCGGCTCGGCGCGGGCGACGAACGAGGACAATTATCTCGCGCAAAAATTCGCACGTGTCGTCCTCGGGACAAACAATGTCGATTGTTGCGCGCGCGTCTGCCACGCGCCGACCGCGGCGGCGATGAAGGCAATGCTCGGCACGGGCGCCGCGACCAATTCCTTCGACGACATCGAGCAGGCGCGCGGGTTTCTGCTCTGCGGAACGAACGCAACGGAGAACCACCCGATAGTCGGTGCGCGCATCAAGCAGGCGGTTCTGCGCGGCGCTAAACTGATCGTGATCGATCCGCGCAAGATCGAGCCCGCGAATTACGCCGACGTGCACCTGGCGCTGAAAGCCGGAACGAACGTGCCGCTGCTCAACGCCATCGCTTGCGCGATAATTGAGGAAGGCCTTTGCGACGAGATCGCGTTGGATGAGCGCGTCTCGGGCTTAACTGAATTCCGCGAATTCGTACAGGAATTTGCACCGGAGAAGGTGGCGGAGGTGTGCGGCGTGTCCGCAGCTTCGATCCGCCTCGCCTCGCGCCTTTACGCGACGACGAAACCCACGATGTGTTTCCACGGCCTCGGCGTGACCGAGCATCGGCAAGGCACGGAAGGCGTGATGTGTCTGGTCAATCTCGCGCTGCTTACCGGCAATTTCGGCAAACCCGGCAGCGGGGTGAATCCGCTTCGCGGCCAGAACAACGTGCAAGGCGCGGCGCACATGGGTTGCGAACCGGATAATCTCACCGGCATGGTTCCGCTCGAACAAGAGCGGACGCTGTTTGAAAATGCCTGGCGCGCGCCGCTCCCGGTTAAAAAGGGTTTGGACCTGATGCAGATGATGGATGCGGCGAGCGAAGGAAAGCTCAAAGCGCTCTGGGCCATCGGCTACGACATCGCCCTAACGAATCCAAACGCGAACGCGACCATGCGGTCGTTGCGCGAAATAGACTTCGTCATCGTGCAAGATATGTTTCTGAGCGAAATCGCGCGCGAGTGTGGTTCGGTCTTTTTCGCCGCGGCGTCCTCTTTTGAACGCGACGGCACATTCATGAATTCCGAGCGTCGCGTGCAGCGCGTGCGCAAGGCAATCGGCCCGCCGGGAGAGACGAAGGCCGATTGGGAGATCGTCTGCGAACTGGCGCGTGCGATGGGAAAAAGTAACGACTTCAACTTCGATTCGCCGGAGGCAATCTGGGAAGAAATCCGCAGCGTCTGGAAAGCCGGCCGCGGTATCACTTATCGGCGGTTGGAAAGCGGCGGGCTGCAATGGCCCTGCCCGAGCGAGGAGCATCCTGGCACAACCATCCTGCACCGCGATTCATTCCCGCATGGCCCGCGCGCATCGTTGCAGCAAATCGAATTCACTCCGAGCGAGGAAACGACCTCGGCCGAGTTCCCGCTCCTGCTCATTACCGGCCGCACGCTCTACCAGTTCAACGCCGGCACAATGACGATGCGCACGGCAAACGCTGAGTTGCGTCCGGTCGACACGCTCGATATTTCGGCGGAAGACGCTGGACGCCTCTCGTTAGGTGAGGGCGAACGTGTTCGCGTGCGCAGCCATTACGGCGAAGCTTTTGCGCCGATTCGCATCAGTCCGGCGGTGAAACCTGGCGAGGTCTTCGGAACGTTCCATACGCACGACGTTTTCCTGAACCGCCTGACCGGTGCGGGACGAGACAACATCGTGCACACGCCTGAATACAAGGCGACCGCAGTGCGGATTGAGAAGGTGCAAGGGATTTAGTCCGCACAAGAAACGAGCTGTCTTTAGCAAGCAACGGGAAGCCGGCGCGTCGCGGTCGGGCATCCTGGGGGGGCAGGACGCGCAATGAACTGGAAACCGATCCACAAGCATTTTCACGCCGGTTCACTCCGGTCGAACCTGGACGACTATGGCCGCGTTTGTGCCGAATTTAAGTGGGCCGCGGTCCGCGCGGAACTGAACGGCGCGGGCAACGCGAATATTGCTGTCACCATCGATCGCCACGCAGAAGGCGCGTTGCGAGATCATATTGCCCTTCGCTGGTTAAGTAAGGCCGGGACGCGGCGGGATATCTCGTACGCTGAGCTCGCCGCAGAGACGAGCCGGTTCGCGAGTGTCTCGCGAGGAGTTGGCGTGGGAAAAAATAATCGCGTCGCCGCATCACTTTGCCGCTGTGTGTTTTCGGCAGCTCCTTCTCGAATTGGATCTCTTTCGGCGCGATCGCCGAGAAAGCTGCGGCGTTAGGCGAGATGGTGAGCTATCTCTCCGCGCGAATCGAAGAAGCGAGCGGGAAATGAAAGCGACTCTCACGCCTAACGATTCGTCACCGGCGGTAAATCCAAGTCCGAACCGCGAAGTCGCAGCGCGCCTCGACGAGGTCGTGCAGATTTTTGCCGAGCAAGGAGTAAACCGCTTCCGCGTGCAGGCTTATCGCAATGCGGCCAACGCTATTCGTCGTCTGCCGTATTCAATTGCGGAAATCTTCGCCGAAAATGGAATGGAAGGGCTCGAAGAGATCGAAGGTGTCGGGCCAAGCATCGCCCGCGCGATTCGCGACATCCTTCTCCATGGCCGGCTCGCGATGCTCGATCGACTTCGCGGTGAAAGCGAGCCGGTGTCGGTCCTCGCGTCCGTGCCTGGAGTCGGCCAGACGCTCGCGCGACGTCTGCATGAGGAATTAGGGATCGAGACGCTCGAGGAATTTGAAGTAGCGGCTCACGATGGCCGTCTGGAAACTTCTCCGGCATTGGGGCGAAGCGTCTCGCCGGCATTCGCGATTCACTCGCGCAACGCCTCGGGTGCATCCGCCGACAAACAACGTCGCCGCGGCGCTCGCGCCAGCCGTCCGTTGCCGAAGTGCTCGATGTCGATCGCGAATACCGTGAGAAAGCCGCCGCGGGTGTGCTGAAGAAAATCACACCGCGCCGATTCAATTCTGCGCGCGAAGCCTGGCTCCCGGTCCTGCACACGACGCGCCATCAGCGCCATTACACCGCGTTGTTCTCGAACACGGCGCATGCGCACGAGCTCGGGAAGTCGCGCGATTGGGTCGTGCTGTTTTGCGACAACGACGAAGCCGAACACCGCTTCACCGTGATCACTTCGGAGTTCGGTCGGCTGCAAGGGCAGCGTATCGTCGCCGGGCGGGAAGCCGAGTGCGAGGGCTATTACGGTCTGAGCGCTACCAGCTCGCGATGATCCACCGCGGCGCGCCAGTTGCCGCCTGAGCACTTCGGTCCGAATTAGGAATCCCGATTCATGCGCCTCTTTCCTTCGCTGCAAGAAATGGTGACTCTTTGCCAAGAGATGCGGAGAGGCGCTCGGCCCGCACCGGTAATTTGTTTTGATGAAAGCAACCGCCGAAGAAAGCGAGCGCCAGACAATTTCTCCGGACCATCGCGGGACGCCAGGCGCCTCAACAAATTTCAGCGTTCAGCCTGAAATCGACATTAAGTGCATTCTTGTCCCCCTCGATTTTTCGCGCGCGGCCATGCAAGCGCTCGATTATGCCAATGAGCTCGCGAGGCAATTCAATGCGCAGGTTCATCTGATGCACGCCGAGGTGCCGGACGAAACTCCCGCTGTGCCGGGAGCCGGACACCTCATGCGTGAGTGCGCCGAATCGGTTACTTTCCTGCGCGAAAAGCTAGGCGGAATGGAACAAGAGCGACCGCCGCGGTTTTGGCCGGAGAATTGCCACATCCGAACCGGGCGGCCCTATCAGGGAATCTGTGAGCTTGCCCGGGAACTGAATGCAGATCTTATCGTTCTTGCGTCTCGCGGCAACACCGGTGCTCGATTTCATCGGCTGGCTGCGTGAACACAACGACGAGCAGCCCGTCGAAAACAAGAAGTGCGGATTCTACGGGTGGGATCTGCTGACTGTAGCTGTGGGCATGTAGAAAAAAACCAATCACGAAATCAAAATCAGACCTGAAAGAATATTTATAATGAACAAATTATTAATCGGAATCTCTGCTGCCGGCACCGTCTTCGCCGTTGTTAATGGCGCATTTGCCGCCGGCCATGTCGGGCACGGGGGGGGATTTGCCGGGAGTCCAAGCACTGCAGGGGCAGGTGGAGGACGCGTCTATACACCAACAGCGCCGCGTTTTCCCGGCGTAGGTGCGGAACACTTCGTCGGGAGGCCTTACGGCGTCTTTCCAAGAGCGGGATTTACTCGGTATCCTTCAACGCGGACATCTGCGCGACCGAATGTCACAACCGGCAAGCAGCCCAATAGGTATGCTTCAACAGGAACATCTACGCGACCGAATGTCACGACCGGCAAGCAGCCCAACCAACGCTCAGCCGGCTGGTTGCACAACAAGCAGACGGGTAAAAGCAGACTTGATCCCCAGACGGCGTTGAAATTGCGCAATTGGGGAGGCAAACGTGACAACTCTGCCCAGGCTAACGAAGAGCATCGCGAACACAAGAGTCACCATCATGATCACGGCTGGTGGCGGCATCATTGTGTAGCGATTGTGTTTTTCGATGGGAGCTATTGGGGCTGGGAAGATGGTTGGTGGTTCCCGGCGTGGGGTTACGACCCTTACTATTCATACTATGCCTACGATGGTCCGATCTATGGCTACGACGGGCTACCTCCGGACCAAGTAGTTGCCGATGTGCAAGGTGCTTTGCAACGGCTTGGTTATTATCAGGGCGGGATCGATGGCGTATTAGGACCGGCTACTCAGGAGGCGATCGAAAACTACCAGCGGGAGCGGGGTCTGCCGGTTACGGGTGGAATCGATCATCGAACGTTAGCGTCTATGGGATTCACGCAATAGCAATACATGCCAATAGAAAGAAAGTCTTCCTAACTGCAGGGCGTTGTCTTCGGCAAATCTTTCACCTTCCTTTGCGACGCCTTTGAGCCGATCAGCGTTCTCATTTTCTCGAACCCACCGCTAGGTTCATGAACTCATCACCTGAAATCAAACCTTCCAGCAGACCGTTGAGTGCACTTGACGTCATCAACACGCGTTGCTCTGTCCGTCGCTACACGCCTGCCAAACTCGACCGAGCGACGGTCCAGGCATTGCTGGATGCCGCCGTGCGCGCTCCGACCGCGATCCATGCGGAGCCTTGGGCTTTCGCTGTGGTGCGGGATATGAAACTGCTTCGGCAGATCTCGGACGTTGCGAAGGACATCGTCGTGAAGAAAGGCCTTCAGGAGCCCAACGACACGAGCCGTTTGCTTGAGATGGTTCGGCAGCCCGAATTTAACATTTTCTACGACGCCAGCTCGCTGATCGTTATCTGCGGCAATCTCGCGAGTCCATTCGCTGTCGCGGATTGTTGGCTCGCGGCCGAAAACCTCATGCTCGCCGCGTGCGCACTTGGACTCGGCACCTGCGTGATCGGGTTCGCGGTCGACGCGCTCAATACGCCGGAGTTGAAGACGCGTCTCGGAATTCCCGCGGAGATGACTGCGGTCGCACCGATCATCGTGGGCGTGCCGGCCGACGCAACAGCCGCTTCACCCCGCAAGCCCGCACAGGTGCTGGCTTGGAAGTGAGCCTGCCCGTTGCAAGGCGAGCCTTCTCGAACTGACGCAATGCGAGATGACGTACTGGACGGCGATGGCGCGATCGAGCGCCGCACCGCCCGTCGTGCTGCCCGCTGGTTCTCTTGGATCTTCGGCTTTGCGATGCTGGTCGCGGTCATCCTCGCCGGGTTTCATTTTTCGGAGGAGCAAGAGCTTGTTCGCATCGCTCAGAGAGCCCAGCCATGGTGGCTGGGGATCGCGATTGTTCTGCAAGCCGGAACCTACCTGGCACAGGGTGAAGCCTGGCGCGTCGTAACTAGGATCGCGGGAGTGGCTGTGCCGTGGACGGCAGCCTTCAGGCTCAGTCTCGCCAAGCTGTTCATCGATCAAGCTGTCCCATCTGCTGGCATCAGCGGGACAGTCGTGGTCGCCAGGGCGCTCGAGCAGCGAGGGGTCTCGCGCGCCGTCGTCATGGCATCGGTCGTGGTAAACATCGTCTCGAGCTAGGCTGCCTACGTGCTGACCCTCGCTCTCGCGCTGGCTATCACGCTGGCGGGAGGTCGCACTAACCTGCCCACCATTGCAGCCGCGATTTTCTTCATGCTATGCAGCGTCGCGCTGATCGCGGCCGCCCTGTTCCTCTCAGGGCGAAACAGCGGGGGCCCAAAGTAGCTTAAACGCATTCCGCCGCTTAGGAAGGCGCTTTCACTTCTCTGCGAAGCGGACCCAACGCTCGCTCATAGCCTCGTTCTCATCTTCAAGAGCGGCTTGTTCCAGCTCGCCATTGTGCTGCTCGACGCGGCCACGGTCTGGCTGCTCATTCGCTCGCTTGGCGAGGTGGCATCCCCTGCTGGCGTGTTCGCGAGCTTCATGGTTTCCAGCCTGCTTCGGACCATCGGCATCATCCCGGGAGGCCTGGGTGTGTTCGAAGCAGCGTCGGTCGTGACGTTAAAGCTCGCGGGGGTTTCGGTCCCGGTGGCCCTGGCCGGCACGCTGTTGTTCCGAGGGCTCAGTTTCTGGCTGCCGATGGTGCCAGGTCTCGTCTTCTCGCGGGAGGTAAGAAAGACGACATGACGGCGAGACGCCCAGCTCACGATTCGCGTCGGTCCCTTTTCTGAGCTGCCAGGGCTGCCTGAAGCATCTGATCGTGCTCCGCTTCTTTGACTCCTTCTTCGACAAGCTGCGCACTTTCACTCCGTCCTTCGCTATCCTCGTCTTCGCCTAACGAGTCCGGCGTGTAGTGTCCTTTCGAGCCTCGCACGGGATCCCAACCTTCTGCTTCGGGTATCGCGTCCAATACGGTATCCAGAAGATCCATTTCCGATCCGCCGGTGAGTTCACGTTTGGCCTGATCATAGTCAGCCTGGGACGGTTGAGGAGAAACACGGCCCGCGATAACTGCTAATTCACGCGCACGCGCCGCCACCATTTGTGGAGTCACCGTGCCAATGCCGGTCGCGTTTTTAGTTAAAATACCTTTGTTCAGAGGATTATTGTTAATGGTGTTAGTCGGCGTCGTGCCACCCATTTGGTTTCTGAGTTTTTCTTTCTATTTGCTGCATTCTGGTCGGGCTCGCAGATAGACGCTCATCGGCATTTGCGAGAGTCTGCTCAAATCTTGCGGCTGCGGCGAGAAATCAGACCGAAGACGTGGAGTCGGCGTATGCGGAGGAGCCGGCGATTCGGGAGTTTGGTTGCTTTTCCGCCAGACGCCGCAGGACGGCTCGCACCGTGTCGAGAACACTTTGAAGACGAACGGCGAAGCGCTGAAGACCCACGAGATGTGTATCTGAATCGAGCGCACTCCCTAGCAGGCGATGTGCGTATGATGGCGATTCGAGGAACCTAATGAGCGCTCCTGCCTGAGCGCTCCTGCCGTTTCGTCGAAACCTTCGTGCTATTCGCAACCATGGGGAGGCGCTCTCAGATTGTGTTTAAAAATCGATTTACGTCGGCACTCATGGGTCCAATGACGCACTGAGATCATGACTCGTTAGTCCGGCGCTTGACGCAGAGCGGATCGCGGGGTGGCGATCGAGATCGCCTCAACTGGATGTTCGATGCCGAATGGATGCTCGTGCGGGCAAAGGTTGTTGACGACAGAGGCAAGTTCGCCGGCGGTGAATGGTTTGATCAGACAAACTGTCGCTCCATGCCGGTATGCTTTCGGCGCCATCTCCGGGTTGGCCAGCACAATCACCGGCGGCGCATTTTCGTTGCCGCCAATTGCCTCCACGATGCCAAGCGGCTGACCATCGTTGTCGAGATCGATAATAACGGCGTCGGAATCCGCGAATCCTCTCCGCAAAATTTGAGAGGGACGACTGCGAGCGCTCGCCCGGCGAACTCCGTGAGCGGTTCGAGCTGCTGCATCGATGACATTGAGATCTGATTCTATATCGCCATTAGCCACGAGAAGAATGTTTGTTTTCATGCCGACTGTTTACGACGCAGAGTTGTTTCTAGCTGCGCCGCGATTGCCAATTGCCGTGCAAATCTTGCGGGGCAACGGCTTGCCGGCCTTTCGTTGACGGTCGAATGACAAGAAAGGGAGTATCTGGCAAAACAATGAAAAGCGCGAGCAGTGATTCTCGACCATTCTGCCGTGCGATCAATTCACCTCAACCATTGCACCGATGGACATCGTACTAATCTGGCTTCTTCTGGCGCTTTTGTTCATCGTGATCGGCCACCTGCACCGCGCGAGACAACGAAGAACCGCCTCGGACGTTCTTTCGCCGAGATCGCTCATCAGCGCGGAAATGCTGGCCGATTTTCAACAACGACTTCTTCCCGTATTGGCGGTCGCGGGATATCAGGTGCGCGACGGCAGTGTGACGTTTGAAGGCAATCTGCGCACCGATACGCAAACCGCACGCGGGGAAATTAACCGCGCATTTGCGGGCGAGAAATTTACGCCGCTTCTGCAGGAAGGCGATCGCCACGGCCGCGTCAAAATCGCATTGCTGCGGGGAATTGAAGAACTCGCCTGGCCGCCAACGGTAGCCGAACGGCCGAACTGGGCGTTACATTCCGTCCTCGTTATTCTTACGCTTGTCACGACGACTTGGGCCGGTGCGTTGCAGGCAGGGGTGAATTTGCTTCAGGAGCCCCAACAGATTCGCCATCGGTTTGCCCTACAGCGCCGGTCTGATGTTGATTCTCGGCGCGCACGAGCTTGGACACTATTTCACCGCGAGGCGCCACCGCATCCGTGTCACGCCGCCGTATTTTATTCCTGTGCCTTTCGGGCTCGGTACTTTCGGTGCGTTTATCAAACTCAAATCGTTGGCGCCTGATCGACGCGCGAGTTTTGATGTCGCCGTCACCGGTCCACTCGCGGGTTTGGTGTTTGCGATCCCGGCCTTGATCATCGGACTCCGCTACTCCCATCTCATCGCCGGCGACGTTCCTCCCGACATGTTGCACACGGGCGTCCAGGTCGGTTCATCACTTCTCCTCGCCATTCTGACGAAGGTCGCTTTGGGCGCGACCGTCATCGAAGGGCAGCAACTGATCTTGCATCCGCTGGCGTTCGCCGGATGGCTCGGTTTGGTTGTCACCGCGCTGAACTTGATGCCGATCGGTCAACTCGACGGCGGACATATGGCGCATGCAATGTTCGGCCCAAGACGGGGTCATGCGATTGGCGTTGGGGCACTGATCACGTAGTTCGCGCTCGCACTTTTTGTTTGGCCCGGACTGATGTTCTGGGCATGGATTGTCTGGTTCGTTGCCGGGACGCGCGATGTTCCGCCGCTCGACGACGTCACACCATTAAGTGGACATCGACGCGCGCTCGGCTGGTTTGCGTTCGTTCTGCTCGCCGCAATTTTGATCCCTGTCCCGCACGCCCTGTCTGCGGCCTTCGGCATTCATTGTCCGTATCTGTAAAGCGGTCGCGCGGGACAGCGCTTGCCTTGCATTCCGCGCCCTTTCTGTGGACGGCAAGGACCGCACAGTTCTTCGCAAGATTCGCGGAGCGCGATGGCCGGTTCCGGCGTTTGTATCGCTTCACAAAGGCAAAGACGTATGAAAGTAAAAGAGGTGATGACAAAGAAGGTAAAGACCTGCACGCCGGAAACCGATTTGGCGGCCGTGGCAGAGACGATGTGGAGACGGGATTGCGGCATGCTGCCGGTGGTCGAGGATGGCGGAAAAGTGGTCGGGATAATTACCGACCGTGATGTCTGCATCGCTGCGGGATGCCGACGGCGGGATCCGGCGACGATCCCGGTGAACGAGGTGATTATGGGAGAGGTGTTTTCCTGTTCGCCGGAGGAGGACGTTCGTGAAGCCCTTCAGATCATGCGGCAGAATCAAGTGCGGCGACTTCCGGTGATCGATTCCGCCGGAAAATTGCGCGGCCTTCTTTCGATGAATGACCTGGCGATCAAAGTCCAACCGGATGCGAAGGCGCCCGAGCCAGGAGCTCAAGATATTCACGTCACGCTCAAAGCGATCTGCGCGCATCGGCCTGAATCTGAACAACCGACTGAGGCGCAGCAGCAAAAACGAGATAAAGGAAAAAAGCCGGCTGCAGAATCGAAACCATTAGGAAGCCAGAGAACCAAGCGAGCGAACAGCCAAATCAGCGAGACACATCCACCGGGAGTTTTCGGAACAACACTGCAAAAGACAAACGTCTGGCTGAAAGAAATCAGCGACGCGTTGCATTGGGATGATCATCACAAGGCGTATCACGGGCTCCGCGCTGTTTTGCACTCATTGCGGGATCGTTTGCCTGTGTCGGAAGCCGCGCATCTCGGCGCGCAACTGCCGATGCTCGTACGCGGATTTTATTACGATGAATGGAAACCCACTTCGACACCGGTGAAGTTCAAAACGCCGCAAGAGTTTTATGATGCGGTGAAAGCCAATTTCACTGCCGATCAAAATGTGAACCCAAAACGCCTCACAGAAGCCGTCACGCGGCTTCTCACAAGACATCTCGGGCCCGGTGAACTGGAAAAACTGCAGTCCATTTTTCCACCTCATCTTCGCGAGATTTGGCTCGGCGCGAAACAAACTCTCGACCTTTCCGAGTACGTATGACTGCGAGTTCTCTCATTATCGTAGTCGACCGTGGCGGCCTGAGAGCGTATCGCGCCGAGGAAACGCCATCGCGCGGCGTGAATCTGAAGCTGGTACAGGCATTTGAGATTCCGAATGCGAACCGAGGGGCGAATACAAATCATACGACAGCGCTAACGGATTGGCCGCAACTCGAAATCGAAGAGAACCGCCGCATTTGCCGGCAGCTCGCCGAGGAAATTGCCAAAGTCGTTAGGCAAATGCCGGGCGAAGGATGGTCGCTTGCGGCACCAAAAGCGATCTCCGCCTCGATCGTTAAGCTCTTACCGAACAGCATTCGAGAGCGTATCGTTGAGCATCTGGAGTCCGACCTGCTCAAAACGCCCGCCGAACAATTGCGGGAACATTTTCGCTCACTTCAACCCTTCTAATGCCATGGCCAAATGCGAACATTGCGGAAACGATTACGACAAAACATTCGAGATCAAACGTGACGGCAAACCGCATGTCTTCGACAGCTTCGAATGTGCGATCCACGCCATGGCGCCAGAATGCGATAGGTGCGGGGGGAAGATCATCGGTCATGGCGTGGAAGCCGGGAAAACAATCTTTTGTTGCGCGCACTGCGCCCGTGAGAGCGGCGAGACTGGGTTGCGCGACCGCGGCTAACGAACGGAGGCGACACCTATGGCACACAAACAAGTTTCATTTCGAGCGGAGGCACGGGAGAAAATTCTTCGCGGCGCCACGGCCTTGGCGGATGCGGTCCGCGTCACGCTTGGTCCCAAGTCAAAATGCGTCCTGATCGAGAAGAAATGGGGAACGCCGCTCGTATGCAACGACGGCGTAACGATCGCGAAGGAATTCAATCTCGAAAAGCCGGAAGAGAATCTCGGCGCGCAGATGATCAAGGAGGCCGCGGTCAAAACCGGGGAAGCAGTCGGCGACGGGACCAGTACATCAACGATTCTGGCCCAGGCCATTTTTGCCGAAGGTGTCCGGAATGTCACCGCAGGCGCGAGCGCAGTCGATATCAAGCGCGGCCTTGATCGGGGCCTGCTCGTCGCGGTTAATGCGATCAAGAAGATATCGCGGCCGGTCGTTAGTAAGAAAGAGAAGCAGCAAATTGCGGCCATCTCGGCGCACAACGATGCGGCGATGGGTGAACTGGTGGCCGACGCGATGGAAAAAGTGGGCCCTGAGGGCGCCATCACGGTGGAGGAAGCGCGGACGACGGAAACAACCCTGGAGGTTGTCGAAGGAATGCAGTTCGACCGCGGTTACCTCTCGCCCTATTTCGTGACCAACCCCGAGAAGATGGAAGCCGCGTTGGACGACCCGCTAATCTTGCTGACCGAAAAAAAGATTGCGCACTTGAATGATCTCGTCCCTTTGTTGGAAAAGGTCGCGAAGGCCGGGCGCGCGTTGCTGCTCGTGGCGGAGGATTTTGAGGGCGAACCGCTCGCGACTCTCGTCGTCAACAAATTGCGCGGTGTGCTTTCGTGCGTGGCGGTGAAAGCGCCGGGATTTGGCGATCGCCGCAAAGCCATGCTGCAAGACATGGCTATTCTGACTGGCGGTCAGGTCATTTCGGAAGAGCTCGGTTTAAAGCTCGATAAGATCGAACTCGATCAGTTAGGCGGCGCCAAGCGCGTCGTGGTCGATAAAGATAACACCACCCTCGTCGGCGGGCGCGGGAAGAAAACGGAGGTTGAAGCGCGCTGTAACGAACTGCGCCGCCAGATCCAGGAGACCTCTTCCGATTACGATCGCGAGAAACTTGAAGAACGCCTCGCCAAGCTGGCCGGCGGCGTCGCGGTCATTCACGTCGGCGCGCCATCGGAAGCGGAAATGAAAAGCCGCAAGGAAGCGTTCGACGACGCCATTAGCGCGACAAAAGCGGCGATTGCCGAAGGCATCGTGCCGGGCGGCGGACTCGTATTGTTGCGCGCGATCGATGCGCTCGATCAAGAGATGGCAAAGTGCGAAGGCGACGAGCGAACGGGCTTGGTAATTTTGAAGCGCGCTCTTGAATCTCCCACGCGCCAAATCGCAATCAATTCCGCGGCGGACGACGGCGTCGTGATCAACAAAATGCGCGAAGGCAAGGGCAATTTTGGGTTCGATGCCGCGCAAGGCGTCTATGTCGATCTTGTAGAGACGGGAATCATCGATCCGACCAAAGTCGTTCGCGTCGGGCTGGAGAACGCCGTCTCGGTCGCCAGCGTCTTATTGCTGACCGAGGCTACGCTGACTGAAGTGCCGGAAGCAAAAGAAAGTCGCGGCATTCCTTCTGAGGCCGGAATGGAATGACGGGCACGCAAGATTTGCATCGTAAAAGGCAAATAGCGGCGAGCCAAATCGGTCCAGCCTATCCATCTTGGCAGCAAAAGGAGTCATTATGAAGATATTCAAAAGAGATGACGGAAACCTTGATGGGCCTCGCATCGCATTGCTGCTTGGTTTAAGCATCGGGTTGGGCATTGGTGTGCACGAAGTGTTCTTCCTTGTCGGAGGAGCGATCGCCCTTGGTGCGCTGAGCGTTTCCACTGTGCACGCCATCCAGGGACATGCGGACCAGATACGGCCTGCTCATCAACGCCGTTAGACACATGAAAATGTCGCATCACCCGAACGTCGCTCCGCTTCCGCGCGAGGATGAGATGGAGATCGGAACGGAACCCGTGACGCTGCAGATACTCGCGGGCGAAGTCACGCTCACTGGCGATCTCGAGATTCCGGAAAATCCTTCTGGACTGGTTTTGTTTGCGCACGGTAGCGGCAGCAGCCGGCAAAGTCCGCGCAATCAGACAGTCGCCGAAGTATTGCGCGATGCGGGCGTGGCGACACTGCTCTTCGACCTGCTCACCCCGGAGGAAGAATTGGAAGATGCTTACAACAGGCATTTGCGCTTCGATATCGGATTGTTGAGCCGCCGCCTCGCGTTCGTTACTCAGGAAATCGCGGACGACCCGCGGTCACGAAATTTGGGACTTGGTTATTTCGGAGCGAGCACTGGCGGCGCAGCCGCGTTGCGCGCAGCGGCGGCGCTTTCCTCGACGATTGGCGCGGTCGTGTCTCGCGGCGGGCGGCCAGATCTGGCGGGCGAGGCTTTGGCGTACGTCAAAGCGCCAACACTTTTGATCGTGGGTGAGCGCGACGAAGATGTCTTGAGGATGAATGAGCGCGCCTACGAACAGCTGCAATGTGAGAAATCGCTCGCGGTCGTTCCGCACGCCACGCATTTATTTCAGGAGCCCGGCACGCTTGAAGAAGTGGCGCGCCTGGCCGCAGAATGGTTTCGCAAACATTTAAGGGGGCGAAGTTGAAGATGCAATTCCGCGACCGCCAAGAAGCCGGCGAGCTTCTCGCCGAAAAACTGACCGCTTACGCGAACCAGCCCGACGTGATCGTGCTCGCCTTACCCCGTGGCGGCGTGCCGGTGGGCGCAGAAGTGGCGAGGAAGTTAAATGCGCCCTTGGACGTTTTCGTGGTGCGCAAACTCGGTCTGCCGGGGCATCCGGAACTGGCGATGGGTGCGATCGCCAGTGGCGGAGTAAGAGTCTTCAACGGCGACGTCATCAACGCGCTACAAATTTCCGACGAAACGATCAACGCGGTCACCGCCGAGGAATTCCAGGAGCTGAAGCGGCGCGAACGATCTTATCGTGATGATCTGCCGCCGCCGGAAGTCGAGGGCAAAACCGTCATCATTGTCGACGACGGAATTGCGACCGGCTCGACGATGGTCGCCGCGATTTCGGCATTGCGGCAGTTGAATGCCGGCCGCGTCGTTGTGGCCACGCCAACGGTCGCACGTTCGACCTACGAATACCTGCGCCAGAACGCCGACAATGTCGTGGCGGTGATCGTGCCGGAGGAGTTCTACGGTGTCGGCCAATGGTACGAAGACTTCTCCCAAACGAGCGACGAAGAAGTGCACCAACTGCTCGGCCAAATGAATCACCGGGACACTCCGGCGGCGGCATGAGCGCGTTATCCGATTGTATCAGCGGTGCAGCCGAACCACTGGCCGGTTCGCCTAACGACTATGACGCGCTCATCGAGATGATCGGTGAGGCGCGTTTGGTCTTACTCGGCGAAGCGAGTCACGGTACCCACGAATTTTATCGGGAACGCGCGCTCATCACGAAGCGGTTAATTTACCAGCGCGGCTTCAACGCGGTCGCGGTCGAGGCCGATTGGCCCGACGCCTACCGAATCAATCGTTTCGTTCGCGGCGAAGGCCCCGATGTCGACGGCGTGGACGCGCTCAGCGGCTTCAGGCGCTTCCCGCAATGGATGTGGCGCAACGCCGATGTGCTCGATTTCGTCGGCTGGCTGCGCGAGCGTAACGACAATCAGGCATTTCCGAATCGGAAGTGCGGATTTTACGGCCTCGATCTCTACAGCCTCCACGCCTCGATCGAAGCGGTGCTGGCCTATCTCGGAAAGGTTGATCCGGAAGCGGCGAAGCGAGCGCGGCATCATTACAGTTGCTTCGAGCATTTCGGCAAGGAGATCGAGACTTATGGTTACGCCGCGGGCTTCGGTCTGGCACCCACCTGCGAAGAGGCGGTTGTCGACGAACTAGTCGCCCTGCGGCGCAAAGCGATGGACTATCTCCAGCGCGACGGCCAGGTGGCGGCGGATGCCTATTTCTGCGCGGAACAAAATGCCCGCGTGGTCAAGAACGCGGAGGAATATTATCGCAACATGTTTCGACGCGAGGTTTCCTCGTGGAACCTGCGCGACACTCATATGATGGAGTCGTTAGTCTCGCTCGCCGAGTATCTCGACAAACAAGGCGCGCCGGCCAAGATCGTAGTCTGGGCGCATAACTCCCACCTGGGCGACGCACGCGCCACGCAGATGGGTGAACGCGGCGAATTGAATCTCGGCCAGCTTGTGCGCGAACGTTTTGGAAAGGAGGCGGTGTCGGTCGGCTTCACCACTTACACCGGTACCGTCACGGCGGCGTCGGATTGGGACAGCCCGGCTGAGCGCAAGGAGGTCCGGCCCGGTCATCGCGACAGTTACGAAGCTCTTTTTCACGAGGTCGACACGCCGCGCTTCTTTCTCAACCTGCGAGACAACGCCCAGTTGGCCGCACACCTGCGCGACGAGCATCTCGAGCGCGCCATCGGCGTGATCTATCGACCCGAGACGGAATTGCAGAGTCATTACTTCCACGCCCGGCTCTCCGATCAGTTCGATGCCGTGCTCCATTTCGATCACACGCGCGCCGTTGAACCGTTGGAACGCACAACCGAATGGCAGCTGGGCGAAGTGGAAGAAACATTCCCGAGCGGACTTTGAACTCGTGCTTGGCAATCGAGGCTTCACCGTTTCAAACCGCAAGAACCGGCAAAGGAATAGCGATCGCGTTCCGGACATGCAGTTCTTTAGCCCAGGCTTGGCGGCACTCCCGTTCAATCTCGATTATCGGACGGACGCGCCAGCGCGTCGATGTAAACATCCATCTGCTGGCCGACGTAGATTGGCAGATTCCCGCGCTCAAAGCTGTAGATGGCTTGCAGGACTCTTGTGTCCACACGCTCAGTGCTTTCGCCCGTGAGTGAGACCTTCGGAATTACATACGGCTCGAATCGGACGAACTTTAGCGGCACATCGATGGCCTTGTTGCCGCGAAGATAACCGACCGCGGTCGCTTCCTGCCGGACCCGCCAGGCGTCGTTTTCATCGACGTCCACGCGCACGTTCATCGGCGCGGTGCCGCCGAACAGAATCAGCGGCTGGGCCAACACGCCCGTGGGCGCAAACTCCCCAAGATGAATCTTAAGTTGCAAAACCTGACCATCCAGAGGTGCCCGCACCGTGAGCCGATCAAGATCGGTCTTGGCCGCCTCCAAATTCGCCTGGGACTGCACAAACTGCGCTTCGACCGTTCTCGCCGTGTTCTGTCGGGTCTGGAGGTCCTCCAGACTAATGACCTTTTTTTGCACCAGGCCCTGGCCGAGCCTAAGCTCATACTCCGCCTGTTCCATTTGAGCTTTGGCTGAAGCGACCGCGGCGGTGTCAGTGGCGATCAGAGCACGCTGGGCACGGTCGTCGATGGTGAAGAGCGGCTGACCTGTTTTCACCTGGCTGCCTACCTGGACGTAGATTTTGGAAACAATCCCCGCGATCTGGGTTCCGATGGCGATGTTTTCTGTGCTGGCTTCGACCAAGCCGGCGCCGGCAACAAAGGTTTGATACGGCGGCGCCGGCGGCTCCGAAATCATCGGGGTCGGGGCCAGGGTGCGGGCACTCCGAACGGCGGCGAGAATTCCCAGAGCTACCCCCACGATCGCGAGCGCCGACAGGACATATTTGCGAACCATAATTTTCTCCTAACCAGTTTGCTGCGACATCAATTTCAATTTGCCGGGTGAATCGACCACCTGCGTAATGCGACCGTCTTCCATCTCCGCGATGCGATCGGCGAATTCGAAAATGCGCGAATCGTGCGTCACCACGACCAGTGCCCGGTTCTCCGTGCGTCCCAACCGTCGCATCAATTCCATGACCTTGTGGCCGGTCTCGCCGTCGAGGGCGCTGGTCGGTTCGTCGCAAACGATCAAACGCGGCTGATGAATTAGTGATCGAGCAATCGCGACCCGCTGCTGCTGACCTCCGGAAAGATCCTGCGGTAGAGAGCGCATCATGCGGTCGTCAAACCCTACCTCTCCCAGGATCTTACCGGCGTGGAACACGGCGGCGGCTGGCTTCATGCCGTTGATGATCAATGGAGTCGCCACGTTCTCCGCCGTCGTTAATGAGGGAATCAGGTTAAAGGCCTGAAAGACGAAGCCAACGTTCACGCCGCGGAATGATGTTGTCTCGTCTTCGCTCATTCCATTGTAGTCGTGTGCAAAAACAGTGCAGTCTCCGCCATCGCGCCGGAGCACTCCGGCGATAATTGAGATAAGCGTCGTCTTCCCGCAACCGGAAGGCCCGACTAACATGAGTAACTCACCATTGCGAACCTCCAAATCCACGCCGCGAAGGGCCTTTACCGCGGCGTTACCCGTGCCAAAGGTCTTGGTTAGTCCGTCACAGCGCACGGCAACCTCGACTTGCTTTGGTGTCCCGTTGTTACTCGCACTCATAATCTAGCTGCGGAAGACCACTGCGGGCTCCAGCTTCATAACCTTGCGAATACTTAAAGCCGCGGAACTCAAACAAATGACCAGCACTGCTACTGCGCTAACGACCAGCAAGTGCCAGGGCAAGCGGAAAGCCAGTTGCGTGCGCCCGCTGACCAACATGCCCCACGCTGAGGCCGCGCCAACCCCCAGGCCGTAACCAACACCCCCCACCACCAGTGCTTGCAGAAGGATCATCCGCAGAAGCATCCCGTTCTTCGCGCCCATTGCCTTGAGCGTTCCGAAATAACGCAGGTTATCGAGGGTGAAGTTATAAAAGGTCTGGCCCGAGATCGCGACTCCCACCAGGAATCCCAAGACGACCGCGGTCAGGAAGTTTACCGGCATGCCGGTATATTTCAGATAGTAGAGAAAGGTCACCATTTTGAAGTCGTCGCGCGTGTAGGCTCTCATCGCCGTGGCGCGCTCAATGCGCTGACACAAAGCATGCAAATCCTGACCGGGCTTTGCTTTGACGGTGACAAACGACAAAAGCAAACGCTGGGAGGGCGCGAAGGATGTGGCCGAGGAGTAGGTCGTATAAAGGACCGGATTCGTTTGGAAAGTTTGCGTGACCCTGCAGATGCCGACGACGACTGACCAGTTATCGTTGATCTCCATTTCATCCCCCACCTTGAGAGGGACTCTCCTTCCGCCGGGCAGAATGTGCGCCAGCTTTCCCTCAGCGCCGGCCGCATCCACGATTACTCCGCCGCTCTTCCGGAGGTTCCAGAGATTCCCGGTCACCATGCTCGGCGGTCCGCCCATGAGTGTTTCATCGTCCAGACCGATGACGACGCAGGATTGGTAGGTGCCATCGGTGCGACGCACCGCGAGCGATCCTTTATAGAGCGGCACCGCCCACTGAACCCCTTCCACGCCGCGCACGCGCAGAACCATCGTGTCCTGCATCGGACGGATGTCGTCGATGTATTTCACCTGAGGATCAACGACCCAGATATCCGGCAATCCGACGTCGCTTAAAAAGCTGAAGGTGCGCGTCATGATCCCCGCAAAAATGGCCGACTGCTGCGTAATGAGGAGCGAGGCAAAGGTCAAGCCAATGACGATGCCGATGTATTTCGCTCGATCGCCGAGCAACATTTTCAAGGCGATAAAATTCATCTCTTCGTGCGTTTGCCGGAGGGATTCTAAATCCAACCAGCGGATTCGCTAGCTGCGGATTGGCATTTGATCATCCAATCTTGCAGTCGGGGCCCAATTGCGAGTAGGCAAGAACGGGAGAGCAAAAAAGCCGGGCCCGTAGCGCGCCGGTTCGGTGACGCCAAAGTCTGGTGTTGGGTCCGATTCAGCACGTGTAGTTTATGGGATGAGTTCAAGAATCACCTAGACACCGGAGCACCGAAAACTCGGGGAGACGCCGTAGCTCACGATGAAAAGCTGATTTTGAAGTCCCATGCACTCCGTGATTTTGGAGCCTTTGGAGTGGCGCCCGTATTTGCCTCGCGAAACTTCCGCTTCAGCGTCTCAGAGGAAACCAAATCTTCGCCGCGCACCGGCTCGCTGCCTGTGATCTTCTCGACGGCACGGGCTGCTTGCTGGTTGAGGTCGCGCTTTGGTATTGAGGGCTAATCTCTAGGCGGCAAACTGGCTCTACAGGCATCGGATAACGCGCTCCAAACAAAGTTTGCTGCTTCACGATCGAACTTCTTTTCTTCGCCGTTAGAGAAAGTAACGACTACTTCGCCTTCGTTTTCTCGATCGGCATAGTCGATACGGTCTGGATTTATGATCGTATTGCCGACTTGAATGAGACGCGGGTTTTCCATGGACAGAATATGGGCGTTATCCAACGGATCACGCAACCTATAAAAGCCATACTGAATCAGACCCAACACCCAAAATCTTAGTATTCCACCTGAGGTAAGAGCCTGCGATAGTAGTGGAGAGTTGACTGATTCTTCACCTATCGAGGACCTTTTCGCCGTGCCAACCGACACGGTTTTTCGTGCGCTCGGCACGTCCGCGGATGGTCTGACGAACGAGCAGGCGCGCGGATGCCTTGCCCGGCTGGGCGCAAACCGGCTGCAATCGAAAGTGCGCGCCACCGGAGTGACGTTGCTGCTTCGACAATTCGCGAGTCCGATTATTCTCATCCTGATCGGAGCCGCCCTTCTCTCGACTTTTCTTCAGGATGTAACTGACGCTGCAATTATCCTCTCGATCGTCATTGTCAGCGGTTTGCTCGGCTTCTGGCAGGAACGTGGCGCGGCGAGTGCGGTGGCAAAATTGTGCGCCGTCGTCGAAACAAAAGTGCGTGTGGTGCGCGCCGGCGCCGAATTGCTGGTGCCGCTGGAACAAATTGTTCCCGGCGATCTTGTGCTCCTGTCGGCCGGTGCAGTTATTCCGGCCGACTGCCGGCTGCTCGAAGCGCGTGATCTGTTTGTAAACGAAGCGGCGTTAACCGGCGAGACCTATCCCAGTGAAAAGATTCCGGCAGCGCTCCCGGCCAAGACCTTCCTCGCGGCCATGCGCCGCGCGCCGTGGGAAAGATTGATGCTGATAATTGCCGGGAGAAGTTGCGGCGTTAAACCGACGGCTTTGCACGGCGGTGATCTTCCCGGTTATCCCGCGAGTCATGGATGCATCAGGCTGCCGCGCGAATTCGCTAAACGGCTTTACTCGATCACGACGCGCGGAACCACGGCTATCGTCGTCGATAAGAAAGCGCCGACGCCGGCTTTGGCGGCCCAACCTGGGATGATCTTGTGGCCGAAGGAGGCGGGAGATCTGCGGCCGATCGAAGGCGCGTTTGAGTGGAAGCCGGAGCAAAGTCCCGAGGGACCCATCACCATTCTGGCCAGCACGGCAGACAACGCGGTTTACGTTTATCGAAACGGTGAACCGATTGGTCGCGCTGTGCTTCAGATCGACGATCCGAAACTCCCGCTCGGCAGTCATGTCTTCACCATGCTGGAAGGATTAAGTGAAACACCGAGCGCATTCGTGCGCGGTCGTCCGGCGCATCGGTGGATGGCCGTAAGAACGGAAGGCGACGCCACCTTGCGCGATCTGTCGCGGCGGGTGCACGTCCCGCCAGAGTTCGCCGAAAAAATTTACGACATCATCTCGCCGGGCACGACTATTGTGGTGACGAATGCTTCTGCGCTGCCGTCAGCGTCCCCCGAACATGAGGTCCCGCTGATGGAGGACGAACGCAAATAGCGGGCGAAGACTTTTCGTTAGCAAACGGACCCTCAACCAGGGCAATTCCGGCGCGGGGCTGTGGCCACGCGCCGGACCATCCCTGGCTAATCCACCTTTACCTCGATCGCTTTTTTCTTGGCGATCGGGTTTTTCGGCAAGTGCACTTTCAGCACACCGTCCTTGAATTCCGCCGCCACCTTCGCGCCGTCGGCGTCGTCCGGCAGCGCGAAGCTGCGCTGGAACGTGCCATAGCTGCGCTCGATGCGATGGAACTTCTTGTTCTTTTCTTCCTTTTCGGTTTTGCGTTCGCCAGAGACCGAGAGCACGCCGTTTTCGACGTTCACTTTAATCTCGTTCTTCTTCATCTCCGGCAGGTCCGATTTGATGAGATACTCCTTGTCATCCTCGGTGATGTCCACCTGGGGCGACCAGTCGGCCAATTTCAGGCCGCCGTCACCGTTTCCTAAACGGTTGAACGATCCGCCGAAGAAACTGCCGAGACGGTTCTGCACCTCGTCGAGTTCCCGGAATGGATTCCACATAGTTAGTTGGCTCATAGTTTTTTTGTCCTTTCAGGAGGTAGTTAAGCCCTCCTCTCCTAGCGCGCTCGTCATCGCTTGCTAGAATCTGTTCAAATCTTGCGCGGTAAAAACCGACTCCTGCCTCCCGAATCAACCGGCAAGAAATGGCGACTGTTTCGTAAATCGCGATGGGCCATCCCGCGCCAAGCGCCCATATTTTACCCATGAGCACGAGCACCAAGCAGCAGGGGTTTGGTTCCAGTAAATCGCAGGGCGCATCCGTTCAGCCAACCGCGTCGTTCTTCGAAGATCCGCTCCGCCTAACGACGGTAGTCGTGCCGCTAGATTTTTCCGGAGAATCAGTCCGCGCGCTCGATTTCGCCCGGCCGCTCGCCAGCCGTTTCGGCGCGCGCCTGCACTTGGTGCACGTCCACGAGGGTGCGCATCAATTTTCCACAGTCGCGACTTCGCCGGTCCTTTGGTCGGAGGCCGAGGCGAAGTGTCATCTGGCCGATGAAGTCGAGCTCGCATTCGGCACCCGTCCGCAGCACGAAGATTGCCATCTCCGGTTAGGCAAACCGTTTCGGGAGATCATCGCCACGGCCGAGGAGTTGGATGCGGACCTGATCGTCATCGCAACGCATGGTCATAGCGGTTTCAAACGTCTAACGTTAGGCAGCACGACCGAGGAAGTTATTCGCCATGCTCGCTGTCCCGTCCTCGTGGTGCGCGAACTGACGCGGGGACCGATTAAGACCGCGGCCGAAGGCATCGTCTTGCAAAAAATTCTGGTGCCCGTCGATTTATCCGACTGCGCGAGAGAGGGCGCGAGGTATGCCTCTGTTTTCGCAACCGCGGTCGGCGCCGACCTCCTGCTCATGCACGTTGTTCATCCGCCCGACTACATGGCGGCAACACGCACCGCGGCTGATCCGAACTGGTCGCAGCTTCTGGAAACAGCCATCCTCGAAGCAGAGGACAAACTCGACGAAATGGTGAACTCCCTTCCGCTCATCGGAATTTCGGCCGAGACGCAGGTCGAAGTCGGCCTACCGGTGGCAAGGTTGACGGAAGCAAGCGCGCGCCCAGACGTGGACATGATCATTACGTCGACGCACGGCTATGGCAGGCTGCGCCACGCGCTTCTCGGCAGCGTGGCGGAGCAACTCGTGCGCACCGCGCAATGTCCGGTGCTGGTCGTTCCGAGCCATCTGCGCGAATGTTGAATTTTCCGCCGTGCATGATCCAGCTGCGAAATATTACGAGAGCGACGAGGACTGATCGCGGAGGGCGCACTTGCCACGCGGCGATCGTTAGTCGCGAGCTCGGCGTGCCAGCGATTGTTGGGACGGAACACGGAACCGCTTCGTTGAAAGACGGCCAAGTCGTGACCGTCTCCTGCTCGGGCGGCGATACTGGGTTTGTTTACGAAGGGCGGCTGCCGTTTGGCGTTACGCGCACCGACCTGAAAGAGATCGGCCGGCCGCGGACGCAGATCATGATGAACGTCGCCAATCCCGAAGGCGCCTTTGCGCTTTCCTTCATTCCGAATGATGGCGTCGGTCTCGCGCGCGAAGAGTTCATCATCACGAGTTACATCAAGGCGCATCCGCTCGCCCTACTCGATTATGCGAAAATCCAAGACGCTGCCGTTCGCGCAGAACTCGACAAGCTGACCGCCGGCTACGACGACAAGGCGCAATTTTTTGTCGATAAACTCGCGCAGGGCGTGTCGATGATCGCGGCTGCATTTTACCCGAAGGATGTCATCGTTAGGCTAAGTGATTTCAAGACAAACGAATACGCCAATTTGGTCGGCGGGAGGGCGTACGAGCCGGTGGAAGAGAACCCGATGCTCGGATTCCGCGGCGCCTCCCGTTACTACAACCCGCGCTACGCAGCCGGCTTTGCCCTCGAATGTCGCGCCATGAAAAAGGTCCGCGATGAAATGGGCCTAACGAACGTCAAGTTGATGGTTCCCTTCTGCCGCACGGTGGAGGAAGGCCGCAAGGTGATCGCGGAAATGGCGCAACACGGACTGAAGCGAGGTGAAAGCGAGCTCGAGATTTACGTCATGTGCGAGATCCCGAGCAATGTCATCCTCGCCGAGGAATTCGCTGAAGCTTTCGACGGCTTCTCCATCGGCTCGAACGATCTCACCCAATTGATTCTCGGCGTCGATCGCGATAGCGAAATCGTCGCCGGGATTTTCGACGAGCGAAATCCCGCGGTGAAAAAGATGATCGCGGAGGTGATCGCCGTCTGCCGCAAGAAAGGCCGCAAGATCGGCATCTGTGGTCAGGCGCCGAGCGATTACCCAGAGTTTGCGCAGTTCCTCGTTGAGCAAGGGATTGACAGCATCTCGCTCAATCCCGACACGGTATTGAAGACGACGCTCGCGGTTTTGGAAGAGGAAAACCGCCTAAGCGTGTAGAGAGTTTCCGTGAGCATGAGATCTGGTTGCAGTGACGAGTTGGCTCACCAAGGCTTTCCGGAACGATCGCCGTTGGGCGCCATGCTGTCGCCGCGCACAATAGCCGTGATCGGCGCGAGCGAATCGCTGGGGAGCGTCGGGCGCGCTTTGACGGAGAATCTTTCATCCTTCAAAGGCGACGTCTTTCCCGTGAATCCGAATCGAGGAATGATTCTCGGAAAAAAGACCGTCTCCACCATTCGGGACGTACCCAAGCCTGTCGATCTGGCCCTGATTGCTACGGCGGCGCCCACGGTCCCCACAATTGTTTGTGAGTGCGCCACAGTCGGTGTGAAGGGTGCGGTCATTATTTCGGCAGGATTCAAAGAGATCGGCGCGCGCGGACGTGAACTGGAGAAGCAGATTGCTGATGCGCGAGGCGACATGCGAATCATCGGGCCGAACTGCGTCGGGGTGATGTTTCCGCACATCGGCTTGAACGCAACGTTTGCCAAACCGTTGGCGCTACCCGGAAACATCGGATTTATCAGTCAGAGCGGCGCGCTTTGCGCGGCGATTCTCGATTGGAGCTTAACGAATCGGGTCGGTTTCAGCGCATTTATTTCCATCGGGTCGATGCTCGATGTGAACTGGGGCGACCTGATTTATCATCTGGGCGACGATCCGCACACGCGCAGCATTCTGCTTTACATGGAGTCGATCGGCGACGCGCGCTCGTTTCTCTCCGCGGCGCGGGAAGTTGCCCTAACGAAACCGATTATTGTGATTAAGGTTGGTCGCACTGAAGCCGCGGCGAAAGCGGCAGCATCGCACACAGGCGCGCTGACCGGCAGTGATGAAGTGTGCGATGCCGCATTCCGACGAGCCGGCGTGTTGCGCGTCAACACCATCGGCGAACTGTTCAACATTGCGGAGTTGCTCGGCAAGCAGCCGCGCGCCCGGGGACCGCGGCTTGCGATTGTCACGAATGCTGGCGGGCCAGGTGCGCTCGCGACCGATACACTCGCGGCGAATGGTGGCGAAATCGCGTCGCTATCGAGCGAGACATCGGAGGCGCTTGATCGCGTATTGCCGCCACATTGGAGCCACGGCAATCCGGTTGACGTCATCGGTGATGCGGATGCCCAACGTTATGCGCGCGCGGTCGAGATTGTATCGCGCGATCCGGGAATCGACGGCATTCTCGTCGTGCTCACGCGTCAAGCCGTGACCGTGCCAAGCGCCATCGCGACGGAGCTGACCTCATTCGCCAAACTCGAAGGCAAACCGATTCTCGCCAGCTTTATGGGCGGCGAAAGCGTGACTGAAGCGATGGCCATTCTCGATCGCGCCGGTATTCCAACATTCGCGTATCCCGACAGCGCAGCGCGCGCGTTTTGTTATTTGTGGCAATACACACATGCGCTTCACGCACTTTATGAAACGCCCACGCTTGCAGTCGGGGCGGAAAGTTCCCCTTCCCGCGCTGAAGCAGCCCGCATTATCGGATGCGTTCAGAAATCCGGTCGGGTGCTTTTGAGTGAACCGGAATCGAAAGAGTTTCTCGCCGCCTACGGAATTCCGGTCGTTCCGGCGCTCATTGCTACCAGTGAAGAGGAAGCGGTGGACAAAGCCGCGCAGTTTACGGGACCGGTTGTGCTGAAAATTTATTCCCACACGATCACGCACAAAACGGATGTGGGTGGCGTAAAGCTCAATCTTATTGGTGAGGCGGCCGTCCGCGCGGCCTATCGCGAGATCCAAGATGCAGTGCGAACGCGCGGTAGCCCGGTAGATTTTCTTGGTGCCGTGGTGCAGCCGATGATCTCCCGCGCTGGCTACGAGTTGATTCTCGGCAGCAGCATTGATCCGCAATTTGGACCGATATTGCTCTTCGGTGCGGGCGGTCAGTTGGTTGAAGTCTTCCACGATCGTGCACTTGCCTTGCCGCCGTTGAATCGCACTCTCGCGCGCCGCATGATGGAGCGGACGAGGATTCATCGTGCTTTACAAGGAGTGCGCGGACGGGCACCGGTCGATCTTGTCGCGCTGGAAGAATTACTCGTCCGATTCAGTCAGCTAATCGTGGAGCAGCCGCGCATTAAGGAAATCGACATCAACCCGCTGCTCGCGTCGGCGGATGGAATTGTCGCATTGGACGCGAGAGTGGTCTTGCATCCTTCCGAGCTCGCCGATGACAAATTACCGCGCACCGCGATTCGTCCATATCCGGCACAATACATCAGCGCGATTAGACGTTCTGACGGAAGGCTGATCACCGTTCGTCCGATCAGACCTGAAGACGAACCGCAGATGGTGAGGTTTCACCAAAGCCTTTCGGAACAGAGCGTGCACTTCCGCTACTTCGGCTCGCTTAATGTAGAAAGCAGGACCGCACATGAACGGCTCGTGCGCACCTGCTTCAACGACTACGACCGCGAGATCGCGCTGGTGGCGGAATGTGACAAAGAGATCATCGGCATTGCTCGCCTGATCAAAGGCCACAGCGCTAACGAAGCGGAGTTCGCGCTCCTGATCGCGGACGCATGGCAGAAGATGGGGATGGGAACGGAATTGCTGAAACTGCTCGTCAAGATCGGCCGGGCAGAGAAACTCCAGCGCATCACCGGGCGCATTCTCGCTGCGAACACGGCTATGCTCGAGGTGAGCCGAAACATCGGTTTCGAGTTGCAGTGGCGCGCTGAGGATGACGAGTGGGAGGCAGAGATCAGATTGGAATGAAGGTCGCGGTTTTCAGCGCCAAAACCTACGATCACGAGTTTCTGATCGCGGCGAATGCCTCTCGCCACGAATTGCACTTCTTCGAACCGCACTTGAGCGGAGAGACGGCGAGCCTTGCGTCCGGCTTAGATGCCGTCTGCATTTTCGTAAACGATCAGATTAGCGCCGCTGTGATCGAAAAGCTCTCTGCGCTCGACATTCGACTGATCGCCCTTGTTGCGCGGGATATAACAATGTTGATATCATCGCCGCGCAGCGGCACGGACTGATGGTCCCCGTGTTCCTGGGTATTCGCCTTACGCGGTCGCCGAGCACACGCTGGGATTAATCCTGGCCTTAAACCGAAAATTGCACCGCGCCTACAATCGGGTGCGCGAAGGCAATTTCGCCCTCGACGGTTTGCTGGGATTCGAAATTCATGGGAAGACCGTTGGCATCGTTGGCACGGGAAAAATCGGGACTGTGGTCGTCCGATTACTGTCCGGCTTCGAGTGCCGAATCCTGGCCTTCGACCCGTTACCCAACGAGACCTGCCGTTCGTTAGGCGCACGTTACCTGAAGCTCGATGAATTGCTGGCAGAGTCGGACATCATTACATTGCACTGTCCGCTTACCCCCGGCAATAAGCACATGATGGACGCGAGCGCGCTTAGCAAAATGCGCGACGGAGTCATGCTTGTTAATACGAGCCGCGGCGCATTGATCGACACCATCGCCGTCATCGAGGCATTAAAGAGTGGCAAGATCGGTTATCTCGGCCTTGACGTTTACGAAGAGGAGGAGCAGATCTTTTTCGAGGACCATTCCGGCTTGATCATCAGCGATGATGTGTTCAGTCGGCTTTTAACGTTTCCAAATGTGATCGTCACCGGCCATCAGGCGTTTTTCACGCGCGAAGCTCTCGAAAACATTGCCGCTACGACCATCGACAACATCACAAGATTTGAACATGGCAAGCCGCTTACCAACCAGGTTGTTAGCTGAGGATGGCCTTTTGCGTATGGCAACTTTGAGCCGAATATGGTCGGCGACGGCCGCGGTCGTGGTAGTGACGGCGTTCACGCCTTATCTTCCGTTCGCGCGGCTCCTCGGATTCGAGGCACTGCCGACACCCTTCTATCCGATCATCGCCCTCATCATTGTTTCGTACATCGCGGCGGCAGAAATCACGAAACGGTTCTTTTATCGCTCTGCCCGGCTGGCCGCTACGACGGTTGCTTGACTGCGATTGGAGGACTAAGAACAGGAGGCTCTCCACAATGAAGCCGGTTCTCGCGATCAAAGGTGATCTGTGAGCGAAGCAGCCTTCCGGGAGGGAGTTCGCTCAAAGAAGCAGGTGGGCTTCGCGATAAAGTCCTCCCATTTCTGTCTCGGCGATCGCCCTCGTCTTCCCGACGCCGCAGTCAAAGCCGGCGCCGCTTCTTAACAGCATGAACTCTTTAACCTACTTCGCCAAGTGGCGTTTTCCAGCGTCATCTTTCTCCACCGGAAGCTACCGCCAACCTGCTCATCGAAATTAACAAATAGACGGCGAGATCTGATGGCGACGAGCAGACCTCAGTTTCACAAGGATGTCCGATCGCCAAAGGTGGATTTTGCCATCGCCAGCTTTTTCCACAGGACGGTCGGATGGTATTTCGTTGGCACAGTTGAGAGCCAGGAGGGCACGCTCGTTGGCGTGAAGGGTATCTTTTCGCCACGGACCCAAAAAAGAACGATGTTCTTGTCACTGATGGACCAAATTGGCGTTTGGATATCACCTATCTGTGAGGCAAGACTTCACTGGCTTCTAATTTGATCTCCGGACAGATTCTAGAACACCCGCAACACTTAGCTAAGCTCGACGTGTTAGACCCCATTTCATCGATGCCGAACGATTTCTGTAACCTTATCGAATGTTCTCGCGCCTTGAGACTCTCTGGAGAGTGATCGATTGCCGGACTGGCTTCGCGCTTAGGCGCGGGAATTACCCGACTGTCCTATCGAAAGAATCTTGTTCGCTTCTTCAATGCCTTCGCAAGTGACGATGCGAACGTCTCCACGATAATGAAAAAAAGACATGATCCGCAATCCAATGTCTCCTCTCGGGTCCGGAATCACTCGCACGACCGCGGCCACGCCCTTTTCGTTACACAGATCCATGATCTTGCGAATCCAAGACGCGCAGGAGACATCCATCGACTTAATATCTTTCAGGTCTACCAGAATCTGAAACCCGGTTGCAATTTGGGGAGGACCGTTTGAATTTCTTCCAGACATCGCTCGGCTTCACCCGCATCCGCACGGCCGCCGTAACGGATCACGAGCAGGTTTTGCAATTCGTCGGGTGCGATTGTGAAACTCATTGAGTGGCCGATGTAGGATGCAAGTTCAAGGCCGGTTGGCGAGCGTTCCTTGCCCGCTGGCTCAAAAAGCTAGGCTCCCGGCAACCAGATTGTTCAAGTCTATGTCCTGCGCAAGGCGCCGGAGAAAATGTTCGAATGGCTCGAGCACGCCTGGGCTACGCACGACAGTGGCGTGACCACGCTGCTGGTCGATCCTTTCCTGCGCGCCTATAAGGACGACCCGCGCTTCATCGCCTTCGCGCAAAAGATCGGGGTGATGCCGAAAGCCAAAGCCAATCCGTGATTGTCCTAGGTCCGGCGCCGAAGTGAGGCGAAGCGCAGGTTGCGGCGGGTGAGTGTACTGCGTCAGCGTGAATGTC
>PNAA01000030.1 GCA_003169975.1 Spartobacteria bacterium | reverse complement strand
CGCGCACAGCCATAAAGTCTAGGTCTCATGACGCACATCACTCGATTACTACTCCTGTTGGCGGTTCTTTTACTCGCTTCCTGCGACACCGTGAACGTCCGGCAGTATCGCATCGCCGGAGCAAGCAGCGTTGAACGCGCCAAGGTAAAGCAGGTTCTCCGCTCCGTCGCGACTCAGATACCTCTTGCAGACCACACCTCGAGCTCGCACGCTCCAAACACAGTCGTGTTTTACACGCAACCAGACGTCAGGCATTTTGCCGTCGAGCTTGGCGCACGAGAGGTGGGTGGCGACATCCTCGTTGATCTTTCCGCCGGCTTCGGCCCGACGCCGCCTGAGTACGTCAGAGCCGAGCAGCTTTTGACCGCTGGTCTAGCTCAAGAGTTTGGCGGACGTGCAGTGCGCGTCGAACGGCCCGACACCATACACACCGCCCAATGAGACCTAACCAATCGCTGGAGCCAACCGCTGGCCGTTGTGCGGTCCACATTTGATTTTATGAAACAGATCTTGGTGTTTGCCACGCTCGCTCCCGCCAGCGGTGGTAGGACGGGGTCGCATCTATACATTTGACATGTGGACGAAGGGCTGAGAGGCTGCCGGCATGGCGCGACCGTTGCGGATCGAGTTTGAGGATGCGATCTATCATGTGACAGCGCGGGGGAACGAGCGGCGGCTCGTTTTTCGCGCCGAACGCGACCGCAAGCAGTTTCTGACCTTGCTCGCCCGCTCGTGCGAGCGCTGCGAGGTATCGCTCCTGGTCTTCGTCCTGATGGGCAATCACTTCCATCTGGTGGCGCAAACGCACCGGGGAAACCTGAGCCGTTGGATGCACTGGTTGCTGGTTTCTTACACGACCTGGTTTAACTGGCGCTATGATCGGAGCGGTCACCTTTTTCAGGGCCGCTACAAGAGCTTTCTGGTGGAGGAGGGAGAGTATCTGCTGGAATTGAGCCGTTACCTGCATCTCAATCCGGTGCGGGGGAAGCGACTCGGAGAAGGGAGTCCGGGGGAGCGGCGGAAGCGGTTGCGAGAATACGTTTGGAGCAGCTATCGCGGCTACGCCGGGTTGGCGCAGCCCCTTGCTTTTGTGCAGGAGGAGATGGTCCTGGCGGAGATGGGTGGTCCGCGGCGCGGGAGGGCGGTGCGCTATCGGCGTTTTGTGGAGGAAGGGCTGCTCCGGGAGATCGCCAGTCCGCTGGAAGCGGTGCAGTGGCAGGCGGTGCTGGGGAGCGAGAGCTTTGCGCGCCGGATCCAGGATCGGATGAGCGACTTGCGGGACGGGCGCCAGGAAGTGACGGCTCTGCGGCGCGGAACTGTCGTATTGAGTCCGAAGGCGATCTTGCAGACGGTGGCGAAGCGCTATGGGTTGCCGGTCCAACGATTGCAGGAAAGGGGAGGACATGGCTTGGAAGCGCGCAATGTGGCGCTGTGGCTGATCTGGGAGAAGTGCGGGTTGAGTCAACGGGAGGTGGGGGAACTCTTTGGCGGGATGAATTACGCGGCGGTGGCGCAACGGCTGCGGCGGCTCAAGCCGGAGAGTCGAAAAACGGCGGCGAAATTGATTAGTGAGATGTCAAATGTATAGATGCGACCCCGCCTCTCCCCCCTGACGACCCCGCCTCTCCCCCCTGAGTCGAGGCGGCCGGCGGGAGGCCATCTTTCTCGATGACGGTTACTGGGCACCTGCACGCCTTTGTCCTGATGACGAATCAGTGTACGCTTAGTCCCCCGGCGAAAGCATGTGATATTTGCTCCGCTCCAGGATCGGTCCCTCCGTGCTCCCACTCAGAAACTGCACGACAACCGGATCGTACGAAGCCTTGAAGTCGTTAGGCAATCCCTCCAGGATGATCCGGCCGCGGTGCAGCATCGCCATCCGGGTCGCGACCCGAAAGGCGCTCTCCATCAGATGAGTCACGATGATCGAAGTCACTTTGGAGTTTGTCGTCAGGTTGATGATCAATTCATCAATCACCGCGCTGATCACGGGATCGAGCCCGGCCGTCGGTTCGTCGAAGAGGATCAACTCCGGCTCCATCACCAGCGCGCGGGCCAGCCCGACACGTTTGCGCATGCCGCCGCTCAATTCGAACGGCATCAGCTTGTCGTCGCCCCGCAGCTCGACCAGCTCCAGTTTTTCATCCACGATCCGGTCGATTTCGGGGCGCGTCTTGCGCGTTAATTCCTCCAGGGGCAAAGCGAGGTTCTCCCGCACGTTGCGCGAGCTGAGGAGGGCTGCGTCCTGGTAGACCATCCCGATGTGCGCGCGAATCTCCCGCAGCTCATCCGCGCTCAGGTGCGCCACGTCGCGCTGCCGGAAGAAGATCGACCCGCGGGTCGGCGCCAGAATGCCGAGAAGCAGGCGCAGGATGGTCGTCTTACCCGCGCCGCTCTGCCCGATGATGACGAGGCGTTCCTCTGGCCTAACGACGAGGGAAACATCCTCCAGGACCGGCTTTTCGTTAAAGGAGAGCCAGACGTTGCGCAGCTCGGCGACCGTCGCCCGCGCGCCGGCCGGCGTCGCGACGGGCGCGGGCTCAGCTCGCATCTCTACCGGAGGCCTCGTCGGCATGCGATTCGCGGAAGCGATTCGTCTGCCGACGCTCGGGTGGGGGGTGCGCTGCGAGTTTGCGATCCTTCCGGGTCAGCTTCTCGCCTGCGACGGTCTCCGGACGAGCGGTGGCACCGCGTTTCTTGGGCGTGTTTTTCTTCATGCGGGTGATCCGAAGCGATGATGGGCTTCGACCGTGTCGATCTCAAGCGACGCGCAGAGATGCCTGGTCGCGAGCATGCCGACGGCGGTCTTGATCATGCGGTCGCTTTCGGGTCGGGGCAGTTCCACGCCGTCGTGCGAAATGTGTTTGATCCGCATCCCGCGCTCCAGCAACCCGGAGAGCACTTGCTCGCACACGACCGGGTCGTCGGTGAGATAATGGTGATCCTGTTCGTGGCCCTGGAAGCTGATGCCGTATTCGATCTTATATTTTGCGAGCATGATTTTTGGATGACTTGAGTTTTGTTCCGCTCACACTGGTCCGCGCGGGCCCGGTCGGCTCTCCATGGTTTGTTATTTGCGGGGCGTTTATTGCGCCGGTCCGCCCGGCCGCTGAATTCGGCTCCAGAGCGCTCCACCGGTCACGCCAATGAGGTAGCCGATGCCAGTCGTGACGATGATCAAGGTGAGCGCGGCCACCGGGTCGAAGCGCTTGATCACATAGATGGGCTGAATCATGTGCGCCCAGAAAATGAAGTTGATGAGTGGTTGCGCCCAGCCGAGCAGGACGAGAAGCGACCAGCAGAAATGCATTCCGCCGGTGAGCGCGCCGAGCAGCAGCCCGATCTTGTGCGGCTGGATTTTCACGCGCGATCGTTAGGCCGTTTGGCTTTGCCCTTGGACGCAGGCAACGAGCGGCGATTGTTGCCGGAGTCCTTCGCCGCGGCCTGGCTGGAGCGGTTCGTGAGCAGCCGCGTGCGGGCGGATTGCAACCGCTCGACCATCACCTGGCTCATTCTCTTGAAAAGCTCGAAGCCTAACGACGGATCCTTCGCGCAATATTCGCGCAGGATCGTGCCGTAGAAAAAGAGGGCGGTCGTGGGCTCGGCTGCGCGTGCGTCGAAATGCCAGATGTAGGGCGGGAAGAGCCATGACCAGCCGACCAGTTTGCCCGCGCCCACCTCTTCGACGACGACGCAGTTGCCCTCATTGTCCAGCGCCTCGAGCACGACCATGCCTTGTTCGATCAAATAGAACCGGTTGGCAAATTCACCCTGCCGGAAAAGATAGTCGCCGGGATCGAAGCTTTTCACCATCGCGCAATCGGCCAGCAGCTTGATGTGATGTGGCCGCAGACCGACGAGAAATGGGTGCAATCCGACGCGGGTCTCGAGTGGTTCGAGGAGGGGCTGATCCATGAGCGTGTTCAAATAAAGTCGTGCTCCTTCTCGCGCACAACAAAAACCGGACAGGGTGCCGCCCGCACCACCCGCTCCGCTGTGCTCCCGATGCAAAAGTGTTTCCAGCCGGTATAACCGTGGGTCGCGATCACGATCAGGTCGGAATCGAATTCCCGGGCGGCCTCGACAATCTCGTGCGCCGGGAGGCCGGTTCGAACCACGGTCGGGATTTTGATGGACGCGGCGGCTTCCTCCGCGGCGGCGAGCGCATGTAGATTTTTTTCCGCCTCCTCGAAATCTTCTTCGACGTAATCGAGATAAGGCGGCGCCTCCGGGAAAGGCGCGACCGGGGTTTTCTGGACCACGTGGAGCAGCGTGATCTCGCCCCCGAAGAATTGCGCCAGGCGGCGCGCGCAATGCAGCGCCTGTTGCGAAGGACCGGAGAAGTCGACCGGCACCAGAATTCTTTTCAATTGAATCGCTGCCGGTGTTCGCCTGCGTAAAGTGCTTGGTTCCATGACGTCTCAGACTATGAAGTCGATCCACCGCTCTGCTGCGCATGCTTTGCGAAAGTCCGGTCGTTTTTTGCCGCGCGCATGAGACGAATCGCGCTCCTCACGAGCGGCGGCGACGCACCCGGGATGAACGCCGCGATCCGCGCCGTGACCCGGCGCGCGCTTTATCACGGCGCGCAGGTCATGGGCGTGCGGCGGGGCTACGCCGGACTGATCGCGGGCGACTTCGTCCCGCTCGGACCGCGCGATGTCGGGCGCATCCTGCAGCTCGGCGGGACGATGCTGGGGAGCTCGCGCTGCGCGGAATTCCGCACCGACGCGGGGCTCGCCCGGGCGGTTGAGTCGTTAGGCAAACACGGCGTCGAAGGCCTGGTCGTGATCGGCGGCAACGGCTCGCAGGCTGGCGCGCAGGCCCTCGCGCAAAGGGGCTTTCCGGTGGTGGGCGTGGCTTCCACGATCGACAACGATCTTTGCGGGACGGACGTCTCGATCGGCGTCGATACCGCGCTCAATATCGCGCTCGAAGCGATCGACCGTTTGAAGGTGACCGCGTTGTCGCATCAGCGCGGTTTCCTGGTGGAAACGATGGGGCGCAACTGCGGCTATCTCGGTCTGATGGCGGGCCTGGCCGGCGGCGCGGATGCGATCGTGATTCCCGAGGTGCCGCGCGACCCGGAATCGGTCGCCGCCGAGTTGCGCAGCGCCTACGTGCGCGGCAAATCGCACGCGCTCGTGGTGGTCGCGGAAGGGGCCGCCTACAACGCCGAAAGGCTGGCCGCCTATTTTGCCGAGCACCGCGAGCGGCTGCAGTTCGAGCTGCGGGTGACGAAGCTCGGGCACGTCCAGCGCGGCGGCGCGCCGACCGCCTTCGATCGCGTTCTGGCCACCCGTCTTGGCGCGGCGGCCGCCGATCAGCTGCTCGCCGGCTCGCACAGCGTGCTCATCGGCATGCAGCGTTCGGAGATCACCGCCACGTCGTTAGGCGAAATCGTCGGCCAGCAAAAGCCGCTCAATCCCGAGCTCTTCCCGCTCGCCTACAGTCTCGCGCAGTGACGGTGGAGAACCGGTGCGCGGCGATGAACAAACGAAATCCCTTGCCAGCTCTTGCGCGGGAGGGGAATTTTGTTTCGGTGTAATCATGACGGGCGCAGCTAATAGCGAGGGGGAGACAAACGCGAACCGCGAATTGGTCGACGCGTTGCGCCGCTCGAAGTTATTCCGCGACTACGAGCGCGTCTTTAGCGAAGCGACCGGCCTCCCGCTCGCCTTGCGCCCGCTGGAATACTGGCAGCTCTCGCATCGCGGAAAACGCCACGAAAATCCCTTCTGCGCGCTCCTCGCCGAGAACCCGAAGAGCCTGGCCGTTTGCCTGCAGGCGCACGAGGAGATGGTGCGGCACACCGGTGATCAGCCGAGCACCATCACCTGTCCCTTTGGACTGACCGAAACCGCGGTGCCGTTGAGACTCGGGACCGAGACGATCGGTTATCTGCGCGTCGGCCAGGTGTTGCGCCATTCCCCCAGCCGCAGCGATACGGTCAAGGTCAGCCAGACGCTGGTTCGGCTCGGCGTGCGTTTTAGCCCGAAAATCCGGCGGGCCTGGGAGGGGAATCCTTTCCTCCCGCCGGAGCGCTACAGCGCCATCGTCAGGTTGCTCACCTTTTTCGCCGAGCAACTTTCCGCGCTGAGCAATCAATTACTCGTCGAGCAGCACAACGAGGAACCGCTCCTCGTGGCCAAAGCGCGGCACTACATCGATCAGCACAAGAAGGAGCAGATCTCGCTCGCCGGGGTCGCGGCGGCCGCCGGGGCCAGCATTTTCCACTTCAGCAAAGTCTTCCACAAGAGCGCCGGCCTCACCTTCACCGACTACGTCGCGCGCGTCCGCGCGGAAGACGCGCGCACGCAGTTGCTCAACCCCAATGCGCGCATCAGCGAGGTGGCCTACGACGTCGGCTTTCAGTCGCTCACCCAATTCAATCGCACTTTCAAACGCGTCTTTGGCCAGTCTCCGAGCCAGTTCCGGGCGCGGCTTCATCCTAAGACGCCGGTTCGCTCGGCGCGGCGCAAGAAGTAGCCCGCGGCCAAAAAACGACCCTCTTTTCGCAACAAACGCAGTGCGCTGGGTCGCGACGCGTCCTATTTTTGCCTAACGAAAGGGGAAATGGAAAAGATGAAAGAGAAAGTCATACTCTTGGTCGACGCAGACGCGGATTGTGCCGCACTCGCCTTGGAAGCCGGCGCCCGCACCGGGCATTGCGTGCGCCTGAGCCGGGGGCGCGACGAAGCATTTGGTTTCCTGAACCGCGAATTCGATCGCATCGATCATGTCGTGATCGATGTCGATCCCGGGACCGAGGGTCTCGCGCTGCTCGCGGCGATCAACGCGCGCCGGCAGCGGCCGCCGGTCATTGTCCTCACCGGTCTGGAGGAAAGCCACCTGAAACCGGTGGCGGTGCGACACGGTGCGGCCGAATGCCTCGGGAAGCCGGTCTCGGTCGATAAGCTGGCAACGGCGATCGAACAAATTTCCCGGGGCGAGAGCGGCGAGGAGGTCACCTGCGACCCGTGGGGTCATCCCCGCCAGTGCGACGTGTGGGTGGAGGGACGAAGCTTGTGCCTAACGAATTAACCATCAGTTCGCGAAGCACGAAATTAACTGCGCCGCGCGCCCGATCGAAGAGCGAAAGTCTCACCGGGCTCAGCATTCGCCGCGTGCTGGTGCCGATAGATTTTTCGCCCGCCTCGAGCGAAGTCCTCGCCTTTGTTCTTCCCTTGCTCAAGAAATTCGGCGCGGAGCTGCACCTGGTGCATGTCTTTGCGTCCGATTATCCGCTCGCCAGCCTCGTGACGATGCCTCTCATCGTGCCCGAGATCGAGGTCAGTCGCCGTGTCCACTCGCATCTGAAAGACGTAGCCCTGCAGCAGGCGATCGCTTTGCGCCGGGAAAACATCCACGCGGTCAAAGGCCAGCCCTTCGCGCAAATCTGCCGGCTCGCCCGCGAAATCCAAGCTGATTTGATCGTCACCGCGACCCGCGGCCTGACGGGATTAAAGCATCTTGCTCTGGGCAGTACGGCCGAGCGCGTGGTCCGCCATGCGCCCTGTCCGGTGCTCGTGGTGCACGCCAAAGGCGGCCGCGCGAAGCGTCCGTCCGCGACTTTCAAAAAGATCGTCGTGCCGGTCGACTTCTCGCGTTGTTCCGCGAAGGGGCTAGCCTACGCAAGGGCGCTCGCGAAAAAATTCGACGCGAAGCTCGTGCTCGTTCATTCGGTCGATCTCCATGCCTACAATACCAATCCCGAATACTCGCTCTACGATTTTCCGCCGCTCCTCGCCGCAACAGAAAAAGCGGCGCGCGAGCAAATGCGCGAGTTGGTTTACGACACCGATTGGAAGGGCGTGAAGGTGGAAAATTCAGTGGAAAGCGGTCACGCGGGCGATCAGGTTTGCCGGCGCGCACAGGAGGTGGGCGCGGATTTGATCGTCACTGCCACCCACGGGCACACCGGACTGAAACATGTTTTGCTCGGGAGCACGGCGGAATATGTGGTGCGCCATGCGCCCTGCCCGGTGCTGGTCGTGCCCAGCCACGACCGCCCGCCGCTCGCGGCCCGGGGAGCGCGGCGCTCATGAACCGTCGCACGATCATCGCCCTAACGACGCTCTTGCTGACCACCGGCGCTCTGGCTGGCTCCAAGGCCCCGCGCCCCTCGCCGCGTCCGCTCACCTTCGAGAACGTCACCTCCTTTTTCTCCGATACCCTGCACATCCGGCCGACCGAAGTGCAAAAGCGCTGCGTCATTTTTTACGAGGGCGAGTGGAAGAACGCGAAGACCTACAACTATTGCGTCATCCTCGTCGAAAACTCCGACGAGGATCTCCAGGTCACCTATTACATCACCGACGATCGCGAGATGAATTGGGTGACGGAGTTGATTGACAGCCCATTTTTCACCCGCGGCGAAACCGAGAACCTTTTCCAGCTCCTCTACCAGAAACGCAATGCGCGCGGCGAAAAAGTCGACCGCTTCCGCGTCGACGTCAGCCGCTGGACGCCGCGCCACGCGGAAATCATCGTGCTCAGCTTCACCCCGCTGCGGCGTTTCTCCTCCCGTTGACGCTCGTTAGGGCGGCTCGACCTCGCCACGCGCCGCGGCGGCCGGAATGGCTGCGAGACATTCTCGCGGTTGTGCAAAAGCGTTCCGCTTGGTAATCGATTCCCTGTGCAAGAGCCCTCGGCCAGCCTCGAGCCACCCGCGCCGACCCAGGCGGCTTCCACCGCGCCACCCGAACGCGCCGACGAGATCATGCTCGAGGGTCCGCATTCGCGGCTCGATGAATTCTTCACTCTCTTCCGCGTGATGGCGGATTTTCTGCGCGGCTTCCGCGTCCTGCATTTCGTCGGTCCGTGCGTCACGGTTTTCGGCTCCGCCCGAGTCAAGGCCGACAGCCCGTATTACCAATTGGCGCGCGAGATGGGCGCGGGCATCGCGCGGCTCGGCTTCACTGTCATGACGGGCGGCGGCCCCGGCATCATGGAAGCGGCCAATCGCGGCGCGCGCGAGGCGGCCGGGCGCTCGGTCGGTTGCAACATCCGGCTCCCGCACGAGCAGGCGCCTAACGAATACCTCGATCGTTCCGTCACGCTCTATTATTTCTTCGTCCGCAAAACGCTCCTCATTAAATATTCCTACGCTTTCGTCGTCCTGCCCGGCGGCGCGGGCACGCTCGATGAGCTTTTCGAGGCCCTCACCCTCATCCAGACGGGCAAGATCCAAAACTTCCCGGTCGTCGTGCTCGGCACCGATTACTGGCGCGAGCTGACCAGCCTGCTGGAAAAAATGGCGCGGCTCGGCATGATCAGCCCGGCCGATCTGAGCCTCGTCTTCGTGACCGATTCGGTGGCGGAAGCGATCGAGCACATCCGCGCCAAGACGATCGAGCCGTTCGGCCTCAAGCGCATCGTTAGGCGACATCTCCCGTGGCTCGGCGAACGCGGTTTGAATACGGTCACGCCATGAAACAAGGCCGATTCGGCGAGTGGGGACGCGAATGCCTGGCCGCTTTGCCTAACGAGCGCCGCTACCTCATCGGCGTCTCGGGCGGACGCGACTCGGTCGTCCTCCTCCATTGGCTGCGCGCGCGGGGCTATCGCAGGTTGATCGTCTGCCATTTCGAGCACGGGCTGCGCGGTCGGGCGGGCAAAGCGGATGCACGTTTCGTCGAACGGCTCGCCCACCAGCTCGGACTGCCACTCGCAACCGCGGCGGCCGATATCCGCCAAATTGCGCGGGAAACGAAGCAATCGATCGAAACGGCGGCGCGTCACCAACGGCTCGCTTTCTTCGCGCGCGTCGCGCGCCGCCGCCGTTGCCGAACGATCTTCCTCGGGCATCACGCCGACGATCAGGTCGAGACCTTCTTGCTCAACCTTTTCCGCGGCGCCGGCGGGCGGGGGCTTGGTGCGATGCGCGCCAGATCGAACCTTGGTTCCCTTGGGATCGCGCGCCCGCTGCTGGGCGTGTGGCGTTCCGAGATCGATCGCTACGTGACGGAGCACCGGCTGAAGTATCGCGAGGACGCGACGAACGAGAAGCCGGACGCGCGGCGCAATCGCATGCGGCACAAGATCATTCCGTGGCTCGAAAAACAGTGCGGACGAAATATTCGGGCGACGATTTGGCGCGCCGCCATCGTCCTGGCCGAAGAAGAGGATTTTCTGGAAACGCTGACGCCGGCCGGCCTAACGAAAAGCAAAGAATTGAACGTGGCGCAACTTCGTTTGCTTCCGCGGGCGTTGCAGCGCCGCGCCATCCGGCAATGGCTCACGCAGCGCGGCGTGCCCGATCTCGGCTTTGCCGTCATCGAGGAGGTGAGGGGATTGCTGACAGGTGGTGCGCCGGCCAGGATCAATCTCTCTCGCGGCGGACATGCCAGACGTCGCGCGGGCAAAATTTTTCTCGAGTGAAAGCGCAGGCGACGAAATCGCGAAATTTGCCCCTTGGCAAACCACCGCGCGCGAGTGACCGAGGTAGATGACGAAAATCGGCATTGTTCTTCGCGCGGTTCTGGTGGCGATCTCCCTCTTCGTGCCGTCCTTCACGCGGGCCGAGGACGGTCTTCAACCCTTCCTCGATCGAACGCTTGCCGCGACCCGCGAGAAGGATCACCTGCCCGCCGTCGCCGCGCTGGTTCAGATTCATGGCAAACTTGCGGGCGAGGCGGCGCTCGGCGTGCGTGCCCTCGGCCACCCCGAGCCGGTGACGACTAACGATCGCTGGCACATCGGTTCCGACACCAAGGCCTTCACGGCCACACTCATCGCGCGCCTGGTCGAAAAAGGCGTCATGCGCTTCGACGACACTCTCGCGGCCTCTTTCCCCGCTTTCGCGAAAGCCATGGATCCCGCCTATCGCAATGTGACCATGACGCAACTCTTGAGTCACACCGCCGGCCTGCCGCCGCTGACCGATGACAAGGACCTGCCTCCGTTCATGGCCGTGATTAAATCGGCGAACGGGGTGAAGGCGCAGCGCGCGGCGATCGCGCGCAAATATTTGACGATGCCGCCAGCCTCCAAAGCCGGCGACTTCGCATATTCCAATCTCGGCTTCATCATCGCCGGCGCTATCGCCGAGGCGTGCACCGGCAAGACATGGGAGGACCTCATCCGCGACCAGATCTTTGCGCCGCTCGGCATCAAGAACGCCGGCTTCGGCCCGCCCGGCACGCCGGGGAAACTCGATCAACCCTGGGGTCATAAAGAAGAGGCGGGCAAACTCGTCGCGCTCGATCCCGCGAGCGCCGAAGCCGACAATCCGCCGGCGCTTGGCCCGGCCGGCACGATCAATTTCGCGCTCAAGGATTGGCTGCTCTTTGCCCAGGATCAGCTCGACGGCGAGCACGGCCACGGCAAACTCTTGAAACCGGAGACCTATCGCAAACTGCACACGCCGGTCACGGGCAACTACGCGCTCGGCTGGGGTGCGAAGCTCGGCCCCGATGGTGTGCCTCTGCTTCTCACGCACACCGGGAGCAACGGATTCTGGGTCGCCGACATCCGCATCATGCCCAAGCACGACATGATCTTCCTCGTCGTCACGAACGCGGGCAACGCCGCCGCCAACCAGGCCATCAAAGACATCGGCACCCCCTTGAAAGACCGCCTCAAGCCGTTCGAGTGAGGCCGCCGCGTTTGCGGCCCCCTGCGCTTTCGCGCAGGATGGGAAAGATATGAGCTCCGCCGTCCGCGTTCGTTTTGCGCCATCACCCACCGGGTTTCTCCACATCGGCGGCGCGCGCACCGCGCTCTTCAACTGGCTCTTCGCGCACCACACCGGCGGCACCTTCGTCCTGCGGATCGAGGATACCGATGAGGCGCGCAACACCGCCGAAGCCGCGCAGGCGATCTACGACGGGCTTCGCTGGCTCGGGCTCGAGTGGGACGAAGGCCCGCACGCCGGCGGAAACTTCGGGCCTTATTTCCAAAGTCAGCGCCACGACATCTACGAGCGCCATCTTCGCAAACTGGAAGCCGGCGGCCATCTCGTCGAGGAAAACGGCGCGATCCGTTTCCGCTCCCCGCGCGAGCATGTCGTGGTCGACGATGTCGTCTGCGGGAAGATCGATTTCGACCTGACGAATCCCGAGACGCATCCCGACATGACGATCCGCCGGCCCGATGGCTCGTGGATTTTTCATTTCGTCAACGTGGTCGACGACCTCGAGATGGAAATCAGCCACGTCATTCGCGGTGAGGATCATCTCTCCAACACCCCGAAGCACATCGAACTTTACCGCGCGCTCGGCGCCGAGCCGCCGCGCTTCGCGCACATTCCGCTCATCCTCAACCACGACGGCTCGAAGATGAGCAAGCGCGACGCCGGGGCGAGCCTCAACACCTACATCGAGGAGGGTTTTCTGCCCGAAGCGGTCCGCAATTATCTTTGCCTCCTCGGCTGGTCGCCGAAGGATAACCGGGAAAAGATCGCGCTCGAGGAGGTCGTCAGGCTGTTTGAGCTGGAGAAAATTCATCGCAAGAACGCGTCGTTCGATCTCGCCAAATGCACCTGGCTCAACGGCGAGTACGCGCGCGAATTGCCGGACGACCGTTTTCACGCCCTGGCGCGGGTCGCGCTCGTTAGGGCCGGCATCGATACGTCAAAATTCCCAGAGGATTACGTGCGGGCCGCGCTCGAGACCTGCAAAGGGAAGTTCAGGATCTTTAGCGAGCTGCCCGCTTATTGCGGCTTCTATTTCACCGACGAGATCAGTTACCAGCCCGAGGGCGTGGCGAAACATTTCATCCCGGAAAACAAACCGCGACTGCAAGCATTGCGCGAAGCGTTCGCCGCGCTCGAAAGCTTCGACGCGACTTCCGTGGAGGCCGCGCTGAAGGCGACGGCCGCGCAGCTCGAGGTGAAGGTGGGCGCGCTTGTCCACCCGACGCGGCTCGCTATCACCGGCAGCAACGCCGGGCCGAGCCTCTATCATCTGCTCGAGATTCTAGGGAAAGCAAAAGTCCTTGCCCGCCTGGATCGAGCATTCGCCGTCATCCCGAGCGCAGCCGAGGGATCCCGTGGCGAAACCTGAAAGATCACATCACGGGATCCCTCGACTGCGCTCGGGACGACGCTGCTTCGTCACGCGCTCCCCAGCGTTGGCGCGGCTACTACTTCTTCGCTTCCTTCGCCCAGGTGTCGCGCAGTGTGATGGTGCGATTGAAGACGAGCCTGCCGGGCCGGGAATCCGGATCGAGCGCGAAATAGCCGAGCCGCTCAAATTGATAACGCAACTCCGGCTTCGCCTCGCCTAACGACAACTCGCACTTCGCCGTCACCACCTCGAGCGAGTGCGGATTGATGAACGATTTGAAATCCCCGTCCGAATCCGGCTCCGGCACAGTAAAGAGCCGATCGTAAAGCCGCACTTCCGCATCGATCGCGTGCGCTGCGCTCACCCAGTGGATCGTGCCCTTGATCTTGCGGTTCGAAGTCGCCCCGCCCGATTTGCTCTCGAGATCGGCCGTGCAGCGCAATTCCGCCACCTTGCCTGATGAATCCTTGATCACCTCCTCGCACCTGATGATGTAGGCGTATTTCAAACGCACTTCGCCGCCCGGCCTGAGCCGGAAATATTTGGGCGGCGGCGTCTCCATGAAATCCGCGCCCTCGATGTAAAGCTCGCGACTGAACGGCACCTTGCGCGTCCCGGCGCCGAGATCTTCCGGGTTGTTCACCGCCTCCAGCTCCTCGGTTTTTCCCTCGGGATAATTGGTGATCACCACCTTGACCGGATGCAGCACTGCGAGCCGGCGCAAAGCCGTCTTGTTGAACTCGTCGCGCATCGCATACTCGAGCGCGTCCACTTCCGTCATCGACGGATACTTTGTAATGCCGATTCGGTAGGCAAAATCGCGCAGCACGCTTGCTGTCACCCCGCGCCGCCGCATCCCGGAGATCGTCGGCAGGCGCGGATCGTCCCAGCCGTTGACCAGTTCGTCATCGACCAACTGTTTGAGTTTGCGCTTGCTCATCACCGTGTAGGTCAGGTTCAGGCGCGCGAATTCATACTGATGCGGCAACGGCCGCGGCAGATCGAGCGACTCGAGCAGCCAATCGTAAAGCGGTCGATGCACTTCGAATTCGAGGGTGCAAACCGAATGCGTGATTCCCTCGATGTAATCGCTCAGGCAATGCGCGAAATCGTAGAGCGGATAAATGCACCACGCGTCGCCGGTGTGATGATGCGCCGCGTGCCGGATGCGATAGAGCACCGGATCGCGCAGCCACATGTTAGGCGCCTGCATGTCGATCTTCGCCCGCAGGGTGCGCGCGCCATCCGGGAATTCACCCGCTTTCATGCGCGCGAGCAGATCGAGATTCTCCGCCACGGTGCGATTGCGAAACGGACTCTCTTTCCCGATCCGCCGGTATTCGTCGGTCTGTTCCGCCGACATGTCGCAGACGAAAGCGTTGCCCTTTTCGACCAGCCGAACCGCAAACGCGTAGATCGGCTCGAAATAATCGGAGGCGAAAAAAGGACCAGCCTGATTCTCTGACCTCTGACCTCTGACCTCCGACCTCTGATCTCCGCCCTCTGACTTCTGCTTAAGTCCGAGATTTTCCTCCGCCCAGCCGTCGATCAGCCAATGGATGTCGGCCATGATGGAATCGACGTATTCCGTTTCTTCCTTTTCCGGGTTGGTGTCGTCCATCCGCACGTTACAGATCCCGCCGAATTCGTGCGCGATGCCGAAGTTGAGACAGATCGCCTTGGTATGGCCGATATGGAGATACCCGTTAGGCTCGGGGGGGAAGCGGGTGTGGACATTCGTGTACTTTCCGCTGCGCACATCTTCTGCGACGATATCGCGGATGAAATCGGAAGGGGCGGAATTCTCGCTCGCTGGATCAGACATGCGGTGGCGCGACGTTAACCACGGCGCGCCCGCTTGTCATCCCGAGCGCAGCCGAGGGATCCCGCGGCGCTACCAATAACCTCCCATTCCACCCACGCATGAACACCATCTACACCCTGGCCGATCTGCGCGACGGGAAGAAAAAAACGCGCGACATCTCGCCGCCCATTCGCCTCGGCGTGTTGGGCGATCCGGTGGCGCATTCGTTCTCGCCGCCAATGCAAAACGCCGCCTTGCAGGAGTGCGGCCTCGACCTCCAGTATGCCGCCTTCCAAATCACGCCTGACGAATTGCCGGAAGCGCTCCGTCTGATGTGCGAGCTCGACTTCGTCGGCCTTAACCTCACCGTGCCGCACAAGATCGCGGCGCTCGCCTTCGTCGACGAAGCGGACGAGCGCGCGCGCAGGATCGGCGCAATCAACACGATCGTCTTCCAAGACGGCAAATCGTTAGGCCGCGACACCGATGGGCCCGGGTTCGAGCGCGCCATCCGGGAGGAATTTTCGGTCGACCTGAGCGACCTGCGGGTGCTCCTGCTCGGGGCGGGTGGGGGAGCGGGCCGCGCGATTGCCTATCAAGGCGCCCTGGAAAACTGCGAGCGTCTCGTGCTCGTGAACCGCACCTTCGACAAGGCGCAGGCCCTCGCGCGCGAACTGGCGGGTTACTTCAGCGGGCCGCGCGTCCTCGGCCCCGAAGCGCGCTTGGAAGCGATTCCCTGGAACGATCCATCGCTCCGCCGGCAGCTCGGGCGCACCGATCTGGTCGTCAACGCGACCACGATCGGCCTGCAACAATCCGATGCATCGCCCCTGGCGCATGGGCTCATCGCGCCGCACCTGATGGTCTACGACCTCCTCTACAAGAAAACGCCAACGCGACTGCTCGCGGCGGCGGCCGAGGCCGGGGCGCGGGGAGCGAACGGCCTGACGATGTTGCTCCACCAAGGCGCGCTCGCCTTCGAGCTTTGGTTCGATCGCCCCGCCCCGCTCGCCGCGATGCGTCGAGCGCTCGACGGCAAGTAAGCTCGAGCCTTACCGGAGGGACGTTGCTTCCGCACGTCCCAAACTCTTCAACGCACGAGGAGAAACTCCCCCCTTTTCCGGCTTGCTCTCGTCCCGGGCGCCCGACAGAATGGCGCCGATGAATGGCTCGACCCACCCAGGTCTTGGGCTCCGCCTATGCTACGCACGCCTATGTCGCACCGCCCCCGTGGGCTCCATTCCGGGTTCCCCGTTCGCCTGCCTCGCAGCGCTGCAAATTAGGCGGACTCATTGCGCGTTATGCGTTCCAGTCTTCCGCCCTTTTCATGTTAGGCCTCAAAATCCATGTCTCTCTGCCCTTGATCCGTCAAGCCAAACACGATGCCACAGCCAAACACATTATTGACTTGGGCCGATGTGCTCAAACTATGCGTTCCTTTTGCGTTCGCGCTAGTGCTGATATGGGCAAAACTCGCCTATGAGAATCGCCTTGAGCGCAATGCGAAACGGATGTCTCTGTGGCGCAGCATTAGCGATGCACAGGGAAATTTCATTAGATCCGTCGACACGATCGGCCGGATCGCGACGGCGGCGAGCGCGAACAAGCTTGTCACAGTGACATTCGACATTCCAGGGGGTCTGGTCGAATTTGCAAATCGACTTGCGGAACTCGATACTTACAACGCCCACATATACATATCTTACTCATCTCATATTCAGATCGTTCTAAGTGGAATAGAGTCTTTGAAAGCGCTTAATGTGGCTTACATCCAGAGCCTAGGCGGAGAGACACGCGAAAGACTCGTCAAAGCCATGGGATGTCAGGCGGCAGCAGTGCGTAAGGATCTATTGACACTCGCACGTCGAGAATTGGACGTTCTCGAAATAATTCGCCAGGCCGAGCCCAGCTTTGACCGCCAAATTGTTGACAAGCAAAAGAAGATTATTGAAGACATATCATCAACTATTGATAGACATGTGGCCTAACCATGCCTCCGAGCTAGTCCCTCAATCGTTGTTGGTGAGTTTGTAGAGGGCGGGCCCAGGTGGTTTCGCCCCGCCTGAAAAAGCAAAAAAACCGCGGCGAAGAGTTATCGGCGTTGGCCGACTTCTGAGTGCGCAGCACCACGCTGCCGCTGACCGACCCTGCGGTAAGGCGGGCGTTGGCGGGCACGACTGGCAGCGCGACCGGCGACGGGCGCCGGCTGGCTTGGAAGCCGGAGCTGAGCAGGATGGTGACGCTATCCTGGTGATGCCCCTGCACATAAGCGGCCAATTTGACGCATCAAGCCGAGAAGACTCTTGCGCGCATCCCTCCGCGCCGAGATCTTCAGCCGATCGCCAGTCATGGCTTGCTGCGTTCCCGACCCGAGGAGTCGATCTTCCGATGAATACGGAAGAGCCGCTCACGTCAAACATGAGGTGAAGTCGAAGTCCCGTCAGAATGGAGATACGTGCAGCCCCGATCTCGCCTTCGCCGACGCAGTGGAGGAGGCGGCCCGCTCTGGTTTGGGAGACGCCGATGAAACAGAGCAAAGTGAATCTCCGCCGGAAGAGACTGGAGGCGTCTTCAAGGCGGGCAGAGCAGCGTTTCGGCATTATCCCAAGCCAATGCCGCGGCGAAAGCGCAAGTATCCTCCCGGCGCGACGAGCCGTCCGACAGAGCAGCCAATTCAGCCGGCGGTTGGCACCCTTGCGCGAACGAAGAGGCTGATTCTGGCTGCCATACGAGTTTGGGAGCTGAGGCGAGGCGTCAGAGAGTAACGCGGTCGAGCGCGACTTTCCTAGCGCGGCAAATGCCCGCGCCCTTGCTCGCCCGTCAATCGTGCGGACGCACGATCTCGGCCGGCTTCCTCCAGAAGAAGAGCAGATAGCCTGTGCCGAGCCAGAGAATCCAATAAACGAGATTTAGCAAAACCGTCGAGATGGTCCCGACCGGGCCCGCTCGCACGCCGAGATAAGACTGCGTCGGCAGCGCCTGCGCCGCCTGCGGAATCGCGCGAAGCGCCTTCTGCGCGCCGAGGGCGACACCCGACTCCAACAGCATCATCCCCAGATAGGCCAGCATCCCCGCAGGTGTAGATTGCGAAGGCGAAAATCTTCATCCGGATGCCGGCCTGATGGAGGAAATAGTAAATCGCGACCACCATGGCGAAGGTGATCGTGATGACTTGCGCGAAGTCGCTGCTGATGGTCTGTCCACAGGAGCGCGCCAGATTCAGAAGGTCGAGTTCAGACATGGATTTCGCCACGAATTGCCAACGCTATGACGGCTTCGGGCCGAGCCTGGCTTTCCGCTTCGCGGTGTAGCGCCACCACGGCCGGGCCGGCGCGCGCGCGGGTTTTGAGCACTTCCACGCGGGTGGATCTCAAAGAACTGGAGCGCTGGGCTGAGCGCCACACCAGCAAAGACGATACGCTCGTGCTGGAAGCGAGCGGCAACGCCTTCGCGGTGGCGGGGCGGCTGCGGGCGCTCGGTCGCCAAGTCGCGATCCTCGACAGCGGGGCAAGATCGGCAAAGTCTACTGCGCCAATGACCGGGTCGACGCGGTCAAAATCGCACGGATCTATCTGAGCGGCCTCTCCGCCGTGGTCTGGCAACCCGATGCGCAGACTTCCGAACGGCGGGAAGTCTTTAGCGCCTATCAAGGGGTGGTGAAAGAAAGCACCCGGCTCCAGCAACAACTTAAAAGCATGCTAGGGCGAACACTGTGTGCGACTGCCCAAGGGCTTCCGCCTTTGTCATCCCACGGCGATGAATCGTCAGGCCAAGGTGCGGACCTGGAGCCCGGTGCAAACGATGCTACTGGGACAACGGGCGCCGGAGCGAGCTGCGCCGGCACATGGCCGGAGAAATCCTGAACGACCCAGAGATGCTGCGCCTGGCCCGCCTCTGCGGCCTGAGTCTGGTCACCATCTACGGCTTGCAGTCCGCCATCGGCGACATCCAGCGTTTTGCCCAGAGCAACAAGCTGGTCGCTTACCTGGGCTTGAACCCGAGCGTCTGCCAGAGCGGCAACTACGAAGGCGGCGGCGCGCAAACTCTGCGTCGCCCTCTGGCATGTCCTCCAGGGCCATGTCATTGGCGCCCTCGAACCGCTCCCTCGCCTCCAGACCAAGCTGGGCAAACTCGCCACCGACCTCGGCCTGCCCGCGATCAAGGCCCTCGGCTATCCCAGCAAGATCGCCTTCCTGGAACAAAAACTCTCCCTCCTCCAGAGTTACCCTTGAAAAAAGAAGAGACAATTGGGGAACCACGGTTCCCCAAACCCCTCCGCTAAGGGGAACAGCTAAATCATCCTATGAACACAGAAACCAAACCATGACAACTTGACTTAACCACATGTCTGCATCGTCTGGTTAGGCCGTTCGTGTATTCGTTCCAGTGCCAAACTGTAACTCGGACGGGCGAGTGGCTAAAACCAAAGAATGCTTGAGGAGTGGTTTAGCGGCGGTAGAAGGCTCCGTGTTCAACCTCAGAGTCCAAGTGTGCTGAGACCGTCAATGTAGCAATTGCCCAATCCATGAAGAACACTAACGATAGCGAGATTGCCTGATCTCCTGAACAACACTCCAAAAAACAACCCGATCAAAAAAATCCCCGTAAACATTGGGAATACCCGTCCGGGCACGCCCGAGAAGTGGTAGAAATGCAAAGGACCGAAGGTGAAGAACAAGTTGCTGACCAGAATGCCCACGAGAGAGCCCCAACGCCGCACCAGTTCCGTTTGAAGAATTCCGCGGTACACCAACTCCTGATGGAACCCCCACAGAAAGTTGGTGAAAATGACAACCGCCGCGGGGCGCCACCAAAAGCCGAGGTCAGCCAAGATCATCTGCAAACGCTCCGCGAAGAGAATGCCGAAGACGACGTTCGCGATCAGGAACACTTGAACGAAGTAAGACTTCTCTGTCACACTCCAATCTGTCCAGCGAAAGAGGCCGATCTGTGCTAGCCTCATCCCGGCGAAGAACCGGACCAAGACCATCGCCAAGACAAGAAGGACCGGTACGCGAAGCCAAGTCGGTGGGAGAGGCAGTCCGAAAACGCGGCAGAGAGGCAACCTGGGACCAATTACACCCTCAAGCAGGATGAAGATTAGTAACAATCGAAGGCCAGCCGAAGAATCGTATACGGGCAGCGGACGCTTTGCTTCAAAGAGAAAAACATGCCCTTGGAAATGTCGACCTAGCCACTGTAGCCAAGGTTGCATCTTCATGTGGTGCGGGACTGCGGCCTAACGAGAACAAGATGAGCTGCTGCGAGCGAGGGCGCGCATCGCAGCAGGATGAGGAAAGGAAGTCATGAGAAAACTAGATATAACACCGGCTCGCCGTCGGCTCCATCGTCTGGTTAGACCTACGGGGTCGCAACAGGAGTAGCATTGGGAGACGGCGATTGCAACGCGCGGCGCTTGCGAACGGTAACCAACATGTTCGCCAAGTTCTCGGAGGGATAGAGGGAATACGCCTTCGAATACTCTTCCTCGGCTTTCGCGGGGTTGCCCAGCGCGAGGTAAATTGTGCCGAGGTATTCGTGGTGGTAATAGTTTTCGGGATGCTGGACGGCAAGTGGCTCTACGATGCTCAGCGCTTTTTGGTAATCTGACGCTTTCATAGCCGCGGTAGCCCGCGCATAAGGGTCGTTGTGTGAAGGAATCTGCCAGACGCTGGCTGCAAGGAACAAGGCGAAGAGAATAAGAGCCGTGATCGACGATCGACGCGTCAGCCGACGGAGCCCTTTGAGCTCGGCAAGAATCTGCTGGTTGATGTCTGGCTCCATGTGTGCGCGTGAGTAGGCCTAACAGATAGTATACGAAACGGATATTCGCCTATTTCGGTTGCTCACGAGGGAGGGTTCAGGATAAACCGAAGGCATGAGAACGACCCTGCCCGACAAAGGCGAAAGAGCCAAGCCAAAATTTCTCGACCAGGTGCGCACCATTTTACGCAGATCGGCCACGAGCAGCGCCTGTTGTTCCTCGACCCAGACCGCGCGGCGCGCATCGAGCACGGAGAGAAAGGCGGCGAACGTCTTGCCCGTGCCGGTGGGCGAGGCGATGAGCACGTTTTCTCCTCGCGCAAGACGCGGCCAGGCGTCGCGCTACGCCGGCGTCGGGCGCCCGTAGCGCGCGCGAAACCAGCCGAAGACACGCGAGTTTTGAGCGAAGGAAGACATGCGTGGGGAAAATCCGCGCGGGACACGCGCTGGCAATCGCAATCCAGTCTATGAACCAACCGGAGGAGCGGCGCGTTGCGATCCTAAGAGGACGATCGCCTCCTTGAAATGACACTGGAGCATTATTCGGTAAGAGAACAGATGCACAATCAGCGAGATTCCGGTCGCGCGGGCGTGTTGAGCAAGATCCCGCAGGTGACCTTTGCCTTCTGGCTGATCAAGATTTGCGCGACGACCCTGGGCGAGACCGGCGGCGACGCGCTCTCCATGACGCTCAAGCTCGGCTACGCGCTCAGCACCGCGGTTTTTTTCACGATCCTTCTCGTCGCGGTCATCGCCGAGGTCGGCGCGCACACTTTTCACCGGTTCCGCTATTGGACCGTGATCGTGGCGACCACCACCGTCGGCACCACGGTGTCGGATTACCTCACGCGCACGGCGGGGCTCGGTTACTTTTGGTCGTCCGTCCTCCTCTTCACGATCGTGATGGCGGTGCTCGCCGTCTGGCGGTTTACGCTGGGCACGGTCTCGGTGAACAAAATCACGAACCGCAAGGCGGAGAGCTTTTATTGGACAACGATTCTTGCTTCCAATACGCTCGGCACCGCGCTCGGTGATTGCCTCGCGGATACCACCCCGCTCGGCTACGAAGGTGGCGCGCTCGTTTTTGCCGGCGCGCTGGCGCTGGTGCTCGCCGTTTATCTCTGGACCAATATCTCACACACGACGCTCTTCTGGGCGGCCTTCATTCTCACCCGGCCCCTCGGCGCGACCCTCGGGGATATCGTAACCAAACCGGTCGCGCATGGCGGGCTGAACCTTGGTCGAATCAGCTCATCACTTCTGATTGCGGCTTTCATTTTCGTGGCGATTCTCTTCACTTCTCGCGAGGCCGGGAAGCATCACGGTGCGGAGGAGGAAGCTACCTAGACGCGCGGCTATGGCTGCGGCGCGGCGGCCGGACCATAGACCAGAAGCTTGAACGAACCCGGGATGACCGTGGGTCGTGCCGGAGTCGTTCCGGGCGACGCCGGAGCGGGCGGGTTGAATCGCGCGGAAGGCAGGTAGATCCGATGTGTGCCCGGATCGATCGTGATGGTGCGGGCGCGGGGCTCCGTCTTGAGCGTCTGCACGACGGTAAGTTTTCCGGGAGATTCTTCTTTCGCGATCGTGGTCGTGCCGTCACCACAGGAAGCGAAGGCGAGCCGAGTTGCGTCGTCGAAGGCACAACCGTCAACGCCGGCACCGATGGGCACGGTCGCGACGACTTTGCCCGATTCGGTATCGAGCATCGTCATCATCTTGTTGTGACAACCCGAGAAAAGCCGATGATGCACCGCGTCGAAGGCGATGCCACTCGGCTCCTCGCCGGGAGCGACGGGCCAGCGTGCGACCACTTCATGTTTCGTGGTGTCGATCGCGACGACCTCGCTTTTGTCCTCGATGTTGCAATAGACGCGACTCGCCGCCGGATCCACCGCGGCGAATTCGGGACTGCCGCCGAGCGCAATGGTGCTGACGACCCTGGCGGTTTTCACGTCGATCACCGTCGCGGAATTGCCCGAATGATTGAAAACGTAAACTTCATGATGCTGCGGGTCGTAGACCAACGCGTCGGGGTTATCGCCGGTCTCAATCTTCGAGATTGTCTTCAGCGTTTTTAAATCGACAACGCTCGCTTTGTTTTCTTTGCCGTTGGTCGAGAAGCCATGACCAAATTCCGGCACGGCGACAAAACCGTGCACGCCGGGCGTGTCGGTGATCTCGCCGGCGACCGCGTTCTTTTCCAGATCGACGACAACGATCCGGGTCGAGTGAGAGAGATAAAGCCGCTGCGCGGGCGAATCGACGGTGAGAATATCCCAGCCGCCTTCACCGCCGATCGAAATCTCGCGCAGGAAGCGGTAGGGGCCCTCGTCCGCGGCGGTGGCATTTTGCAGAGCCCCGGCGCATGCCATCATTCCAAGCAGGATTTTCCAGCGCATCAGCACTCATAACACATTCCAGTCGTCGCTCTGCGCGGATTTGGCTAGAACGGCTCACTAGTGTTTGCTCGTGGCTTGATCGGCGGCCGTTTCTTTCGCCTGATCGACGGGCGTTTCCGTGCTGACCGAGATGATCTTGCCGGTCTTCGCGTTCACCAGCACCTCGGTGATATTCCGGCTGCCCGATTTCCCAATGTCGAAGGACCAGACGAGCGCGTGACGCTCGTTCTCCAACTCCGCGCCGCGGACTTTTCCCTGCGGCACCTTCGTTAGGGCGATTTTCTCCGCCTGCGCCTTGCTGATTTTCGCCTGGCGCATGAGGTCCGCTTCGCCGGGGGCGGCGAAGCTCGAAGGCGTGGCGAAAAGTGTCGTTAGGCCGAGGGCGCAAACCAAATGGTATTTTTTCTTCATGAAGACTCTGACGGCACGGCGGCCGGGTTCGTTCAGTTTCGGGAGCGCCGAGCGTCGGTGGAGTGAGGGCCGGCCGCGCCGATTGCCATTGACTTCGAGGGAAGTGTGGCGCAGTTGCTCTCTGAGTTCACGCGAACTCCACGGCATGAATAGCGCTCCATCGTTGGCTGTGGTGGTGCCGTTCTTCAATGAAGAGCGCAACGTCTGGGAAGTGTGCCGCGAACTCCGCGCTGTGCTCGATCGCGAACTGTCGGCAAGCGAAGTCATCCTGATCGATGATGGCAGCAGCGACCGGACCGGTGCGAATCTCGACGAGGTCGCCGTGCGTTGGCCGGCCTGCCGCGTTTTTCATCTGGGCGAAAATCAGGGTCAGTCGGCCGCGCTGCTTTTCGGGTTCGGCAGGTCGATCGCTCCCGTCATTGTCACGATGGACGGCGACGGGCAGAATGATCCACGCGATATCGTCAGGCTGCTGCCCTTGCTGGAGGACGCCGACATGGTGGTGGGAGTGCGCGTCGAGCGGCAGGATTCGTGGATGCGCCGGCGAATTTCGAGGGTCGCGAATTCCATTCGTTCCCGAGCACTGGGCGATGGTGTTTCCGATGCGGGCTGCGGGCTGAAGGTTTTTCGCCGGGCGGTCGTGGGTGCCTTCATTCCCATTCGCACCCTTTACTCCTTCATGCCGGCGCTGGCCGTGGGCGCTGGTTTCCGGGTTATCGAGACACCGGTCAATCATCGTCCACGCCGGAACGGAACTTCGAAATATACGGTCCACAGTTTTCTCCTTTTGCCGATCCTTGATTTCATCGGCCTGCGCTGGTTTCGCTCACGCCGCTGCCAGGTTCCTTCATTGCAGCCCCGTGCCGCGCATGCAGCCATCGTCACCTTGGGCGAGGAACTCTATCGGCGCGGCCTGCGGCGATGGATGAGGTTGGCGACTCTCGGCGTGGTGATTTGCCTGATCGGCTTTGGCATCATTCTGTTGCCGCGGGAAGGACGAACGAGCCGCCCCATCGGCCTCCACCGCGCCGAACAAATCGCGCTGCATGATGTTCCCAAAGGGCGGGTCGGATCGGCCGAGCTGAGTATGCAGGAAGATCGGCTCATCTGGATAATCGATGTCCAACCGCCGGCGGCAGCCGATTTGCACGAGGTCGAAATCGATGCGCGCGACGGCCACGTGATCCTCGCCCGCACCGAATCCGCCGAAGAGGAAGCGCGCGAAGTAGCGGCGGAGGAGCATCGCCCCCTTCCGAAAAACAATCTTCCGCGATGACCTCGGCGCTCGACGGTTGCAACCCGGCTGGGCCGGCCCGTTTCGGCGATTGAGTCGGGCTCGTGGAAAAAGTGCCGGCGCGTTCGCCTAACGAGTCTATGGCAGTCAGGCGGAGCGACGCAGCCAGCCCCTTTCACTTCCGCGCCGCGCTGGTTCTGATCGTCCTCGGAACGGCCTTGCACCTCCTTTACAGCACGCACTTGGAACTCGTCGGCGACGAGGCCTACTACTGGCTCTGGTCGCGCCATCCCGATATCTGTTACCTCGACAAGGGGCCGATGATTGCGTGGCTGATCCGGGCGGGCACCGCGCTTTTCGGCCAGACGGTTTTTGGCATTCGGTTTTTTGCCGTGCTCCTCGCCAGCGGCACCGGGGTCGCGATCCTCTTGCTCGGCCGCCGGCTCTTTTCCGATCGCGCCGCTTTCTGGGCGGTCGTGGTCGCCTCGGTGATTCCGCTCTTTTCGGTCGGCGCTTCGCTCATGACGATCGACACCGTTTACGTTTTCTTTTGGAGTTGGGCGGCCCTCGCCTTTTGGTGGGCCAAAGATCACCGAAGCATCGGTCCCTGGATCGTGACCGGCGCGCTCGTTGGTTTCGGGCTGCTTTCCAAATACACCGCCGCTCTGGAGCTGGTCTCCTTTGCCGCCTTCTGTTTTTGGGACCGGGCCAGCCGCGTCCATCTACGGCGCGCGACCTTCTGGGTGATGCTCGCGACCGCGCTCCTTTTTCTCATTCCAGCGGTGGTTTGGAACGATCGACACCACTGGCCGACGAGTGACTGGCTGCTGCAGCGCGGCGGTTTGGATAAAGGCGCGTCCTTTCATCCCTCCTTCGTCCTCGCATTTCTCGGCGAACAAGCGGGCGTCATCTCTCCGCTCATCTTTCTTGGGCTGATGGCGCTCTTTGTCCGGCCGTCCCTCCTCCGCGCGCCGCAGCCCGCCACGAGTTATGCGGTCACTCTTTTCCTGCCACTCTTTGGACTCTACTTTTTACTAAGCTTTCGCTATCTCGGCCCGCCGAATTGGACCGCGGCCGCCTATGTCGGAGGCATCGTACTGCTCGCGGCGAAATGGTCCGACCTAAGCCAACGGCATCGCTGGGCGCGCTGGGCCGCTCTCGTCGCGTTGGCTCTTGCGCTGCTCGAAACTGCCGTCCTTCTGGAAACCAGATGGCTTGGTCTGCCCCACCGGATGGATCCGCTCGACCGCGCCCGCGGTTCTCGGAGCCTGGCCCTCGCGGTCGCTCATTGGCAACAGTCCACCGGCGCACAATTTGTCCTCGCCGATAACTACATGACGGCGGCCCTCCTTTCTTTCTATCTCCCGGGGCAACCGGAAACATTCGTCCCATTCGCCGCCCGCCCGCTGAACCAACTGGAACTTTGGTCCAACTACGACCAGAGATTTCCCGCCGGTAACGCATTGATCGTGGCCAAGCGTCCAGACCTTGCGAGAGCGCTGCGCCAAAGCTTTGCCAGCCTGAAGCCGCTCGGGCCCGTCGAGGCGATCGACGGCGACAGAATGGTGGGCCGATACTACCTGTTCCTAGGGCAGCGCAGTCCAGAAGCTCGCTGATGATCGCGTGATAAGTGGCGCGGATTCGGCCGTTGTAGCCGGGGCGTTGGCCCTGGTCGGTCCGAACTGCGCCGCTCCACCTTCCCGCCGGGGTCAACGGCCCCGGCTACAACTCGTCCGGCGGCACCGACTCGAAGTCTTTTGGCCTAACAATCGCCGGCCGGTGGCGAATTCGGCGGACGGTTTCGCGGGCGCGATCGATGAGTTGCGCCGCGCTGCACTGGAGCAATCGCCGCGCGTAGTTTTCATCACCTCCACGGAAGCAGCCCATGGTCGCGCCGTAGGCCCGGTGGAGATCGTTAGGCGCCGCGGGCGCAACGCGGCGACTGGAATCGAGCGAGGCGTAGCGTTGCACCCATTCCGGATCATCGCTCAAGACCGCGGACGGGACGGAACGATCGACAAAACCGCGGGCGGGCGATCCGAGCCACAGGTCGTGGACAAAGACGGCGGCGGGCTTGCCATCGCGGAGGAGTCGAAACGCGAGTTTCAACGCCCGGAAGTCTTTCGGACCATCAATCAAAACGACGTCGCCCGCCGCGACCAATTCCGGCAGGAGGAGGAGCGAATCGCCGAAGCGGCACTCGACATTTGGGCAACCGCGCAATCTTTCGGTCGCGATCGCGACATCCGGGGAGGAGGCGTCGGACTCGAGACTAACGATTGAAGCTTGCGGGAAAAGCCTGGCCAGGACGAGTGTGCTTTGGGCGCGGGCCCGGCCCGATTCGAGGATCCGGGCCGGCTTCAGATCCGCGACTGACGCATAGAAGAAAAACATCTCGCTGCGCCGGATGCCCTTAGGCTCGTGCGACAATCCCTGCGTTCTCTCCAGGTAGATTGGCAAGCAGATCTCCGCCTGGCTGAGCAGACTGGCCAATCTTGCGGTGCGCGCATTCATTTGGTGGTTCGGGATTTGCGGGCGCCGCGCCATCGTTGACGTGCTGCCGGGCGAACGATACACCCTTCGTCATGACGACGCGGAAAGCGAGCGAAGTGCGGTATGGCCCATGGCTGGTGGCGCTGGGTGCGGCGCTTTGGGGGACCGAGAGCGCATGGCGCATCCCGTTGAACGATCTGTTCGACGCCGAGGTCATCGTTTTTTGGGAGCACGTCCTCATTCTGCTCATGTTCCTTCCTCTCCTCATCGTTAGGCTGGCCGAAATCCCGAAGATCAATCCGCGCACCTGGGGCTACCTGATTTTTTCCGGGTTCGCGGGTTCGGCGGTGGGCACAATTTTCTTCACCCTCGCGCTGAAAAACGAGAACCCCTCGGTGGTGAACGTGATTCTCAACGTTCAGCCGGTCATCTCGACCATTGGCGCTTACCTGCTCTTTGGCGATCGACTCACGCCGCGCTTCTATCTTTTCGCCGGCATCGCCGTCGTCGCGGGTGGCTTTCTTTCCTTCGATCATCCGCTTTTCGTCGATTATTTAGAATTGAGTGGCGTGTCGTTTGAGCAGGCGGGTCTGAATCGCGGCGTCGGCTTCGCGCTCATCTGCGCGCTTTTCTGGGGACTCTCCACCGTCGCGGGCCGCGGCGTGATGACGGGGATGTCGCTCCGGCTGGCTTCGAGTCTGCGCATCGTGGTCGGATTGGTTTGCATGACTTTGATTCTGCTCGTCGCCGGGAAACTGCATGGCGTGGCGCTCTGGCCGGCGGCGGCGCAGGCGCATCCCACGAAGGCGATCGGCGCGCTCATTCTGCTCGCGAGCATCTCGGGTGGCATCCCGCTCCTGATCTACTTCGAGGGACTTCGCCTAACGAAAGCCTCGACCGCAGGATACTTCGAAATGATGCAAACCCTCGCCGCGGTCTGCATCACGTGGGGATTCTTCCATGGGGCGCTGCGTCCGCATCAAGTCATCGCGGCGCTCGTCTTGATGGGAGCGGTGGCGATGGTGCAGCGCGTGCAGGGCGAATTGGACGCGCCCGGGTCCGTTTCCCGTGGAACGTTGGGCTCGCCAAAATCGTGAACGGATTTCTCACCGAACTCAAACGCCGCAATGTCATCCGCATGGCCGGGCTCTACCTGGTCGGCGCGTGGCTGCTGGTGCAGGTGGCGGGGACGCTGCTGCCGATGTTCGGCGCGCCCGATTGGCTGCCGCGCAGCATCGTCGTTTTGCTCGCAATCGGATTTCTTCCTGCCCTGATCTTCAGTTGGGTCTTCGAGCTGACGCCGCAAGGCTTGAAGCGCGACGAGGACGTTAGGCCGGAGGAATCGATCGCGCCGCAGACCGCGCGCCGCATGGATCGCATGATCATTGTCGTGCTGGTGCTCTCGCTGGCTTACTTTTGTTTCGACAAATTTGTCCTGACGCCGCGGCGTGAGGTGGCGCTCGTCGCGGCAACGGAAAAATCGGTCGCGGCACGGCCAGCAATAGAATCCAAGCCTGCGGTCAGCGCCAAGTCGGTCGCCGTGCTGCCGTTCGCCAATCTCAGCGACGACAAGGGAAGCGAGTATTTTTCCGACGGCATCAGTGAGGAGCTGCTGACTGTGTTGCAGAAAATTCCCGGATTGCATGTTGCAGCGCGGACCTCGGCGTTTTCCTTCAAAGGCAAGAATGCGACCGCGCAGGAGATCGGGCAGAAACTCGGGGTGTCGCGCCTCGTCGAGGGAAGTGTGCGCAAGGCCGGCGACATGGTGCGCATCGCCGCCCGACTCACCCAGGCCGACACGGGGGAGGAAATTTGGTCGGAAAATTACACGCGTAATTTGAAGGACGTGTTCGCCGTCCAAACCGAGCTCGCCCAGACCATAGTAGGGCAATTGCGCGGTCAGCTCACAGGTGGCGCCGTGGATCCAGCGGCCAAGGCGGCGATCGAAGCGCAGGTGCAGGCGGCGGAGAAAGGCGGGACGAAAAATGTGGAGGCCCACCAGCGTTATCTGCAGGGCCGTTTCTATGCCAATCGGCACTCGGAAGAAAGCGCGGGCGAGGCTCTGGCAGAGTATCAACGCGCGGTGGAGATCGATCCCTCATTCGCACTCGCCTGGGCTGGCCTGGCTCAGGCGCATCTGTGGTTCTGCAATTTTTCGACGGAGGCGGGACGGGCGGGCTTCGATGCCCACCTGGCCAGCGCGCGGGAGGCAACGGCGCGAGCCCTCGCCCTCGAGCCGAACCTGCCGGAGGCTTTGCGCGTCCGCGCGGACCTCCAGCTCAATTTCGATTTTGACTGGAAGGGAGCAGACGAGACGCTGCGGAACGCGCTCGCTCTCGCTCCCGCGGACCCGGCGCTCCTGACCGACGCGGGAACCCTTGCCCTGGCGAAGGGGGACACGGCGCGGGGGATCGCGCTCTATCGCGAGGCGGTCGCGTTGGATCCGATCAACTCACTGGCCCGCTCGTTCCTGGCCTTTAACCTCGCCTTGACGGGACAGTTTGCCGAAGCGCAAGCGGAGTATCCCCACCTCGTGGAATTGAATCCCGCGGCGCCCTGGGCGCATGCAGGTCTCGGTGTCTCTTTTCTCCTCCAGGGCAAATTTGAGGAAGCCGTGGTCGCGGCGCACGACGAGGCGGCCGAGTGGGGGCGGCTCACTGTCGTGGCCATGGCTCGTTGGAGTCAGAAACGGATCCCCGAAGCAGATGCCGCGCTCGCCCGCTTAGTCGAACGCTCCGCCGGTACAGCCGCCTACCAGATCGCGGAAATCCACGCGTATCGTGGGGAGAAGGACCGGGCGTTCGAGTGGCTGGAGCGCGCGCGCCGGCAGCGCGATCCGGGCCTGGACTCCTTGCTGATCGATCCGCTTCTCGCGAACCTCCGAGGGGACCCGCGCTGGGATCCGTTTGTGCGCACGATGGGCCTGGCCGACGACCAATTGAAATGACTACTCCGGACGGCAAGGCCAACGCATGAGTTTCTTCGCTGAACTGAAACGGCGCAATGTCGTCCGCATGGCTGGTCTGTATCTCGTCGGCGCGTGGCTGCTCGTGCAAGTGGCGGGGACGGTGCTGCCGATGTTCGGCGCGCCCGAGTGGCTGCCGCGCAGCATCGTCATCCTGCTCGCCATAGGGTTCATCCCGGCGCTGATTTTCAGTTGGGTCTTCGAGCTGACGCCCCAAGGCTTGAAGCGCGACGAGGATGTGAAGCCCGAGGAATCGATCGCGCCGCAAACCGCGCGGCGCATGAATCGCACGATCATCGCCGTGCTCGTGCTCGCGCTGGGATATTTTGCAGTCGACAAGTTCGCGCTCGCGCGTCGCCGAGCCGTCGCGCCTAACGAATCGTCATCCGCGGCCAGCGCCGACTCTATCGCGGTCCTGCCGTTCGTGAACATGAGTTCGGACAAGGAGCAGGATTACTTCTCCGATGGCCTGTCTGAAGAACTGCTCAACCAGTTGGCGCAGATTCCGCAGTTGCGCGTGATCGCACGCACCTCGTCGTTTTCGTTCAAGGGCAAGGAGGTCGATGTCGCGACGATCGCCAAGGCGCTGAACGTGGCCAATGTGCTCGAAGGCAGCGTGCGCAAATCCGCCAATACCTTGCGCATCACCGCGCAGCTGGTCCGCGCTTCCGATAGCTCGCATCTCTGGTCGCAAACCTATGACCGCCAGATGACAGACGTCTTCAAGGTGCAGGACGAGATCGCGGGTGACGTCGTGGCCGCGCTCAAGGTGAAGCTGTTGCCCACCCAGGAGTTGCTGAAAACGCAGCGGACCAGCAACCCTGAAGCCTACGAACACTACCTGCTCGGGGTGGATATCTTCCGGCAAGACCGCCTGCAGACGAGCCAACTCGCGGCGGCGGAATTCCAGAAAGCGCTCGCGCTCGATCCAAACTACGCCAATGCCTACGTAGCGCTCGCGATCGCCCAAGCCCGGGGTGCTGAAGTCGCCAGCAGCCAGGCGCAGCGCGCCGAAGAAATCAAGCAGGCGTTTGCCACGATCGAACAGGCCATCACGCTCGCCCCCGACCTGGCCTGGGCCTACAGCCGTCGCGGATACCTTCGCTCGACTCGCGCCTGGGACTGGCAGGGTGCCGACGCTGATTTCAAACGAGCCCTGGAACTGGATCCTAACAATGCCGAGTTGTTGTCTTCCTACTCCCAGAGTTTGTTCTTCAACGGACGTCAGACTGAAGCGATCGCCATGGCGCGCAAGGCGACGGTGATTGATCCGTTGTCCGTAGATATCTGGCAAAACCTCGGCCTGCTACTTTTTGCCTCCGGCCAGAACTCCGAGGCGCGTTTGGCCTGGCAGCATGCCCTCGACATCAATGCCGGAGCGAGATGGCCCAACTACCTTGAAGGCTATCTCGACTTGAAGGAGGGCAAGATCGAAAGCGCGCTCACCCATTTCCGCGCCACGGACGAGGCCTTCCGATTGACCGGGACTGCGATGGTCGAATACACCCTGGGCCACGCGCTGGAATCGGACCAAGCGCTGGAAGCGCTCAAGACGAAATACACGGCCGGGTCGGCCTTTCAGATCGCCGCGGTCTACGCCTGGCGTGGTGAGAAGGACCACGCCTTCGAATGGCTCGATCGCGCCTACGACCAGCACGATTCCGGCATGCCGCGCCTGCGCTCCGACCCGACGCTCGCCAGCCTGCACGATGATCCGCGTTTCGCGGCGCTGGTGAAGAAGATGCGGTTCTCGGATTAAGAACGTGAGCTTTTTCGCCGAACTGAAACGCCGCAACGTCCTGCGTGCCGCCGCCTTCTATGCCGCGAGCGCGTGGCTGCTGGTGCAGGTGGCGACCCAGGTCTTTCCCTTCTTTCATATTGCCGAGTGGGTGGTGCGCTGGATCGTGGTCGCGGCGATCATCGGGTTTCCCTTCGCGATGCTCTTCTCCTGGTTCTACGAATGGACGCCGCAAGGTCTGCAGCGTGAGAGTGAGATCCAGCCTAACGAGTCTATCACCCGTCAGACCGGCCGGAAACTCGATCGCTGGATGATCGCGATCCTGGCCATGGCGGTTGTCTTATTGCTGGCCAATCAGCTCGTCATCCATCGTGACGACAGCAAACCGGCCGATGGTCAATCCGTGGCCACACCGATCCCGAGTAAATCAATCGCCGTGCTCCCTTTCACTGACCTTTCGCCCAAGCGCGACCAGGAGTCCTTCTCCGACGGCATGGCGGAGGAAATTCTGAACGCGCTTGCCCGGATCAAGAACCTGAAAGTGGTCGGGCGCGCTTCGTCGTTTTACTACAAAGGAAAAGACATCAGCCTGAAAAAAATTGGCGGCGACCTCGGCGTCGCGCACATTCTCGAAGGCTCGGTGCGCAACCAGGGCGACCAGCTTCGCATCACCACGACCCTGTTGCAGACCTCCGACGGCGTGCAGGAATGGTCAAACACCTACGACGGCAAACTCGCGGATGTCTTTAATCTGCAGGAATCCTGCGCGCACGATATCGCGACACAGCTAGACGTCGTCCTCGGCGAAAACGGACAGCAACGACTGGTCGAGAAGACGACCGATAACGCCGAGGCTTATGCGTTGTTTGTCGAAGCGCAGACCATGGTCAACGCCCGGGTGGGCGATAACCTTCCCCGCGCCATCGCCAAGCTGGAGAAGGTCACTACGCTCGATCCCAAGTTCGCGCGTGCCTGGGCTAAGCTGGCGATCGCTCACGCCGTTCTGCCGCAGTACGTGCGCGGATGTGATTGGCCGACAAACTTAAACCTATCCGAGTCCGCCGCTCAGCGCGCCATCGCGCTCGACCCTGACGACTCCGAGGCCTACGCCGCGCTCAGCTACATCGCTTTCTCGCGTCGTCGCTATGTCGAGATGGTTGCGCCCGCCGCCCGCGCAGTGGCGTTGGAACCGGAGGATTTCACCGCCAATTATTGGACGGTTAACGAACTGGCGGCGACCGGGCGTTCCACCGAAGCGGAAGTGATTATCGATCAGGTCTTGGGCCGCGACCCAGCCAATACCCTGGCTCTGTATTACAAGTCCATGTTGCGCTTCCTGGCCGGCGACAGCGCGACGGCGACAGGCGCGGCCAAGCGCGCCGAAGCCTTGGGCCTTCCCCTCGGCGGCCTAACGCTTTCACATATCTCCGCGAAGCAGGGTGACGACGATCGCGGTGCCGAACAACTGGCGCGAGCGATGGTAGCCATCGGCACGACATTTACCGCCGCGCAGTGGGAAATAATCTACCGCGGCGCCTACCTGGGCGAGGCGCAACACGCCGCGGCCTTGCAGGTGATCGCGGCGCGACCGGAGGATCAATACGTCTCGAGCATCCTGCTCAGGCTGGGTGAACCCGCGCGCTCCTTCGACAATTTTGAGCACAGTTCGACCGGCCTTTCCGACGCCTATCTCAACTTCCTTTGGTATCCCGATAGCTGGTCGCGCAAGGCCCGCCAGAGCCCGGCCTTCCAGGGCTTCGCCAAACGCATCGGCTTAGTCGACTACTGGAAGAAAAATCGCTGGCCAGACCTCTGTTCTCCGGCACCTGAAAAAGGCCCCGACGCGTTCACCTGCCGATGAATTTTTTTGCCGAACTAAAACGCCGCAACGTCGACAAGGCCGCGGTCGTTTATGCGGTGGCCGGCAGGAGGATGAATGGCGCTGGAATCTGAGAACAATCTTCGGCTCGAGATCGGGCATGTCTTGTTCATCGACGTTGTCGGTTATTCCAAGCTCTTGATCGAAGAGCAGAAGGAGAGGTTGCGCCAGCTCACCGACATCGTCTTGGCGACGACGCAGGTTCGCGAGTCAACCAACGAACAGCTGGTAAGACTTCCAACCGGCGATGGCATGGCACTCGTCTTTCGCGACAGCTCGGAGGAGCCGGTACAATGCGCGCTGGAGATTGCGCAAGCGCTCAAGGCGCATCCGGAACTCCCGGTGCGAATGGGAATTCACAGCGGGCCGGTGAGCGAAGTGACGGATGTTAGCGGGCGGACCAATGTCGCCGGAGCCGGCATTAACATGGCGCAACGGGTGATGGATTGTGGCGATGGCGGGCACATTTTGCTCTCCAAGCGCGTGGCGGGAGATTTGGAGCAGTACGGACATTGGAAGGAGCAGCTCCACGACCTGGGCGAATGCGAGGTGAAACACGGCGTGCGTCTGGGCGTGGTCAATCTCTACGGGGACGGCGTGGGGAATTCGCAGCTGCCAAAAAAGTTTCGGGCGCTCAAGCAGCACCGCACCCGAATTCGTTGGTCCGGCGTCGCCGCGGCCCTCCTGCTTCTGGCTGCAATCCTGGCCGCGTTCGTCTTCGTCCTGCGAAAACCGGCGCCTTCGACATCCACTGCGTCGGAGAAATCGATTGCCGTCTTGCCCTTCGAGAATCTGAGCAGCGATAAAGAGAACGCCTACTTCGCAGACGGGATTCAGGACGAAATCCTGACGCGCTTATCGAAGATCGCCGATCTGAAGGTGATCTCGCGCACTTCGACCCAGCATTACAAGAGCGCGCCGGAAAACCTGCGCGAGATCGCAACGCAGCTTGGGGTGGCAAACATCGTGGAAGGCAGCGTGCAGAAGAGCGGCGACGCCGTGCGCGTGAATGTACAGCTGATTAAAGCAGTCAATGATTCGCATCTTTGGGCCGATACTTTTGATCGCAAACTAACCGACATCTTCTCGGTCGAGAGTGAGGTGGCCAGAGCCATCGCCGATCAGTTACAAGCGAAACTGACCGGTCAGGAAGAGCAAGTCATCGCTGCCAAACCGACCGAGAATCCTGAAGCTTACGATGCCTATCTGCGTGGTCTGGCTTATACACTGAAAGTCTCAGGTTTTGGCGCGGCCAACTCCCTCGCCGCACAGAAATATCTCAAAGAAGCGGTGCGGTTGGATCCGAAATTCGCCCTAAGTTGGGCGCTGCTTTCAATCGTGGATTCGCGTGGCTACATTTCAGCGAATCTTCAACCAACGGCTGCCCTGCGTGAAGAGGCGCGGCAGGCCGCCGAAACCGCGCTCACTCTTGAGCCCAATCTCGGCGAAGCGCTGCTAGCTAAGGGAAATTACCATTACGCATGCTTGAAGGATTACGACACGGCGGTGCGTTACTTTGAGCAAGCGCGTCAGCTTCTGCCGAATAGCAGCCGGATTCCTGAATCGCTGGCCTATGTCGCGCGAAGGCGGGGCCAGTGGGACCGAAGCCAATCTTACTTGACCGAAGCCGAGCGCCTCGATCCACGCAGCGTTTCTCTTCTCACACAGAGTGCGGTTAACTACAGCGCGCGCCGCCGTTTCCCCGAAGCGCTGCGAAAGCTTGATCAGGTTCTCGATATTATACCGGACGACTTCGATACTCTTGCGAACAAGGCAAGTATTGCACAAGCCGAGGGCGACCTTCCGCGTGCTTCGGCGCTCCTCGCTCCGCTTCAGCCGACTGCCACTGACCGCCTTACCTTGAGAATAAAAACTTACCAAGCGATCTTGGAGCGCCGCCCTGCACAAATCATCCCTCGACTAAAGGAAGTATGGGCCAAGCCTGATCCAACGCTAGGTTACATCAATCCCGAACAGCACTTTTGGCTGGGCTGGGCGCAAGAAGTCGCCGGCGACCATTCGGCCGCCCAGGAAACTTGGCGACAAGCACGCGGCGAACAGGAATCTTTTCTCAAAGAACAGCCGGACAATTACAGGCTCATGGGAGATCTCGCGCTGACCGATATGGGCCTCGGCGACAAAGCCGCCGCCTTGACTCTGGTCGAACGCGCCGTTGCTGCGAATCCCATCGAGAAGGACGCCCAGCTGGGTCTCAATCTGCTCGAGATCCTCGCGCGAGTAGCAGCGGGCATGGGCGAGCCCGACCGCGCGATCGCCGCTTTACAGCAACTGCTCTCGAGACCGTATTTCAGCGCATTGGCTTCGCCATCGCCGCTCACTCCCGCGCTGCTTCGGCTCGATCCGATGTTCGATCCGCTCCGCAATGATCCGCGCTTCCAGAAACTTTGTGAAGAGAAGCAGCCATGAGGGCAGGAGGATGAATGGCGCCTGAACCTGAGAACAATCTTCGGCTCGAGATTGGGCACGTTCTCTTCATCGACATCGTCGGTTATTCCAAGCTCTTGATCGAAGAACAGAAGGAGCGGCTGCGCCAGCTCACCGACATCGTGCTGGCGACGGCACGGGTGCGTGAGGCGACGAACGAGCAACTCGTTAGGCGGCCGACGGGCGACGGGGCGCGTCCCTCCGGAGGAATGCGTCGCGGCGAGTCCGGTTGACAGAAAACCAGCTTTCTGGGAATATGGCGAAACGAAAACGACGCTTGATTTGCCCGATGAACTGATGCGTGAAGTGAAGATTCGCGCCGTGCACGAACATAAGAAACTCAAAGACACCATCGCCGAGCTGCTTCGGAAAGGCATCGCCGCGGGCAAAACGCGCCGCCCGAAAACTCCCAAGCCAGTGAAACTGCGCGGCGGGTTCGTTCCCAGCACCGAAGACATCGAGGCGGCGATTAATTGGGGCCGGGACTAGCGATGCTCCTCATCGACACGAACATCGTCGCCTATCTTCTGATTGAGGGCGACTATACCGAGGCCGCGCAGGATTTGCATGGGAGGGATCCTGATTGGCGCAGCGAAGCTTTCCTCCTCGTTGAGTTCACGAATGTTCTCGCTGCTTACCTTGCGACGAAGCGAATGACGTTTTCATTGGCGCAGGATTTTCTGACGAAAGCAGTCGCCTTGCTGGATGGCAAACTGGCGCGCATTCCTCATCCTACGGTATTGGCACTGAGTGACCGATACCGAGTCAACGCTTATGATGCGCGCTTCCTGGCTCTGGCAGATCATCTCGGCAGCCGACTGGTGACCGAGGACGCCCGGCTGCGCGCCGCCGCGCCCGCGTTGACTCAGTCACTCGCCGAAGCCCTGGCGATCGCCTGATGCACGGTGCTAGCTGTGCGTCCTCATGAACTCGCGCAACTTCTTCGCCGAGCTGAAACGGCGCAATGTTTACAAGGTCGCGGTCGCCTACGCGGTCATCGGCTGGCTGGTCATGCAGGTCTCGGCCACGGTGGTTCCGGCGCTTCATCTTCCCGATGCAATCACGACCACGGTTGTGGTGCTCACGCTGCTCGGTTTTCCGATCGCGCTCGTCATCGCCTGGGCCTTTGAAATGACGCCGACCGGGATGAAGCGGACGGAGGACGTTTCGCCTAACGAGTTTATCCCTCAGTGGAGCCGGCGCAAGTTTGCCGCATTCATCGCCGGCGTTGCGCTCCTCGCGGTAGCACTGTTAGTCTATCAGTTCGCGCGTCCAAAAGGAGCGGAGTCGACCGTGGCTTCCGCCAAATCGATCGCGGTGCTTCCGTTCGCGAACCTCAGCCACGATCCTGACAATGCCTATTTCGCGGCCGGCATTCAGGATGAGATCATTACGCGACTGGCAAAGATCGCCGACTTGAAGGTGATCTCCTGTACTTCCACCCAGCGTTTCAAGAGTTCGCCTGACGATGTCCCGGCCATTGCCGGGCAGCTTGGGGTGGCGAACGTTTTGGAAGGAAGCGTCCAACGTACCGCCGACAAGGTGCGGGTAAACGTGCAGCTAATTAAAGGCGCAACCGACACTCATCTTTGGGCGGATACTTTCGACCGCGAGCTGACTGATATCTTCGCGGTCGAGAGCGAAATTGCCAGAACGATCGCCGAAACACTTCAGGCCAAGCTGACTGGCTCCGAACAGCATGCAATTGCGGCGCGACCGACGGAGAACACAGAAGCGTACCAGCTTTATCTGAAAGGACGCTTTTTCTGGAACAAACGGACCGGCCAAAACCTCAACAAAGCAGCCGATTACTTCAATCAAGCCATCGCCGCGGACCCGAAATACGCGCTTGCCTACGTAGGACTGGCAGACGCCTATGTCTTAATGCCGCTCTATGGCGCGGGCACCCCGCAAGAGTGTTATCCGAAGGCCAAGGCGGCCGCGAAGAAAGCTCTCGAACTGGACGATACATCGGCCGAGGCGCATACCTCACTGGCGCAGGTATTTTGTTACTATGATCTCGATTACCCGCGAGCGATCACGGAATTTCAGCGCGCGATTGAGCTGAATCCGAACTATGCGACCGCGCACCAATGGTACGGCAGCTCCGGGTTGGCCGCACTGGGCCGGTTCGATGAGGCGATCGCTGAGGTGAAACGCGGGATCGAGCTTGATCCCCTTTCGCTCGTGATCAACACGGACCTGGGTAGCACTTACTACCGGGCGCGGCGTTACGAAGAAGCGATCGACCAGATGCGCAAGACCCTGGAAATGGACCCTGGTTTCTATTACGCGCATTGGAACCTTGGTTCGGCGCTCGCGGCCAAGGGCGCTCTTGGCCCAGCGATTGAAGAGTATCAGAAGGCACGAGCGTTGAACGACGATCCTTCGATGCTGGGACTGCTCGCCCACGCCTATGCCGTCTCAGGTAACAAGACCGAGGCAATGAAAATACGGGACCAGCTGGAGGCGCTATCCAAACAGCGATATGTCTCGGCCTACAGCTTTGCTCTCGTCTATCTCGGGCTCGGCGACAAAGAGGAGGCGCTCCGCTGGCTCGAAAAGGCTTACGAAGATCACGCCGGTGATGCCTTGAGATTCATTAGCGTTGAGCCGTTGCTCGACCCACTGCGCAGCGACCCGCGTTTCAAGGCGCTTGTTGCAAAAATCTTCCCGCCAGGGACGACGGAATCGCCGGAGCCATCGCGGTGAATCCAAAGAATTTTTTCGCCGAGTTGAAGCGGCGCAATGTTTACAAGGTCGCGGTCGCCTACGCCGTCGTGGCGTGGTTGCTCATCCAGATCGCGACACAAGTTTTTTCGGTGTTCGAAATTCCAAATTGGGCGGTCCGGCTCATCGTGCTCATGATTGTCGTCGGGTTCCCCATAGCCTGCGTGATCGGCTGGGCGTTTGAACTCACGCCAGAAGGTTTGAAACGGACCGAAGTTGCGGACGCCATAGCGCAGCGGCGATCTGCAAATCGTACCTGGATTCTTGTCATTGTGGTGGCGGGCGCAATGTCGATCGCTTTGTTTTTTCTGGGGCGTTACACCGCTCGGAAGCAGACTGCTGGTTCCGAGTGGCCGGCGAAATCGATCGCGGTGCTACCTTTTGAAAACCTGAGCCGCGATCCCGATGCCGCGTATTTCGCCGATGGAATTCAGGAGGAAATTCTTACCCGGTTGTCAAAGATCGCGGACCTCAAGGTCATTTCACGCACCTCGACGCAGCGTTACAAAACTCTCCGGAAAATCTCCGGCAAATTGCGCAGCAACTCGAGGTGGCAAACATTCTGGAGGGAAGTGTGCAGCGGTCGGGCGAGGCGGTGCGCGTGAACGTGCAGCTGATTCAGGCGGCCAATGATTCCAATCTCTGGGCCGATACCTACGATCGCAAGCTGACCGACATCTTTGCCGTCGAAAGCGAGATCGCGAAAATCGTTGCCGACACGCTTCACGCCAAGCTGACAGGTTCCGAGCAACGTGCCATCGCGGTCCAACCGACGGAGAATACCGAGGCCCACGAATTTTATCTCAAAGGCAGATATTTTTGGAACAAACGCACCGGTCCCGATCTTCGAAAAGCGATCGGTTATTTCCAGCAGGCCATCGACAAGGATCCGAACTTTGCGCTCGCCTCCGCGGGGCTTGGTGACTCCTATTTATTGCTCTCGGGTTTCAGCGCCGCGACGCCGCGGGAATCTTTCCGCTAGCCGAGGCCGCTGCGAAGAAGGCCCTGGAGATCGACGATACCCTTGCCGAAGCGCACACTACCTGCCGCAGTAGACCGCGCGCAGACCAATGACGTAGTCGCTCCCGAGATTCGCAATCGAACCGGCAATGTAGGCCTTGCTCCCGACGCGCTGGCCGAGATCCCGGGCGATCTCCGGCGTGAGCTTGGCCTCGGGCGGCTGGCCCATCAGACGAAGGGTCTGGCTGATTTGCGCGTCGGATACAAGTTTCAGGAAAGGAGACTGCTCGAGCTGCACGGCCAAGCCTTGCCGTAGCGTGGCGTCGAAGACAGGATCGCCGGTAGAATTCGAGAAATCAGCGAGAAGCACGGTGTCCTTCTCGGTCAGTGGCTTGCTGTGTTGTGAGCGGTAATAAAAGCCGAGTGCGGCGAGGGCGACAACGAGCAGGATGGGAACAGCGATCTTCCAGAGCTTCGCCGCCCGATCGGCTGCAGGTCGCGGCGACGGTCGTGCCGGTGCTGCGTCTCCCCGATGGTATCACGGCCGCCGGAAGATGCCGGCGGCTGGGCGGTGGAGATTTCACGCCGTGATCAAGAACGCAAAATCTCGTTAGGCAATCGCGCTCGCTGGACACCCGCTGGGGCTAGTCCTTGATTGGGTTGCGCGAACGGCCGATTGGCACGTTGTTCTCGGTCACTATGAAATTGACTCGTTGCTCGATCGTCGTCTTCAGTCTCCTCGGATTGCCCATCATCAATCTTCCCGCCGCGGAACCGAAACCGGTGCCGGTGGCGGAAAAGAAGCCGGTTTTCAACGAATATCACGGGACCAAAGTGGAGGACGACTATCAATGGCTGGAGAATGATACCGACCCGGCGGTCAAGGCATGGTCGGACGCGGAGAACAAAGAGACGCGCGCCTATCTCGATAATCTGTCGTCGCACGCGACCATCGAGCAGCAGCTCAAAGACTGGTACGCGAAGACCTCGCCGAGTTATTCCTCCATCGTGGCGCGACCGGGGATGTTGTTCGCCATGAAATTCCAGCCGCCGAAGCAACAACCCATGTTGGTCAAGCTGACCTCAGCGAACGATTTGAAATCGGAAAAAGTGCTGGTCGATCCCAACCAGATCGACAGCAAAGGAACGACGGCGATCGATTGGTTTGAGCCGTCGCTCAACGGCACCAAGGTCGCGGTCTCCCTCTCCAAGGGTGGAAGCGAAGATGGCACCCTGCACTTTTACGACGTTGTCACGGGCAAGGAGCTCGGCGACACCATCGCGCACGTCCAATATCCCACTGCCGGCGGGAGCGCCGCCTGGAACGCGACCGGGACCGGCATCTATTACACGCGCTTCCCGCGCAAGGGCGATCGGCCCGATGAAGACCTGAATTTTTATCAGCAGGTTTATTTCCACAAACTCGGCACGCCGGACAGCGCCGACACTTATGCGATCGGCAAAGACTTCCCGCGCATCGCCGAGATCAAGCTCGAAGCTTCGCAGGACGGCAGACATATCCTCGCCTCGGTCGCGAACGGCGACGGCGGAGATTTTGCCCATTACTTGCTCGGCCCGGATGGCGCCTGGAAACAGATCACGAAGTTCAGCGATCAAGTGAAACTCGCGCGGCTCGGCCGGGACAACGCGCTCTACCTCCTGTCGCGCGCGGACGCGCCGCGGGGCAAGGTCCTGCGATTGCTGCTGGATAATCCCGAGCTGAGCAAGGCGGTTGAGATTGTGCCCGCGAGTGAGGCGGTCGTCGAACAATTCGAGCCGTCGGCCAATGCGCTCTATGTCGTTGATTTGTTAGGCGGACCATCCCAGGTGCGGCGGTTCGGCCTGGACGGGAAGGAAGGGAAGACCATTCCAGTACCTCCGGTTTCCGACGTGCAGGAGATTGTCGCGCCGGAAGATGGCTCGCTCCTTTTTCGGGATGTGAGTTACACCGAGCCGGCGGCCTGGTTTGAAGTCAAGCCCGGTCAGCTCGCGCCGGAGAAGACGGCCCTTGTCAGCACGTCACCGGTTTCCTTATCCGATATCGAAGTGACGCGTGAGTTTGCCCCTTCGAAGGACGGGACGAAGGTGCCGCTCAACATCCTGCGCCGGAAGGGCACCCAGCTCGACGGTAACAATCCGACGCTGCTCTACGGCTACGGCGGATACGGCATCAGTATGTCGCCGGGCTTCGACTTTACCCGGCGGCTCTGGTTCGACCGTGGCGGCGTCTATGTCGTGGCCAACATTCGCGGCGGCGGCGAGTTCGGCGAGGAGTGGCATAAGGCCGGCAACCTCACGAAAAAACAAAACGTCTTCGATGATTTCGCGGCCGCGGCGCAATATCTCATCGAGAAAAAATATACCAACTCCAGCAAACTGGCCCTGATGGGCGGAAGCAACGGCGGTTTGCTCATGGGCGCCCTCATCACTCAGCACCCGGACTTGATGCGTTCGGTCGTGTCGGCGGTCGGAATCTACGACATGTTGCGGGTGGAGTTGGCGCCGAATGGCGCCTTTAATGTTACCGAGTTCGGCACGGTCAAGAACGAGGATCAGTTCAAGGCGCTCTACGCCTACTCGCCCTATCACCACGTCACGGACGGCACGAAGTATCCCGCGATCCTGATGATGACGGGTGCGAACGACGGCCGCGTCGCGCCCTATCATTCGCGCAAGATGACGGCCCGCCTGCAGGCGGCGAACAAGTCGGATTATCCGATCCTGTTGCGCACTTCAACCAGCGCCGGCCACGGCATCGGCACGGCGCTCAGCGAGCGAATCAAACAGCAGGCCGACATCTACAGCTTCCTCTTCGCGCAGCTCGGGATGAAGCCGGCGAAGTAGCGCGGCGTGATTGTGGCGGTTGTTTGGCCATCCCAGGGACCACAAACAGACATTATGAGTAGCGGCGCAGATTAGCTTTGGCGCCGAAACTCCTAGAGGCTGTCCGAAAAGTAGCTTTCGGCGGGAAATGATAGATCGAGTTAAGGTAGGTGGCGCATGGCGATCATGAGGCAGCCAAGGAGAATAAAGCCCATGAAGACAGATCGCTTCTTTTCCCATCGAACCAGCAGACGACGATGATTTCCGAGCCAGGCGATAGTCCTCTCCACGATCCAGCGATGGCGATAGCGGCGCACGGCACGTCCATCCTGGGTCTTAGTCTCAGCACGACGGTTTTTGCGATGCGG
>PNAA01000014.1 GCA_003169975.1 Spartobacteria bacterium | reverse complement strand
CAAGGCAGCGCCACGGGATCCCTCGACTCCGCTCGGGATGACCGTCCTTACAGCTTCCACTTCTTCGGCAGCTTTTGCTTGAGCGTTTCGACCTGCTCGAAGAGGTCTCCCATCTTTTCCACCCGCGCGAGCGTCTGATCGCAACGGAAGACCAGCTTCCTGGCATTTTTCTTTTTTGCGTTCTCCGCGACTTCTTCCCATGTCACCGGGGTCGATGCGGTCGGTTTTTCTTTCGCCCGCAACGAATAGACGCTGATGGTGGTTTTGTGTTCGTCGTTTTGGCTCCAATCGACGAAAATTTTTCCCGCGCGCAGCGCTTTCGCCATTTCCGAGACGACCAATTCCGGATGCGCCCGCTCCAGATGCTCCGCGATGGCATGCGATAACTCCTTTGTCTGGTCGTAGCTGGCCGCGGTGTTCAGCGGGACGTAAACCTGGAGCCCTTTTGAGCCGGAGGTTTTCGCCCAGCTTTTTAGTTTCATGCCCTGCAGAATTTCCCTCAACCAGAGCCCGACCCGGCAGCATTGCACGATGTCCGCGGGCGCACCGGGATCGAGATCAAAGACCATCATCGTGGGGCGCGCCACGTCCTTTTTGCGTGAGAGCGAGGTGTGCAGTTCGATGTCGGCCAAGTTCGCCGCCCAGACGAGGGTGGGCAGATCCTGCGCGAGGCAATATTCCATATTGCGCCGGTTGCCTTCGCTCCAGACCTTTGCGGTCTTGACCCAGGTCGGCCGGTGACTCGGGCAATTTTTCTCGTAAAAGAATTCGCCTTCAACGCCATCCGGGTAGCGTTTCATGGTCAGCGGCCGGTCCTTGAGATGCGGCAGGAGAACAGGCGCGATCTGGATGTAGTAGTGGATCAGCTCGCCCTTGGTGAAGCCGTCCTTCGGGTAAAGGACCTTGTCGAGATTCGAAACCACCAAGGTCCGATCTTCGACGACCAGTTGCGCTTTCTTGCTCATTGTTAACCACGGATTACACGGATTTCACGGATGGGAAAGACGGCATTACCGCCTCCACTCTGATCCGTGTCATCCGTGTCATCCGCGGTTAAGAAAAAAACCTTTCTGGCGAGAGCATCGGCTGCGGTTGGCAGATGCGTCCGACGCAATGTTCCCAGGTCTCGTGTCCGCTCAAGATCAGGATTTCTACCCGCAGAAAATAGATCGGCACTTCCGGCGCCGCGAGCCGCGGGAAACGGACGGCGTCTTTTTCCGTCGTCACAATCATGTCCACGTCGCGCCGGAGGCAGCGATTGATAAAACTCTGCAATTCCGCTTCGCTGTAGCGATGGTGATCGGTGAAGCGCTTGGCCAGCTCGAGCCGCGCGCCGAGTTTGCGCAGGCCGTCCTCAAAGCTTTCCGGCGCGGCGATGCCGCAAAAGGAACCGATGTAGGTGTCGGTCAGACGGCCCAGCGGAAGTTGTTCGCCGGTATAGACATCCTGTAGATAGAGCGGCTGGTGGGCGCACTCGATGATCTCGGCGGTGCGATTGTAACGCCGGATGCGCGCGATCAGCTCGTCGTTAGGCTCGCCCGTGCTCTTGGTGATGAAGATGTAACTGGCGCGCCGAAGGTTGCGCGGCGGCTCGCGCAAAGTGCCGCGCGGGAGGAGGAACTCGTTCCCGAACGGCGCCTGGCGATCGATCAGGACGATGTCGAGCCGATGCTTGAGATGCAGATATTGCAAACCGTCGTCGAGCAGGAGGGTGTCGGCTTTCATCTCCCGGATCGCGTGCAGGCCGCTCTTTACCCGGTCCTTGTCCACGAGCACGATCACGTCCTTCAAGTTGTTTGCGAGCATGTAAGGCTCGTCGCCCGCGGTCAGGGAATCGAGGAGGAGCGATTGTCCATCCGAGACGACGCGCGGCGGATCGGGCGCCACGCCGCGGAGCCGGTCGAGCCAGCTGCGCTTGGAAGGCTTCGCGACGCTCTTGTAGCCGCGGCTCAGGATGGCGACGCGGCGTCCACCCGCCTGCAACGCGCGGGCAAATTTCTCCACGATCGGGGTCTTGCCGGTCCCGCCGACCGTTAGGTTGCCGATACTGATGACGAGACAGCCGAGGGCGCGCTCGCGAAAGATACGTTTGCGATAAAGAAACAAGCGCAGTTGGACGAGGCGGGCGTAGACCAACGAAAGCGCGTAGAGCAGCGCGCGGAGTAGGGCCGCACGAAGACCGTGCCGACGCCCGAGAATGACGTCGATCGCGAGCTGTTCGAGATTTTCAAGCCAGCGGCGCATCGGGAGCCAGAATGGAAATGACAATGCGGACGCCATCGTTATCGGCGGTGGTGATGCGCGTTTCGGCCGCGCGCAAACCGGAAGCGTTCAGCATCGCCGCGGCGACCTGGTCGGGCGAGCGCAAGGTGAGGCCGGCGATGGTCGAGCCGGACCCGCTCAGAAAACCGCCGAGCGCACCAGCCTTCTCAGCCGCCACGATCACGCGCTCGAGAAACGGAACAAACTTTGCTCGAAAAGGCTGGTGGAGATGATCGCCTAACGCCCCGCGCAGAGCCTTGTAGTTGCCGCTCGCCATCGCGGCGGTGATGACACAGGCGTTGCCGCACGACTCCACCGCCTGTCCATGATTGATTTCGTTAGGCAAAACATTGCGCGCCTCTTTTGTTTCGACCTCGAAGTCCGGAATCAGGAGGACAAAGTGAAGCCGCGGATCGACCGGAAATTTCTGATGCCGATTGTGCTGCGCGACGACGAAGCCGCCGAATTCGGCCGGCGCCGCGTTATCGGGGTGCCCTTCGAGCTCGGCGCAGAGGCCGAAAATCTGCGCGCGCTTCAGCGGGCGATCGAGCATGGCGTTCAAGGCGTGGAGCACGCCAAGCCGCACCGTGACGCTGCTCCCGAGGCCGCGCGCACGCGGCACCTCGCCCGCGATGGTGCACGAAAAATGGAACGGCGCGCGCTGCACGGCGTCGAAGAATTTGCGCGCCGCCTGTCGCACCATCCAGTCGCCGGCGGTCGCATCCGCCTGCGCGACGGTGACGAAATTATAAAGTTGCAAAGCGACCCCGAGGCAATCGAAGCCGGGGCCGAGATTCGAAGTGGTGGCGGGAACGCGCACCGTGATCTGTTGCTTTTTCAAATGAAAACGGCCCAGAATGCACCCGGAAGAGCCATGGCCGCTCAGATTCTAACGCGGGCCGTTCCCGCAGCAACACTGCCGCCCGGGCGCCGATGAACAACTGGATCGATTTCGGGTTGGTGCGGGATTTTGCCGCGGAGAAAACCGAGGCCTACCGGCTTTGCACAAAACCCGACGCCTGGGTGGAGCGCTACGGTCCCGATGCGCTGGTCTCCTACAAAACCGAAGCCGCGCTCGAACAAATCCTGCACGAACTGGACGAGTGGACGCTGCTGGCGAATCAAAAATTCGAACGCGTTTTCGGGCGCTATCTCCCACGGCAAAATTCGGAGCGCAATGCGCCGCAATTGATTTCCGGCGACGCGAGCGCTCCGCTGCAGCGCAACGTGCTCGAACGCGACGTTTGTTACGCGCTGGATTTCGGCGCCGGTTATTCCGCCGGGTTGTTTCTTGACCAGCGGGAGAACCGGCAGTTCGTGCGGCGCATCGCGCCGCGCCGCTTGCTCAATTGTTTCGCCTACACCTGCTCGTTTTCCGTGATGGCGGCGCTGGCGGGCGGCGAGACCCTGAGCGTCGATCTTTCCCGGAAATCACTCAACCGGGGCCGGGATAATTTTATCCTCAATAAACTGGCGACTGACCGTCATCGCTTCCTCGTTGGCGATGTCCTCACCGTCCTCCCGCGCCTGGCGCGCAAAGGAGAGCGTTTCGACGCGATCATTCTCGATCCACCCACCTTTTCGCGCTCGCACACGGGCAAGGCGTGGCAGGTCGAACACGATTTCGAGAAGCTGCTCCTCGCCGCGCTCGAAGTGGCGGAGCGCGATGCGAAGATTTTGCTTTCGACCAACTGCACCCGGCTGACCGAGCGCGCGCTGGAGGTGATGGGCCGTTTTTGCCTCAAAGCCACCCGGCGCGCCGCGAGCTTTCCGCCCCCGGTTGCTCTTCCGGATTTTCCGCCCGGGGAAGGCGCGCGCTCGCTTTGGATGATCTTGCGTTAGGCGAAGAGGGGCGAAGACTCGCCGCGGCCGTGGAAAATGGTGGTGAGCTTTCAAAAACAACGCGTTCCCGGACAATTTCTTGAGCGCAAAATAGCTTCGTTATGCGAAGATAAGGTCATATGGATAGCGAACAAATGACGGGCGCGACCGGCGACATGGCGGAGCGCGGGCTGCGCTACACCAAGGAGCAGTGGGATGAAATCATCGCGCAGACAGAGGATTACGTCCGCGCCAACCCGACGCGGTCGCTCCTCTACGGCGTGGCCGCCGGGTTCATCATCGATCGGTTGCCCATTTGCCGCATCTTCGGCGCTTTCGTGCGTCTGCTTCTGATGGCCTTCAAGCCGGCCATCCTGGTCTACGGCGCGATCAAGCTTTACGAAGCGGTGAAGGCGGAAGATTAGTCGTTAGGCAAAAGGTCGGCGCCGCCCGGAGTTGCCTAACTATCGAGGGTGAAGCCGACTTTGATCGTCACCTGCCAGTGATCGATCTTGTTGTTCTCGATATAGCCGCGCGTCTCGACCACTTCGAACCAACGCGTATTCCGGATCGTTTTTCCGGCCCTGGAAAGCGCATTCTGCACCGCGGCCTCGATGCTTTCCGGCGACGAACCGACCAACTCCAGCTTCTTGTAAACGTGATCGCTCATTCCGAAAAGTCGGGGAGGGAGGGAGAGAACTCAAACGCAAAACGGCACACGCGCCGAGAGCGCGCCAAGAACTTTGCATTGAGCGCCCCCGAGGCGCTTGTTAGCGTGCCTTGCTCCCATGGAAAAAAACATCGAGTCCCACCTCAAGGAAACCCGCGTCTTCAAACCAGCGCGCGCCTTCGCCAAAAATGCGCGCGTCGGCAGCCTCGAGGACTATCGCCGAATGTATCGGGAATCGATTCGCCAACCCGAAAAATTCTGGGCGCGCGAAGCGCGCGAGCTGCGCTGGCAGAAGCCGTGGAAGAAAGTCCTGGAGTGGAAAGCGCCTTTCGCCAAATGGTTCGTCGGCGGAAAACTGAACGTGGCGGAAAACTGCCTCGACCGTCATCTGCAAGGCCCGCGCCGGAACAAAGCCGCCATCATCTGGGAAGGCGAGCCGGGCGACAAGCGCATCCTGACGTACCAGCAATTGCATCGCGAAGTCTGCCGCTTCGCCAACGTCCTGAAGCGCAACAAAATTCGCAAAGGCGATCGCGTCATCATCTACCTGCCGGCGATTCCGGAGGCGGCAATCGCGATGCTCGCCTGCGCGCGGATCGGCGCCGTCCATTCGGTTGTCTTCGGCGGGTTCAGCGCGGATAGCATTCGCGACCGCATCGCCGATTGCGGCGCGACCGCAGTCATCACGGCGGATGGCGGTTTTCGGCGCGGCGCGGTCGTCCCGCTCAAGCACAACGTCGATGAAGCGCTCCAGGGCGGGACGACGATCCGGCGGGTGATCGTTTTCCGGCGGGCCGGCAACGAGATCCACATCGAGGAAGGCCGCGACGTCTGGTGGCATCGCGAGCTGGAATATGTCGACGCGCACTGCCCGGCCGTTCCCCTCGACAGCGAGCATCCGCTTTACATTCTCTACACCAGCGGCTCGACCGGCAAACCGAAAGGCATCCTGCATACGACCGGGGGCTATCTCGTCGGCATTTATTCCTCCACGAAATACGTCTTCGATCTGCGCGAGGACGACATCTACTGGTGCACCGCGGATATCGGCTGGGTCACCGGTCACAGTTACGTTGTCTACGGTCCGCTCGCCGCGGGCGCGACCACCGTGATGTATGAAGGCGCGCCCAACTGGCCGGAGCCGGATCGCTTTTGGCGCATCATCGAGGAATACGCGGTCAGCATCCTTTACACCGCGCCGACTGCGATCCGCGCCTTCATTCGTTGGGGCGACCAGTGGCTCAAGAAACATGATCTCTCCTCGCTGCGATTGTTAGGCACGGTCGGGGAGCCGATCAATCCCGAGGCCTGGATGTGGTATCACGAGAAAATCGGCGGCGGTCGTTGTCCGATCGTCGACACCTGGTGGCAGACCGAGACGGGCGCGATCATGATCACGCCGTTGCCGGGCGCCATCCCGACCAAGCCGGGCAGCGCCACGCTCCCGTTTTTCGGGGTCGACCCGGTGATCGTCGATCAGCGTGGCCGGGAAGTCGGGCCGAACGTGGGCGGCAAGTTGATCGTTAGGCGCCCGTGGCCCGCCATGCTGCGCAATATTTATGGCGACAAGGGACGATACCAAAAGCAATACTGGAGCGAGTTCAAAGGCAACTACCTCACCGGGGATGGCGCGCGCCGCGACCGGGACGGCTACTTCTGGATCGTCGGCCGCATCGACGACGTCCTGAATGTCGCCGGCCACCGGCTCGGCACCTCGGAGATCGAAAGCGCGCTCGTCAGTCACCCGAAAGTCGCGGAAGCCGCCGCGGTCGGGCGGCCGGATGAACTCAAGGGCCAGGGCGTGGTCGTCTTTGTCACCCTCAAGAGCGGGGTCAATCCAACGCCGAGCCTGAAGAAAGAACTGCGGGGCCACGTGGGCACACACATCGGCGCGATCGCGAAACCGGACGAGGTGCGCTTTGCCGAGGCGTTGCCCAAGACGCGGAGCGGCAAGATCATGCGCCGTTTGTTGAAGGAAATCGCCGCGGGCCGAACCGTCACCGGCGACACCACCACCCTGGAAGATTTCAGCGTCCTGGCAAAGTTAGGCAGCGCCGAAGAGTGAGTGCGCGACCGAGCAAATTTTTCGCCGGGGGCGTTGACCCTGGCCGGCCAACATCGCGAGACTTCCACTTTGGGAGCATTTTTTGCCCGGCGGGGTCAACGCCCCCGGCTACAGTCTACCCGTGAGTTTTATTTCCACCGGATTCCGCGAGCTGACGCTGAAAGTGCGCCGACAGCGAACGCGGATGGCGCTGAAGCACGAAAAGCGTCACCTGCAAAAATCCGAGATCGCGCTCGGCCGCGAAGGCACCGCGGAGGCCGCCAAGTTTCCGGAAGTGCGCGACGAAATCGTTGCGCTGAAGAAATTCGAGCAGGAACAAAAAGAAGTCGCGGTCCGGATCGCGAAGATCGAGGAAGCGCTCAAGCAAATCGAGTCGCAACGGCAGGAAAACTCGCGGGAGCAAAGCGCCGCCCTGGCGAAGCTCGAGGAGGAAAAGCGCCCCCTGGTCGAGCACCGCAACGAAGCGAAAGCCGCCGCCGAGCGCTGCGAAAAAGAACTCGCGACCGTCGATCTCCGCCTCCAGGAAAACGACGCCGCCGATCGCGAGCTGCTGAAAAAACTCTCGGCCTTGCAAGCCACCGAACCAGCGCCGACCGATCTCGAAACGCAAATGGAGCGCATCGGCGCCGAACGCGCGCGCCTCCCGCGCGAGCAGGCCGGGCTGGTGCTAGCCCGTCTCGGCAGCGTGGAAGCTGCTCGTTCCGCGCGCGAGAAATTAACAACCGAGGAAGCCGCCGTCGCCCAAGCCGACAAGAACATCGCCCGGGTCCGCGGCGAATTCGAAACGCGCGATCGCGCGCTCCAGGAAAGCAGCCGCGCTCAGCAGGAGGAAGTAAAGCAGGCGCGGCAGCAACACCAGACAGTCGAGGAAAAGAAGAATCCGGCTTACTTGAACATTGGGCGGCACCTGGCCTCGCAAGGCATCGCCCCGCCGAGCGCGCCACATTTGCTCACGGAAGTGCAACATCGCCGAAGCGCCGTCGACCGCCACGCGGCGCACCGGCAGGAGCTGGCCCTGCTTTCCGGCCAGATCGACAAACAAGAGCTGCGAAAATTCTATTTCACCATCTTTTCCCTGCTCGCCCTGCTCGCCATCATTCTCCCGCTCATCTCCCAGTCGCCGACCAAGCGCGATTGGCTCCCGCGGGAAACGCTCGCCATCGTCTCGCTCGATATCGATCAGTTCAACAAGGGCCCGCTCGCCAATCGGTGGCGCAAAGAGCAACCCGACTTCTGGCAAAAAGTCGCCACCGGCCTGCTCGGCCCAGCCGCGCGCACCCCCGCGCTGAATCTCGCGCGTGACGCCCGCCGTGTGACCCGTGCGCTGACGGTCGAGGAGAACGGCGCGCAAAAGGAGTATGTCCTGGTGGAGACACGCGGCGACCTCGCCCCGATCGTCCGCGCCATCACGCAGGACGAGAGCTTTTCGAAGAGCACCGTCGCCGGCCTCGTCGTCTGGCAGCGACCGGATATCAGCGTGGCCCGCGTCGGACCGAAAACGCTCGCCGTCGGTTCGTTAGGCGAAGTCGATAAGCTGGTGCAGGTGCGACTCGGCACTCAACCCGATTTGAAGATCGATGACCCGCTGCTCAAAACCTTTCAGGCCCTCGACCCGGACAGTGCGCTCCGTCTTGTCGCCGCGGCTCCGACCGACCTGCCGACCTTATTAGGCCCCATTCTGCCCGAGGCATTCCTCAAATCCTGCGATTTGTTCGGCTTGGAATTAACGCTCGCCACGCCGGCGAAGGCTCGTTTACTCGTTAGGGCAACCGAGGCCGCCAAAGCGAAGGAGCTGGCCGCCGGCTTGCAAAATGAACCGGGCCGCTGGTTGACAATCCCGGGCTCCGACTTCGCCCTCTCGACCGGGCCGCCGAAGGTCGAGCAAAAGAACGAGAACCTCGACATCCGCTTCGACCTTCCGGAAGGAGCGGCGCGGCTGCTCCTCCAGCGCCTCGCCAAAGTCCCGTCCGATACCCCATGAGGCGGTTCGTTAGGCTCTTCCATTGGACGTTGGACGTTCCTTCTTTCTTCTTCTTCTTGCTCGCTCCCCTCGCCGCCGTCGCCGGGCCGACTTACGACAATCTGGTCGATATCAAGTCCGTCGACCCGACGATTCTCGTCGAGTTGCGCTACGCCACCGCGCAGAACATCACCGGTCACGCGCTCTACCCACCCGACTTTCCGGCACTCGTGAGGCCGACAACCGCCGCCCGTCTGGCGAAGGCGCAAAAATTTTTGCGAGCGCGCCATCTCGGACTCAAAATCTGGGACGCCTACCGGCCGGTGGCCGCGCAGATGGAGCTCTGGCAGCGCACGCATAACGGGAGTTATGTGGCCGATCCTTATGAAGGCAACGGTTCGCTGCACACCTGGGGCGTGGCCGTGGATGCGACGCTCGTGGATGAAAACGGTCGGGACGTTGCCATGCCGACCGGGTATGACGAATTCACGCCCGCGGCGAAGCTGCGCTACCAGGGCGACGATCCCGTCGTCAAATCGCACCTGAAAAGTCTCCAGGCCGCGATGCGCGAAGGAGGATTTTTCGGGACGCCCACCGAGTGGTGGCACTTCGTGGCCTACGATTGGAAAAAGTACGCGCCGATGCGCGAAGCGAAGAGGTTGGATCGCTAGATCGCTAGATCGAGAATCGAGAATCGAGAATCGAGAATCGTGAATCGTGAATCGTGAATCGTGGGCGAAGGTCGATTAGCCTATTGCTCGAATAATCGATGTAACGAATCTCGATTCAACGATTCACGACCATACCCACACCATGATTGCCTCATTTCTCAAGGACCTCAGCCAACCCGAATACGTGCACGTCCTGATCAACCCCCTCCCGGTTTACGGCCTCGCGATGGGGATCATTGGGCTCATCATTGCTCTCATCCAGCGCAGCCGCCACGCGCAGGTCGCCACCCTCGCCCTGATCCTGCTCAGTGCTGCGATCGCATGGCCCGTTGTGCATTTCGGCGAGGAAGGCTACGATCGCGTGCTCTCGATGTCCGACGATCAAGGGCAGGCATGGCTCAAAGTGCACGAGCATCGTGCCGACAAGCTGGTCTGGTTCTTTTACGCGCTCGCCGTCGTCGCGGCGACCGCGATTTTTGCGCCTACGAAATGGCCAAAGTCGACCATGGCATTAACCCTCATCACGCTGCTCTTCTCCTTCGCCGTCCTCGGAATGGGTAGCTATATCGCCCATGCGGGCGGGAAAATCCGTCACCGCGAGTTTCGCAACGAACCGGCGCCACCCGTCCCGGTCGAGCACGACGAACATTAACGACGTGCGCGTCGACATCATCACTCTTTTCCCGGAAATCTGCCGAGCTCCGTTAGGCGAAAGCATGATGGGGCGTGCGCAGGAAGCTGGCGTGCTCGACCTGCGCATCCACAATTTGCGGGATTGGACGAGCGACCGGCACCACGTCGTCGATGACGCGCCCTTCGGAGGCGGTCAGGGCATGGTGATGAAACCGGAGCCGATCTTTGCCGCGGTCGAGTCGCTCCGCACGGACGCGAGCACGGTAGTGCTGATGACTCCGCAAGGCCGCCGTTTTGCGCAGCCGATGGCGCAGGAATTTTCAGCCAAGGAACATCTCATCATCGTCTGCGGTCATTACGAAGGGATCGATCATCGCGTCATCGAACACCTCGTCGACGCCGAGATCTCGATCGGCGACTACGTTCTCACGAATGGCGCGATCGCCGCCGTCGTCTTCGTTGACGCGATCGTTAGGCTGCTGCCCGGCGTCCTCGGCGATGAGCAATCCGCAGCGGACGACAGTTTCAGCAGCGGACTGCTGGAGGCGCCGCAATACACGCGCCCGGCCGAGTTCCGCGGCTGGAAAGTTCCGGACGTTCTCCTCTCCGGACACCACGCCGAAATCGCCGCCTGGCGCAAGCGCGAAGCCGAGCGCCGCACGCGCGAGAACCGGCCCGACCTTTTACCGTAACGGGGCAAAGCGACGGCCTAACAATCGCTGTCATCCTGAGCCCCAAATGAATCGGAGTCGAAGGATTCCGCGGATTCAGGCTTTCACTTCCGATACACATCACGACGATGGCCGATGACGCCGATCACCACTTGTCGCACCTTCTTATCCGCAAAATACAGCACCCGATAATCTCCGACTCGGATGCGCCATCCATCGCGGTTCCGAAGCTCCTTGCAGCCGCGCGGAAAAGCGTCGTGCTCCAAAGCGAGGAGCGCCTTCGCGATCCGCGTCTGCACGGATGCGGGAAGGCGAGCCAAGGCGCCGCCGCCTGCGAAGAAGCGCTCCGCCTTTAGCCGGGTTACGAACTGGCGCGGAACAATCTGCAATACGCGCGCGCGAGAGCGAAGACGCCGACGAAATAAGGGCGGGCCGACAAGGTGATCATTGCAACCTCGTGGCTGCTTTGACTATGGTCTTGCCATGCAAACGCGATCGGCCGACTCCCAGCATCTGAAACGGATGGTTCGAACAGCGGCCGTTGCGCTGATGGCGCTCTGCTTCGGCCTAACGAATACTCAGGCCGAGCCTATCGCCCTGATCCACGCCACGATCATCAATCCAGGGAGTCTTGCCGTGATCCCCGACGGCACGCTCGTGCTCGAAGGCGATCACATTGTTGCGGTCGGTCCGCCGAACGGCACCAAAATTCCGGCCGGCGCGCGGACCATCGATTGTGCCGGCAAGTTCATCCTCCCCGGTTACATCGACACCCATGTGCATTTCTTTCAATCCGGCGATCTCTTCACCCGGCCCGACGTCGTTGACCTAACGAGTGTGCGTCCCTACAAGGACGAGGTCGCGTGGATCAAGTCGCATCTCGACGACACCTTTGCCCGCTACCTGCGCAGCGGCATCACCAGCGTAATCGATGTCGGCGGCCCGATGTGGAATTTCGAGGTGCGCAAGCGGGCGAACTCGACTGCCAAAGCACCGCGCCTGGCGGTCGCCGGCCCGCTCATCTCGAGCGTCGCGCGGCCGCAACTCGATCTCGGCGATCCGCCTATCGTGAAGATCGACACTCCCGAGCAGGGCCGCGAGTTCGTGCGCAAACTGGCTGCCGAAAAGCCCGATTACATCAAAATTTGGTACATCGTTCCAGCGGCCTCACCGTCGCCTGCGCCCGCGCAGAGTGATGCCGAACGGGCCGCCATCTTCCGGCCGGTCGTCAAAGCCGTCATCGCCGAGAGTCACGCCCGCAAATTGCGCGTCGCGGTCCACGCCACCGAGCTGGAGGCCGCGCGCGCCGCGGCCGAGGAAGGCGCCGACCTGCTGGTGCACAGCGTGACCGACAAACCGGTCGACGACGCGTTCGTTAGGCTACTGCGGACGCGCGGCACGATGCTCACGCCGACCCTCGTCGTCTTCGAACGCTATGGCCGCACCTTCGCGCACCGGCTCAACCTGACGCCGGAGGAAAAAGCCTGGGGCAACCCGGAAGTCATCGCCACGCTCGACGTCACCAAGTTGCCGGCGGGCAAAGTGCCTGAGCGGATTAAGACCGCACTGGAGAAACCCGGCGCCGTCCTCGATCGTATCAAGCAGACCTACGACATCGCGCTCAAGAATTTGAAAACGCTGGAAGACGCGGGCATCCCGATCGCCGCCGGCACGGACGCGGGCAACATCGGCACCATCCACGGCCCAGCTCTTTTCCGTGAGTTTCAGTTGATGAAGGAGGCCGGCCTGACGCCGATGCAAATCCTTCAAAGCGCCACCGCCACCGCTGCCCGGGCGTTCGGCGGTGAAACCGGCGCCCGGATCGGCTCGATCGCGCCCGGCAACTTCGCCGACCTTGTTATCCTGAACTCCAATCCGATCCTCGACATCGGGCACGCTTCGGACATTCAGAGCGTAATCAAGAATGGCGTCATTTATTCCGCCGCCTCGCTCCTGCCCCGCAGGGAACTTTCGCCCTAACGAGAAGAACCGCGGAACACTTCGCCCAGTCGCGTTGCCTACTCGGCGCGGAACAGTGCTCGCTTCGCCCAATCCGAGCGTTTAAGATCGCCCACGATGGCTCCGAGGGTTGATACGCAGGCGCAGGCGCAGGCGCAGGCGCAGGCGCGGGAGCGGGCGCGGCTGGCCGCTCTGCAACGAACGGGCTTGCTCGACAGCCCGCCGGAGCATCTCTTCGACTTGATCACCACGCTCGCGGCCAAGGCGCTCGATGTGCCCGTGGTGCTGATGTCGCTGGTCGATGCCGATCGCCAATTCTTCAAGAGCCAGTGCGGTCTCCCCGCGCCTTGGGCCGAACGGCGCGAGACGCCTCTCTCCCACTCTTTTTGCCAATACGTCTCCATGCTGGGCGAGGCGCTGGTGGTGGAAGATGCGCGCCAGCATCCGCTCGTGCGCGAGAACCTTGCGGTCTCGGAAATCGACGTGATCGCCTACGCCGGCATGCCGTTGACGACGGAAGATGGTTTCACGCTCGGCTCGCTCTGCGCGATCGACACCCAACCGCGGCACTGGACTGCCGCCGAGCTGGAAATCCTGGAGGGGTTCGCGGCGCAAATCATGGCTGAAATTTCCTTCCGCACCCGGGTGGAACTGCTCGATGCCGACCTCGGTGCACTGCGTGCTTCCGAGACCGAGCGGCGCACCGAGATGCGACAAATCGTACACGACCTGCGCACGCCGCTCAATGCGATTTACCTCGGGTTGAGTGGCCTCCCGGCGATGGGCGAGTTGAACCAGAGCCAGCACGACTGTCTCGAGCTGGCCCGGAAGAACGCCACCGTCCTGGGCAACCTCGTGCAGCAAATGATCAAGGTCGGCGCCGACGACGACAAAGGGGACAATCCGCGCGCACCCTCTCTGCCCCACGAAATGGTCAGCCGCGCCCTCGATCAGGTCGCCGCATTGGCCGAGAGCGCCGGAATTCGCCTGCAATACGATAACCCCTCGCCGCTCCCTCCCATCTCCGCGCACGCGGGCGACCTTACCCGCGTGCTCGTGAATCTGATTGCGAACGGAGTGAAATTTACCCCGCGCGGCGGCTCGGTTTCCATTTCCACGTCGAAGGGATCCGAGCACGGGAAGGACGTCATCCGTTTCTCCGTGACGGACACCGGAATTGGCATAGCGAAGAAAGACCAAGGCCGGATTTTTCGTGAAGGCGTGCGCCTTGATGAAAAGGCCGATCCCCGACGCTCGACTGGGATCGGCCTGGCCTTTTGCAAACGGGTCGTGGAAGAACATGGCGGAATGCTCCACCTCGAAAGCGCGGTGGGCAAAGGCAGCACTTTCTCCTTTGCCGTGCCCGTCGATCGAAGCGCCCCACCCGCGACACCTTTCGCCTAACGAACACAACTCTCATGAATGCTTCCTGCAAACGAATCACCGCGCTGGCAGCCAGCGCTTTTTTCGGTAGCAGCCGTCTTCTCTGTGGCGCCGACCCGGCCACGCCTTCGATCGTACCCGGCCGCACGCCGGCGGCAGCCGAGGCCAAGACTATCCCGCTCGTCATCGGCGACACTTTCACGATCGATTCGAAAATCCTCGGAGAAACCCGGCGCATCAACGTCTACCCGCCGCCCGGGTAGGCAGCATCGAAGGATATGCGCCTGCCTGTGCTTTACATGCCCGACGGAGGCATGGCCGAGGATTTCCTGCATGTTGCCGGCCTGGTGGAGGTCTTGGTCGGCGACGCGACGATGCGTCCATTCCTTTTGGTGGGAATCGGAACACGCAGCGCCGGCGCGACATGACTGGCCCGAAAAGAGGACGACAAAAAGATCGCACCGCATGCGGGCGGATCCGAAGCGTTCCGGAAATTCATTCGCGACGAGTTAATGCCACAAATAGGACTAGAGGCTGTCCGAAAAGTAGCTTTCGGCGGGAAATGATAGATCGAGTTAAGGTAGGTGGCGCATGGCGATCATGAGGCAGCCAAGGAGAATAAAGCCCATGAAGACAGATCGCTTCTTTTCCCATCGAACCAGCAGACGACGATGATTTCCGAGCCAGGCGATAGTCCTCTCCACGATCCAGCGATGGCGATAGCGGCGCACGGCACGTCCATCCTGGGTCTTAGTCTCAGCACGACGGTTTTTGCGATGCGG
>PNAA01000057.1 GCA_003169975.1 Spartobacteria bacterium | reverse complement strand
CTGCTTTGCGTGCAACACCACACCCTCGGCGAAACCGCTTGCTTCGCCAGTGGTCAACCGGTATGCCGGGCGGGAGAAACCACATGCCGAAGCGCCTTTTCTGCTGCCGATTCGTTAGGCGAACGTCGCCGTTTTAGGCAAACTCAAAAACTCCATGTCACAGCCACCTGCTGCCAACAAAGTGAAGTTCGTTCAAGGATTCGGGTTGCTCGACTCGACGATGCTCGTCGCGGGCTCGATGATTGGCTCTGGCGTTTTCATCGTCTCGGCGGACATCGCGCGGTTGGTCGGCTCACCGGGCTGGCTGCTGGTGGTGTGGGCGGTGACCGGCGCGCTTACGATTAGTGCCGCGCTGAGCTATGGTGAGTTGGCCGCGATGATGCCGAAAGCCGGCGGGCAATACGTTTATCTGCGCGAAGCCTACGGTCCGCTCTGGGGATTTCTCTACGGCTGGACGCTGTTCCTCGTGATTCAAACCGGCACGATTGCCGCGGTGGCGGTGGCGTTCGCGCGATTCCTCGGCGTGTTCGTGCCGGGCGTTTCTTCAACCCAGTGGGTCATCCCGCCGATCATCCTTTCGAGAAACTACGCCGTGAGTCTTTCGACGCAGCAGCTGGTGGCGATCCTGGTGATCGTGTTGTTGACGTTGGTGAATACGCGCGGCCTCCAGCTCGGCAAGCTCATCCAAAATATCTTCACCTCCGCCAAAACGTTGTCGCTCCTGGCGCTGATCGCCCTTGGCCTTTTTGTCGGTCGCAATGCCGATGCGCTTGGCGCCAACTTCACCAACATGTGGGCGCTGGGCGCGGTGTCACCGATCAAGTCCGATCTCTCGTTCGTCGCGACGGTGTCGGCGACGGGCGGCGCGCTGGGAATGTTGATCGCCGTCTGCGTCGCGCAGGTAGGCTCCCTGTTTTCCGCGGACGCCTGGAATAACATCACGTTCACCGCCGGCGAAGTGCGGAATCCGCGCCGCAACCTGCCGTTGTCACTCGCGATGGGCACGGGGCTGGTCATCACGCTCTACCTCCTGGCCAACCTGGCTTACCTCTGCGTGCTCCCGTTGGAAAAAATCCAGCACGCGCCGGACGATCGCGTGGCCACCGCCGCGATGTCGGTGATGTTCGGCGGAGCGGGCGCGGCGATCATGGCCGTGGCCATCATGATCTCGACGTTTGGCTGCAACAACGGACTGATCCTGGCCGGCGCGCGGGTCTACTATGCGATGGCCCGGGACGGACTGTTCTTTAAATCCACCGGCCGGCTTAACGCCAGGCACGTTCCCGCGGTCGCGCTGGTCCTGCAGGGCATTTGGACCGCGTTGCTCGTGCTGCCGCGCACGCGACTGCGCGATCCAACTACGGGCGCACCGATGCTGGATGCGTCCGGCGCCGAGCAGTACGGCAACCTCTACGGCGCACTGCTCGATTATGTCGTGTTCGCAGTTTTGATTTTCTATGTGCTGACAATTGCTGGTTTGTTTGTCCTGCGGCGCACGCGCCCGGACGCCGAGCGGCCGTATCGCGCCATTGGTTATCCACTGCTGCCGGCGTTCTATATCGTCGCGGCCACGGTGATTCTGCTGGTGCTGGCGGTTTATCGAACTCAAACCTCATGGCCCGGCCTGCTCATCGTGCTCGCGGGCGTGCCGGTTTATTTCCTCTGGAGGAAATCTCCGCCGACCGCGAGCTGAGGCACTGGCTCAGTTTGAAATTTAGCTCGCAAATACCTGCCCGTTCAAGCATATTTGGGGCATGGCGAAGAAATCCAGCGGTGTCCCGAGGGATGTAAACCAGAACGCGGCTCGCATTGTCGCGATCTCAACCGGGCAGGAAACTCCGAGAAACGTTCAACCCCCATCTGACAAGGAAAGGCGGCTTCGCAGTCAAGCCGCGTCCATCTTGGGAAAACTTGGCGGCAGCAAGGGCGGGAAAGCGCGCGCCGCAAAGCTCTCCGCAAAGAAACGCCATGAGATCGCCCAACAGGCCGCCATTACTCGCTGGCGGGCTCGCTCGCCGAATGAGAATCAGTAGACGGTTGATTTTCCACGACCTGTCGAATGCAGGGCAACGTACTGCCCATTACTTCATTAACGATGCCTAACCAATAGGCATCTCTTGCAGTTAACGGGTTCTCTTTTTCTTGAAGCAAGCGGCAAAGGGAAACAATAAAATACCAGAGTGGTCGGATATGCGGCTGTACTTTGGCCCGCAGCCATTCGTGCCGCTCATCGTCATCCTTGAACGTATTCGTCTTGTAATATTCTTTATCGGCTTTCGAAAGGAAAAATTTGCCAAACGTCTTAGACAGAGGGTCGAGAGAATCGTTATGGGAACCAGTCACGAAATCCTTTATCAGCCGAAAATCCTCGACAATCCGATCCAAGTTATCTTCGGTGAATGACCAAAAAGGCTGTTTTATGCCGCGTTTGTACTCGTAGTCGATGATAGCACGCAATATTTTGCGTTCAGATGCCGCTAAGGAAGCCTTTTCCAACATAGTGACTCTTGCGAACACTGAGTTGGATAATGCCTGAATCTGATTGTATCGTTCGCGAGTTGTTCCTGGCAAAGAATCAGCTTGAGAACTGAGCTTGGCATATAGGGACCGAGAAAAACATTCGATCTCGGTCATACCAGGAGACCCATAACGCTCGCGAATTTTGTCAAACTGATCCCTAAGATAAACGTATATGAAAATGCAGCGGGCGACTACGTTTTCCGCAAGGTCAATAGCTTGGATTTCATTGTACTCACGCAGAACCTTGGCAGTGAGTGCAGCAGCTTCCATCGTTAGGTCTTTAGATAAACCGTGACGACTTCCGTGAAAATGAATCTTAGCGTGGGGATAAGCTATCGCGTAGGCTCCGGCAGCAAGAAAGTCAGCTGCGGCACTGCTAGCCTCCCCTGTAACCACCGTAACGATTGACGGACTGTGCCCGTCCGCATCGCGGGCTTCCAGTAGTCTTAGGATACTGGTTCCTAATGCGGGGTGACCTCCGGGACTGTCTATGAAGACAGTTATTGGATCAGTACCAGCATGCCGCAATTTTAGAATTTGCGGAGTTAAGGAATTTACAAGTTCCTGACCAATGAAACCGGTCAAGAATATAGCGCGGTCAGGATTCTCCCTGAAATCGAGTGACGCCGACACTTTGTCAGCGTGATCGAGCTTTCAGATGACTTTCTTTAGTGACCCGAGCTATCTGATCAAAGTACGCCGAAAGGGAGGAGTAGTGTTCGTGTATTTGATCAAAAAGAATTGTAATTTCGGGACTCATCTGTCTCAACGTGTGTTTCTCTCGATACGGCGGATTCTCTAGTTCGCAAAGTGTGTCCTCGGCTTCTAAAATCCGTTTCATGCGGTCTATTTCGTAGAGTGTTGGAGGCGTTGTCAAGTAAAAACGTTCAATCAAAGGTTCGGTCGCCAGTAGAAGAACGGACGCCAAAATCTTCTTGACAATGCTTAGACGCCTAAGCATACTAGCAACATGAATCAACTGAGCACCGATGAACGGGCGCGAATTTTGGCCGCTCTTGTCGAGGGAAATTCCATCCGCGCTATCACCCGCATGACGGGCAAGTCCCGCAACACTATCGACAAATTGCTCTGCGATCTTGGCCGGGCTTGCTCCGAATATCAGGACAAGACGTTTCGCAATCTGCACTGCAAGCGTATCCAGTGCGACGAAATTTGGTCATTTGTTGGCGCGAAAGAGAAGAATTGCACGGCGGAAATGAAAGCGTGTGGCGCTGGCGACGTGTGGACGTGGATTGCGCTGGACGCTGACACAAAGTTGGTTCCGTGCTGGTTTCTTGGCGAACGTCACGCGGGCGCGGCCTATCACTTCATGCACGATCTTGCCGAACGTCTGGCGCAGCGTGTCCAACTCACCACAGACGGCCACCGCGCCTATTTGAGCGCCGTCGAAGATGCGTTCGGCGCGAACATCGACTACGCGATGCTCAACAAGATTTACGGCAACGCGCCAGAGGGCGCAGAAGTGCGCTACAGCCCCGCAATCTGCATGGGAACAAAGCGGGCTGTGATCTCCGGCAAACCCGACTTCAACCACGTTTCCACGTCCTACGTTGAGCGCCAGAATCTCACCATGCGTATGTCCATGCGCCGGTTTACGCGCCTCACAAACGCGCACTCGAAAAAGCTGGAAAACCACGGGCACGCAATCGCGATTCACTACATGTATTATAACTTCGCTCGCATTCATTCTTCGCTCCGTGTCACTCCTGCGATGGAAGCCGGCGTGTCCGACCATGTTTGGTCTGTGGAAGAGATCATTGCGCTGTTAAAATGAAACTGAGCCAGTGCCCGAGCTGACATTTGCTTGACTTACCCCGCGCGGAAATCCAAACCCACAATCAATGAATCTATTTCGACGAAAGAGTGTGACGGATCTGCAGGCTGAGGCACTCAGCGATCACAGTCTTAAACGCGCCCTTGGCGCGACGAACCTGACGGCGCTCGGCGTCGGTGCGATTATCGGGACGGGGATTTTCGTGCTCACCGGCACGGTCGCCGCGCAAAATGCCGGGCCGGCGGTGGTCCTGTCGTTTGTCCTGGCCGGCGTCGCATCGGTTTTCGCGGCGTTGTGCTACAGCGAATTCGCCTCGCTCGTGCCGATGGCGGGCAGCGCCTATACCTACGGTTATGCTACGCTCGGCGAGCTCGTCGCGTGGATCATCGGTTGGGATTTGATCCTTGAATATGCCGTCGGCGCGATCACGGTGGCGATCGGTTGGTCCGGCTACGTGGTGTCGTTCCTGCACGATTTTGGGATCGACATCCCGCCCGCGTTTTCCGCCGCGCGCGGCGTGGAGTTGATCGAACTTCCCGCGACCCTCGCTACGCTCCTGAAGATGAAGGCCGGCTGGGTGACGAGCAGCGCCGCTCTCCTGGATCAAATCAAGATCATGGGAACGGATCCGACGACGCTCCAGCATGTCACCTCCATGTTCAATCTGCCGGCGGTTATCATCATCTTCCTCGTCACGACGCTGCTCGTGGTCGGCATCAAGGAATCGGCGAACTTCAACAACCTGATCGTGTTCGTGAAAGTGGCCGTGGTGCTGCTCTTCATCGGCGGCGCTTTTCAAGCCATCAAGACGGCGAACTGGCATCCTTTCATCCCGGTGAATACCGGCCAGTTCGGTCATTTCGGCTGGAGCGGTCTCATGACCGGCGCGGGCATCGTCTTCTTCGCCTATATCGGTTTCGACGCCGTCAGCACCGCGGCCCAGGAGGCGAAAAATCCGCAGCGCGACATGCCCATCGGCATCATCGGGTCGCTCCTGCTCTGCACCGTCCTTTATATCCTCGTCTCGGGAATCGCGACCGGCGTTGTCCCCTATGGGCAACTGGATGTGCCGGACCCCATCGCCGTTGTCGCGGACCACGCAGGCATGGGCTGGATGGGGCGGTTGATCAAGCTCGGCGCGATCGCCGGTTTGTCGTCCGTCATTCTCGTGATGTTGCTCGGCCAATCGCGCGTCTTTTACAGCATGGCGCGCGATGGTTTGCTCCCGCCGTTCGTGAGCCGGGTGCATCCTCGCTTCCGCACCCCGTGGCTTACTTCCATCGTGACGGGCGTGGGTGTGGCGATCTTTTCGGCGCTCTTCACGGTCCGGGAGGCCGGCAGCCTCTGCTCCATCGGCACGCTGCTGGCGTTTGTCATCGTCTCCGTGGGCATCCTCGTGCTGCGGGTGCGCGAGCCGAACCTGCCGCGCAAATTCACCACGCCCTGGGTCTGGTTTGTGGCCCCGGCGGGCGCGCTCTCCGCCCTCTTGCTGATGTCGGCGCTGCCTTGGCCGACCTGGCGGCGCTTGCTCGTCTGGTTCGCCATCGGCATGGTGTTTTACTTTTCCTACGGCGTGCGCCGGAGCAAGCTGGCGCAGCCGTCCACGACCGGCAACAAATCCGCCACGGGCGGTTGAACTCGCTCGTTAGGCAAGGCTGCTGCCGCCGAAACCATTTCCGCTCGCGCCGCCCCAGCTCGCGCCGCCAAAACGGGCGCCGAGTTGTTTCCATTGCGCGAGTTGCTCGGAGCTCGGCGCGTCGCCGCGCCGGGCGGATTCGAGCAATGCCGCGAGTTCGGAATCGGTCCCTTCTCCGCCGCGCGCCGTCTCTTGCAAGGCCCGCGCATTCTCCTGCAACTCCGCCATCGAGTTGGCGAGGGTGGTGCGCTCGGTTTTGGTCGCCTGAAAAATATCGATCAACCGCTGAAAGCTAAGATGCATCGGCAGGGTGGCAAAATCCTCCGACAAGTCCTCGGACATGCTGGCCTCGGGCGTCGCTGCCGTCCCGGAGCGGACGAGGCTGGTCCAGACGTCACCCTCGAGACAACCAAGTTCGCAGTAGTAACCTGTTCCCGCCGCCTCGACGTCGACATAACAATGGCCGCGAAACGGATTGATCTCTTGCGTTCTTTCGATCGATCCGTCCTCGCGATAAACGCGCAGATGCACCTGTCGCGGGGAGAGGCCGGCCTGAGCGAAAAGCGGCGTCCAATTGAGATCCCAGTAGAGAAAAAGCGACTTCGGATCGCGGGCGATGACGTAAAGCAAATCCCTGCCGTAGGAAGCAGGCAAACCATCCGAAGAGCTTTCCGCGCGGGCTGCAGTGGCCCAATCTGCGCGCACGACGGGCTGATCGGAAACCTGAAAGCCGCCCGCGGATGGAGCGGCGTCGTTGGCGGCGGATGACTCGAGTTCTTTCACGTGGTGCGCGGTAGGAGCGGTTGCATTAATAGCCGACTGAGTGATGCGGACAAGCGGAAATTGGGCGGTGGAAATCTTGCCCGACAAGCGGGTTGGCGCCGGTCCCGCCCCGCGCTTCAACTGGCGCGGGAGCGTTCCTTGGCTAGGTTCGCCGATGCCTTCAGAGACGATTGAGCTTCGCGGCCACATCATCGATTCACTCATTTTGCCGAAGGTGCTCGACCAAATCATTGCCCGCGGCGGCACCTTCAAAATCGGCGAAATCAAGATCGGCGAGAACCGCACGGACCAGAGTTTTGCGCGCATCGAAGTGACCGCGCCATCGGCTGATGCCCTGGACGAACTCATCCTGCGACTGCGCCAGCACGGCGCCGAAGTGATGGAAAAAAGGAGCATTCAACTGGCCGCGTCGCCAGCCGATGGCGTTTACCCGCAGGGCTTTTACGTGACGACTAATCAGCAGACTTTCGTCCAACTCGAGGATCGTGAGATCGAGGTGGAACCGGCGTTGATGGATAGCGCGATCGTGGTCGATCGCGCCGCGAAGAAGGCGACGGCGACCAAATTCTACAGCGTAAAAAAGGGGATGGAGGTCGTCGTTGGTCATCATGGGATCCGCGTCGTGCCGCTGCAACGCTCGACGGCACGCGCCGATGTTTTCGAGTTTATGGCGAGCAATGTCTCGATTGAGAAGCCGAAGACTGCGGTCATCCGCGAGATGGCGCGGGAATTCAAGCGAGCGCGGGACGAAAAGGGCAAGATCCTCGTCGTAGCCGGCCCGGCGATCGTGCACACCGGCGCGGCCGAGCATTTCGAGAAATTAATCAAGTGGGGCTTCGTCAATCTCCTCTTCGCCGGCAACGCCCTCGCCGCGCACGACATCGAGAACGCACTTTTTGGGACGTCGTTAGGCGTTTATCTCGAGGAAGGCTCGCTCGCCGATGAAGGCACGCAGAATCACATGCGCGCGATCAACGCGGTCCGCGGTGCGGGCGGCATCAGGCAGGCGGTCGCGAGCGGTCTGCTCAAAAGCGGCATCATGTATACTTGCGTGCAGAACGGCGTTGATTTTGTGCTCGCCGGTTCGATCCGCGATGACGGCCCGTTGCCCGACGTGATCACCGACGCCGTCGAGGCGCAAAAGGCGATGCGCGCGAAGATCGGCGGGGTGACGATCGCGATGATGATGGGCACGATGCTGCACTCGATCGCGGTGGGAAATTTACTTCCCGCCACGGTGAAAACGCTCTGTGTGGATATTAATCCGGGGGTCGTGACGAAACTGACCGATCGCGGATCCTTCCAGGCGGTCGGTCTGGTCACCGACATTGAGCCTTTTCTGCGCGAGCTGACCGATTGCATGGAAGCTAATCGTTAGGCACGACCTCCCATGCGAAAACTTTTGCTCTGCCCGCCGGATTACTACGGGATCGAATACGAGATCAATCCCTGGATGAGTCGCGCCCGGGGCGCCGATACGCCGCTCGTCCAGGCACAATGGCGCGGGCTGCATGAGAAGCTGCTCAGCCTCGGCTGCGACGTTCACCTCGTCCCGCCCAAGCCGAAGCTGCCCGACATGGTTTTCACCGCCAACGCTGGTCTGACGGTCGGAAAGAAATTTATCCCGAGCAATTTTCGGCACAAAGAGCGGGCCGCAGAGGCCCCGCTGTTTGCCGATTGGATGGAGAAGGACGGTTACGAAATCGTCTGGTTGCCGGAGGACCAGTTCTTCGAGGGCGAAGGCGACGCGCTCTTCGTCGGCGACACGCTTTTTTGCGGCTACAAATTTCGCACCGACGTGAGCGCGCATCGCGCGGTCGCCGACATCTTGCAGTGCCTCGTCATCTCGGTCGAGCTGGTCGACCCGCGCTTCTATCATATCGACACCTGCTTTTGCCCGCTCACGGACGGGGGCGCGGTTTGGTTTCCCGCCGCCTTCGACGAGTACGGTCAGCGCACCATCCGCGACCACGTGCCGAACCTGATCGATGTGGTGGAGGAGGAAGCGGCGCATTTTTCCTGCAACGCGGTCGTGCTCGACCAGGAAATCGTCCTGCCGGAAGGCGCGCCAATCTTGATGAAGTCGTTAGGCGAGCGCGGCTACCGTTGTCACCCGCTGCCGATGAGCGAGTTCCTCAAGGCGGGCGGGGCGTGCAAGTGCCTGACGATGTTCCTGCCGCAGCGCGAGAGCGCCTCGTCATTCTGAGCGGAGCGGAGCGGATTCGAAGAATCCCGTGAATGTAACCCTGCAGGTCACGCCGCGGGATCCCTCGACTGCGCTCGGGATGACTAACGAGCGCGTTTTCGTCTAAGCTCGGCTTCGATTTTCCCTAACGGAAGGCAGTTCATCACGTCGCTTTTCGTGAGCCAACCCTTCTGCGCTACGCCGACGCCGAACCATAATTCCTGCAGCTTTTCCACGCCGTGGGCGTCGGGATTGATCACGCACTTCACTCCCTTTTCCTTCGCCAGCGGCCACCAGCGCCAATCGAGGTCGAGCCGCTTGGGGGCGGCGTTAATCTCAATCCAAGTGCCGGTTTCCGCCGCGGCCGCGATGATCGCGGGGATGTCGACCGCGTAGCCCTCTCGTTTCAACAGCAGCCGGCCGGTGGGATGCCCGAGGAAGGTGACGTGCGGGTTGCTCAACGCGCGGATGATGCGCTTGGTCATTTCCGCTTCCGGCAACTGAAAGGCGGAATGGACCGAGGCGACGACATAATCGAGCTCGCCTAACGTGTCGTCATCGTAGTCGAGCGAGCCGTCGCGCAGGATATCGCACTCGACGCCCGCGAAGAGTCGGAAACCGTCGAATTTTTTGTTGAGCCCTCGGATCGCCGCGACCTGGGCGCGGAGCCGGGCGCGATCGAGGCCGCCGGCCTGCACCGAGCTGCGGCTGTGGTCCGCAATCCCGAGATATTGCAGCCCGAGTTCCTGCGCCGCGGCCGCCATTTCCTCGAGCGAATTGCGTCCGTCGCTTGCGCTGGTGTGGCAGTGGAAGGTGCCACGCAGATTTTCCGGTTCGACCAATCTCGGCAACCGGCCTGCCGCGGCGGCTTCGATCTCGCCGGAATTTTCGCGCAACTCGGGTGGAACGAAATCGAGCTCGAGGGCGCGATAAAGCTCCGTTTCGTCCCGCACGGCTGGAATTTCTAAGGCCGGCTTTTTCTTCTTCGTCTCGGTCGCGGCGGGTGCGAGCCTATATTCGTTGAGGGTCCAACCGCGTTGCAGGGCGCGGTTCCGCAGGACGATGTTGTGTTCCTTGCTCCCGGTGAAATAGCCGAGCGCAAACGGATACTCCGCACCGCTGACCACGCGCAGATCGGCCTGAATGCCCGAGCGCAGGCGGACACTGGTCTTGGTCGCGCCGCGCGCGACGACGCTTTCCACAAGCGCGTGCCTAACGAAGTATTCCGTAATCGCTTCCGGCGCTTTCGTCGCCACGATGAAATCGAGATCGCGGACGATTTCCTTTCGCCGGCGATAACTTCCGGCAACGCTGACCCGCGCGGCATCCGGGTGCGCGCGCAGATCGTCCTGCAACTGCTCCGCTTCGGCCGCGACTTCTCCGAGCTGAAAACTGCCCGCGTGCCGGGCACGATTCGCGATCGTTAGGGCGATTTTTTCCTGCGTCGTTTTGCCAAAGCCGGGCAACTCCGCGACCCGCCCGGCCAGACAAGCCTGTTCCAGATCCGCAATCGAGCCGACCTGCAATTTTTCGTGGAGCGCCTTGATCTTTTTCGCGCCCAGCCCGGGCAGCGAGAAGAGCTCGAGAATCCCGGGCGGAAATTTCGCGCGCAGTTCGTCGTAAAACTTCGACGCGCCAGTCAAGGCAAGCTCGGTGATCTTGCCGGCGATCGCTTTGCCGACGCCCGGGATTTCCTCGAGCCGATTTTCCTCGGCCAGCTCGCGCAGATTGCCGCCCCAGGTTTCGATCGAGCGCGCGGCGTTGCTGTAGGCGCGGATCTTGAACGGGTTCTCCTCCTGCAGCTCGAGCAAGGTCGCGATCGTTTCGAGGACTTCGACGATCTGCTCTTTTTTCATCGGCTGCACAGGAAAGTCTTGCGCGGAAAATTCGACTCGTCGATAGAGAGAGTGCGGAATGCGTTGCGCCGGGCGCTTCTGGCATGGCAACAGCTTTCATACTCTGATGGTTACCGGTGTTCGTTTCGCGCTTCTTCTCAGTGCCCTTTTTCTTGGGCTCGTGCCGCGCGGACTGGCGAATCCGTTTCCGAACAATGGCCCGGTCGTCCCGGGCAGGGTTGCGCGCCTGCGACGCGGGATTGCTTACGCGCCGGCGAAGGCGCCGCTGCCGGTAAAACGCGCGATCTGGGCGGCCAACGAGCTGCGCTCCAAGCCGTATCGCTGGGGCGGCGGCCATGCGTCGTTTTTCGACGTCGGCTACGATTGTTCCGGAACGGTTTCCTATGCGCTGGCTGCCGGGGGCTTGCTCCGGGCCCCGCTCTGTTCCAACGAGCTGACTCGTTTTGGCCACCGCGGCCAGGGAAAATGGATCACGGTCTACGCCCGCAATGGTCATGCTTTCGCCATCATCGCCGGCTTGCGACTCGATACCACGGCCTGGAACAGATGGAGCGATCGCGACGCACCCCGCTGGCAATTGACGCTGCGCCCGCCGCGCGGATTTGAGCCGCGTCATCCGGACGGGCTTTAGCTTCATAGACAAAACATCCGGCCCAGGCGGGCCGGATGTCTTCTTGCCTAACGATTAGTGGAATTGGTGACGAACGTTCGGGTGAATCCGCCGTGCGGGGTTGGACCGAAAGGCGGCTGATCCCGTTGGGCGGCGGTTAGTGCTCCGTCCGGCCCGCGATCGTGCGGCCGGCGACCTGGCGGCCCGCGACGGTATGTCCGGCGACCTGGCGGCCGGCGATGCCGACTCCACCCTTGGCGTCTTTCGCCGGTTTCAGGTCTTGCACTTTCACTTCTTTTTTCTTCTTATCAGTAGCCATACTATCTATTTCCTTCGTTGTTTTGTTGTTGTTTTGGTTCGTTGATTAAAGCTTCGGTGAATCGGCCGCCCGGGCTGGAACCCAAGGCGGCTGATCCCGTTGGGCGGCGGTTAGTGCTCCGTCCGGCCCGCGATCGTGCGGCCGGCGACCTGGCGGCCCGCGACGGTATGTCCGGCGACCTGGCGGCCGGCAATGCCGACTCCACCCTTGGCGTCTTTTGCCGGTTTGAGGTCCTGCACTTTCACTGTCTTTTTCTTCTTATCAGTAGCCATACTATCTATCTCCTTCGTTGTTTTGTTGTTGTTTTGGTTGGTTGATTAAACTTTTCGGTGGATCCGCCGCCCGGGCTTGAACCCAAGGCGGCTAATCCCGTTGGGCGGCGGTTAGTGCTCCGTCCGGCCCGCGACCGTGCGACCGGCGTCGACCGGCCCGCGCTGCCGAACCGGTGCCCTGACTCCGCCCTTGGCGTCTTTGGCCGGCTTCATGTCTTGCACTTTCACTGCCTTTTTCTTCTTATTAGTAGCCATACTATCTATCTCCCCTTTTTGTTGTTGGTTTGGTTGATGTCAGTCGCACCGAAAAGCAATTGACGGCCGCCTGAGACGTTCCCTTTCGGGATGAGATCATCGAGCTTGATCAATCTTTCTTTTTTGCGCTTCTGCTGATGAATCGGTGATCCACCGGCAGGTGCATTTTTCTTGTCCTTTGGTGAGCTCACATTGCCAGCCTATTAACACCATTCATGCCAAGACCAGTCTGGAGTGAAAAATCCAACGGGAGCAGAGGCGGTTTCCGAGCTCGATTTCCCTCGCGAAAACGCATTTCTGCACTCTCCAAAATTTTCCAAAACGAGTCGTGCAGCCAGACTCGTCCAGGGGGAAACACCGGCCCCGATGCGAGGCTATCTGGTCCAGTCTTATCCCCAGCCCGGCTCATTTTTGAACCTTGCCCCGAAGATGTCGAGCCAGCGTCGCGCGCGAGATGCCGAGCAACCGGGCGGTGCGCCGCTGGTTCCGGCCGGCTTGATCGTAAACAAATCTCACATGCCGGGCGACGGCGCCGGCCAGCGAAAGATCGCGCACACCATCGGCCTGGCCATTGGGCCACGGAGACGTCTCCGTCACCGGCGCCGGCGGCGGCGAACTGGATTTCAAGTCGGGCGGAAAGATCACGTGTTCGGGCAGGATGACGCGGCCTTCGCAGAAGAGCGTCATGGTCCGTACGGTGTGGCTGAGTTCGCGGAGATTTCCGGGCCAGGGATAAGCCAGCAACTTATCCATCGCCTCGGGATGAATGGCGGTGATAGTTTTCCCCTCGTTAAAGGCGGAGGCTTTCAGTTCCGCCGCGATCAGGGCCGGGAGTTCCTCGATTCGTTCGCGCAGAGGCGGAATGAGCAGGGTCAAACCGTTCAGGCGATGATAGAGATCCTCGCGAAACTTCCCCTCGCGGACGCGTTCCCTGAGCGAGCAGTTGGTGGCGCAGATGATGCGAGTGTTGCAGGTGAGCATCTGTTCGGAACCGAGCCGCTCGAATTCGCCATACTCGAGGACGTGCAGAATCTTGACCTGCGCGAGCGGACTCATCTCGGAGATTTCGTCGAGCAACAGGGTGCCGTCGTTGGAGAGTTCGAACTTCCCTTTCACCGTTTGTTGCGCACCGGTGAAGGCGCCGCGTTCGTGGCCGAAGAGCTGACTTTCAAGCAAGGTGTCGCTCATCGCGGAAGCGTTGAAGGCGATGAACGGTTTGTTCGCCCGCGCGGAGGAATTGTGGATCGCGTGGGCGAGAAGCGTTTTGCCGGTGCCGGTCTCGCCGAGGAGAACGACCGGCACTTCGGATTTCGCGGCCAGCGCGGCCAGGCGAAGGCAGCGCTTCATCGCCTCGTTCGCGGTCGTCAGGTCCTCAACTTTGGCTCTGAAAAGCGGACGCGGCATGACAAATCAGTCTCGCAGATTTTCGCGCAGCTGCCGGATCGGCTCAAACGCGTACTCCATGATGGTACGCTGCCCCACGACGATACGCGCTTCCCCGCCCATCCCGACCCGCAAAGGGAGAGGATGGCGGCGCGCCGCCAGCTCCTTTTCATCGAGCGAGGCGAGCGCCATGAAATGCGGGCCCGCGGGCGAAGTGATGGCGGACGGGCTGACCCAATCGAGTTTTGCATTGACCACGCCGTAACGCTGATAAGGAAAGGCGTCGAAAAAGAAACGGACGCGTTGCCCGACGGCGAGTCGCGGCACCGCCGTTTCGCTGAGGGTGAGCCGGCCGCGGGGTTTCGCCGCGATCGCGGCCAGCTGGCAAAGTTCCTGTCCCATTTGCACCACGCTGCCGGCGTTTTGATTGGCCAGTGAAATCACGACGGCGGCGTAGGGCGCCCGGACGGAAAGCAGGTTTTGCTGCGAATTCTCGAGATCGCCTTTGAGCGCACTCAGCCGGACCTTGAGCTTGGCGATCTCCGCCACGTTTTCATCGTGCACCCGCGCATGCTCGCTCTCCATCTGCTGACGTTCGAGTTTGACCTGCTGCAAAGTGCGTTGCGCGACGCTCAGGTCTTTGTCCGATTCGGCCGACTGGAGCCGATATTGAATCACCTCGACCAGCGAGATGCCGCCATTCTTGGTCAGTTTTTCCATGCGAGTGAGCAAATCCCGGCTGCTCGCCGAGTGCTTCTCGCGGAACTTCACTTCGCTCTCCGCCTGCGAGATTTCCGCTTTCTTGATCTCAAGCTGCGCGGCGTCGGCCGTGTCGGCTCTGGCCAGTCCCTCCTCATGCGTGCGCAGGTCAGCCGTCAAGGTGCGCAGCTGCGTCCCCCAGTCGCGGATTTCGTCCGAGCGCAGAACGAAGAGCGGGTCGCCCGCCGCCACCGTCTGGCCTTCCGTCACGCAAACCCGATTAACGACCGCCATCCGTGGCGCCTGGATCGGGTCCGCGCCGCCGGTGGGCACAAGAATGAAGGGACAACTAACCGTCTCCGGCAGCTTGATGAGCACCGAAGCGAGCAAAGCGATCGCGAACATCCCGATGAACAGCCACGCGGTGGAGCGGACAAACCAGTGCGGCGGATCTTGCGGCAACATCTCGGACTCCGCTTCCCCGGAGCCACGTTGCATGAGTTGGTTAGGCATTGTTAGGCGAATTTCAGATCCCGAGCTGCTGGCTGGAAAGGTAAAAATAAAGGCCGCGCTGCGCCATCAACTGGTCGTGGTTGCCTACCTCGGCGACCATTCCTTTTTCCAGGACGACAATCGAGTCCGCTTCGCGAATCGTGCTCAGCCGGTGCGCGATCACAATCGTCGTGCGACCCGCCGTCAGGCGGCCGAGGTTATCTTGGATGGCGCGCTCCGATTCCGTGTCGAGCGCGCTCGTCGCCTCGTCGAAAATCAGGACCGGCGGGTTGTTGTAAATGGCGCGCGCGATAGCGATGCGCTGCTTTTGCCCGCCGGAAAGTGCGAGGCCGGACTCGCCAATTTTCGTTTCGTAGCCTAACGGAAGGCGCATCACGAAATCGTGGGCCGCCGCGGCCTGCGCCGCGGCCAGGACGCGATCGAGATCCGGCTCGGCGTCGCCAAAGGCGATGTTGCGCGCGATCGACTCGTTGAAGATATGGTTTTCCTGCAAGACCATCCCGATGTGCCGACGGACGTCGCGGTAGTTGAGCGTTTTCAGGTCCGTTTGATCGAACAGGATCGTGCCTTCGGTTGGCTCCAGCAGACCCGCGATCAGCTTGATCAGGGTGGTTTTTCCGCAACCGCTCCGGCCGACGAAGGCGACCATTCGCCCGGGCGCGATGTCGAGCGTGATGTCCGTCAGGATGTTAGGCGCCTCCGGGCCGCCGTATTTGAAAGAGACGCCGCGCAGTTCAATCCGGCCCTCGAGACTGTGCACCGGTATGAGTTGGGAACGGTCGCGTCCCTGTTCCGGCTCCTGCTCGAAAATATCGTTCAGCCGATTCAGCAGGACGGTGGCGAACTGCATGTTGTCCCACACGCCTAACGTTCGCAGGATGCCGCTGTAAGCCATCGCGGTGAGCGAGCTGAAAGCGACGAAGCCGCCGATGCTGAGCGCGCCCGACATCACCTGGTTGGCGCCGACCCAGAGAAAGATCGCGGTCGAAATCATGCCGATGGTTTGCAGCACGCTGTCGTAGGTCATGACGATGAAGCTGCTCCGGAAAATCTTGCGCGAGACGGAGAGGAATTCGTTCAGCATCATGTCGCGGAAGACATTTTCCGCCGAGGCGGCTTTGACCGCTTCGATGCCTTTGATCGCATCGATCTGGTGCGAGCTGTATTTGCCCTGGCTTTCCTCCACGCCGGCGAAAAGCGGGCGCAGCACTTTTTGCGAAAAATACATCAGCCCGCCGTAAAGCGGCGTGGTCGCGAGAAAGGCGAACATGAGCGACGGGCTGTAGAGCGCCATGAGCGAAAGCGCGCCGACGAGTTGCACGAGGGCGAGAATCGCGCCGATGCCGTGCTGCACGGCGAACTGCCGGACCTGCCGCGCGCCATCGAGCCGGCGTTGGATATCGCCGGTGCGCCGGCTGGTGAAATAACTCATCGGCAGCGAGAGCATTTGCCGGCTTAGGTAATCGAGAATCGCGGTGTCGAGCCGAACGGCTGCGAAGGAGAGCAAATATTCCTGCGCGAGCGACGAGGCCTGGACAAAAAAGACCGCCGCGCCCATCCCGAGGAGGATGGTTTTGAGCAAGCTGATGTTCTTTTCGACGATCACCTTGTCGACCACCATCTCGGTGAAGATCGGGAAGAGCAGTTCGAGGAAGGTGATCGCGATCGCGAGCAGCATCACTTGCAGGAAAAGGGTGCGGAACTTCGCCAGGAAAGGCAGAATCCAGGCGAGGCCCGGTTTGCTTTCCGGGGCGCTCTCGAAGGCGACCGTGTAATCGAAAAGCGCGGCGTAGCCGGACCAATTCTGCTCAAATTCCTTCCGTGGAATCCGGCGCAAACCGCGCGCGGGATCGCCGACTTTGACGTAGGTCTCGGTCACATCGTAGAGGACCATCCAGTGGTTGCCTTCCCAGTGGATGATGGCCGGCAGCGGCATGAACGGGAGATTGCGCAGCGACACCTTCAACGCGCGCGCGGCCAGGCCGAGTTCCGTCGCGGCGCGAGAGAGCGCCTTCAGGCTCGTCCCGTCGGTCGAAGTGTGACAAAGCTGGCGAATCCGCGAGAGGCTGACTTTGCGTCCGAAGTGACGGCAGATCATGCCGAGGCTGGCCGCGCCGCAATCCATCTCGTCGATCTGCTCGATGTGCTCGAGGCGCTTGATCCGCTTCTTACTTTTCCGGAAGAGGCCGCTCTCTTCCGCGAAGGGGTCTTCGCCCTCGGCGGCCGCGGGCGCCGGAGTGGCCTTGTCGCCATCGAGGCCGATCTTGTCGTGCGCGGCGACTTCGGCGGGCAGCATTTCGGTCGTGAAATCGAGCGGCACGCGCGCTTCCGTTTTGACCTGGTATTGCGCCAGCCGTTCTTCCATCAGCTTGCCGAACTCCGGATAGTGGCGCTTCAAGTCGCGGACCGCATCCGGCTCGAGGGCGAGCAGACGGCAATCGCTGAACGCTTCGACCGACGCGGCGCGTGGTGAGCCGTTGAGGATTGAGAGTTCGCCGAAGAAATCGCCGTCCCGGTAAAAAGCGAGGTTGTGTTCCGTTCCGTTGTCGGAATGGAAAGCGCGCGCGCGTCCCTTCGCGAGAATGAACATCGCGCCGGGCGCATCGCCCTGCCGGATGATCGCCTCGCCTTTGGCCACTTCGACCGGCGTCAGTTTTTCCACCAGACTGCGCAACGCGGGCACGGGAAGCCGGCCGAAGTTGCTGAACTCGTAAAGAAAACCGTGCAGCGCCCGATGCCGCGCGGTCATCTCGATATAATGTTTCAGCTCCGGCGTTTCCTCGGCCAGCTGGAGAAAATCGGCACGATCCAGGCGGAGCGCCTCGACCGCCGTGCTGCAACGCACCGTGGCCGTGCGAGTGCCGCCTTCGGAAAGGGCTGCTTCGCCAAAGCTGTCGCCGGGCTTTAAGGTGGCGAGGGCAAACTCGTTGCCGCTTTGATCGGCCTTGACCACCCGGGCGCGGCCCTTGAGCAGGACATAAAATGAGTCGGCGGGGTCACCTTGCCTAACGAGAAGGTCGCCAAACTCGTAACTCTCCTCCTGCAGGAGCGGCCGCAGTTGTTCGAAATGCTCCTCGGGTAGGAACTGGAAGAGCGATGAACGGCGCAGAAGATTTTCGTCGTCCGCTTTCATTTCGTTAGGCAAGCAGGATTTGCCACAGGATGTAACGCGTCGTCAGGTCCGCAAAATGGCGGTCCAGGATGCGGTTGTCCGCCCGCTCTTGCACCGTCGGATCGTCGACGTCCGGTTCCGCCTTGCCGATGATCCGGCACAGATGGAAGCCGTCGCCATGCGCGATCGGCTCGAGAATGTCGCCCGGGTGCACGCTGAGAAATTTCTGCTGCAGTTCCTCGGGGATTTCCTCGAGCAACACTTCCGTGTGGCGGTACGGATAACGCCCGTCGGCGGCGACTTCTTCCATCGCCATGCCATCCTCGCGCGCGCATAGGAGCGCTTCGCGCGCCGCGTCGAGCGAATCCAATTCGATGGTCTCCACCTCGAAGCAGGTCAAGGGCAGCCGGAGCGCCGCGATTTCGCGTTCCCGCGCCGGGCGGGATAGGAGCGCGGCGCAGTCGCGGCGCTGGATTGCTTCCATCGTCAGGGCATCGCGGAACCATCCCGGGTCGCGTCCCACTCGCTCCAACCAGGTGGCCAGATGGTCCTCGGTCAGGCCGCTGCGCTCAAAAAAGAGCGCCTCTTCGGCGGCGATCAGTGGTGGATCGATGGCCTTGCCTTCCGCCGCGCAACCGGCGGCGACCCGCCAGCTCAACCGCTGGGCCATTCGATCCAGCTCCCCCGAGAGGATCAATTCGTTGGTAAGCAACTCGCGCAAGTCGCCTGGCGCGGAAAACAAATCGATCGCCTCCGGTTCGATGTCGTGCCACTGCTCGCCCCAATAGTGCCGCACAAAGTACGCACTAAAATCGCTCAGGGTGAGGCCGCGCTCCGCGAGCCAGCGCTCCGTTTCCTCCGCGGTGATCAGATCGTGCTGGTAACGAAATTGTTCCGCCACGGTGTCGATCGCCTCATCGCTGAATTCGAGATCCTGCTCGTCCGCTTTTTTCTCGGCCGCGACGCACCGCAGGAGGTTGTTCCATTCCGCCTCCAGCTCGCCACGGAAATGGGCGGCGTCGATCACATCGTGCACGCTAAAGTCCCGGTCTCCGCAGGTGAAAATGACTTTCTTCTCGATCGGTGTTGTTTGCGTCTCAGGCATCGGGACTTGTTCCGCTCATTACCCGACAAACTAGCACCCGTGTCGAGCGAAACCACTATTCGCCTCAGGCTTGGCACAGCCTCCTTTTCATTGCGGCTCGCCGCGGCTTCCACCTTACGATATCCATCGAGCGCTATGGAAACCCCGCTGAGCCCGCTCGAATTCGCGCGGCGCACGCGCCGGCTCTATCCCGCGCGCGACGCCGTCGTGGATGGCGACCGACGGCTGAACTACGAGGAATTCTTTACCCGCTGCGATCGGTGGTCGGCTGCGTTGCAGGCGCTCGGCGCAGAGCAGGGCGACCGCATCGCTTACATCGCGCCCAACACTCTGGCCCTGTTGGAATCTTTCTATGCGGTGCCGCAGATCGGCGCCGTCCTCGTCCCGCTCAACTACCGGCTGATCGCGGATGATTTCGCGTATCTGATCAACCATGGCGGCGCCCGGATCGTCTGCGTGCATTACGATTACCTCGATGCGGTCGAGAGCATTCGCGCGCAGTTGCCTGGTGTGTCCGCCTTCGTCGCCCTCGAAGGAACCGAGACCGGCTGGCTGGATTATGAGACACTCCTGGCAGAAGCGCCGCACCACTTCCGTCGGCCCGCGATTCTCGAAACCGATCTGCTCACGATCAATTACACCAGCGGCACCACTTCGCGGCCGAAGGGCGTGATGATCACGCATCGCAACGCTTACCTCAACGCCATCGGCACGCTCCTCCACCATCCGATGACCATGGCGGACCGTTATCTCTGGACGCTGCCGATGTTCCACGCCAACGGCTGGACTTTTGTCTGGGTCGTCACCGCCATCGGCGCGGCTCATGTCTGCCTGCGCAAGGTCGAGCCGAAGGCGGTTTTCCAGAAGATCGAAGCGGAATCGGTCAGTATGCTTTGCGCCGCGCCGACGGTCTTGATCAGCATCGCCCACGCGTCGGAGGAACTCCGCCGCACCGCGCGCCGTGGCGTCCGCGTTCTGACTGCCGGCGCGCCGCCCGCTGCGGCCACGATCGAGCGCATCGAGGTCGAACTCGGCTGGGTCATCACGCAAGCTTACGGGCTGACCGAGACGTCGCCGCTGATCACGGTCTGCGAGCCGCGCCCCGAACACGAAGGGCTGTCGCGCGCGGAGCGTTCGGTGATCAAGGCCCGCCAGGGAGTGGAGTTGCTCACCTCCGGAGAATTGCGAGTCGTCGATGACGACGGCCGCGATGTGCCGCACGATGGCGCGACGATCGGTGAAATCATCGTGCGCGGGAACGTGGTCATGAAAGGCTATTACGCCGATCCGGAGGCAACCGCCGAAGCCATGCGCGGCGGCTGGTTTCACTCCGGTGATGCGGCCGTCATCCACCCCGATGGCTACGCCGAAATCCGGGACCGCATCAAGGATGTCATCATCAGCGGCGGCGAAAACATTTCTTCCGTGGAAGTGGAAGGCGTGTTGCTGCGGCATCCCGCCGTGCTGGAGGTCGCGATCGTCGGATTGCCTAACGAGCGCTGGGGCGAAGCGCCGCACGCCTTTGTCGTTCTCAAGGCGGGCGCCACCGCCACTGAAGCCGAGCTGCGCGAATTCGCGCGGGCTCATCTTGCCCACTTCAAGGCGCCCGAGGGAATCACCTTTCTCGCCGAGCTCCCGAAAACCGCCACCGGCAAGGTCCAGAAATATGTCCTCCGCGGAAGAACGGCGATCTCGAAGCAGTGAGCGCCGAGCCGAAAGCAGATTGACTAATTGGCCGACCAATCGAGCACGATCTTGCCCGAGTTGCCCGACTTCATCAGTTCGATCCCTTCCTTGAACTGGGTGTAGGGGAAGCGATGGGTGATGACGGGCGAAATATCGAGCCCGCTCTGGATCATGGCCGTCATCTTGTACCAGGTCTCATACATCTCGCGGCCGTAGATTCCCTTGATCGTGAGCGCGCTGAAGACCACGATGTTCCAATCAATCGCCGCCTTATCGGGCATGATGCCTAACAAGGCGATCTTGCCCCCGTGAAACATGTTCGGCAGCATGTCGTTGAAGGCTTTCGGGCTGCCCGACATCTCGAGCGCGACGTCGAAACCCTCCTTCATCCCGAGCTGCTGAATCGCTTCCCCTAACGAGTGCGTGTGCACATCCAGGGCGAGCGTGGCCCCCATCTTTTTTGCCAGCTCGAGACGGTAGGGGTTGATGTCGGTGATAACAACGTTGCGCGCCCCGGCATGCTGGCAGATCGCCACCGCCATGCAACCGATCGGCCCGGCGCCGGTGATGAGGACGTCTTCGCCGAGCAGATCAAAGGAAAGCGCGGTGTGGGTGGCGTTGCCCAGCGGATCGAAGCACGAAAGGACATCGAGCGGGATGTTCGGATCGGCATGCCAGACGTTCGACATCGGGATGGAGAGATATTCCGCAAACGCCCCCTGCCGATTGACGCCTACGCCTTCGGTGTTCGGGCAAAGATGCCGCCGACCGGCGAGACAATTGCGGCAATGCCCGCAGACGATGTGTCCTTCACCGGTCACGAGATCGCCCGCGGCAAAGCCTTTCACGCGCCCGCCGACGCGCTCGACCACGCCGACAAACTCGTGCCCGATGACCATCGGCACCGGGATCGTTTTCTGCGACCATGCGTCCCAGTTGTAAATGTGCACATCGGTCCCGCAGATCGAGGTCTTCTTGATCCGGATGAGCACATCGTCGTCGCCCACTTCCGGCACGGGCACTTCCTCGAGCCAAAGACCGGGCTCCGCCTTGCGTTTGACCAGCGCTTTCATCGTCTTCTGCACGGGGGGAAACTATGCGAATCAGGCCGTAACGAAATGAGAAAATGAGACCGGGCTTTCCAAAGAAGAAAGAATTCGAGCAAGGCGCCGAGCTCTACGCGAAGGCGTGATCTCGTTACCGCGTCCCCTGCGGAGCGAGTGCCGCAATCGGGGCAGCTCCGGGTTCCGTCGAATTCTGTCGACCGCCGCCACAACCTCATCCCGGAACCGCCGCCCGAGTCCCGGTTCCTTCGGCTCGTAATAGGCAACCGACTCGGCGAAATCGCGCTCGGCTTCGCCGAGGGTGATGAGCTTCATTTCGCCAGCTGTCGATCAATCTCTGCGACGACATCTGCGAAGGGCCTGCCCTTGGCCAGTCCGGCATCGATCGCCTGGATTCGGCGTTCGATTTCTTCCTCCCAAAGCGCATCGGCGTCGGGCTCACCGCTCACCTCGCTTCTCTCCAGAAGCGTGCGGGCCAACCTGAGTTGCTCGGCATGAGACAGCCGCAGGGCTTCCTCTGTGATCTGGGCCAACTTCGGAGCCACGTCATCAGCGTAGCGATAAGAAAGAGCATTGTCGAGAGCGTCCGGCAATGGAACGAGGGATTGCGCAAAGCCGGCCGAGCGCGGGGAAGGGGAGCGTCCGCGTTTGAAAGGCTGCGCGAGTTGCGTTACGGCGCGCGCTGGTTTGAAAGCCCGGCCTCGCGGTTCAGCGCTGCGTTACGGCGGCGCCCCGCCGAAACGAAACTTTGATTTGGGTCTTCATTCCCTTCGGCTTCTCTGAATTTCAGCTTTCAGGTTTCAGTCCGCCTCAGGCGGATCAGTTTTTCTCTTGGGTCATCGAGGAAACGGAAACGGCGGTTGTATAGCCGCTAACCCCCGGAGGTACGTGCTTCCGCACGTCCAGAGCCGGGCGGCGTGAAATCGTTTCGACAAGAAGCGCGATTCGAATAGGCTGGGATCATGTCGCAAACCAACGACCTCGCTGCCCGTATCGCAGAGGAAAGCGCTTCGCTTCCGCCGGATAAGCAGAGCGCGGTGCTCGATTTCGTTTTGTTCGTCAAGCATCGCGGGGATCAGGCCGCCTCCACCGAAGATGGCGATGCCGCTTGGGAACGCATTATCGCCGATCCCCGGCCACGGCCAAAATTGGACGCCTACCTGCGCGAGGCGGCCGCCGAGGGCGAACAGCCTCTCGATCTCGACCGGATGTGATTTCCAGGACGCGCCCCAATTTCTGGCGCCTCTTCGCGAGACTCGACCAGGACGCGCAGAAGGCTGCCCGAGAAGCCTACCAACGCTTCCTCACTGATCCTGCCCATCCCTCGCTTCATTTCAAGAAGCTGGGCGGTCATTGGTCGGTTACGCGGACGGATTCTGGGGGAGAGCAGCGATGATTTCCACGGCTGAATGCTCGATGCCAGTGTCGAGCGTGGCCAGTTTCCAACCGCGTGAAGCCGCCAGTTCGGCGAGATAAATATCGGTTGTCTTCCGGGCAGTGCCGGCAACTGGACCATCGAGTGCGCGTCGGTCGCACGGAATAAAGATCGGTTGCTCGGCCTGAATAAACTCCGCCAGGGTCGCACGCGCATCATCCATCGAAAACCCGAGCGCGCAGACGACGCGAAGAAAACCAAGCTCAGTTGATCGGGCAGAGGGCAAGAGTCTTCTCGGCGCGCCAGGCTGCCACGGCGTCGTGGTGCTCATGACTCATAACCAGATGAGCCACAAGCACGGAAACGTCGAGCAGCCAGGTCACGGAAATTCGTTCAGAATCGCGTCGACTTCGGCCTGCCGAATCACCCGCGGCGCGCTGAGGACGAGGCTCCCCGTCGGGCGGCGGGTCACGAAGCCAGGCGCGGCCGCGGCGCCGGCGCTATTCTCGACACTTTGCACGCGACGCAGCAACTCCCGTCGTTGTTCGGGAGTCAGCCTCGGGATTTCCGCCAGGACTTCTGCGAAACTCATGTCGCGAGTCTAGCAGGCACTGCTTTGCCGGACAAGCATCGCCATGAGAGCGGGAAGAGCCGATCGTTGGCGTCCTCCATTTCTAGTTCGTGACATCGCGGTTCGCGCAGGTTCAGCATTTCAGATTTCAGCTTTTCGTCGAGTCCTCACCCAGGTCGGCCAGGTCTGCCTGACGAAATCCCTCCAGTCCGAGCGGATCGCAAAGGTCGCGGTGCTGAACTACATCGGCCTCGTCTACGCGCTGATCTTCGGCGTCACGTTTTTCGGCGAACACTATACCGCGCAGACCGTACTCGGCATTTCCCTGGTCGTCGCCGGCGTGCTGTTGAGTTTACCCGCCGCGGCGGGTGGTCCTCTACGGAAACCAAGGACCCCGGAGGTGATCGAAGAAACAGAGACGGCCGTGGTGTGACGACGGCATCCTGATCGGATTCTTCCTTCTCGTCGCCGGCGTCTGGGAACTCTTCAGCCCCGTCGTCTTCGTCATCCTGACCGGCAACGTCCTCCACGGCGTCATCCACATCGTCGGCCTGCTCGGGATCTGGCTCGGCTGGCGGGCACGCGCCCGCGGCTTTTGCGTCTTCCTGGCCATCCGCTGGGGCCCTGAACGCCCCTTCCACTTTCCACTTTCTACTTTGCCGTAGAGCATCGAAGAGCGAACGGGCTTTGAAAGCCCGGCCGTTGCTTTGCATCCGTTACGGCCAAGCCCGGCCGTTGCTTCGCAGCCGTTACGGCTACCTTCTACTTTCTTCTGATTCCTTCTGCTCGCCGTGGACGGTCTCTGGTTCGTCCCGCCGGGCGCGGGCTCATCATCCAGCTCCTCAACGTCAACCAAGCCGTCACCATCCTGAACCTGATCGTCGGCGCCATCGCGCTCCTTCTCGGGCTGCCCAGGAAGCGTGCCTAGCGGGTGTAGCGTGCGCTGTCTCAGCGCATCGGCCGACGCGAGCAAGCGACTCCAGTGAACACGCTGCTCACCTCCCTTTCATGTTGATGCCCTACGAACGAAATTCTAAAGCTGGTCCGAAGAGTTCCTTCTTTCTTTCGGCCCCGTGACTTGCTTCACTTCGCGTGATTTCGCGAATACCCTGCGACATCGATTTGGTTCCACGTCTCCTCGGGAAGAAGCGCAACTCAACTATTCTTTGAAGGCACTTTGGTAGAATCCGCTACGATGCCCGTGTTGGTCGCCGTATCGAGCAGTGTCTGGGTCAGATCGGCGAAGACAAGAATCAGAAAAGCAATGAACAGAGCCCCGACGAGCGCCAAGCCAATTTGCCCCAAGCCTCCCAGCCAAATCCCTTTTACGGTTAAAGAGGCGACCCGGCAGCCGCCCCTCTCCACCGCTGCCGTTTCGGAAGCTTGGCCAAGCACCTCATCCAGCGACCACGAAGACAAGACTGTCGCCCGGACTGTTGCGCGCATTCTTCCTAACTGATCGGCCATTTTTTCTGCATTCAAGGGAGGCGGACGCGGCGTCGCGCTCGGCACTGGCTGCGAGGATGGCGGGCTTTGATTAAATTGCGACACTGGCGTGGGCTCCGGCCGAATCTTGGGCAGAAGCGTCGAGAGCGCGTCAATCTGCGCTGCCGACTCCGTTAGAATCCTGCGATTATCTGGATTTTCCGCCATGCCTTCGAGAAGTTTCAGCAGCTGCTTCGTTCGCTCTAGATCGGCGGAGCGGGACAGCACATCCATTCTGGAAAGGTTCTTTGAGAACAGGGTTTCCGCATCTTCGGCTTCGGGAACCGTACTCGGAGTTAGTGCAGGCGAGGGAGTGGCCGCGGGAGTAACTCCGGATGCGGCCGGAGCAGGAGGAGGTTCCAAACTGGCCGCGTGAGCCCGCAGTTTCTGTTCTATTTTTTCCGTCAAGTCCTCGAAGCTGGCGACGATCTTCTGCTTCAATTCCTGCTGGCCACGCTCGGCGACACCGAGTTCTTCGGTCAGGCGTTCAAAATCACCGTCGGAGTGGATGACGCGTGCAAAACGCGGCGCTACCACCTCCTTCGCACCCGAGCCGGGACCGGCAAACTCACCGACGAGTTCGCGGGTGCTTATGAAAGTCTCGCCTAGCCGCTCCAGTTGTTGCCGGAGAAGCTCGCTGGGACGGTAGCTGGCGGAATCCGCCGCAATGCTTGTTTGGACATATTTCGAAGCCATCCAGCCTAGACCCACCAACAGTGTGATGATGGCCAGGAGTTTCGCGATGCGAACGAAGAGGTAACCGAAAAAGTATTTCCTCAGTTTGGTCATAATCCCAGACTCTCGTCGCGCAGCTTCTTGATCTTCTCGGCCACTGCGGGGTCAGGATAAATTCGATAAGCTTCCTGATATTCCCGAACGGCGTCTCCTGTCTTGGCCGCTGAAGCGAGCGACTCCGCGCGCTCTAGGTGGACTTTCGCATCCGCTTCCATTTCAGCGCATAGAGTCATGATGCTATCGAGCCAACTCCACAAAGGCTTGTGCGCGTCGTCCGGCGAAGCAGCGTGCTCCTTACGAAATGACTGCAATGAGTCGCTTGCGCGAGGCGCGTTGCCGGCTGCGATGTCGCGCGTCGCGCTTTCAAAAGCGACCAACGCATCCACGATGGCTGTGTCGGTGGCGCAATCACGCAACGCAATCTCGTATCCTACCTGGCGGCGAAAATCGCGCGCCGCGTCCGCTGCTGCTCCGATCTCGGTCGCAAGTTCCGGCGGCACGGGCTTCACTTCGGCGAAGGCCTTGTAAGTCTTAAACAGTTCCGATTGGGCCACGGCTTTCTGATACACTCCGCTGACCTGACCGTGAAGGTCGGCGATCGCTTTGGCGAGGACTGCCGGATCCGCGGGGGTCGCCGCCGGCTCGGGAGTTGGTGACGGAGCGGCCGGCGACCCTGCCTCGCCGGCCACCGTGCGCCCGTAGAATTCCCGCAGACCTTGGGCTCGGCGCCGTGTCACGACGGTCGAGGCCCAAACCGGAGCGCGGCCGGAAGGGTCTCCGACGTGCGCCCGCGCATTCTTGTCCCGGAACTCTATCCACGCTCTTTCGGCCTGCTGCAGCTTGTTCTGCTCCTCGGCGGATAGCGAATCCAGCGATTGTTTGTAAGCAACGGTGAGATCGGCATCCGCTTCATCCAGCGCTTTGCGACATGCTTCCAAGTCCTGATTCGGCAGGGCAAAGAAGGCCCGCAACTGAATCGTGCGCGCCCGGACTTCCTTTAGCGCTTCCGCGTCCATGATCTCCTGCGCCAGGTCATGATTCTTTCCGGCCAGTTCGCTGGCAGCCTCCTGTTCGTTGCTGAATGCGATCCAAGCGCGTTGCGCCACCCGCAGTTGTTCCTTGTAGTCGCCGGTGAAGTGTTTCAGGCAAGCCTGATAAGCGGCATTTAATTGCGCGTCGGCTTGCTCTGGCGTCAAACCGATCGACTCATCCTGCGCCAGCCCTTGATGGACCCAAAGCAACGCGGAAACAAAAATAGCGAGTAAAACCGGCCGGACCATCGAGATCATTTACTGAAACGCCAAGAACGGAAAGATCGCGGCGCCAAGCCGAATAGAAACTCGGCGTCGCAGCAAGGCCGGCATCGTGTGCTCCTCATGCCGCCTACTGGCCGCTCCCCTGCTGCTGGCTTCCATCGTCACCGTTCGGTTGCTGGTTGAGCGAGTTAAGATTGTTAATCAGGGACGAGCCTAAGACGTCGCCAAAATTGGTCACATCTGTGACTGAGACGACCTTTTTATTTCTAAAAAATACCTTTGCCCGATACAAATAGGTCGGCGCATTGACCGAGGGGTTCGGCCCTTGGTAACGCAACTCCACCGAATAACCCCATATGCGGTTGCCAGCGTCCCCCATCCAGTCCTTCTGCGGTTTGGAAACGGAGATAACTTGGAATGGGTCGCCCAACCGCTCGTGGAAATCGTCCGTGATGGTATCAATCTGGGACCGGTAATTTGAGGGATAGCTGCCGTAGTGCGCCTGCTTCATTTCCTCCGGCGTAGGAGGTGTGACGCAACTGCTGAGCGCCAAGAGCGCCAGGACGGGTACGAATAGAATTAGTCTTTTCATGAAAGTAATCTGCATGTTTGAATTGTTAGTCTGAGATCGCCACGGCCGCACCGTTGCAGCCGATGGGCGAAGAGTAACCATGGAGAGCTATCCCGCTTGCAGGAGATAGGCGTCGCCATTGTTCTCTTCGCCATCGCTGGGCGCGAAGTCGTCCGGGACGGCGGTGCGGATGAACGCACCGCCGCCGATCGGTTCGCGCGAATGGTCAGGCCGGACAAACCTCCGCCGGTCAGATCAACCCCAAGGCTGTCAGAGTGGGTTCGTCCACGGTGTAGGTTACCTCCAAGCCTGCATCCTGCTGAAAGCCCGCGATGGAACTGCGCGTATCGTCATTGAGCTCGCCATCGGGGTCTGCCGTATAATAGCCGCCGGCCTGCAACTCGGTCTGCACATTCGTTACTACCTGGTCGGGTGGCAGGTCATTGTAACAGGCAATCGGCCCGTCAAAGGCAAAGACCGCGTCCGGAGCATAACCGTAGGCGGGAAACCAATAGCCGCCATCCAAGTAGTAGCCGCCGCCGTTGACCACCACCACCCGCTCGTAGTGCGATCGGTAATAAGTCCGCGTGTGAATCCCGCGATGGAAGGAACCGATCGCACGCTGGTAGTGCGAATAGCCCCGCTTTCTCACCGCGGTACTGACGGGATGAATCCGGGCTGCCTTGCCGTGTGCCGAAACGCCGCGGGCCGTCGCATGTTGCGAGCCGGTGCGTGCAGACGCCACTCGGCTGCTTTGCTCTGGATGGTGGGATGAAGTCGACCCGCTGCTCGCGTGCCGCGACGAAGACTGCGCCGAATGCTCGCTGGTTGACGCATGGCGCGTCCTCGAGGACTTCGCTGTGGGCTGCCCATGCGTGGAGTTGCTGCGGGAAGCGGTCGGGGTCTGAACACTCCGCCCAGGGTAGGAGGACCGCCCAGGATAGGTGGATCGCCCGGGGTAGCTTTGTTGTGCGCCGTAAGGCGAGCGCTGCTGCGTGGGTGCAGAGCGCTGGCCGCCACTGCGGGCGGGCGCGGAGACCTGCTTTTTCTTGTTAACAGCCCCCGCTGTCATGACAAGCGCAAGGCTAGTCAAGAGGATTATCGTTACGGTTTTCATATAGTTGTCTATTGGGAAGTAACGCATGTTTGGTTGGGAATGGAGATGGCGCGCGTTACTCGCCGCCTCCCAAGATTGTTGTGAGTGCCCGACGATACTTTCGTTGCCCCACTGGCTGCCGGTTTTCCGAAGTCGCGTTCATGCAGCCTTGAATCATTGTGCCGACGCCGGCGATCATCACCGACAAATTTAATTCCGCCTTCACCATCCGAGCGTTCTGGGGGAAACGCCGGGTCGATGTCAAATGAAAAGTGATAGAATTTTACGGATTGAAAAGTTCGGTTTCCTGGCGTCAGTTCCAGAATTTCGCTGTTACCGTGTGAGCGTTCGCCGCCGTCTGGCCAGGCGTGGATGTGGCGGCGGAGCGGGGTTCCAGGCACGTAACCACTTGGTGTTGAAGCGATTTTCTCGTGCGCCCGGATGTTTTTGCCCTGTTTTCGGGCCGTTTTCCGGCGCGTGGAAACCATTTCCCCGTGCGCCGGAATCATTCCCCCGTACGTCGGAACCATTCCAGCGGGCGTCGGAATCATCCCAACGTGCGCCGGACTCATTCCGCGGTGCGTGGAAACCGTTCCAGCGTGCGTGGGAACCGTCCCGCCATGCGGGAAAACTATTCCCCCGTGCCCGGGAACCGTTTCCCCGCACGGAAGAATCGTTCCGGTGCGGGAGTTGGCAGGGATCAGCGTTAGGATCTCGGCTGCTGCCGCGCAGAAAGCGCGCGGCGCGGGTTGACTCCGAGGTGGACAATTTCTCTCTGCCGGGGATGATGCAGGCTGCATGTCCGCCACGCTCGAACGCAGCGAAACCAAACCCGTAACGCGGCGTTCCGTTTTCATCTTCCGCTTCGCCAGCACGCTCGTGCTCTGGTCGGTCGCGCTCCTGATTATTTTCTCCGGCTACGAACTGGCCTTTTATGCATTGATCAGCGTGGTGGGGCTGATCGCGCTCTGGGAATTCTACGGGATGCTCGATCACAAGGGCCTGCCTAATTTCAAGATCACGGGAATGATCTGCGGCGCCGTGATGCTCTGCGGCAGTTTTTATTATTTCGCCAAATATGGGCCGGCGCGCTCCTACGACTTCGAGCTGGCGGTGCTGCTCTTTTTTTTGCTCACCGTATTCACCCGGCAAATGTTCGCGAGCCTGCGCGACGACGAGCCGCTCCAGACGATGGCCTACACCCTATTTGGGCTGCTATACGTGCTTTGGCTTTACAACTTCATCACCAAGATCGTCTACGTGACGCCGCGCGCGCCGGACGGAGCAGTGACTGGGCAGTTTTACGTTTTTTACTGCATCGCGATCACGAAATTCAGCGACATGGGCGCGTATTTGACCGGCAGTGTGATCGGCCGCCACGCGTTGGTGCCGCACATCAGCCCGAAGAAAACCTGGGAAGGATTTTTCGGCGCGCTCGCCTTTTCGTTGCTCGCCAGCGTCGGTCTTTTCAAGCTCATGCCCGGGCACTTATCGGTGCTGACGCTGACGCATTCGGTTGTGCTCGGGTTACTCCTCGGCTTCGCCGCGGTCATCGGCGATCTCGCCGAATCGATCATCAAGCGCAGCACCGGGGTGAAGGATTCCGGGAACATGCTGCCGGGAATCGGCGGCGCGCTCGACCTCATCGACAGTCTGCTTTTCACCGCGCCGCTGCTCTTCTTTTATCTGCGGCTCGTCATCCGCGTGCCGTGAATTTGGACAGAATGAACAGAATGAACGGAATGACGGAAGACGGGATTTCAGGACTCTTCTATTCTGTAAGTTTGGTACATTCTGTCAGAAAAACTGAACGGTGATTTTGGACAGAATGAACAGAATGGACGGAAAGGGAGAAGAAGCGGCTTACGATTTGTGCGGTCAGATCATCGGGCTCGCGATGAAGGTCCATTCCAAACTCGGGCCAGGATTTCTCGAGTCGGTTTACCGGAACGCGCTGGCACTCGAGCTGCGCAAGGCGGGCCTTAAGGTCGAACTGGAGAAGCCAATCAGCGTTTATTACGAGAGCGAACTGGTGGGCGCGTTCATGGCGGACATTCTCGTGAATGAAACGACGATCGTTGAACTGAAGGCCGTTCAGATGCTGGCGAAAGCTCACGAAGTTCAACTCGTAAATTATTTGACGTCGACGGGCCTGGACGACGGAGTGCTGCTGAATTTCGGCGGGCCGCGTCTGGAGTATAAGAAGAAATTTCGGGTGTCGAAAGCGGTGCCGGTTTCGCTCTGACATCCGGCCGGAGATTTCCGACTGAATGCACCGAATCAAAAGAGCCCGATGATAGGATTGAATTTCCTGTCTTTTTCCATTCGGTCGATTCTGTTCATTCTGTCCGAAAGATGAAACGCAAACGTGTAGTCGTGCTGGGCGCGACCGGCTCGATCGGCGAGAGCGCATTGAAAGTGGCGCGCGACATCCCGGAGCGGATGGAGATCGTCGGGCTCGCGGCCAAAAACAACGCGCGGAAGCTGGCGGCGCAGGCGAATCTCGTGCGGCCAGAAGCGCTTTGCCTGGTCGATCAGGACAAGGTCGCGGAATTGCGCGCCGCGCTCGAATACCAGCCGAAGATTTTCTCCGGCGAATCCGGACTGCAGGAAATCGCCTGCCTGACGAATGCGGACATGGTGCTCGTGGCGGTCGTCGGGACGGGTGGTTTGCGGCCGGCGCTGGCGGCGATTGAGGCGGGCAAGGATCTCGCGGTTGCGAGCAAGGAAATCCTCGTCATGGCGGGCGAGATCGTGATGCGCGAAGCGCGTGTAAAGGGCGTTCGCGTTTTGCCGGTCGACAGCGAGCACAACGCGATTTTTCAGTGCTTGGAAAGTGGGAGGGGCCTTGGTGCCCCGATGGGCGACGAGGCCACCACGGATCGGGACACAAAGGTCCCTCCCACATTGGTCAGGCGCATCATTCTGACCGCGTCCGGCGGGCCTTTTCGTGACACGCCTAACGAGCAATTCGCCGCCATCACCCCGGAGCAGGCGCTGAGGCATCCGACCTGGAACATGGGGCCGAAGATCACGATCGATTCGGCCACGCTTTTCAATAAGGGACTCGAGATGATCGAGGCGCACTGGCTCTTTGACGTGGAGATGGCGCGGGTGGAAGTGATCATTCATCCGCAGAGCATCGTGCACTCGATGGTGGAATTCGCCGACGGCTCTGTCCTCGCGCAGCTCTCCCATTCCGATATGTGTTTTCCGATCCAGTACGCCGTCACCTGGCCCGATCGGGTGGCGAATTCCCTGCCGCCGCTCGATTTTGCAAAACTGCGCCAGCTCGATTTCGCCGCGCCGCGCCGGGAGGATTTTCCGGCGCTCGATCTGGCGCGCCGGTCAGGCGAGGCGGGCGGCACTCTGCCTGCTGTGATGAACGCCGCCAATGAAGTCGCTGTCTCAGCTTTTCTCGACCGCCGGATCGCGTTCCCGCGCATCTGGCAGTTGGTCGAGCAAGTCATGAACCGCCACGCGTCCGTTGCCAAGCCGACCCTCGATGCCATATTGGACGCCGACCGCTGGGCGCGCGAAACGGCCGTCGCGCTCACCGATCAACCCGCATGATTTCTCATCTCGCTCGCGTCGTCTTCCTCATCCTCGAGGTCGTCACCCTTTTTAACCTGCTCATCGCCGTGCATGAGTTCGGTCATTTCCTCGCGGCGAAATGGCGCGGGCTTTACATCGAGCAGTTCGGCATCTGGTTTGGCAAGCCGCTCTGGCAAAAGAAAATCGACGGCGTCCTCTACAGTCTCGGGAGCATCCCGGCGGGCGGGTTTGTGAAATTGCCGCAGCTCGCGCCGATGGATATCATCGAGGGCGAGGCGGATGTCGATCGGGCCAAGCTCCCGCCTATTTCCGCGCTCGATAAGATCATCGTGGCGCTCGCCGGCCCGGTTTTCAGCATGCTGCTCGCGCTGGTTTTTGCCTGCATCGTCTGGGCGGTGGGGCGCCCGGTGGGCGAATCCGATGTCACGACCGTGATCGGTTACGTCATGCCAGATTCGTCGGCGGCGAAAGTGGGTTTGCAGCCCGGCGACAAGATCCTGGCGGTGGACGGGAACAAGGTTTCGCGCTTCCTCGGGATGAATGACAGCGTGAGCTGGAACGTCGTGCGCAGCGAAGGCGAGACGGTCGCGGTCGAGTTCGAGCGCGGCGGCAAAGTGCAGGCCGTGCAAGTCGTGCCCTACAAGCCGACCTCGACCGGCTGGCACCGCCAGGGCACGCGGCAATTGCTCATCATGCCCGCGGAGACGGCGGTGATTGAAAAAGTGGAGCCGAACACACCCGCGGCGGCCGCCGGTTTGCAGCTGCACGACGTCGTTACCGGCTACAACAACACTCCCATCTACAGCCCGATCGCACTCGCCGAATATATCGACAAACATCCGACCGAAGAGGTCACCCTCCACGTCGCGCGCGGCGCGCAGAAGCTCGACTTGCGGGTGACGCCGACGCTCCTCCCGACCGAGGGGAAGATGAAACCGCGTATCGGCATCGGCTGGGACCCCGACGGCAAAACCTTCATCGCCCACACCAATCCCTTTGAGCAGGTCTACAAAAGCATCACCGGCACACTCGAGACGCTCGGCGCCGTCGCCTCGCCGAAGTCCGACGTGAAATTTCAGCACATGAGCGGCCCGATTGGCATCGGCCACATTTATTACCTGCTCTTCGAAAATGAGCGCGGCTGGCAGCTGGCCCTCTGGTTCAGCGTCATTCTTAACGTCAACCTCGCCATCCTCAACCTGATCCCGATCCCGGTGCTCGATGGCGGCCACATCGTGCTCGCGATTTTGGAATCCATCCGCCGCAAACCGATCAACATTCGAATCCTCGAATATGTGCAGACGGGCTGCGCGGTCATGATCATCGGCTATATCTGTTACGTCAGCTTTTTTGATATCGGGGATTTCTTCGGGTCGAAAATGGATCCGGCGGAAGCGACGCCCGCGCCGCCGGCCAAAGTGGTCAAGCCGTAAGCGCGCGCGCATTGCGCCCGGTCGGACCACCGGTAAGATGAGAGCACTCTCATCCCTGCGTCCGCCCGAAGCATGAACTACTGCGATTCGCCCTTCACTTATCTACGCCGTCCGGCCCGCGAGGTCATGGTCGGGAAAGTCGGTGTCGGTGGCGACAATCCGATCCGCGTCCAATCGATGATCACCTGCGACACGATGGACACCGAGGCCTCCATCGCGCAGACGCTCGAACTGGCAGAAGTCGGTTGCGAGATCGTGCGCATCACCGCGCCGACCGTGAAGGACTCGGCTAACCTCCAGCATATCGTGCGCGGATTACGCGCCCGCGGCTGCGACGTGCCGATTGTCGCCGACATCCATTTCAAACCCGAGGCCGCGATGGAAGCGGCCAAGTGGGTCGAAAAAGTCCGGATCAATCCGGGCAATTACGCCGACTCGAAGAAGTTCAAGATCATCGAGTATAGCGACGAACAATACGCGGCCGAGTTGGAGCGGATCCGCGAACGTTTCAGCCCGCTCGTCAGGTTGTGCCACGAGCGCGGGATCGCGATGCGCATCGGGACCAACCACGGCTCGCTCAGCGACCGGATTATGAATCGCTACGGCGACACGCCCCTCGGGATGGTGGAGAGCGCGCTCGAGTTCGCCCGGATCGCGCGCGCGCACGATTACCACGCGCTCATTTTCTCGATGAAATCGAGCAACCCGAAAGTGATGATCGCGGCCTACCGGTTGCTCGCCGCGCGCCTGCGCGAGGAAGGCGCGGATTGGAATTACCCGATTCATCTCGGGGTGACCGAAGCCGGTGAAGGCGAGGACGCGCGGATCAAAAGCGCGATCGGGATCGGCTCTCTTTTGCGCGACGGCATCGGCGACACGATTCGCGTTTCGTTAACCGAAGACAGCATTCACGAGATTCCAGTCGCGCGCGCGCTGATCGACACAGGAAGGCGGGAAGTGGAAAGCAGAAATGGTCTGCCAACTCCGGTCGCCGGCCTCTCCTTTGATCCTTTCTCCTATCAGCGCCGGTCGTCCTCGACCATCGCTGTAGCCGGGGTCGGTGACCCCGGTGGGGCTTCGCTGGATATAGGGGTGAGCGCCCCCGGCTACAAAGTTCGCCTCGGCGGCGAGGAAATCGTGCGGGTGGCGATCCGGCGGGCCGGTTTCGATAAGATCGCGCACAAGGTCGATCGGATGGGCGACTACAAACCGGAGTTTGTCTATGAAGACTCGGGCATCGCGGAGGTGGATCCCCGCGATGACGCGAGCATCTCTACCCTGAACAAGAGCGCGGACGCGAGATTGGTGGCGGTGGCCGACGGGCTCGATTTGCCCGTGATCGCGGCCTATCGCCTGCTGGCGGCGAAATTGGATCCGCGTCATCCGATTTTGCTGAAAGACAGCCTGCTGATCGCGCAGGATCCCGAGGCGGAATTCCTGCCGACGCTCCTGAGGGCCGCAACGAATATCGGCGCGCTCCTCTGCGACGGCATCGGCGACGCCATCCTCGTTCAGGGTGAACACGGACCGGGACAAGCGCTGCGCTTGTCCTACAACATCCTGCAGGCGGCCGGGACGCGGATTTTCAAGACCGATTACGTGGCTTGTCCATCGTGCGGCCGCACGCTCTTCAACCTGCAAACCACGACCGCGCGGATCAAAGCCGCAACGGTCCACTTGAAGGGCGTGAAGATTGCCATCATGGGCTGCATCGTCAATGGCCCTGGAGAGATGGCGGATGCCGACTTTGGCTACGTCGGCGGCGCACCCGGGAAGGTGAACCTTTACGTCGGCAAGACCGCGGTGAGATTCAATATCCCCGAGGCCGAGGCGGTTAATCGGCTACAGGATTTGATCCGCGAGCACGGCAAATGGGTTGATCCTCAGCCGGACCAACAGGTCGAGTTGTCCAATATCGCGGACGCTTCGCGTTGAAGCCCTTCCTCCCGCCGTCTAATCCGGCGTTTGCGCCTCGAACCGCATAAAAACCCCGGTTCCGAAGATTTGTCTTGTCAGAAACATGACAATTCTGTAATCTTTTATTTATTCACGCGCAAACCCCGCCTTTGGCAAGCGCATCAACCTAAACCGTCGTTAATCAAACAATTATGAAACAAACCATACTTCGAACGCACTTCCGGGGGCGCAAAAAGGGCTCCATCCTTTTCTCAGCCTGCCTCTGTCTTGGCTTGATAGCAGGCTCTCTGAATGCTCGGCCCGTGCCGCAAAACCTTGCCGCGGGTTTGGATAAACTCGTGGAAAGTAATGTCGCTCTCAAGGACCAGGCGAGTAAGGGCATAGCTCTTACGACTCGCTATAACGGCTATGCTACCCAACAGGCGGCGGACTACGCCAACCTCGCGATTCAGGATACCGATACCGGCCGATTCCTCGTCGACATCTATCCGACCAATAATCGCGTGAATGCGGAGAAGCTCGTGCCGATGCTGCAGAAGCGCTTCCCGTCTTTCACGCTGACCGCGCTGGATACGAAGTATCGTGGCGCCGGTGTGGTCGAAGGCTTCATCTCGCTCGATGATGTCCCGGCTCTCGGTAACATGCGCGAAGTGCGCTCCGTCAACTTGGGCTTAAAGCCCGAAATGAACCGGCCGGTACACCCCGGTGGCGGCATTCAGCCTGGCACCACGCTGCCCTTGCTCGGGACCGCGTTCGATCAAGGCGTTTACCAGCATCGCGTCGATCAAATCAACAAGTTCTATAACCCAGCCGCCAAGTTCGACTACGAAGGCTCCGGGATGAGTATCGGATTCATCTCCGACAGCATCGGCAGCACTGCGACTGACGTGGCCAATTTCGATCTGCCCGGCGCCGGCAATAACCCGGTGAATACCCAGCCGGTCGTCATTCTCCAAGACATACCCGGCACCGATGAAGGCCGAGGGATGACCCAGATTGGCTACAAAATGGCTCCCAAAGCTCGTTGCGGTTTCGCCACCGCCAACGGGGGTGAAGTCGGCTTTGCCAATAACATCCGTGCCCTCGCCGCGTTGCCGGGTTATGAATATCCCCCGCCCATTCAGCAGGGCTTCAAAGCAGACGTGATCTGCGACGACGTCGGTTACAGCGACGAGCCCTTTTTCGAAGATGGCATCATCGGCGACGCGGTCGATGACGTCTTCGCCGCCGGTGTGAGCTACTTCTCCTCCGCGGGGAACGACATCGGCACGTATGACTACGACTCCGACTATCGGAACGTGCCGAACGGCCCGGGTGCGCTCGATGGCACCAACATCAACCTCGCCAGTGTCCCGACCAACCTCTACCAGGGCGGATTCCATAACTTCAATCCGAATCCTGGTCAGCAGGATGTGGCACAAACGGTTAACGTCCCCGCCGTTCCGCCAGCGACCAACTTCCAGTGGGACGATCCCTACAATCAGGTGCTGAATTTCGATCCGAACCCGATCTTCACCGCCCACGCCGTCTATACCAACATGGCTCTGACCTTCACGACTCCCTCTCTGACCGCCGGCCAAAACTATGTCATCACCGTCACGGCCGACACAGGCAGCTCGTTCGACGCGATCGTCACGGTCAAAGACCCGAACGGTAACATCATCGTGAACAATCAGGACACCGGCACGGACGAAACGATCAACTTGTTTCCGCCCATCACCGGCGCTTACACGATCATCGTAACGAACTTCGGCGGAACGATGGGACCCTTTACGGTCAATGTGTACAACGGCTTCAATCCGCAAATCACGACCGACTTCAACCTGCTCGTTTTCGATCTGGAAGGTAATTATATCTCGACCAGCTCGCTCACGACGAATAACTACGCGACCAACGTCCCGTTTGAATTCGGCTTGACCAAGCCAAAGACGGGCGAAACGCAGGTGCAATATGTGATCGCTCGCTCGAGCGTGCCGACCGCGCCGCAACCGGCGACCCACATCCGCTGGATCATCCGCGGCAACGGTCTCTCCGGCATCGGACCGGCGGAATATTTCACCGTGAATACGCCGAACACCAAAGGTCACTCCATGGCCAATGGTTGTAACGGCACCGCGGCCTACAGCGTTTTCCGGATGAGCATTCCGGAATACTTTACCTCGCCCGGTCCCGCGACGGTTTACTTCGATAACATGGGCAATCGGCTGCCGACTCCGGAAGTGCGCCTCCAACCCGGCGTGGCCGCGGCTGATGCTGCCAACACCTCCTTCTTCGGTGCAGATGACGTGGGCGACCTGGATACGAAGCCTAACTTCTCCGGCACCAGTGCGGCCGCGCCACACGCCGCGGCGATTGCTGCCTTAGTCTTAGAGGCCCATGGCGGCCCCGGCAGCGTCACGCCGGCGCAGATGATGGACCTGCTGCATAACAGCACCTTCCAGCACGACCTCGATCCGAACTATGCTTCGGGCAAAGCAGTCACTTCGGAAGGCGGGCAGGTTGTCTTCACGGCCAACACCGACCTCGGCCTCAACCCGAGTTCCGGCATCAACAACGTGAACCACCTCACACTCACGTATCGCGGGCCGGGAGCGATCACCAGTTTGGTTTTCAATCCTGAAGGCTCCGCGGCCACGGCTGGCAACACCACCGGCGGCAACAATGGCCTTGATCTGACCTACACCTACTTCAGCAACGTCTACCCAGGCATCGTCTTCGAACCGAATACGAAGCCTTTTACGGTGGGTACCTCGGATGTGAGCGCAAGCGATATCAGCGCTTCCTTTAGTAACCAGGCTCCGTTGCCTTCGTTAGTGGGTCAGTGGTGGACGATGACGCTGTCGTTCGCCAACGACACCTTCACCAGCGGAAAGACGGTGCGCTTCACGGTCGGTCACGGGCCGCAGCATAACCGCGTCGTTACGAACGGCACCGGCCAGGATGGCGGCGCGACCTCCACTTCGTTCGTCATGGCCGATCTCTTCGGTGGTGAATTGCTCCTGCCGGATGGCGCGGTCACCCGCCGCGGGATGACCTTCAGCGGTACGACCTCGGGTGGCGGCACCTTCAACGGGACCGTGAACAACAAAATCGGTGGCGGTTACTCGAAAACGGACGGTTTCGGATTCATTAACGCCGAAGCGGCGGTCCGCGCTCCGCTCAACTAGCGTCTCGGATTGGGATAACTAGCGAAACGGCAGGCCAGCAATGGCCTGCCGTTTTTGCTTTTCCCGAGTTCGTTGCGCCGGGCGCTTCCGGTTGACGCAAGGGGCGGTCGCATCCATATTCCGCGCTCCTCGGTTGCAGCCAATCCGCCTCAGGCGGATTGCCATCACACTCCGGCAGTGCGGCGCGCCTGCTTTACGCCCGAACGAGGCATTAACGTCATGGACAAAATCCGCAACATCGCAATCATCGCCCACGTCGATCACGGCAAGACGACGCTCGTCGATCAATTGCTCCGTCAATCGGGCACCTTTCGCTCCAACCAAAAAGTCGAGGAGCGCATGATGGACTCGATGGATCTCGAGCGCGAAAAAGGGATCACGATCCGGGCCAAGAACGCCGCCTTTAACTGGAACGGCTACCGCATCAACATTGTCGATACACCCGGCCACGCCGATTTCGGCGGCGAAGTCGAACGCATCATGAAAATGGTCGACGGCGTGCTCCTCGTGGTCGATGCGCACGACGGCCCGCAGGCGCAGACCCGTTTTGTTTTGAGAAAAGCGCTCGAAAACAAGGTCAAACCGATCGTCGTCATCAACAAAGTCGATCGCGAAAATGCGCGCCCGCATAAGGTGCTCGACATGGTTTTCGATCTCTTCGTCGAGCTGAAAGCGAACGACGAACAACTCGATTTCCCAATCATTTACGCGAGCGCCAAGAACGGCTTCGCGATGCGCGAAGTGCACGAAAACAGCGAAGACATGACGCCGCTCTTCGAGGCGATCGTGAAATTCATTCCGCCGCCGACGATCGCGACCGAGCCCTATTTCCAGATGCTCGTCTCGAACCTCCACTATAGCGATTACCTCGGCCGAATCGCTCTCGGGCGCATTGTCAGCGGCCGCGTCGCGGTCGGCGATTCGATCGTTTGCATCCATCGCGATGGGCGCCGTGAACAGGGCAACGTCACCGCGCTTTATACCTACGCCGGCCTCGAACAGGTCGAGACCAAACATGCCAGCGCCGGCGACATCGTCGGCCTCACCGGTTTCGAGGAAGTTTTCATCGGTGAAACATTGACCGATCGCGAAGAACGCACCCCGCTCCAGTTTGTCGACATCGACCCGCCCACCATCCGGATGCGGATTCTGGTCAACGACTCGCCCTTCGCCGGGCGCGACGGGAAGTTCGTCACGGCACGCCACGTGCGGGAGCGCCTCATCCGCGAAACCCGGGGCAACGTTTCGCTTCAAGTGAACGACACCGAGTCGGCCGGCGCCTTCGAAATTAACGCGCGCGGGGAAATGCAAATCGCGATCCTGGTCGAGCAAATGCGCCGCGAGGGCTACGAAGTAATGGTTTCGCGGCCGGAAGTTATTTTTCAACGCGACGCAAATGGCGGTCTCCTCGAGCCGATCGAGAATCTTTACGCCGAAGTGCCTAACGAAAACCTGGGCGACGTCCTGCAATCGATCGCCGGTCGCAAAGGCGAAATTGTCAGCATGGATCACCATGCCACCCGCGTCTCCGTCGAAGCCATCGTCCCCACGCGCGGCCTCATCGGTTTCGAAACCGATCTCGTAAACCTGACTCGCGGCGAAGGCATTATGAGCCACTTGTTCCGTGAATACGCCCCCTACAAGGGTGAGATGGAAGGCCGCACCCGCGGCGTCCTCGTCTCGATGGAACCCGGCATCAGCACCGCCTACGCGCTCAACAACATTCAGGTCCGCGGCAAATTGTTCATCGGGCCGCAGGAAGAGATTTATGCTGGCATGATCGTCGGCGAAAACGCGCGCCCGGACGATCTCCCGGTCAACCCCTGCAAGGCGAAACACCTCACCAACATGCGGAGCCAGGGCGACGGCAAAGGCATCCAGCTCGAAGCTCCGCTCAAGATGACTCTCGAGCGCGCGATCGAGTACATCAGCGCCGACGAATACGTCGAGGTAACTCCAAAATCGCTTCGTCTGCGCAAGCGCGTCCTCGATGCCAACGCGCGGAAACGGGCCGCCAACGCGGCCGCCGCCTAACGACTACGTCGGCTGCGGATCTCGCCCGCTTCGCACCGCCAAGGCACGCGCTTCAGTCACGCGGGCGCGATTATTGAAGGTGATCGAGGCACGCACGCCGAAAAATGAAGGCTTTGCGTGAGGCCGGCGCCACCGTGGTCGATGCGTTTGGTGAATTGCCGAGTGCGGTGGTTCAGATTCTCAAGCAAATGAAAGGACAAAGTCTGTTTGACCTCTGCGTTCGATGAAATCTGAGCCGTTCTGCAAGTGGGCGTGCCACGGATCGCAGTTTTTATCGCCGCCCGTGATCACGAAGCGAGTGGCGCGCTTGTCGATCTTGCGGCAGTGGGGTTGCGGCTGATTCGCAATGCATGATTTGGCATCATCCTGCGTTTTACGTAGTTTATGCCCGAGACAAAAGATATGACCAAAAAACGCGCATACATCAGCTTCGACTACGATCACGACGACGATCTTCGCATGCTATTGGCCGGGCAAGCGTTGCATTCCGATACGCCATTCGATATCAAGGACAGGTCGCTTAAAGAACCCCTTACGGGCGACTGGAAGAGCAAGGTACGTCGCAGGATGGATAACATCGATGTCGTTATTGTGATTTGCGGGGAGTACACCGATACGGCAAAGGGAGTTGCCGCCGAGCTGACTATTGCTCGCGAAGAGAAAAAGCCATACTTCCTTCTCAAGGGCCGCAGTGAAAAAACATGCACGAGACCGAGTTCCGCGCTTCCGGGAGACAAGATGTACAAATGGACGTGGGACAATCTTAAGGCGCTGATTCACGGCTCTCGCTAGGAGAACTCAGGGAGGACCAATGCGCCGCGCTCTTTGTGTTGGCATCGACTTGTATTCATTTGACGCGCTTGACGGTTGCGTCAGTGACGCAGAGCGGTTAGCCGCAACCCTGAGCCGAAACCAGGATGACTCGCCGAACTTTGATCTCCGAGAACTAATCGCTCCGATCGGCGGTAAATCCGACGTTGTAACGAGATCGGTGTTGCGCGCGGCTCTCGATGAACTGCTGAAACATCCGGCGGACGTAGCTCTGTTTAGTTTCTCCGGACATGGTAGTGAAAACGATCTCGGCGGCTACTTGGTAACGCAGGACGCGACAAAGTACGACGAGGGAGTTGCGATGGCGGATGTGATTACGATGGCTAACCAGTCGAAAGCAGCTGAAGTCGTGATCCTGCTTGATTGCTGTCATTCGGGCCATCTCGGCAACGCACCACAAGTAGACAATACGAAAGCACTGCTGCGCGAAGGTGTTTCAATCCTCACCGCGAGCCGCGGCGAGCAAGTCTCCGTTGAGACTGGAGGTGGTGGATTGTTTACATCCCTGGTCGTTGATGCGTTGGAAGGCGGCGCCGCGGACGTTCTCGGCGATGTGACCGCACCCAGTATTTACGCCTATGTTGAAGCGGCACTCGGCGCCTGGGATCAACGACCACTATTCAAATCGCACGTATCCAAGCTCGTCCCGATCCGCAAGTGCTATCCGGCTGTGGAGCTTTCGATTCTCCGCAAATTGCCCACGCTATTTCCTTTACCCGCCGAGGATTTCCCGCTGTCGCCAGAATTCGAGGCGTCGTGCGATAAGAAAGAAGAAGCGAAGATCGCTGTTCTCTGCAAACTTCAAGCTCTGAACCGGGTCCATTTGGTCGTACCGGTCGGAGCTGCGCATATGTATGACGCGGCAATGCAAAGCAAAGCGTGCCGCCTCACCGCTTCGGGGCGTTACTATTGGCGGCTCGCCAATAGTCGTCGAATATGAGTGTTTTCATCCGCTGGCTGCGGAAAACTTGTGCTTATGTCTGACAGAATCCGCTTCGGGCCAGCAAATCCGCATCCGCTCTCGACGCTCAAGACAGAGCTCGTTTGGGAAGGAAAGTACGACGAGTACGGAAACCGTCGTGTTGTCGACATCGCCGGATGTGCGATGCCGATGCAGAAGATCGAGACGATTGACGAGCCGCGAAGTCGCGCGGCGGCTGAAGGCCAGATCGAATTATTCGAGAAAACACGCGCGCGGATTCGCGAGGAGTCCGGCCAATATCCGAAGAAGACGAATGGCGCGAACGGCGATTTCCGCAACCGGCTCATCTGGGGCGACAACAAGCTCGTTATGGCCAGCCTGCTCGTCGAGTTCAAAGGCCGCATCGACCTCATCTATATCGACCCGCCCTTCGATGTCGGCGCGGATTTCACGATGCGCGTCGATTTAGGGAACGAGGAAAATGCACTTTTAAAGGATCAGTCGACGCTTGAAATGGTCGCCTATCGAGACATGTGGGAAAAGGGATTGACTCGTATCTCCACATGATGTTCGAGCGGCTTAGCTTGATGAAAGAGCTATTGTCGGAGCACGGGAGTATCTACCTTCATTGTGACTGGCGAGTAAGTTCGCTGCTCCGGTTAGTTCTTGAAGAGATCTTCACGGGATACTTTCGGAATGAAATCATTTGGCAGCGAGATGCGGTAGGAAAAGGCGCCAAGAAATCCTCGTCTCAATGGTCTCGTGAACTTGAATCGATCATTCTGTTTAGTAAGAGCGAGAATTGCACTTTCAATCAACAATACAAAACGGCAGCAGAACTTACGCATACGCAGCTAAAAGAATTCCGTTACTCTGACCCTGATCGAAGAAAATTCAAAATCGTCACGCTGGGTGACTATTCACGAGATTCTATCGAAGCGATGCGTAGGCGAAACCTTATCTATACCTCTTCCTCGGGCGCAGAGTATAAGAAATACTATCTTGATGAATTCCAATTAGCCATTGGTTCTCTTTGGAACGACATACCAAATCTATCTCATGGTTTGAATCCGGAGCGTTTGAATTATTCTACGCAAGAACCTGAAGCCCTGCTTGAACGCATCATCAAAGCCAGCACCAACCCAGACGATCTCGTCGCGGATTTTTTCGGGGGCAGCGGGACGACCGGCGCGGTGGCCGAGCGGCTGGGACGGCGCTGGATCATGTCCGACCTCGGGCGGTTCGCCATTCACACCAGCCGCAAGCGCTTGATTGAGCTCCAGCGCAAGCTCCACGACGAAGGCCAGCCATATCGCGCGTTCGACGTTTACAACCTCGGCCGCTACGAGCGGCAATGGTGGCAGAAGGAACGGCTCAAAGGCGCGGACGAGGAGCATCGGAAAGTAGTGCTCGGTTTTTACAGAGCTGAAAAGCTGCCGAATCCCACCGAATACTTGCACGGACGCAAAGGTCGCGCGCTAGTTTATGTGGACGGAATCGACAGTCTGCTGACTCAGGATGAGGTGCGCTCAGTTGCACGCGCCGCCCACGAAGCGGGTGCGAAAGAAGCGCATTGCCTCGCGTGGGACTTCGAAATGGATCTTCGACTGATCTGTCACGAAGTCGAGGCCAGCCACGGCGTTCAAATGAAATTGATCCCAATTCCGCGCGAGATCATGGAGAGGAATCGCACGAGTCCGCCACCGTTCTTGGAAGTAGCAGTGCTCGAAGCCGAACCGATCAATCGTAAGGATGGAAGTGTTGACATTAAGTTAACTAAATTTATTCCATCGCTCGCTGAGGTTCCCAGCAAGGAACTTGAAGCTTTGCGCGAACGAACACTAAAAAGCGGTTTCGATTTTATCGATTTTTGGGCTGTTGATTTCGATTATCAGGATGGCCAACCCTTTGAGCATCATTGGCAAGATTACCGCACGCGCAAAGATCGAACCCTCAAGATAACCAGCGACGCCGGCTTTAGGAAGTACGCAAAGGCCGGAAAGTATACAGCCTGCGTAAAGGTGGTCGATGTATTCGGCTGCGATACAAGCATTACAGTCGACGTGAAGGTGTGAGCGCGCCATACGTTAATATCTCTGCTTTAGAGCCGCTCTTCGCTCCGCACGAAGAGCCGAATCGTCATCGCGTCCGAGCCGAAAAAGAGGGGCAGCCGGCGCGAGCCGTAGCGGGCCGCCGCAGAACACCAATCGCTATCGCTCAAAATCTGCGGTCGCTCGTCAAGTCCTGGCGAGAGAACGATTATCCAGGCGCTTCCGATACAACGCGTGAACTGTTGCATCACTGGTTTCAGCAGGATCACTTAATTGAAATCGACAATCAGCAAGTGCCATTCAGGTATTACTTCTGTCAACGCGAGGCAATAGAGACCTTGATCTATATCTACGAAGTGCGCGCCATCACTTTGCTATCTGGCATTGTGGGCGAATTCACCGGCGAGGATTCCGAAACGGCCGCACTCGGTGTTAATCCCGAACAGGATCGATGGCCAAAGTATGCATTCAAAGTCGCGACAGGGGCGGGGAAAACGAAAGTTATGAGCCTTGCAATGGTGTGGAGCTACCTTCACGCGTTGCGGGAGAGCGACTCACCGATGGCAAGGCATTTCGTCGTCATCGCACCCAATCTCACTGTGTTTGAGCGGTTGAAGATGGATTTTAAACCGGCAGAGGGAGGTAAAGATATTTTCGACAAGGATCCGCTCATTCCAGTGGCATGGCGCGGCGATTGGAATTTGTCTGTCGTCTTGCAAGATGAAGCCACTGGCGCAGCTACAGGTGGGACAGTTTATTTGACGAACATCCACCGGCTTTACGACACGAGTGAGCGGCGGAAAAAGGAGACGGAAACTTACAATTGGGTTGGGCCCGCGGTATCGCGCGCGAAGGCGCTCGATACGGGCGCGGAGCTACGCAAACGCATCACGGAGCATGAGCACGTTATGGTGCTAAACGATGAAGCGCATCATCTGTGGGATCCAGGTTCTGCCGCAAATGAGGCGATCGCGTATCTCCACGAAGCGATTGCTGCGCGGACCGACGGTGGGCTAGTCGCACAGCTCGACTTCTCGGCTACGCCAAAGGACAACAGCGGACGCACCTTCCAACACGTCGTGTGCGATACTCCGCTTGGCGAAGCGGTGGATGGCGGGATTGTCAAAACACCGGTGATTGGCAAAGGCAGAAAGTGGGAGCCGCAGTGCTGCGACTGATGCATCCGATCGTTTTCAGGAACAGCTCATGGTTGGGTACGCGCGCTGGTTGAAATCGAAGGAAGAATGGCAAAAGAGCGGGAAGAAGCCGCTCTTGTTTGTCATGACCGAAGACACCGAGGATGCGAACCAAATCGCTCACCGATTGAACACTGACGCGCTCTTCGGCGAGTTGAATGGGAAGACGACAAACCTGCACACGAATCTCAAAGGCAAGGTTAAGTGGGTTGGCGGAAAGAAAACCGGCTATCCAGTATTTGAGGAGAGCGAGAAGGAAATCAGCGATGAGGATTTGAAGGCTTTGCGTGAGCTGTCACGCAAGATCGATTCTGATGAAAACCCTTACTCGTGCATCGTGTCAGTGCTTATGCTGCGCGAAGGCTGGGACGTGCGAAACGTGACGACGATTGTTCCCCTGCGTCCTTACACGTCGAAGGCAGGTATTTTACCGGAACAAACATTAGGCCGTGGTCTTCGTCGAATGACTCCTCCGGGCGCCAACGTCGGCGTCGCCGAAGTCGTAACGGTGGTGGAGCATCCGGCGTTTGCGAGCCTTTATCGCGAGCAATTGAGCCAAGAGGGATTGCAAATCGAGGAAGTCGAAGTCGATGACATTCCGACGACCACGGTTACGATTTACGTCGATAAGGAAAAGAAGGACGTTGCTTCGCTCGATTTAGAATTACCAAGTCTCACGGCTGGATTCCTCCGTGTCCCGAAACTCGAGCTAACAATTGACGATGTTCGCAAAGCCTTCTCGCGATACCCGCCGCTAAAGTTAGGCGAGGCGCGAACGGAAGAGATCAAATACGAAGGCCGTCATTTGTTTACGAATGAAATCGTCGAGCAAATGGAGATTAAGCTTCCGTTGCTACAAAATCCTGTTGGAGCGATTGCCTTTTTCCGCGACGAACTCGAAACGATGACGGGCGTGAGAGGGACGCATCCCGTTCTCGCTCCTTTGCTCGAAACGTTTCTGACCGAAATGCTTTTTGCAGAGAAGGTGGATTTGTTTGACCCGCGTCTGCTGTCGAGGCTTTCGGCGCAGGACGTCAGAGAATACGTTCGCGCTACGTTCGTTCCGCTAATTCAGAAGCGAACAACGATCGAAGGTAAACGCCTGGCTCAGCGCCAGCCAACAAAAGTTAGTAATTGGAAACCATTCCAAGTTACGCATTCGCAGAACCAGCCCGCGATTCCGGCCAAACGCACACTGTTTAATTTGGTGCCATGCAACCGGGAACTCGAGGTGGCGATGTCAAACTTTCTCGACAAAGCAACGGACGTTGCAGCGTTCTGCAAGAATGCCGGTCCACAAGCGTTGAGGCTTGACTACATCACTGATGCGAGTCGGCTCGCGTTCTATACGCCCGATTTCGTCGTGCGGACAACGAATGACAAATACTTGTTGGTAGAAACTAAGGGCCGCGTCGATAAGGACGTACCGTTAAAGGTTGGGGCAGCGGTGGCGTGGTGCAAAGCGGCGTCGAAGCAAACGAGTTGGAATTTCCTCTACGTTCCTGAAGGCGTGTTCCAAAGGTTCTCTGGCGATGTGCTAATTGAACTAGAGAGCGTCTGCGCTACGCACCTCGCTGACCTCCTGTCAGAACGAGTCGAGCCCCAGTTCACGTTGCCACTCGGGGAAATCGGCGCTGAGGACACGAATTTGACGGAGTTTATCAGCGAAGGGCACTTATCAGAGCTTCCGCCGCGATATCGAAAAGGTGTCGAGCAAGCGGTTAGTCTGTTTAGGCATCTCGAACGCAAGACGGGAGTGTCGTTTGCTCCGCCTTTCACTGCGTTACTTGGAGCGCTAGATGAAGCTGCCAGAGGGTTGATGATCGACCTGCTCGGCCCCGATGTTCCGCAGAATCAAGATCAGATGGAACAGTTTTTCGAACCTGATGTTTCCTCTCTGCCATCTAAAGAAGGCGAAACTATCAAGTGGAACGCGCGCAATCTAAAGGGAACCTTGGTTGATCGAAAAGGTACAATGCCGATTGGCGTGTTGCGGTGGTCATTGAATTACGCAAAGTCGGCGCGCCAGTCTTTTGGCGGAATTTTCGATACGATCAAGAAGCGGTTCGCGCCAATCGCGTCTAAAGAATTCGTCAAGCAAATCGAGAGGATCAACGGGTTTCGTAACACGTATGTGGCGCATCAAGAGCAGCCACTCGAAGATGTAGAACAAGCACGCGTGGCATTGAAGGAATGGAGTGCGGCGTTGTACCAGCTCTGGAAAGCCCATCATTAGATATTCCGGCTAAAAGGCCATTTCCCTCGTAGAGCGCCGCCTCGGTGCGGTGCGCGATTGACGCTCGGGTCGGCGCAATGGCCTCTCGCCGTCGTGCAATCGCATCTCCGGGTCGCGCAATCGAATTTTCGTGTCGCGCAACCGTCTCTCGGTGTCGTGCAATTGATGCCCGGTATCGCGCAATTGAGGCTTGGCTTTACACAATTGCGACTCCGCGCGGCGCGACGGGCGATCGGATTGGCCGGAGCTGCACTAGGGTTTGCCCGACGAAGAACCAAATTAGGATATTATTGTTTCCCCCGCTGTCTTGACCCATTCTTGCCGCCCCGATAGCTTCGCCCTGGAAAGGAGGGAAGCGATGAAAACCGAAATCCGGATCGAGTATTGCAGCGTTTGAAACTACGCGCCCAAAGCCGTCAGTTTGGCGGCCAAGATTCTCGAACTCGGCGATCGGATCGCGTCGCTCACCCTCGTCCCATCGAGCGGCGGCGCCTTCGAAGTCAGCGCCAATGGCAAAACGCTCCACTCCAAACTCGACTCCGGCGAATGGCCGGACTTCGAAGCGCTCGTTAGCCAGATCAAGAAGCTCAAATAATCGAGCAGTAGGATCTTGGCTCCTCTTCGTTGGACGTTGGATGTTGGACGCTCGCCACGGCGTAGCCCGTCCCGGGCAGAGGCGGGTTGAGCGTTCGCCGCAGCGAATCCGTCTCGTGGCGGATTGGACGTTTTCTTCTTCCGGGAGAGTGAAGGGTGCCTGGTGGCCCTCGCGATCTTCAAAATCGCCGTCGGTCTTCACCGATCGAGGTAGGTTCGATTCCTATCCTCTCCGCCTTTTTCTTTGCCTAACGAAAGGAGGTGATCCGCATGTCGCGCGAGCAAATCCGTAAACTGACCTCGCTCTCGTCCTGCGCCGGCTGAGCTTCCAAGCTGAGCCAACAGGCCCTGGCGCAAGTTTTGCGTCAGCTACCGTCTTACAAGAATCGCAACGTCCTCGTCGGTTCCGCGACCGCCGATGACGCCGGCGTTTTCCGCCTCGATCGCGACCGCGCCCTTGTGCAAACGACCGATTTCTTCACCCCGATCGTCGACGACCCGTTCGCCTACGGCCAGATCGCCGCGGCCAACGCGCTCTCCGACGTCTTCGCGATGGGCGGCCGCCCGCTTACCGCACTCAACATCATGGGCATGCCGACCGATCTGGTTTCCGAGAAAACCATCGCCACCATCCTGCGCGGCGGTCTTGAGAAAGCGCGCGAGGTCGGCTGTGCCATCATCGGCGGACACACCATCCGTAATCCGGAGCCGATCTACGGTCTGGCCGTGACCGGGATCGTTTCGCCGAGGAAAATGCTGACCAATGCCCGGGCGCGACCTGGCGATCGACTCGTCCTGACCAAGCCGCTCGGTACTGGCATCGCAACTACTGGGATCAAAAAAGGCCTAACTAGTCGCGCGCTGACCAAGGCGGTCATCGCCCTGATGTCGCGCGTCAACGTGATCGGGGCCGACCTTGCCGAGCGCGGCCTCGTCCGCGCCGCCACCGATGTCACCGGCTTCGGCCTGCTCGGTCACCTCGCATCGATGTGTCGCGCGAGCGGGGTCGGCGCGGAAATTTTTGCGAACGATGTTCCCGCGATCAGCCAGGAGATTTTCGCTTTGATCGAGCGCGATTGCGTTCCCGGCGGCACCCGGCAAAATCTCAAGACCGCCAAACAACATGTGGAGTGGAACAAGACGCCAACCTCGCGACGCCTCCTTCTGGCCGACGCGCAAACCAGCGGCGGGCTGCTCCTCTGCGTTCCAACACGAAGACTCGACGAGGTCATGGGTCTCGTTGGAAAAGAGGCCGCCATCATCGGTCGGATCGTGCGCGAAGCGAAACCATTGCTCCACGTCGTCTCGTGAGCGCGTCGCGTGCAGTCCGGGCCATCCCGGCGGTCGAAAAAATCCTTCAGACGCTCGATGACACGGCGTTGCCGCGTCCCTTTGTTGTCGCGCTCGTTAGGCGAAAGCTCTCCGAGCTGCGCGCCGGCGGCAAGGTCCCGCCCTTGTCCGAGATCGTCGCGGAAATTCGTCGCCGCCTCGCCGATCTCGAACGCACCCGGCTCCAACCAATCATCAACGGCACCGGCATCATCCTCCACACCAATTTCGGCCGGGCCCCGCTTGGCCCCGCGGCGCTGCGCGCGCTCGCCGAAATCGGATCGAACTACAACAACCTCGAATACGATCTTACGACCGGCGCGCGCGGGAAACGGGCCGGTTACCTGGAACAGGGTCTTGCCCTGCTTTGCGGCAGCGAAGCCGCCACTGTGGTCAACAATTGCGCGGCCGCGCTCGTCCTTATTGTGCGCCACTTCACCAGCAAAAAGCCGGAAGTGATCATCTCCCGCGGCGAGCTCGTCCAGATCGGCGGCGGATTCCGGATCGGCGAAATCCTGGAGGAGAGCGGCGCGCGCCTGCGCGAAGTCGGGGCGACGAACAAAACCGTGTTGAGCGATTACGCGAAGGCGATCGGCCCCAAGACCGGCCTGATCCTCAAGGTGCACCAGAGCAATTTCTTCATCAGCGGCTTCGCCGGCGCTCCATCAATCGAAGAGCTCGCCCGACTGGCGCGCTCCAAACGGATTCCTTTGGTCGAGGACCTCGGCAGCGGCGCGGTCATCTCGACCGGGAAACTCGGTCTCTCTGAGCATGAACCCACGCCCAAAGAAACGCTGAAACGCGGCGCGGATCTCGTCTGTTTCAGCGGCGACAAACTGCTCGGCGGACCGCAGGCCGGAATCATCGCCGGCAAAACGCGCTTGGTTGCCGCTTTGAAACGAGAACCGGTCTTCCGCGCTCTTCGCTGTGACAAACTCGTCATGGCCGCGCTCGCCGCCACGGTCGACGCACATCTGCGCAACGAGCCGGAGATTCCCGTCCTCTCGCTTTTGCAATTGCCTAACGAAGAATTGCGTGAACGTGGAGAGAAGCTCATCAAATCTCTCCACCGACTCCCGCTCAAGGCGCGACTCGTGGAATGCAAAGCCGAGATCGGCGGCGGCACCTTGCCGCGGTCGGCGATTGCTTCAGTCGCGCTCGAATTGGCCGCGGACACGCTACCGCCTGACGAATTGGCCAGCCGACTTCGCCGAGGTAGCCCGCCGATTATCGGCTACATCGCGCAGGGCAAGTTGCGCCTCGATCTGCGGACCATTTTCCCGGAGAAGGACGAATTGGTCGTCGCCGCCCTGACTGCATGCCTAACGACAAAGCAGGCGTGAAGCATTTCATTCTCGCGACCGCCGGCCATGTCGATCACGGCAAGACCGCGCTCGTCAAGGCGCTCACTGGGATCGACACCGACCGGTTGCCCGAGGAGAAAGCGCGCGGGATCACGATCGATCTCGGCTTTGCCCATCTCGCGCTGCCCGGTTTTTCCCTCGGCGTGATCGATGTGCCCGGGCACGAGGATTTCATTCGCAACATGATTGCCGGCCTCGGCGCGATCGATCTCACGTTGTTCGTCGTGGCCGCGGACGACAGCTGGATGCCGCAGACGGAGGAGCATCTGCGGATCCTGCATTATCTCGGCGTCCGCCACGGCGTGCTCGCGATCACGAAATGCGACCTGGGCGATCCGGCGCGGATCGAGTCGGAAGTCCGGGAGCGGCTGCACGCGACATCGTTAGGCGAAATGCCAATCGTGCAAACATCAGTCCGGGCGGCGACTGGTCTGGACGAGCTGAAACAAGCCCTGGAGCGAGTGTGCGCAAACATTTCTCCCTCGCGCGCGAGCGGCAGGCCCCGCCTGTTCGTCGATCGCGTTTTCACCGTGCACGGCAGCGGAACGGTCGTGACCGGGACATTGACGGGTGGCCCGGTGACGCGCGGTGAAACCGTTTCGATCCAGCCACAGAATCTGCGCACCCGAGTTCGCGCCATTCAAAGTCACAATCAATCGCTTGAAGTCGCGCTACCCGGGACGCGCACGGCGCTGAATCTTCCCGATCTGCGGCCGGCCGAAATTCCGCGCGGAAGCGTGCTCACCACGATTGACCACGCGGAGTCGAGTCGCACGATCGACGCCTTGATCGAGCGATCCGCAAGTGCCCTGCTTCCTTCGCGTCCGTTGAAAAGCAATTCTGTGGTCCAAGTGCATTATGGCAGCGCGCGGTTCACCGCCCGGATTCTTCTGCTCGATCGCCGCGAGTTGCTCCCGGGCGAAACGACGGTCGCGCGTTTGCGTTTCACGCAACCGGCATTCGTCTTCGTCGGTGATCGTTTCATCATCCGTGATTCGTCCGGGCGGCAGACGATCGCGGGCGGCGTGGTTTTGAATCCCGAGGCGGAGAGAACAAAATTTCGCGCGTCAGCGGAACGGAGGTTTCTCCAGGCGCGGGCGGCCGCGCCTAACGATTTGATCACGCTCTGTGTTACGCAATTGCAGCGCGACCAAATGGTTCGACGAGCAACGCTCCTTCTCCAATCCAGTTTCAGCGCGGGGGAAATATCGAATGCTGTCGATCGCCTGGTAAGCGAGAGGAAGGCTTTCACCGACGGGACGATTGTGGCCGATGCCGCGTGGTGGAAGGCGCTGCGGCAGCGCGCCAGCGACGCGATCGACGCGGAACACTTGGCCCATCCCGAACGCGCCGGCCTCGATCTGGCTCGGTTGCGCGCCCACCTCTCGCTCGACGATGCGGAGTTGGGAAACGCGCTGATCGCCGATCTCAGCGCCCGGGATTTTTCCTCCACGCAGGGTGCGATCCAGCGCCGGAGTCATCGGCCTTCGTTGCCGGCCGAGTTGGCGGGAGCCGGTGGAAAAATCCGCGCGGCGCTGGCCGCGCGGCCGTTCGATCCGCCGTCGCGCAAGGAATTGATCGTCGATGCCGCCGCGCAACAGGCGCTGCGATTCTTGAGCGAAACCGGCGAAGTCATCGTGCTCAACGAAGATGTTGTGTTGTCCGCCGACGCGTTCGCGCAGATGAAGTCACGCGTCGCGCAGGCACTCCGGGTCGGCGGGCCGGCCACAGTGAGCCAGCTCCGCCAGGTGCTCGGTACGACGCGCCGGATTGTCGTCCCGTTGCTTGAACGCTGCGACCGCGATGGCCTAACAAGTCGTCAAGGCGACCGGCGCTCGCTGCGCTCGTCGCCGGGTTGATCGTCAGGCTCCTTCGCCTTCTCCGCTGCCGACGTACTCTGCGTGGGCGATGGCGGCCACGATGGACGAGCCCCCGATGATGTTGCCAAGCAGAATCGGCACCATGTAGGCGAGGTATTGCGTGAACGTTCTTACTCCCGTGCCGACGAGTTAAAACGCGACGCGCGGCCGCCGGCCCGGGACTCGATCGAGACCAGTTTGCCGTCCTTGCCTTCGCGGATCTGGCGCAGGAGCGGCCACTTCGAGATGAGATCGGCCAGCGATGACATCAACGATTTATCGCACAGGAAAAGCCTGTTGGCTGTCCGCTCTTTGTTGCGGCGGAAGATATGACTGGCCGGCAGCGTCCCCGCCCCCCGGTCCGCCGGGCAGGATGGCCGGCGGCCGGGTCAGGCGGGACGCCTAACTTCCGTTTTTGCGCGCGTGATATTCCTGCAGACTTTTCACCGTCATCCCGCCTTTTTGCAGCGAGCGAATGCCCTTCGCACTGGCGGAAGCGGCGCGCACCGTGGTCATGATCGGGATGCGCTGGGCGAGAGCGGCCGTCCGGATTTTCACTTCATCCTGGCGCGGCGTTTTGCCGCTCGGCGTATTAATGATGAACTGGATCTGCCCGTTCTTGACCAGGTCGAGAACATTTGGCCGGCCCTCCGCGACCTTAAACACTTTCGTGATCTCGAGGCCGGCGGCGGCGAGGTGATCAGCCGTGCCGGAAGTCGCGATGATCCCGAAACCGAGCTGCGCATACTCGCGCGCGACGGCGATCACGTTCGGTTTGTCGCTGTCTTTCACGCTGATGAAAACGTTGCCCGCGGTCGGCAAAGGCCACTGACTCGCGAGCTGCGATTTCGCAAAGGCGAGCCCGAGATCGGCGTCGATCCCCATCACTTCGCCGGTCGACTTCATCTCCGGGCCTAACGAAATGTTGACGCCCTCGAAGCGGAGAAAAGGAAAAACCGCCTCCTTCACCGAGTAATGCGTCGGCACGATTTCGCTCGTGAACCCGAGCTCGCGCAGCGTCATGCCGGTCATCACCTTGGCGGCGAGCTTGGCCAGCGGCACGCCGATCGCCTTGCTCACAAAGGGCACCGTGCGCGAGGCGCGCGGGTTGACCTCGAGGACGTAAAGTTTCTCGCCCTTGATCGCGAACTGGACATTCATCAGGCCGCGCACGTTGAGTTCCTTCGCCATCGCCCTGGTCGCGCTGGTGATCTCGTCAAGAATGGCGCGCGAGAGAGAAAAAGTCGGGATCACGCAGGCGCTGTCGCCGCTGTGGATGCCGGCTTCCTCGATGTGTTCCATGATCGCGCCGATGACCGCGATCTCGCCGTCGGCAATGCAATCGACGTCCACCTCGATGGCGTCCTCGAGAAAGCGATCGACCAGCACGGGGCGCCTGGAGCTGACCTCGATCGCGCTGTGCATGTAGCGGCGCAGATCTTCCGCCTGATAAACCAGCTCCATCGCGCGTCCGCCGAGAACGAACGACGGCCTAACGAGCACCGGATAGCCAATCCGCTCGGCGATCGCCACCGCCTCGTCTTCGCTCATCGCGGAGCCGCTCGGCGTCTGGCGCAATCCAAGCCGATCGAGCATTTCGGCGAAAAGTTTTCGATCCTCGGCCAGTTCGATGCTCTCCGGCGCCGTGCCGATGATCGGGACGCCCGCGGCCTTCAGCCCGGCCGCGAGATTGAGCGGCGTTTGTCCGCCGAACTGCACGATCACGCCTTCGGGTTTCTCCTGTTCGTAAATGTTGAGCACGTCCTCGTGCGTGAGCGGCTCGAAGTAGAGTTTGTCGCTCGTGTCGTAGTCGGTCGAGACCGTCTCCGGGTTCGAGTTGACCATGATGGTTTCGATCCCGAGCTCGCGCAGGGCGAAGGCCGCGTGCACGCAGCAGTAGTCGAACTCGATCCCCTGGCCGATGCGATTCGGGCCGCCGCCGAGAATCATGATCTTGCGTTTTGTATTCGGACGGATCTCGTTTTCGCTCCCGTAGGTGGAGTAGTAATACGGCGTGTAGGCTTCGAATTCCGCCGCGCAGGTATCGACCAGCCGGTAGGTCGGAATGACGCCCGCGGCGATGCGTTGCGCGCGAACTTCTCCCTCGCTCGCGCCTAACGAGTACGCGAGCTGTCGATCGGAAAAGCCAAGCTTTTTCGCACGCCGCCAGTCCGGGCCGCGCCATTCGCGCCCTCGGAAGTCAGGCGTCTCGCCTGACTCGGCCGACGGCCTTCCAGCCCGTCGGCTCTCCGACCCGGCAAGCTGTCCGGTCGCCGCATCCGACAAAAGGACAGATCTCCGCGCGAGCACATATTCCCCCTCGGCCAGCTGCGCCTCGGCAGGATTTTGCGCGATGTAGTCACGAGCTCCCGCGAGATGCGTCAGGTCGCGCACAATGGTATCGAAGCTCTCCGCCATCCAAAGCGGGCCTTCGCGGCCCGCCAGTTGGTTCACCGCTTTTGCGGTCAAGGATTTCCAGGAACGCAAAATTTCAGTCAGCGTGTGCTTCCCGAGCGGCTTGACCAGGAGGTGAACGTGATTTGGCATCACGACGAAATCATCCAGCGCATAACGTTTGCCGTGGAAGCGGAGGAGCGCGTCGACCACAATTTTCGCGCAGCGTGGCGCGCGCAGGAGACAACTGCCGTGGCCTTGATCAAGCCACTGCTCGCGATTTTCTTCGTTAAGCCGAATGAACTCGCGGCTTGTTTTCCAATCCCAGGGCTGGGGATGAAACCTTAGCCAGCGTTCGCGCTCCTCCCGCCACTCGGCGAGGATATCCGCCGGCACGGCATCAGCCAGCCGGAAGGTGACGAAATAGGTGGCGCCCTTTTGTTCCCAATGCGGAAGGTGGCGGCGCCGTGTTTCGAGATCGCCGTGCGGATCGAAGCCCTGGAATTGGAAGTCGTTCGTCCGAGGTGGCTCGGACGGTAGATTTCCGGGTTGGCCGGAGAGCCGACGGGCTGGAAGGCCGTCGGCCGAGTCAGGCGGGACGCCTAACTTCCGCTGCTCCTCAACCACCTGTGCGATGTTGGCCAGGAACCATCGATCGATTTTCGTTAGGGCAAAAATTTCTTCGATCGACATTCCATCCTCGAACGCCTGAGCGAGATAAAAAATTCGCTCGGCGTTGGGGACACTCAGTTTGCGCCGCAGCGTCTCTGCATCGACCCGCGTTTCCTGGCCGTCGCCGCAGAGGCCGAAGCGCTTGATCTCGAGGCTGCGCAACGCTTTTTGCAGCGCTTCCTTGAAAGTGCGCCCGATCGCCATTGCTTCTCCAACGCTTTTCATCCGCGTCGTCAGGGTCGCGTCCGCTTCCGGAAATTTTTCAAAAGTGAAGCGCGGCACTTTGACCACGCAGTAATCAATCGTCGGCTCGAAGCAGGCGGGCGTTTCGCGGGTAATATCGTTCCGGATCTCGTCCAGCGTATAGCCAACCGCGAGCTTGGCCGCGATTTTCGCGATGGGGAACCCAGTCGCCTTGGAAGCGAGCGCGCTCGAGCGCGAGACGCGCGGATTCATCTCGATCACGACCATCCGCCCGTTATCCGGATTGACCGCGAACTGGATGTTCGACCCGCCGGTCTCGACTCCGATCTCGCGAATGACCGCGAACGAGGCGTCGCGCATCGCCTGATACTCGCGATCGGTCAGCGTTTGTATGGGGGCGACGGTGATCGAGTCGCCGGTGTGCACGCCCATTGGGTCGAGATTCTCGATCGAGCAGACGACGACGCAGTTATCGGCCCGGTCGCGCATCACCTCCATCTCGAATTCCTTCCAGCCTAACAATGACTCTTCGATCAGCACCTCGCTGACCGGCGACAGGTCGAGACCATGCTCGACGATTGTTTCCAACTCTTCGCGGTTATAGGCGATGCCGCCGCCGGAGCCGCCCAGGGTAAAAGCGGGCCGGATGATGAGCGGGAAACTGCCGATCTCGGCTGCGACGCGCTCGGCATCGGCGGGCGAGCGGGCGATCCCCGAGCGGGCCACGTCCAATCCGATCCGGATCATTGCTTCCTTGAAGAGCTGACGATCTTCGCCCTTGGCGATGGCGAGCGCGCTGGCGCCGATCAACTGCACGTTGTGCCTAACGAGCGCGCCGTTGCGGTTCAGCTCCATGGCGGCATTGAGCGCGGTCTGGCCGCCCATCGTGGGCAGGATCGCGTCCGGTTTTTCCCGTTCCAGAATCGCCTCGATGACTCCGGGGTTGATCGGCTCGATGTAAGTGCGATCGGCGAATTCCGGATCGGTCATGATCGTGGCCGGGTTGGAATTGACGAGCACGACCTCGTAGCCTTCCTCGCGCAACGCCTTGCAGGCCTGCACCCCGGAATAATCAAACTCGCAGCCCTGCCCGATAATGATTGGGCCCGAGCCGATGAGGAGGATTTTGTGCAGTTGATCGTTCCGCGGCATGCGCAGCGGGAGACTAAACAATAATCGCGGAAGGTCGAGAGAATCGCCGTGTAGAACGCCGATTTGCCGCGGTTGCCGCCCGTGCAACGCGCCGGTGCTGTTGCGAGCGGCGGTGCTTTTTGCCTAACGATCCGGATGCCAGGAAACGGCCGTCTTGTTCGAATCAATTTTCCCCTGATGCAGGGTACGAAGACGGGCGACGGCTTTGATGGTGAGGGGATTCTTGTCCCCCAACCGCGCTTTGAGATCATTGTAGCCGGCGAGGAGCAGCGGCGCGGCTTCGGCCTCACGGTTTTGGGCGAGCAGACATTCGCCGAGGGCGGTTTCGAGATTGCCGACGGTGTGGGCAAATTCCGCACGATCGACTTTTCCGCCGTCGGCCAAAGCCTGGCGCAGCAGCGGTTCGCCCTCGACTGCATGACCCGTGCGAGTGAGGCAAAGGCCGAGCAGAACGCGACATTGCACGACACTCGTCTGGCCGGGCGGATAGTTGTTCGGGAGAATGCCGAGCGCTTTTCGTAACGGCGGAATCGCGGCCGCGTAATCGCCTTTGGCAAACTCGAGGCAGCCACGAACGGCCAGAGCAATGGCGGTGGGCAGGCCGTGCTCGCCGACGAGCCGGTTGGTGTCGCTGAGCAGGCGGTTCACGGCCGGTTCCAGCTCCGCGAACTTTTCGAGATTGAAAAGGGAGATACAGAGATTGATTTGCGGCGCGATCGAGCCGAGGCCTCCAGGCTGCACTTTGTCGTTGAGCGCGATGAGCCGGCGATAGATCGGGGTGGCTGCGGCGTAATCTCCCTTCGCGATCTGAATGTTGCCCATTTCGTTGAGCACGCGGAGAAAGCGCTGGTCCTGCTCGCCCCAGGCGGCGCGCGCGTGGGAGACCGCTTCCTGCGCGACCTTCTCGGCGTCGCCCGGACGTTTCTCGGTCGCGTAGATGAAACTCAGGGTCTCGAGCGTATCGGCCAGATCGCCATCGTTAGGCACGGGCTGCTTTCGCTCCACCGCGAGCGCGTGACGGAGCAGCGGTTCCGCTTCCTGCGGGCGATAACGGTCGCTCAAGACATCCGCGAGATGAAACTCTGCCCGCGCCGTCGCCGGATCATCGGGTCCGTGCAAACGGCGCACGAGCGCGAGGGCGGCGCGAGCATGTTCTTCGGCCCGGTCGGAAATTCCCAGGTGCTGATAGGCGCGCCGGAGGGTCTCGTGAGCGCGCGCGAGAATTTCCGGCTCGTCAGCTAACTCGTGATCGAGCTTTTCGCCCGCGGCATCGAGCATGGGAACGACCTTTCCATCCTTGCCCATCTTCGCGGGATCGGCGCTGCTCATCAGATCCTCGAGAAATTGGTTCAGGCGATCCGCCTGTTTGCGCGCGGTCTCGGCTTTCACCTGCGCCTGTCGGGCGATGCGGGCCTGCCAATTCGCGACCACCAGGCCGCTCAGCAGCGCAAAAAACACCAGGATTGTCGCGACCACCGCGCCGCGATGGCGCCTAACGAACTTAGCCGCCCGATAGGCGCTCGTGTCCTTATGCGCGAGCACCGGCAACCCGACGAGATGTCGGCGAATATCCTCGGAGAGAAGGCCGACCGAGGCGTAGCGGCGTTCCGGCTCCTTGCGCAACGCCATGAGGAGAATGTTATCGAGATCGCCGGCCAGTTCGCGGCGGCGCTGGCTCGGGCGGAGCGGTTCATCCTCGCTGATCGCGCGCGCGATCTCGTGCGGCACGCGCGTTGTCAGGCGATGCGGCCGTTCGCCGGTGAGCAGTTCGTAAAGAACGACACCGAGACTGTAGACGTCACTCGCCGTGGTCATGGTCTCTCCGCGGACCTGCTCGGGGCTGGCGTAATCCGGAGTCATCATTCCGGCCAGAGTCACGGTGTTTTCCGTCCGTGGGGTCGCCCCGGTCTCGAGCAGTTTCGCGATCCCGAAATCGAGCAGCTTCGGTTCGCCCTCGGGTGTGACCCGAATGTTGGCCGGTTTGATGTCGCGATGAATGACGAGGTGTCGATGAGCGTAGCTGACCGCGGCGCAGACCTTGCGAAACAATTCGAGACGCGGGCGAGTCGTGAGGCCGCCGCGCGTGCAATAATCGTCGATCCGCTCGCCCGCCACGTATTCCATGATGAAATAGGGAACGCCTTCGGGCGTGGCAGCGACGCCGTAGAGACGGGCGATGTGCGGGTCGTTCAGTCCGGCGAGGATGCGCGCTTCCTGGCGCAGATGCCGGGCGATCCCGGCCGCGCCAAAGCCGCGCCGGAGGAGCTTGACCGCCACCTGCCGGCCCAGCGTAGTGTCTTCCGCGAGGTAAACTTCGCCCATCCCGCCCTGCCCGAGGAGGTGGAGGATGCGATAATCGCCTAACGAAGTCCCGGGCGGAAGCGGTTCGTCGTCACCAGAGAATTCCTCGGCATGGAGTTCGATCGCTGGTCGTTCCAGGAAGTCGCTCGCCGCGTCATGTGAGCGCAGGAAACTGGTCACTTGCTCCGCCAGCTTTTCATCGCCGCCTGAGGCGTGACGCACGAAAGCGGCGCGCTCCGCGGGCGGCTGGGCGAGCGCGGCCTGGAAGATGACTTCGATCCGTTCCCAATCGGCGTTCATGCGCGCGACTCAACGCCGCCGCCGCGGAGGGTGCGGTGGAGCCAGGCTTTGGCAAAGGTCCAGTCGCGGCGCACGGTCGCGGCGTTCAAGCCCATCGCCTCGGCGGTTTCATCCACGGTTAAGCCGCCGAAGAAACGCAGCTCCACGACGCGACTTTTGCGCGCGTCCATCGTCGCCAATTGGGTGAGCGCCTCGTCGAGCGCGAGCAGGTTCTCGGCGCGCTCTTCCGGCGGCAAGATCGCGTCGTCGAGCTCGATCTTCTCGGCGTGACCGCCACGTTTTTTGGCAACGTGCCCCCGCGCGTGATCGACCAGGATGCGCCGCATCAACTGGGCCGAGACCGCGAAAAATTGGGCGCGGTTTGCCCACTGCATATTTTTTTGTCCAGCCAAACGCAGATACGCTTCGTGCACGAGCGCGGTTGGTTGGAGCGTGTGATCGCCTCGTTCCCGCTGGAGATATTGCCGGGCGAGGCGGCGCAACTCCGCGTAAACCACCGGCATCAATCGCCCGGCGGCCTCGGGCTCGCCCGCGCTCCAACGCGAAAGCAATTGGGTGATCTCCGGGTCAGCCAGGCCGGGGTCGGGGTAATCCTTTTCGCGCATTTTTTAAAAGTAATTTTGTGAGAGGTGCGCGGTTTCGCCGCGCTCTTGCGCGTCTGGTTAATGAAAGCCCTGCTTCGCACCAGCCGATGCCCACGACCGATCATGCACTTTTAACCCTCGCGAAGGCAAGATCTTTGCCGGGCGCGGCTGCCTAACAAACCGAAAAACAACAACCATGAAAACATTCCCACATCTCACCGTTAACTTGCTCGCGCTGGCTTTGCTCAGCGCCGCCTCGCTCCGGGCTGCTTCCATCCCGATCACCAACGGCACCTTTGATGCCGCAAATAACACCGGGAACGGCGGCGGGAATCTGGCCCTGAATCAATACACCATCTTATTCGGCACCGGGGTCACGGTCTACGATGTACCGAACAATACCTCAGTCGGGACGGCCGATGTTCCCGGCTTTATCAATGTAGACAACAACTACATCGGCATTGATTTTGTCGACCCGGCGATTTATTTCGGCCCGGGAGGGGCCCCGCCGATGCAACCGACCGGGAATTTCACCCTCGATGGCGACGTGTCGAGCAAAGCGCTCGCCTCGAGCCCGGATAATGTCATCTCCAATACCAACGTCGCGCCGAACTCGACTTACACGCTCACTCTCGACCTTTACAAGGGCTTGGATAACGTGCTCCCGGACACGTTTCAGATGCAGCTGTTCGCCGGCGGCGTGGACCTCGGCGGAATGCTCACGGTGGTGATGCCCACCGATACCCAACCCGGGAGCGCGACGCTGGTGGTCACGACTAGCGGGACCGTCAACAACGGCGCCTTGTCTTTCCAGCTCACCTCGTCGGTCATGAACCCGATTGGTACGCTTCAGATTTTTTTCGATAACCTCGCGCTCGACGTCGTGCCAAACTCCGCTCCCCTCACACTCACCGACGCCGTTTCCCGCAAGACCCACGGCAGTGCCGGGACTTTTGATATCGAGCTGCCCGAGGACGGCTCCGGGGTCGAATGCCGGAACAGTGAAGGCAGTCATGAGTTTGTCTTTACCTTCAGCAACGCCATCGTCGCCGGCGACGCGACCTTGAATGCGCCCGCCGGTGGCAGCATCTCTGGCAGTCCCGTCATTTCCGGAAACACCATGACGGTCGAGTTGATTGGGGTGACCAACGAACAAACGATTACGGTGACTTTAAGTAACGTCACCGACATCTATTCCCAAGTCCTACCCGATACTGCGGTCACGGCAAATATGCTGACTGCGGACACCACGGGTGACAAGACAGTTAATCTCTCGGACTTAAATCAGGTAAAGGGTCAGGCCGGGATGCCGGTTAATGCGACGAACTTCCGCGAAGACATCAACGTCGATGGCACGATTACACACGCGGATGGGCGGCTGGTGAAACAGTATCGCAACACCAGCCTGCCCTAAACCAACGCTGGTCGCGTTTCAGACGCGCTCTATTCCCTCCGGGATAAAAACCCGGACGGGTAAGCCGACTGGAGCGCGGGCCAGCTGGTGTCTCTTGAAAACAAGACGTCCTTTTTTTGGACAGGTTTTTTCAAGGTGCGGCGAGCCGATCCTCCGCGCCAGAGCCCATCTGGATACCGGCGGATCGACGCAACGTTGTTAGGCGACTTACGCTTGGGATTGAGCGCCGCGGCCGAGCGCGCGATGGAGCCACGCTTTGGCGAAGGTCCAGTCGCGGCGCACCGTGGCGGGATTCAACCCCATCGCCTCGGATGTTTCCTCCACCGTGAGACCGCCGAAAAAGCGCAACTCCACCACCCGGCTTTTGCGCGCGTCGACCGCAGCCAGTTGCGAGAGGGCATCGTCCAGCGCGACGAGATTCGCGGCGCGTTCCGCGGAAGGGATGAGCGCTTCCTCCAACTTGATGTGCTCGGCGTGGCCGCCACGCTTCTCGGCGAGATGCGCTCGCGCGTGATCGACCAGGATGCGGCGCATTAACTGGCTGGCGACGGCAAAGAACTGCGCGCGGTTTTGCCACCGCGTCTGTTTTTGATCAGCCAGCCGCAGATAGGCCTCGTGCACAAGCGCGGTCGGTTGGAGGGTGTGATTGTTCCGTTCGCGCTGCCAATACTGCCGGGCTATCCGCCGGAGTTCCGCATAGACCGCCGGCATCAACTGCTCGGCGGCGTCGGCTTCACCGGCACTCCAGTTGGCGAGCAACTGTGTGATCTCGGGCGGCACTTCGTCGTCATTCATGATCGGAACCGGCAGCAGTTAAAAAAATATTTTCGTCCGGCGTGCGCGGTTTCGGCGCGGATTTGCGCGTCTGTTTCATGAAGCCCGACTCCTTGCCACGCGGTCCACGGAACTAGCATCCACTATTCGGTGTCTGCGTGCCAAGGGTCTCACCAATCACCTTTCCAAGTCATGAATCCGTTAAAACTAGCAACTTTTACCGTCGGCGCCTTGCTCATCGCGACCGGCGGCACGCAGGCGACCAACCCGCAACCGGCCATCCTCACCACGATCTCCGCCAGCAATACGGCGGTCATTTTTCCCGATCCGAGCGGTGCGCCAACGACGCAAAAAATGCCGCCGTTGCCCGTCGACGCGTTTCCGCAGGGCGTTTCCTATTACGGCAGCGATAACGCGCTCATTGCCGATTACACCAGGTCGCGCGTCTTCGTCGTGCAGATCTCGACGGCGGCGCTTCTCGCGACCATCGACACCTCGAGCGAAGGCTACGATGGCGCCGGCACGATCGCGGTCGCGCCGAGCCTCAGCGAGGCGCTCGCGATGGGCGACAGCGACAAACTTTACGTGATCCACGCGCCCTTCGAGGCGGCGTCGGTCATCACCTCAGTGACGCTGCCGGGGCAAATCATGGGGCTGGAAACAGAGGCCATCGTTTTCAACAATGCGGGCCGCGCGTTCGTCGAAACGACCGCCGGAATTTCCGTGCTCGATCCGCCCTATACGAAGATCACCTTCACCATCCCGCAAGCGCTCCATTCCACGAATGGCGCCGCGATCGCCATTACGCAGGACGGAAATACGCTGCTCGCCACCGCTTTTGACAATGTCGTCCGGATTTATCACGCGCCTTACAGCGCGACCTCGGTCCCGGAGCTTCTGACCGTGCCGGGCAATGCGGGGCTCGATGGCATCGCGATCACGCCGGATGCGAGCAAAGCGATCGTGGTCCCTTCGAACACTAATGAGACCATCCGGGCGTCCGCGATCAGCGGTCCCTTCAGCGCGAGCTCCGCGGTGGAGGTGTTGCCGCTGCCTGCCGGAACGAACGGGTTCGAAGACGTGGGCATCAGCGCCGATGGGCAATTGGCGATCCTCGCGGGCAACGGCGACGCCCTCGACGGCACGGAAGAAGAGGCCATCTTCGTCCGCGCGCCTTTCACGGCCGCCGGCGCTCAGGCCTTCGCCGTGCCGGTGGAAAATGTCACTGACCCGAATCGCGGCAATGGCGCGGCCCGCTTCCTGCCTCCCGGTCTGGCCCCTGGCCTAACGATCAAGGCAACCGCTCCGGCCACCGGGGCATTGGGAACAAATTTCACGTTTACGCTCACCTACGCGAATACCGGTACGACAGCGGCGACCGGTGTGGTTATCCGCACTCCCGTGCCCACGGGGACAATTTTTGTCTCGGCCACCAACGGCGGCACGATGTCCGACGGTTTCGTTACTTACAACGTTGGCTCCCTCGCGGCCGGTGGCGCTTCCCACACGGTTTCATTCACCGTCAATCTCGCCTCGTCCCGTGACGCGATGGTCAATGAGTACGACTACACGATCGCAGCCGCCGGCGTCCCGCCGATCGCCGGACCGCCCATCAGCGTTACAATCACCGGGATAGCTGCGGCCCCAGCGCAGCTGCTCAACATTTCGACGCGCCTCAACGTCCTGACGAACGACAACGTCCTGATCGGCGGCTTCATCATCTCGGGCACCGATTCAAAAAAGGTCATCATCCGCGGCCTCGGGCCGTCGCTCGCGCAAGCAGGCGTTTCCGGTGTGCTGGCGGATCCCGTCCTCGAGTTACATGAACCAAACGGGACGGTCATCACCAACAACAACTGGAAGGACACGCAGGAAGCAGCCATTGAGGCGACCGGCATTCCGCCGACGGACGACCTCGAATCGGCGATCGTCGAAACGCTCGCGCCCGGCGCTTATACCGCGATTCTGAGCGGGAACAATGGCGGGACGGGCGTCGGTCTGGTGGAAGCGTACGACCTCGATCAAGCGACCAATTCGCATCTGGTCAATCTCAGCACCCGCGGCTTCGTCGAGACCGGCGACAATGTCTTGATCGGCGGCTGCATCGTCGGTGGAGCGGACGGCGGCAGCGCGACAGTGGTCGTGCGCGCGATTGGACCATCGTTAGCCGTGGCCGGCGTGACCGGCGCCTTGCAGGATCCCATCCTGGAGTTGCACGATGGCAACGGCGACCTCCTCGCGTCGAATGACAATTGGCGTGACGGCCAGGAAGATCAGATCATCGCCGACCAGCTCGCACCGACCGACGATCGCGAATCGGCCATCGAAGTGACGCTCGCACCGGGCGATTACACCGCGATCGTGAGCGGAGTGGGCGGAACGACCGGCGTCGCGCTCGTGGAATTCTACAACTTGCAGTAAATGGCAGCGGGAGGCGCGCCGTAGCTCGTTAGGCGGCGGCGCGCCGGCGGTCGAGGTAAACTTTGCAGATGCCCTTGATCCGGGTGAGCACGTAGTAGGTCGTCTGGCTGCGCACCCGCACGAGTTCCGCGCCGACGATGCGGGTGACGAAGTCACTTGGGAGATCGAGTATTTCCTGCGGCGTTGCGCCCTCAAGACCTTTGCAAAGGATCGAGGTCATGGCGCGGGTGAGGGTTTGCACTTCCGGTCCGAGCGTCATGCGGAGGTGTGCCTTGCCTTCGTCGTCGACCTGAAGGTAAACGCCCACCTTGTCGGCGCATTCTTCGTCTTTGCGCACGTCCTCGAGGTCGAACTTCTCGTTAGGCCGTGGCTCCTGTTTGGGCGCGCTGTCGGAATAGGCGACGAGCGTTTCGCGCCGCTCCACCTCCGGGAGATGTTCGAAAAGGTCGATGATGTTTTGCAGCTTTTTCGGATACATACTCACACTCGTGCTCATGATCGTGCTCGTAATCGGATCGATCAACCCAACCGCCCGCATCTCGGATCGAGCATGAGCACGATCACGAGCAGGAGCACGAGAAGAACTACGCGCTGCGCTCGATCGGGGCGCCGACTTTGTTCCCCCACTCCGTCCAGGACCCGTCGTAATTGCGCACGTTGTCGAGCCCGAGGAGATAGGTGAGCACAAACCAGGTGTGGCTGGAGCGTTCCCCGATCCGGCAATAGACTATCGTGTCAACATCCGGCTTCACGCCGGCGCCTTCGAGGTAAATCTTCCGCAGCTCCGCGGCCGATTTGAAGGTGTTATCATCGTTTGTGGCCGTCTTCCACGGCACGCTTTTCGCGCTGGGAATGTGGCCGCCGCGGAGCACGCCTTCCTGCGGGTATTCCGCCATGTGCGTGATCTCGCCCTTGTATTCGCCGGGCGAACGCACATCGATGAGCGGCTTTTTCGCCTGGCTCTGGGCGAGCGCCTCATCCGCAAAGGCGCGAATCTCCTTGTCCATCCGGCGCGCCGGGACGGGATAGGTCGTGCGCGGATATTTCGGCACTTCGCGCGTCATTTTGCGGCCCTCGGCTTTCCATTTATCGCGCCCGCCGTTCAGGATTTTGACTTTTTTGTGGCCAAATAATCGGAACGCCCAGAGAGCGTAGCAGGCCCACCAGTTAGCCTTGTCGCCGTAGAAAACGCAGGTTGTCTCGGGTGTGATGCCGTTGCGGCTGCAGAGCTCGGCGAATTTATCCGGCGCGATGTAATCGCGAATGACCGGGTCCTGGAGATCGGCCCGCCAATCGATGTGCACCGCGCCCGGGATGTGGCCGGTGTCGTAGAGCAGGATGTCCTCATTCGATTCGACAATGCGGACGTCCTTGTCGTTCGCGTGTTGCTCGAGCCAGGCGGCGTCGACCAACGCTTCGGGATGCGCGTATTCGGTCGGATTCGTCTTCATATTTTTGAATGTACGGAGGGCGTGCTCCTGCCCGCAAGTCGATTTGCGTGGCGGCAACCCTCCTATTGCTGGGACACGACCGGGCTTGTCAGGTTGTTGGCCGATCTGTTATGACGGGCTTCGCGATGAAAACTGCGACGAAAGCAAAGTCCGCCAAGCCCGGCAAGAAAGCTCCTGCGCGGCCCGTGCCGGCGAAGAAGCCAAAAGGGTCGCCGGTTAAGGGGTTGCCGGTGAAGAAGCTGCCCGTCGCTCCACCTGGTCTCGATTTTGGCGAATTCGAAGCTTTGCGCCGGCAACTGGACCTTTCGCTGGATGAGTTGACGGTCCGGCTCGGTCTCTCCCGCGCGACGATCGACCGGCGCAAGACGGCCGGTCGCCTAACGAAAGATGAATCCGACAAAGTCGTGCGTTTCGCGCGCCTGCTTGGTCACGCTGCGCATCTCGTCGGTAGCCTGGACGAAGCGCGCCGCTGGCTCAAGACGCCGCAGAAAGACCTCGGCGGCGTCGTGCCGCTCGATCGGGCGCAAAGCGAGGCCGGCGTCCGCGAAGTCGAGAATTTGCTCGGACAGATCGCCCGCGGCGTCGCTTCCTGAGGCCGGTGCGGGCGGATTTTGGCCGACCTTTGCCTAACGAGGGCGCAATCCCCATCGGTTACCTCTTTTTCAGGACACGTGTCGGGCGCGTGGCCGGTTCGCGCCAATGGCGCAGAACGCGATGCTGCGGAACGGCGGTGGCATGCTCGCTCGCGGAACGGATGAGCTCACGCGCCCGCAATCTTTCGAGCGCGATCTGCACCGCGCTCTTGGAAAGACCGGTGCCTTCCGCGACCATCCGCAGGCTGGCGGCGACCGGCTTCCATCGTTGGCGCTCCGCCGCGCGGTAAAGATGGAGATAAACCAGGAAAGCCGCCGGCTGGTGATCGTGGCCGACAAGGTCGCGCATCAGGACATCGAAGACATAATCGTCGATCGGGATGGTTGCGCGGAAACGTGGCATAATCCGAATTGAAGCTGCTATACCGATTAACGGACAGCAATTTTGTCGTCCGCCCGGTCGCCGGCGCTGGCGATAGCGGGCGGCGCATCCTACGCTGCGGCTGCCATGATCAAACAAATCAAATTCGTCAGCATTCCGGTGGCCGACCAAAGTCGGGCGCTGGATTTTTACACGGAAAAACTTGGGTTCACGATCATCACCGACCAGCCGTTCGACGAGAAACAGCGCTGGATCGAACTGCGCGTGCCGAAGGCTGAGACGCGGGTCGTTCTCTTCACCGCGGAAGGCGAAGAAAAACGCATCGGGACGATGATGAACATGTCCTATGCCTGCGATGACATCGAGAAAACCTACGAGGAATTGAAGGCGCGCGGCGTCGAATTTGAGGGTCCGCCGGAAAAGCAGCCGTGGGGCACCTACGCCATGTTCAAGGACAGCGAGGGAAATCGATTTGTGCTCGCTTCCTGAAATGGCGCATTGGGCTACAGGAACGCCCGGCCGTACTGCGATGGCGCGTCCATTTTCTGGTGGAGCGGACATGCCGCGTTGAGCGGCCAGTAGGGATGGCGCAAAAATTCGCGCGCCATCAGCACGAGATCGGCCTGGCCCGTGCGCACGATGTGGTCCGCCTGCTCGGGCGCGGTGATCATACCAACCGCGCCGGTGGCGATCTCCGCTTCCCGGCGGATCTGCGCCGCGAACGGCACCTGGTAGCCGGCGCCAATGGGGATTTTGGCGTTCGGAACGTTGCCACCGCTCGAGCAGTCGATCAGGTCGACTGCGAGCGGTTTCAACTTCTTCGCCAGCGCGACTGAATCTTCGCCGGTCCAGCCGCCCTCGGTCCAATCGGTCGCCGAGATGCGCACGAAGAGCGGATATTTTTCCGGCCACGCATGGCGCACGGCCAGCACCGTCTCGCAGAGAAGCCGGATCCGGTTTTCAAATAAACCGCCGTACTGATCGGTGCGCCGGTTGCTCAGTGGCGAAAGAAAACTGTGCAGCAAATAACCGTGCGCCGCGTGAATCTCCATCACCTTTGCGCCGGCCTGCAGCGCGCGTTGCGCCCCGTGCGCGAACGCTTCGCGAACGCGTTCGATTCCGGACTGATCCAGTTCTCGCGGTGTCTGATAACCTGCGTCGAAGGCGAGCGGGCTCGGTCCGAAGATCGGGCTCCAGCCGCCCTCCGCCACGCCTAACGACTTCCCGCCTTTCCACGGCGCGCTCGTGCTCGCTTTGCGTCCGGCGTGCGCGAGTTGCATTCCCGGCACCGCTCCCTGGCCTTCGATGAAATGGAATATCCGCGCCAACATCTCGATCTGCGCATCTTTCCAAATCCCGAGATCGTCCGGGCTGATCCGCCCGTCTTCGAGCACGGCCGCCGCCTCGGTGAAAACGAGCGCCGCGCCGCCGACTGCGCGACTGCCGAGATGGACCAGATGCCAGTCGTTGGCGCAGCCGTCTGTGCTGGAATACTGGCACATCGGCGAGACCACGATGCGATTGCGGAATTGCACGTCGCGTATGGTCAGCGGCGAAAATAAGTGAGCGTTCTGATGCACAATCACGCCAAAGAATCGCATAGGCCCGCGCGTTTAGCGCGGTCGCATTGGCTCGAAATTTAGAAACGCGCGGCCGAAGTCAAAATCGAGCTCGGCCCGATTGTTTGCAACAGCCCACGCCAGCACCAACCCCGACACACAGCGCTGGCGTAGCCGCGCGCATTTCAGAGGCGGAATCGCAATGCCCGCGCGGTCGTTCAGCGCTCGCATCTTCACCGAGGGCTGGCGGAGAGCCGACCGATGGGAAAACCACACAGACTTAGTCAACCACGGCGGGAGGCAAGTTAGAACCTCGTCGCCATCCTCGTCCATATAAACACTGAGGTCGCCGGAGTTTAGAGATACGGTTCAAATGTTCCTGATCCCACTTATCGGGAACGAGAACATCAACATGTAATTCCAATCTCCATGCTCCTCGGCAGCTTGTACCCCGCCTTGGCGATCGGAGCCCAAGCAATGCTTCTGACTGCATCACATGATCCTCATGTTGGATCGTCTGACGATCACATCGAGACGTTAGTTGAGAGCAGACTACGTGACACTGCGTTCGGCCCAGACGACGAATGTATTTTGCGCGAGGATGGGAATACCCGTTTGTAGTTCCAACGGAAATGAAGGCCCGTTTCGGCCCGACTCGCTTGATCGCTTCGAACGATTCCTGCGAACGGAAGTCTGCGGGGGCTCCATGGTGAGGACCATGCAAGACAAACGGCCTCGCTCCGCCACACTCTCGGGATAGGCGATCAGTCGTTGAGTCTCCGGGCCAGATAATCCGGATGTGATCGGCTATCTCCAAACAGATGATACCCGACGTCTCGTTCGGATTTCCCGCCAAAATGTTTGCTGAGAATCCGGGATATACCGTCACCAGTCTAGATCTTAAAGAATCATCCCTCCAGATCTCAGCGCCGGTTTGAAGCCTGGTAATAGTGTAATGACCCTCGACCTCGCCTTGAAGCGCAGCTCGAAAGAGCTTTTGAAACCGGACGTCCCCCACAGGCCGATCAGCAAGCATGAAGAAATTATGTATCCGGTTTCGATGAACCTGGATGAGGGATGGCAATGCCCCAGCATGGTCTGCGTCGTTATGAGTCAAGACGACTGCTTGGATTGTCTTGGGGTGATCGTTCAGGTAGTCAATCAGCGGACTTCCTTTCGGCCCGATGTCGATAATTATCAGCTCCCCGGTGGGAAGAGTGATTACGGTGCAGTCGCCTTGAGCGACATTCCAAAAATCAACCGTTAGCCCCATCTGCGAGGCCTTCGGGAGAATCGAATACCATTGTCACACGCTCGATCGATTTTACCTCGTTTGCTTTGCCGAGTTTTACAAATGCGCCAAACCTTTGTCCCGCCTCTAAAAAGCGAAGTGCCGTGGCTGCCTGTGGGTTCAGGTTTTCGAACTCGCCGTCGTGCCACTCCACCCTGCACACCGGAGTGTGACGCAGAAGAGTCCCCTCAACGTAATGAGGGGCTGCGCGATCTACGCAAAATTGCGTGTAATCCACTTCATCTAGGACGTGGAGCCAATCCTGCTCCTCTGCCTCAGTTAAAATGCGGGCGTCGGCCTTGCTGAAAAGCTCAATGAATCGCCGCGCAATCTGTCGAGGCAGATCCGCAACTTCGCCGCAGGGCAACTGAATGTTCCATCCGTCGACTTCGAATCGCATCGTCTGTGGATCTACGGCGAGATTAAGGGACTGACGAAGTCGTAGTAAGACGGTTCCGCCATCCAAAGGGATAATGCGTTGGTCGAAGCGGAAAGACGTCTTCCGATCTCTTCGTGGTTCCTGACGGGCGCGAAGCTCTTTAGGCACACCAACATTGAACCCCTCTACATAGTCCGGCCGCTGAATGGTGCGCGGTAAATCAGCGGCAATCATAGTGGTTCGAAAGACGTCTTGGCTTCCTCCGTAAAGATCGCCAAGAACTGACCGATGAGCACATCGTGTGTATACCGCACTTCACCCATCGCTGCGTCTGCACTCGTCAACGGATCACGTTGGGTTGCGATGACCTGTAAGTCAACTCGCACGTGCAATGCAGCGTCGCGATCACGAACGGCATGAACATGAATGTTCACCATGCACCGGTTTGGCTCGATCAAGAGTCCGACTCGACAATCATACGGCGCTATAATTGAGATGTGCGGCCCCGGAATCTTGCCGAAGACCTCGATTAGGCGGTTTATCTGGATCCCTCCGTTCCTGTCAACAAACGTGGGAGTCGTCTGCGGGCCGAGCAGATTGACATAGTCAAGTTGGACGGTCGGGTAGGCAGTCGCGCCAAAGTGATCGCTCCATCGCGGCAACCATTTTGCCATCGCTGCAAATAGTTCCTCGAAGTTGTGAGGCTCGTTGTGCTCTGAATGAAGGTTCAACGTCAGCCGGTCAGCCGGACAGCGCATGCTCCACGTCCGATCTCCATTTTGGTTGCGCCTTGAAAAACGATGCGTAACAACAACCTCCGGTTCGGCCTCGTCCAGTAGGGGGACTCCGTCTTTCTCTTGGACATTTAACAGCCATTCAGTGAGCGGGTCGTAAATCGGAAAATCGGCTGCGACAATACTCTTCCAGCTGTCCATCCGGGAATGAAACTGCTCCGGAGAAATATTGCCGGAAACAGTCGCAACTCTCTCGATTATTGGAGGTTTCCGAAATCTGACCTGGGCCGTCTCCGATTGTTTGGCTAGGGTTGCGTCAGCGTCGCTCATTTCCTGTTCGTTCCCTTCCTAAAGCAGATCATGTGCACGCTTCCAAGCTCAAATAGCAAATGAAACGGGTTGAGCATGATTGCGCACGAGAAATGGAGTCGCTGCCCCAATCGTTGGATACGCTTTCAGCAAGGCTGGAGAAAGCACCTGGGATCATTGGCCTGTCAGACCAGCCCCTACCGCGGCCCGGCTTCCTCGATGTCGATCAATTTCGTGCCGACTCTTTTCCCGACGTATTTGATCGACTTGAAAAGCATCAGGTAAAAGGTCGCGACCGCGAGCAAGGTAATGATCGCGGTGGCCCAATGATGCGTGCGCATCCGCTTGAGAGTCGGCGCGAAGGCGATGACGCCGAAGAGGCTGAGCAGGACGATGATGGCGTCGAAGCTGGCGCGCTGCCAGTAGCTGCCGCCAAGGTGCAGCCACATTCCGAATTCGTCGAAAGTGAGCGCCATCCCAAAGCCGTAGAGCAACGCACAGACCTGGCGCATCCGGTCGGTCGGCTGCGCCACGAAGACGAGGATGCCGCCGACCGCGGAGAGAAGGAAGATGCCGTAGTTGAGATGATGGATGTGCGTGCCGCCGAAAATGCAGAAACAAGTCCGGCATCCGCCGCGTCATGATGAGAATCACAAGCACGCGCGAGGCGATGAAGGTGAGGAGAAAGGTGGTGAACGTGATCCGGGCCAGACGTCGGATTGGGAGACCGGTCGGAGTGGTGGACGGGAATTTGGTCGTCATCGACACCGTATCGTGCGCGATTCTGGCCGTGACCGGCTTTATGCCCCGCTCGACATCTCGGCGAGGGTGGCGCGGAGAACCGCGATGTCGATCGGCTTGATCAGGTGACGGGAAAATCCGGCCGCGCTACTTTGCGCCAAATCGGAGTCCATTCCGAAGCCGCTGAGTGCGATGCCGGGCAGTCCGTATTTGGAGGAAAGTTGGCGCATCAAGTCGAGACCGATGCCATCGGGCAGACCGAGGTCGCTCATCACGAGGTCGATCGGGGCGACGGGCATTTCTTGTTCGGCCAGCTTGAGCGCAGCGGCGAGATCGACGCAATAGGTTCCGAAATTGTGATATTTGCGTTGTTCGCCGTCGGTGGTCACGGGCGAACCAGTCGCTTCGAAACGCGCGATCGTGTCGCGGATCGCCTCTTCATAGAGGGGATCAAGCGCCGGATCGTCGCAGTCCGTTTTGGCCAACGCCGCAACCAAAGGAAGCGGCCGTGGGATGCTGCCAATGGGTTCGGTGGGGATGATCATGCGCAGTTCGGTTTTGGTATTTCCGCGCCGAGCATAAGGTGCCCCCCCGTCGGAGCAAGCACGCAGATGGCCCGAAAATCCGCCAGGCGAGAGAGGCTTCCTTCTGGCGACCGGCGGCCCTCTCGCGCGACCGTCTCTTGCTCAGAGCCCACCGGGATGCCATCTTCCGCCTCGTTCGCGCGCCGAAGTAGCTCAGCTGGTAGAGCAGCTGATTCGTAATCAGCAGGTCACGGGTTCGAGTCCCGTCTTCGGCTCCACTTTTAATGCTTTTGTTATAAACCATTTATAATATAGCATCGGTCATTCATTTCAGCTCCAGTTTTGGTTGCTTGGACATTTCTTGGACACTCTTACCATTCTGGTGCGAGACCAGACCTTGGATGCGAACGCCCGAAGTTTCTTGCTCTTGATGACGAAATTCGGAGTTCCGGAAAATATTTTTCCCCTCTCCTCCCCAACTCTCACCGTTCGCATTCTCTGAAAACTCGCGGCACTTGCCGTGTCCCATTTGCTCCAAAATGATCCCAATTATTTTCATCGGTGGATAAAATAGTGGATAAAGCGGTTGCTGGCGAAAGGCCGGGGGAGGCCGAATTTTCGACCCGGGCTCTCCCGGGAGGGGTCATACCCCGTGTGGTCACCCCACCCCCTCCTTTTCGATTGCCCGCCTGCGTTGCGATTAACGGAGAGCTCAGCGACTCAATCTCTCGGCGGTGGGGCCTACCCGCGAGCGGTGAGGGAATGGGCATTCTCGGTGTACTGCCGGGTCCCGTCCCCCGGGGTCTCCCGGTGGGGGCTACCCGCGCGGGTGGGAATATTTTGAATCGCGCCGACTTACGACTCACGGTCCCAGAAGGGGCGCTGGGGGAGATCCGATTTTCTACTGTTGAATTTCAACTTCTACTTCTTTCGAACCCCATCCGCACCATCGCCGCCGCAGAGTCGTCGGCGCAAGAGCGAGTGAGCCACTGCGAACCGCCGCAATCATCCAGCGTCAAGGCAATTCTGATTCTCGACTTCTGTTTGACTCGCTCCGCATTCCTAATTCCGCAGTTCGCATTTTGGAGGCCCGACCTTCGCCAGTCCGCGAGGATTTTCAAGACCGGCGCAAAACCAGCGCGTCCATCGACGCCAGCCTTCCACTGGGTCGCGCTGGCAGAAGCGCACGGAGATCGACGAGGTTGAAGTTCGCCGACGAGTTGCGCATTACGAGCGGCGATTGCGAGCTTTTGACTATCACTTCTTCCAGGCCGGCGAAGGTGCTTTCGGATGCGGCGTTCGCCTCAGTTCCGTTTCGGTCTTAGATTTTCTTAATCCCTGACGCGCAATAAAGCGCTTGCCTCAAATTTGGTTTTTGGTCAATGCTGCGCTTGAAAAATGAGGGACTCCCCACAATCCTCAGCAAGCAAGAACGGCTACCGCATTTTGTTGCTAGACGCGATGGACGTATTTCGAATCGGCCTCGCGCAGGTAATTGGCTCCTTATCACACCTATGTCGCTCGATGAGTTGAGGCACCTCGGCATAATTTCCGCTAGCCGCGCAGACCAGAATACTCGGCTAGTTCGCGTTCGCCGCTACGGCGTTGGAAAAACCGAAGTGTCCTGAACATGATCATGTGTCGTCGCCGTTGGGATGTCAAACACCGAAACAGGGAGGCAGGGAATTGGGGTCAGGCATCATGGGCGTGTTGCTCAAACGCCCTTTCTGTAATGAGGGTAAAAGACGAAGTCACAGAATGACCTGTAACGCATTTTGATTCTGCGGCAGGGTGATTTGAACCCCCTCACTTAGCAACATTTGTGGCTAAAGCCGATTTGAGCAACACGCCCTCATTTCTTGACAAAGCGAACCCACCTCGGTTGGTGAAGCGATTGACGGAATCTGCAAGAATGACATCGTTTGGCACACGCCATGCCCAAGAACCAGCTGAACATTCTTCCCCTCGAGGGCGAAATTGACCTTCACGTTTACCCGCAGATCAGGGCGGCGCTGGCCGCAATGATTGCGAAAAAGCCGCCGCAAGTGGTGGTCGATCTCTCCAAGGTCAGCTACATCGACAGCTCCGGTCTCGCGGTGCTGATCGAGGCGATGCAAAATGTCGGCAAGTACGGTGGCAAATTCGCTCTCAGCGGTTTGCAGGAGGGTGTCCGGCCGATTTTTGAAATCGCGCGGCTCGATCAGATCTTCCGGATCTTTCCGGACACCGCGTCGGCGCGCGAGGGTGGCCGGCTGCCGAGTGAAAACGGCTAGAGACAAGGTGCACCACGCCGGCGTCAGGTTTCAAGCGACGGGCCTTTCCGAGCACGAGCCGCACGCGGCGCGTATCAGGAAGCGGCTGCATCGTCTTTGCACAACCTGCGCGGAAAAGGCGCTTATATCACCAAATATCCGAGCCGTGATGAAGCGCGCTACCTCTGGCCCAGCATCAACGCAGTCATTCCAGCCCCGAGTTGGTCGACTGGGTAAACACGCCGCTTGTCAATCAGCAGGTTCCCGTGGCGCTCATTTGCACCGATCAATTCGCCAAATTGAAGGCGCGGGTCGAGAAGCGGACCGGCTGGACAAGCGAACAGCTCGAACATCGTGTGAAAAGGTAGAGGAAGCTGCCTGGCGCACCCACGAAACGGGATTTGGAAGCTGTGGCGGCACGATTGCTCTCTGTGCGGTTGAACCAGCCAGCGATTGCAGGCAGTGGCGGATTCCGTGACCGAGTGCGTCCCCGTTGGCTTACGAGAGAAATTCGATTCTGGAGCGTGGCACGGATTTAGCAGCAACGGTGGAGTATGCCGAAGGTTATTGGAACAGCGGGCCGCTATGCAGCAGACCAATCGATGCGGGCCTTTCAACGAATGTTGATGACGACGATGTTCGTGGCTGTTGCTATCAGCGTATTCGAAGGGGCCATTGTTTCCAACCTCCTTTTGAGGGGCGGCTCGAAGCCACTTTCGGCGCTGGCAGGTGCAATTTTGGGTACGGTAATCGTTTGGCGACTCTTCAAAGCGCAGAATCGACGAATTGATCTTTACGAACGCGAGAGGCATACTTGGAGAAGCGGAGCGGAGGGTGAACGTGTCGTGGCTATCGCGTTGGACCGGTTGTCGAAGAATTTTGTCGTTTTCCATGATTTCAACACGGCGAGAGGAAACTTTGATCACCTGGTGGTAGGTCCCAGCGGCATTTTTGCGGTCGAGACGAAGAACTTTCGAGGGACGATCACCGCCGACGGAGAAGGTGAGCTGATGCAGGATGGGACACCGTCCTCACAACCGTATGTCAAACAGTTGGTCCGCCGGATCATGGCCGTGCGCGAACAAGTTGTTGCGCTCACTGGACGCGAAGTGTTCATCCAAGGCGTGATGGTGTTTCCAAAGGCGCGCGTCGACGCCAAGTTCGGAACTACGCGGAACGTCCATTGCGTGCGTGATGGACAGCTCTGCGGTTACATCGAGAACGAGAAATTCGACCGGCGGCTAACAGCGGAAGAAATTGATTTGGTCACGAGAGCGTTCCAAGGCATCGCTGGAATGGACGCCGATTTCCGGAATGCGGCTTAAGCTGAACGCATCGTGCTGCAATCAGCGTGCATCGCCTTTGCAAAACCCGTGCAGAAAAGGCGCTGATATCACCAAATATCCGAGCCGCAGAAAGCGAAACATTACCTTGCTGATCCCCCAAGACCCTTCGGCTGATCAATTTGCTCACCGTCCTTTTGCCTTGGCTTGGCACGTCGAATTGCGGATCATGCTCGCGTGGTGTTCTGAACCGCAGACCGTGTGAATTTCCCGTCGATTACGCAAACCACCCGGAGGGCCATTGCCGTGGTGGCCGGCCATGCCCCTCGTTACCTCCACCTTTAGAGCGCCCGCTTTTCTCCGTAACGGTCACGCCCAGACGATCGTGGGTGCGTTTCTCCGACGGGGCCGCCAGACTAAGTTCGAACCGGACCGTTTGGAACTCGCGGATGGGGATTTTCTTGATCTTCGCTGGCTGCGCCAGGGTCGCGAGCGACTGGCGATCTTGTCGCACGGGCTGGAAGGGTCGGCGGATGAGGGCTACATCAGGGGGATGGCCGCCGCTCTGGCCGCCGCCGGCTGGGATGTGTTGGCCTGGAATTTTCGGGGCTGCGGGGGCGAGCCAAACCGGCTCGTTCGCCTTTACCATAGCGGGGCGACGGAGGATCTGAGCGCGGTCATCGAGCATGCGACCGCGAATTATGCGCGCGTCGCGCTGATCGGGTTCAGCCTCGGCGGTAACCTGGCTCTTAAGTACATGGGAGAAGCGCCGCCCCATCGCTCGGTCATGGCCGCGGTGGCCATCTCGGCGCCGGTCGACCTCGCGGCTAGCGCGCGCATGCTGGACCAGCGCTGGAGTAATCGCATCTATCTGCGCCGCTTCATTGATAGTCTGATCGCCAAGGTGGAAGCGAAAGCGCGGCTTTTCCCCGGCGAGATCGACGCGCAGGGGAGTCGCAACCTGCGCACCTTCCAGAAGTTTGACGATCGCTACACCTCGCGGTTGCATGGGTTCCGCGATGCCGCTGATTATTGGAAGCAGGCCAGCGCCCGACAGTTCCTCCACCAAATCACGCGGCCGACTTTATTGCTCAACGCGCGGAACGATCCATTTCTCGCGCCGGAATGTTTTCCATTTCCCGAAGCGGAACAGAACCCGTGTCTGTTTCTCGAGACACCGGAGTCTGGCGGTCATCTTGGATTCCTGGAATTCGCCGACGGGCTTCGGCCGTGGTTCGAAAAGCGCGTCACCGATTTTCTCGCAGAGGCAGACGGGAGCTCCGAAGACTGTAGCGTCCGCTGTTCCCAGCGGAAATCTCCCTGATGCGCTGGGACTGCCGATTTGGGACATTGGACACGCTGCAAGGACTCAAATATTCTGTGAATGCACAGATTTAAATGGCGGCTGCGAAAGGGACCGAAACCTTAGCGCCACCGGAGCGCCAGCTCGCGCGCGCGGGTCTCCAGTAAATGCGCGGCGTTGCGGTGATCGGGGCTCTTGTCATCCAGCGTCACCACGGCGTCGAAAAGTTGGCGCACGCCAGCCTCGCGGGTTGCCTGACCGACGATTGCGAAGACGGATTTTTGCAGCTCCCGCGCAATTCGGGCCACGCCGGCCGGACCCTTTCCAGCGAGCGTTTGGCGATCGAGCTTCCCTTCCCCGGTAATGACGATGTCGGCGCGCTCGATCTTCGCCCGCAGCTCGATCGCTTCCGCGACCACCTCGAAGCCCGAGCGGATCGCCGCACGGCAAAAAGTGAGAAGACCAAAGCCCAGGCCGCCGGCCGCGCCGGCGCCAGGCGTCTCGCGATGATCGGAGGCAAAAGTCAGCGCCGCGACTTCTGCCAGACGGGTCAAAGCGCGCTCGAGGATCTCGAGTTGCTCCGGCGTGGCCCCCTTTTGCGGGCCGAAGACGCGGGTTGCGCCCTCCGGGCCGAGGAGCGGGTTGCGCACATCGCAAGCAGCGGTGATACGCGGCAGCGACAGATCGTCGGGCGGATCGATCCGGGACAAGGCGAGCAAGGCCGAAACCGGACTGGTGAGCAGGCGGTCGTCCTTCCCGAGGAAACGAAAACCAAGGGCTCGCGCCAAACCAAAGCCGCCATCGTTCGTCGCGCTTCCGCCGAGTCCCACGATGATCTCCGTCGCGCCTCGAGCCGCGGCGGCTCTGATCATTTCACCCACTCCGAAGGTAGAAGCATGGAACGGATCGAGTTCGTTAGGCGAAAGTCCTTGCATCCCGGCGGCCGCGCTCATTTCGATCACGGCGAGACGGGAGGAAGCGAGCCAGGCAAAGCGGGTCGGCACCTCGCGGCCGAGCGCGTCGTGCGCCGCGCACGCGATCCATTCTCCTCCCCGTGCCCGGCAAATGGCGTCGGCCGTACCCTCGCCGCCATCGGCGAGCGCGACGACCTCGATTTGCGCCCCCGGCAGCGCCGCCTGCACGCCCGCGGCGATGGCCGCTCCGACTTCCGCCGCGCCTAACGAGCCTTTAAATTTATCGGGCGCAATCAGAAGGCGCATGCGGTCGCAACCATAGCGCAGACGGCAACCGCCTGGCGAGTCGCCTTCACCGGATTGCCGGCACAACGATTTTCCGGCGCTGCCGGCGGAGCCGGGAGGGCCGACGAACGAAGCGCGTGGGAAAGCGCGAGCTTTTCGCCCGGCAAATCTCCGCCCGCGGCGGCGAATTATTCTGCCGAGATCGCGGCGCTCGCGTTTCGATTGCCGGCGACGCCATCACCTATGTCGAGGGCCACCTTCACCTCGCCTAACGAGTCTCCGCGAACTCTTCCAGCGGCGGGCAGGTGCAGAAGAGGTTGCGGTCGCCATAGACGCTGTCGATGCGCGCGACCGCCGGCCAGAATTTCTGCTCGCGGGTCCAGTTCGCCGGATAAGCGGCCTGCTCGCGCGAATAAGGATGATCCCAAATGTCGGCGGTCACTTGCGCGGCGGTGTGCGGCGCGTTTTTGAGGACGTTGTTTTTCCGGTCGGCTTTTCCGGCGCCGATCGCATCGATTTCGGCCCGGATGGAAATCATCGCCTCGCAGAAACGATCGAGTTCGTGTTTCGGTTCGCTTTCCGTCGGCTCGATCATGACCGTGCCGGGAACCGGCCAGGAAACGGTCGGGGCGTGAAAGCCGTAATCCATCAAGCGCTTGGCGACATCCTCGACTTCGACGCCGGCGCTTTTGCAGGGTCGCAGATCGAGGATGCATTCGTGGGCGACGAGGCCGTTTTTGCCTTTGAAGAGAACCGGGAAATGGGAGTCAAGCCGCTGCGCGATGTAGTTGGCGTTGAGGATCGCGACCTCGGTCGCTTTCGTTAGGCCAGCGGCGCCCATCATCCGGATGTACATCCAGGAAATCGTGAGGATGCTCGCGCTCCCATAGGGCGCGGCGGCCACCGGGCTGGCGGATTTAGCGTTTGCGCGTTGAACATCGAGCGAGGGGAAACCGGGCAGGAAATCGACCAGATGCTGCGCCACGCCGATCGGGCCGACGCCGGGACCACCGCCGCCGTGCGGAATGCAGAATGTCTTGTGCAGGTTGAGATGGCAGACATCGGCGCCGATGTCGCCCGGGCGGCAGAGCCCGACTTGGGCGTTCATGTTCGCGCCGTCCATGTAAACCTGCCCGCCGTTTTCGTGCACGATCTGGCAAATTTCGCGGATGGTAGTTTCGAAGACTCCATGGGTGGAAGGGTAAGTCACCATTAGCGCGGCGAGGCCCTGGCGGTGCGCGTCGGCTTTGGCGCGGAGGTCAGTGAGGTCGATGTCGCCGTCTTCGAGACAGCGCACCGGCACGACTCGGAAGCCGGCCATGACGGCGCTGGCCGGATTGGTGCCGTGGGCGGAAGTGGGAATGAGGCAGATGTTGCGATGGGCTTCGCCCCGCGCGGCGTGATAGCCGCGGATGGCGAGCAGGCCGGCGTATTCGCCCTGCGACCCTGCGTTAGGCTGGAGCGAGACGGCGGCGAAGCCTGTGATCTCCGCCAACCAGCGCTCCAGTTGAGCGCACATTTCGCGGTAGCCCGCTGTCTGTTCGTTAGGCGCGAAGGGATGGATGCGGGCAAATTCTGGCCACGAAACCGGGAACATTTCCGCAGTGGCGTTCAACTTCATTGTGCAGGAGCCGAGCGGAATCATCGAGTGGCAGAGCGAGAGATCGCGCGCTTCGAGCCGGCGCAGATAGCGCAGCATCTCGGTTTCCGAGTCGTGCGTGTTAAAGACAGGATGAGTGAGGAACGCGGATTTTCGATTTTCGATTTTCGATTTGCGACTGACCGAGGCAAAACCCGGGAGAATGGCGCGGTTCTCGCCGAAAATGGAGAGGAGCACTTCGACGTCGTTAGGCGTGGTCGTTTCATCCAGCGAGATTCCGACGCTGTGCGGACCGAGAGCGCGCAGGTTGCAGTTCTGTTGCACCGCGCGGCGCAGAAATTCGCCGCTCGCTCTCTTCCCGAGGTCGATCCGAATCGTGTCGAAGAAATCCTCGTGTGCGAGTCCGTAGCCGAGTTGTTCGAGACCGTCGGCCAAACGGCAGGCACGGTCGTGGACGCGGCGGGCGATGCGGCGCAGACCTTCCGGTCCGTGATAGACGGCATACATCGACGCCATGACCGCGAGAAGAACCTGCGCCGTGCAGATGTTGCTCGTCGCTTTGTCGCGCCGGATGTGCTGTTCGCGTGTCTGCAGCGCGAGGCGGCAGGCCGGCCGTCCTGCGGCGTCGTGCGAAACGCCCACCAGGCGTCCCGGCAGATGTCGCTTATACTGGTCGCGGGTGGCGAAATAAGCGGCGTGCGGTCCGCCGCAGCCTAACGGAACCCCGAAGCGTTGCGTCGTGCCGACGGCGACGTCCGCGCCCATTTCGCCCGGCGGGCGCAGGAGGGTGAGGGCGAGAATGTCGGCTGCGATGATGGCCAGCGCGCCGGCATTGTGCGCGGCTTTGATAAAGGGCTCGTAATCGATGATCGCGCCGTCGGTCGTTGGATATTGCAGGAGCACACCGAAAACTTTTTCGGTGAAGCGAAACGTGGCGGGGTTGCCGATGGCGACCTGAATACCTAACGGATGCGCCCGGGTTTGCACAACCTCGATGGTTTGCGGGTGACACATTTCCGAAACGAAAAACGTGTCGCGTCCGCTGCTGACCGCGTGACAAAGCGTCATCGCCTCGGCCGCGGCGGTCGCTTCGTCGAGAAGCGAGGCGTTCGCAATGTCGAGCGCGGTCAGATCGGTGATCATGGTCTGGAAGTTGAGGAGCGCTTCGAGGCGGCCTTGCGCGATCTCGGCCTGGTAGGGCGTGTAGGCGGTATACCAACCGGGATTTTCGAGGATGTTGCGCTGGATGACCGGCGGCACGAAGCAGTCGGAATAGCCGGCGCCGATGAAGCTGCGCGCGACTTTGTTTTGTTGCGCGATCTGGCGCATTTCCGCGAGCGCTTCCTGCTCCGATTTGCCCGCCGGGAGATCGAGCGGTTGCGCGACGCGGATGTCCTGCGGGACGGTGGCGGCGACGAACGTGTCGAGATCCTCGAAGCCGAGGGCGGCGAGCATGGCGGCGATCTCTTCGCCGTTAGGGCCGATGTGGCGGGCGACGAAGGGGCTCAGTTCCTCGGCGGTTCCGCGGCGCGGCGCGGGTGATTTTTGCGCCGGGGGAGCAGCCGTTTTTTCCAGCGCCCAGGTCTCAACCAAATCCATGGCGCACCCTACGGGGGAACGTCAGCGATTCAAGCTACGCGCGGCGAGCGCTGCGTCTCGTCGTAGGTCTCGACGCCGTGTTCTTTCAGCTTGGCGCGCAATTCCAAGAGATGATTGCGATCGCGCGTTTCCACGGTGCAAAGGACGTGGACGGCCGACACATCCGAGCCGGCAAAGGCGCGATCGTGCACCACTTGCTTGATGCTTGCCCCGGCGGCGGCAATCCGGGTCGTGAGGTCGGCGAGACCGCCCGGGCGATCGCTGATCACGGCGGTGAAACGCGCGAGCCGGCCATCGGCGACCAGGCCGCGCTCGATCACCCGGCCAAGCACATTCGGGTCGATGTTGCCGCCGCAGTGGAGGAGAACGACGCGCTTGCCGGCGAGTTCGGGCAGTTGGCCGGAGAGGCACGCGGCCAGCGGGGTCGCGGCCGCGCCTTCGACGACCCCTTTTTCCAACTCCACGATGCGCAGGATGGCGAGCGCGATTTGTCCCTCGTTGACGAGCACCGTTTTGTCAGTGCAGCGGCGCGCGACTTCAAACGCGTCGCTCCCGACCTGCGCGATGGCGAGACCGTCGGCGAGCGTCGCCTGAGTTTCGATGCGAGTCGGTTTTCCCTCTCGCAGAGCCGCCGAGAAACTCGCGACGCTGTCCGCTTCGACCGCGATCACTTTGGCCTGCGGCCGCAACGTTTTGATCGCCAGCGACACGCCGGCGAGCAACCCGCCGCCGCCCACCGGAACGATGACCGCATCGAGATCCGGAACTTGCGCGACAATCTCCAGGCCCATCGTTCCCTGGCCGGCGATGATCGCGGGGGCGTCGTAACCGTCGATATAAGCGAGGCCCTTCTCGTCCGCGATTTCGTGGGCGCGAACTTTTGCTTCGGCAAAGTCCTTGCCGTGCAAGACCACGGTGGCGCCCAATTTCTGACAATTGGTCACCTTGATGAGGGGCGCGAATTTCGGCATCACCACGGTGGCGGGAATGCCGAGTAACTTCCCCTGGTAGGCCAGCGCCTGTGCATGGTTGCCGGCGGAAGCTGCGATCACGCCTTTCTTTTTTTGCTCGTCCGAAAGCTGCGCGAGTGCGTTGCGCGCGCCGCGTTCCTTGAAGCTGCCAGTGCGCTGCAGGTGATCGAGCTTGCAATAGATCTCCATGCCGGTGATCTCGCTCAGCGGAATCGATTGCCGGCAGGGCGACTCGTAAACCGCACCCTTAATGCGGGCGGCAGCCTCTTCGATATCGTGAAAGGTGATCAAGAAGGTTGAGTGCTTGAGAGACTGAGCGCGGGCGCTCTTTCTTATCAACCACAATCAACCATCAAACTTCCCCATCCAGCGCCTCGCGCACTTTGCTGGCGAGCTGATCAGCACTGAACGGCTTCGCCAGAAAACACATTTCCGGATCGCGCCGGTCTCCGGGGTGCATCGATTCCTCGAGATAGCCTGAGATGAAGATGACTTTCGTTTGCGGGCTGGTCTTTTGCAGCCAGTCGGCGAAATGGCGGCCGCTCATTTCTGGCATCACCATATCGGCCAGGAGCAAATCGATCTTCGGCGCGCCGCGCGGCGCGATGAGGCGTTTCGCGTCGTCGCCATGGGCCGCTTCCAGCACTTTATAGCCGAGATTGCGCAGCACGCGCACAGAAAGATGCCGCACGCTTTTTTCATCCTCCAGCACGAGCACGGTTTCGGTGCCGGTGAGAGCTTTTCGCGAGCCCGCCTTCTTGTAACGAGCCACCGGGGGCGCGGCCACGCGTGGCAGGAAGATACGGAAGGTGGTTCCCTCGCCCAGCGCGCTCTCCGCACAAATGTGGCCACCACTTTGCCTAACGATGCCGTAGCTGGTGGCGAGCCCAAGACCACTGTGGCGCGCCTCATCTTTCGTGGTGAAGAACGGCTCGAAAAGGCGCGCTTTGACTTCGTCGCTCATCCCGCTGCCGTTGTCGGCCACGGTGATCGCGACGTATTCCCCGGGTGGCAGGTCCGCTCCGACGCAAGGCTGCTGCGTTTCTGGTGAAACCTTGAGGGTCGAGGTTTCAATCGTTAGGTCGCCGCCCTTGCGCATTGCGTCGCGCGCATTAACGGCCAGATTCAGAATGATCTGCGTCAGCTGGCCGGCGTCGACCTTCATGTGCGCGCCTTCCTTCAGCTGATGGAGGTGACAGGCGATCGAGATGTTGTCGCCGAGGAGCCGCAGGAGCGTTTGCTCGAGGTCGGTGATGAGTTTGTTGACCTCGAGCACGGTCGGCTCGAGGGCCTGGCGCCGGCTGAAGGCGAGGAGATGGTTCGTGAGTTCAGAAGCGCGGCCGGCGGCGTCGCGAATCTCCTTGATCTGACCGGACACCTGACCCTTTACCGCCGCTTCGGACAAAAGCAGATCGCTGTAACCGAGGATGGTGGTCAGGAAGTTATTGAAATCGTGCGCCACGCCGCCGGCCAGTTGGCCGAATGCTTCCATTCGTTGTGAGCGGCAGGCCCGCGCCTGCAATTGCTTTCTCGTGGTCACGTCCATCATTGGACCGACCACGCGCGCCGCGGCGCCGTCCGCGTCGCGGAAGATCAGCGCCCGCTCGAGAATGTGCGTGTATTCGCCATCCGCACGCAAGAAGCGATATTCTCCCATCCAATGCGCATCGGAGCTGGCAAAAGCTTCGTGCAGGCTGTCTTGGATGCGCGCAATATCCTCCGGATGAATCTGGTTGAACCAAAAGCCGATCTTTTCGGTCGCGGCCGAGCGTTCGTAACCGAGCAAGCTTTTCAGACCATGCGGCCAGATGAGCGTGCCGGTCTTTACATTCCAATCCCGAACCGCATCGTTCGTAGCCTGGGCAATGATTTCAAAATAATCCGCGCCCTTTGCTGAAACATCTTCAAGACGCGTGGCGTTTTGTGCTTTAGAACCGTTTTCATTGGTTTTTCTGGACAGTTGCCGTGTTAAGTTAAGGCTTGCTGTTGGCATTGCGGTCACGGCCGCGGCCGCACGATACAGAAAGCTAGATCTATGCCCGCCATGATCCGCGCTGCGATGGAATTCCCTTGCCTTTCGACGGCATCGAAAATATGGCTGCGCTCGACGTGATGCCCGCTTCCAGCTCCGCCGATCCCCGCCGCCCGCTGCAAAACCAAAAGGCGCTCGTGACCGGCGCAAATTCCGGCATCGGCGAAGCCTGTGCCCTCGCGCTCGGTGCCGCCGGCGCGGCCGTCGTGGTTAATTATGTCTCGCATCCGGAAGAGGCGGAGCGCGTCGTCGGATTGATTCGTGACCAGGGCAGTGAAGCGATCGCCTTGCGGGCCGATGTCAGCCGCGAAAATGAGGTCCAGGCAATGTTTGCCGAGATGATAAAAAAGTTCGGGACGATCGACGTCCTGGTCAACAATGCCGGGCTGCAACAGGACGCGCCTTTCCAGGAAATGACGCTGCAACAATGGGCCACGGTGATCGGCGTCAACCTGACCGGACAGTTTCTTTGTGCGCGCGACGCGGTGCGGGAATTTCTCCGGCGCGGGGTGGTCCCGGCGGTCTCGCGCGCGGCGGGCAAAATCATCTGCATGAGCTCGGTGCACGAAGTGATTCCGTGGGGCGGCCACGTGAATTACGCGTCGTCCAAAGGCGGCGTCATGCAGTTGATGAAAAGCATGGCGCAGGAGCTGGCGCCGAAAAAAATTCGCGTGAACAGCGTGGCCCCGGGCGCGATCAAGACGCCGATTAATCGCACCGCGTGGGACACGCCCGAAGCGCTGACCACGCTGCTGAAGTTGATCCCGGACCAGCGCATCGGCGAGCCGGAAGACATCGCGAACACGGTCGTCTGGCTCGCCTCCGACCTCTCGGATTACATCACCGGCGCGACCATTTTCGTCGACGGCGGCATGACGCTTTACCCCGGCTTCGCCACCGGCGGCTAACGAAAAGTGCCTTGTGAATTTTAAGCTGCGAGAGTTGGCGGCGATGTGCGCCGGCGAGATATCGGGCAACGCCGATTGCGAAATCTCGGGCGTGGCTTCCCTCGCGGAAGCTACTCCGGGCGAGATTACGTTTTACGGCAATCCGCGCTATCTCGCGGCCTTTCGCAAGACGCGGGCTTCCGCGGCTTTTGTGCCGGAAGATTTTGCGGAACAGATTGTCGAGGGGCAAATCCGGGTGGCAGATCCGACCAGGGCTTTCGAACAGGTCGTCCTCAAGTTTGCGCCGCAGCAGATCACCTTTCCGGCCGGAATTCATCCGAGCGCGGTCGTCGCTCCCGGCGTGTCGTTAGGCGAGAAGGTGTCGATCGGCGCCCACGCGGTCATTGAACCGGGGGCGCGCATTGGCGACGGCACCCGGATCGGCGCGCAGAGCTACATCGGTCATGAGACGACAATCGGTGCTGACTGTCTGGTTTACCCGAACGTCACGATTCGGGAGCGCTGCCAGATCGGAGACCGCGTCATCCTGCACAGCGGCACCGTGGTCGGCTCGGATGGGTTTGGCTTTGAAATGGCCACCGGCGGGCATAAGAAAGTGCCGCAAATCGGCATCGTGCAGATCGACAACGACGTCGAGATCGGCGCAAACACGACGATCGATCGGGCGCGCTTTGGCCGCACCTGGATTCAGGAAGGAGTGAAGATCGACAACCTGGTGCAGATCGCGCACAACGTGGTCATCGGGAAACACTCGATCATCGTCGCGCAAGTTGGTATCGCGGGCAGCGTGCGTATCGGCGCGGGCGTGGTGATCGGCGGCCAGGCCGGAATCATCGGCCACATCGAGATTGATGACGGCACGATGATCGGCGCGCAAACCGGCGTCTCGAAAAGCCTGCATGGCGGGACGTGGTGGGCGACGCCGGCGGTCCCGCTGAAGGAGTCGATGGAGCACCTCGCCTGGGTGCGGCGCCTCGGGAAACTTTTCGCCCGGGTCAAGGCGCTCGAGGATAAACTCGGGCGCTAGCGGCGCGGGAGCCGATCTTCAGGGAACGAGGAAAATTTTCCCGGTGTAGGGATCTTTCACTTTCTGCCCGGGGCTATAGCCCGTCACGTCGACATAGCCGCCGTTTTTGTCGTAAGGGCTGAAGACGTAGCCCGGCTTGCCGGGCACCGGCTTACCGTAGGGAAACTCCGATTTCTGGGACGAAGGCGAACCTGCCGTCGTGCGCGGCGCAGTCGAGGCGCTTTCCTTGCGGGTGACGCGCGGCGTCGGGCTGGGCCGGGCTTCGGATTCTGGTTTGCGATTGCGCTCCTCCGTGACAATCCGGTTCGGCGTTTGTACGGGCGGCGGCGGCGGTGGCTGCTGGGCCGGATAAGGCTGTGTTGGAGGGTAAGCAGTGCTATCGGAATAAACGTTTGTTTGAGTCGTGGTGGTGGTCGTGGTGGTGCGCGGCGGTTCCTCGTCGACGGCCAGCTTTCGCCGCACATATGCAGCCGGCGCGTCGATCACGCGAAAAGTTGAAACCGCCGCCTGGTGCGTCGTTTCGCAGGAGGTGAAGGCGAAGACCGTGAGGAGCAGAGGGAGGATGGGGCGTTTCATGATGGTTGGGTGCTATCAAAGTTCGGTCGGTAGGACGTTTGTGCGCGGATAAAATTCATTTTGCGGAAGGCACGGGATAGGCGGCCGGGCTGCGATTTCCATCGCGATCGACGGCCGCGACGCCGAAAAGGAAGTTGTCTTTGGAAACATGCGGGACGGTAAAACGGGTCGCGTTACCGGCGGAGACGGCGTGCTGCCAGAGGGGCGAAGTGGTTTCGCGCCAGAGCACTTCGTAGCCGGCCACATCCGGTTCGCGATTCCGCTGCCAATGGAGCGTCGTGTCGTTGGTTAGTTCCCTGGTCTCCATCTCGACTCCAGCGGGCACGGCGGGGGCGAGGGCGAGCGCGCCTAACGCCGCCGCATTGATCCGCGCGACTTGCGCGATGTAGGCGAAATCATCGAACTCCAGCAGGTCGCCGAACTGGACGCCGTCTTCCTTCCGCACATCCTGGTGTTGATGCCGGAAGTTCTCGTTAGGCTCGGTCATGCGCACCGCCGGAAAACCGGCTTCGAGGAAAGGCGAGTGATCCCCGCCGCGCAGGTAACGATCCTTGCGATAGATGATATTGACCGTCATCCCGCGGACGTAACGCTCGCCCATCGGCTTGATGAAGCGCGCCAATTCGCGCGCGGTGCTGTCGTTTTCCCCACCGGTCTGGATCTGCTTCCGCCATGGCTCCGGCATTTCCTTCAATGACGGCACGCCTTCCGCGAAAAGGCGCACACGTGTGTTGTCGATCCGGCCGTCGTCGGCGTGCGAACTGCCGATGATGTCGTTGGTGATCATGCCGGCCACGTTCCAATTTTTTTCCCGCGCCATTTCCGCCCAGTGAGTGGAACCGAAGAGCCCCTGTTCTTCGCCCGCGACTGCCATGAAGACGAGGGTCGCGTCCCATTTTTGCTTCGACATCACGCGCGCCATCTCCAGCACCGCCGCCACGCCGGAAGCATCGTCGTTTGCGCCCGGCGCGTCGGCGGTGGCGTTCATCACATCGCTCACCCGCGAATCGTAATGACCGCTCACCACATAAATGCGATCGCGCGATTCCGGCTGCTCTCCCGGCAGGGTCGCGACCACGTTCACCACCTGCACCGGCTGCGGATTTCTTTCTCCGGGCGGCTGAGTGAATTCATCCAGCGTGACCTGGAGGCGGCCGCCGGAATCTTTCGCGTCATGTTCGAATTCGGATTGAATCCAGCGGCGCGCCGCGCCGATCCCGCGCGTCTCGCTCGTCGCGTCGGAAAGGGTGTGCCGGGTGCCGAAACTGACGAGCCGGCGGATGCTGGCCTCGATGTTGCGCGCGGAGATTTCCTTGACCACGCCGTCGATCTGCGGGTTCGGCGGCGGAATGGGCGCAGAGCAAGCGACGGCAACCGTGGCGAAGAGGAGAGCGAAAGGGCCGGTGCGCATGGGTTTGAAAAAGATAGTGTTCTTCGCGGTGAACGCCAATTGGTCAGCCCGGCTCGTGGCCGGGAAGGTTGAAGCAAAGGTGGCGCGTGGAAAAACGACCTTTGGTATTTCCCGCGCGACCGGTTAGGATATGCGCCCCAATGCTTTGATGGACGCCGATCTTCCCAAAGAGCGCACCGCTTTCATCTTCTCCGATCCCGCCGGAAGACGCTGGCCGCGTTTCCGGCTGATGCTGCTTCTGGGCGGCATCGTGGTGTTTCTCGCCTCGGTCTTTTTCGTCCAGACGCTCTTCGTCACGCCGCAATTGCGGCTGCCCTTTAGTTTGCGGCAGTTGAAGGGCCAATTGAAGGCCCTGCAGAAAGCGAACCCGGCCGGTCAGCTCCCGCCTAACGTCCCGCTCTGGGAGAAGTTCATCGCCACGCGCGCCGCGGCCCGGAAGCAGCCCTCGCCGTCGGCCACTGCGCCGCCCGCTTCCGCCCGGAAATCGGCCGGGGGCGAAGTGCGGATGGCGTTTTATACCAACGGCGATCCCTATAGTTACAAGTCGCTCGAGGAACATGCGGCCCAGCTGACGCATGTCTGCCCGGAGTGGTTTTCACTCGTCGATGGGCTCGGGAATATGCAGATCGACGCCGACGTCCGCCTCCCCAAACTCGCGGCCGCGAAAGGCATCGCGCTCATGCCCCTTCTGACCAATCTCGTCGGCGATGCCTGGAAGCCGGAAGCGGTCGAGAATCTCGCGCACGGCCCGGCCGATCGACAGGAGCGGTTCATCCAGAACCTGCTGACCAATCTGCGGAATGCGAAAGCCGCCGGCGTGGTGCTGGACTGGGAGCAGGTCGATCCGGCCTACCAGGATGACATCACGAAATTGCTCAACAAGATGGCCGACGCGCTGCACGCCGAGGGCCGGCAGCTCTGGCTCTGCGTCCAACCCGGGCAGGACCTCGATTACATCGATTTCGAAAACATCTCGGAAAAGATCGACCGTTTTGTCGCGCTCCTCTTCGACGAGACTTCCGAGGAGGATTCACCCGGACCGATTGCGTCGCGCCAATGGTTCGAGTCCTGGCTGCATGCCCTGCTCAAGGACGCCGATCCGCAGCAATGGATCGTCGCCCTCGGCAGCTACGGTTACGATTGGACGAGCGGGGCACACCGGGCGGAACTGATCAGTTTCCCCGAGGCGATGAGCCGCGCGAGCAACGCGGGCGTGGAACCCGGTACAGTCGCGCCACCCGATCATAGTTCCGATTTTTATTACGAGGATGCGAACAAGGAACATACCGTCTGGTTTCTTGACGTCGTCAGTTTCTTGAACGAGCTGCACGCGGTCCGCGACCAGCAGGCAGGCGGCTTCGCGATCTATCGCCTCGGGACGGAGGACTCGGCGATCTGGGACGCGATCAATTTCCCGCGCAAATTCCAGCTCGATGGCACGGTGAAGGCGTCGCTCGAAACCCTCCTCGGCAACGAGACCATCACCGATGTCGGCGAGGGTGAAATCGTGAGCGTGGATGAAACCCGGGCGGATGGCGCGCGCAAGATCGAGCTCGGCCCGGACGGTTATCTCAGCGCGACCTACCTCAGATTCCCGGAATTCCCGACGCTCTATCACCAGGGCGCCGGCGGCGAACATCAGGTCGCGCTCACTTTCGATGACGGACCCGATCCGAAGTGGACGCCGCAGGTGCTCGATCTCCTGAAAGCGAACGGGGTCAAAGCCGCCTTCTTCCTCGTCGGAGTGAATGCGGAAAAGTACCCGGATCTCGTTAGGCGGATCGTTGCCGAGGGGCACGAGATCGGCAACCACACCTACTATCATCCGAACCTTGCCATCTGCTGGCCGGAACATATCCGGCTCGAGTTGAACGCCACGCAACTCCTCCTCGAGACCATCACCGGTCGTTCGACGACGCTCTTCCGCCCGCCTTACAACGCCGACACCAGCCCATCGTCGCTCGCCGAACTCACGCCGCTGCGCATCGCGAACGAACTGAATTATCTCGTCGTGCTCGAGAATATCGACCCCCAGGACTGGGCGCGACCCGGTGCCGATGTCATTCTCCAGCGCATCAAACAGCAGCGCCGCGATGGCAGCATCATCCTGCTGCACGACGCCGGCGGCGACCGCGCGCAAACGATCGAGGCGCTCCCGCGGATCATCGATTGGCTGCGGACGCGCGGCGACACCATCGTGCCGCTGAGCACGCTCATCGGCAGCTCGCGCGACGCCGTCATGCCGCCGCTGGGCGATGGGCAGCGCATTCCCCGATTCGTTAGCAGCGCAGGTTTTCGCGTTTTCCACGCCGTCGAAGAATTCCTCTGGGCCTTCATGATCGTTGCCACCGCGCTGATCGTCATTCGGACCCTGGTGGTGATTTTTCTCGCCACGCGTTTTCGCCGGCATCCCGCCCCGCCGGGTTTCGCTCCGGCGGTCAGCGTCCTGATCGCGGCGTATAACGAAGAAAAGGTCATCGCCGCGACCTTGCGCGCGGTTTTGGCGAACGATCATCCGGGCCCCATCGAAGTGCTGGTGGTCGACGACGGGTCGAGCGATGAGACCACGGCCGAGGTCGAGAAAATCGCGCAGGGCGATGCGCGGGTCCGAATCGTTAGGCAACCGAATCGCGGCAAAGCGGTCGCGTTGCAGCGCGGCTTGTCGTTAGTCCAGCACGACTTCATCGTTTTTCTCGATGCCGATACGCACCTGCAGAGCGACACGCTGCGCCTGTTGGTCCAACCGCTGAGCGACGAAGCCGTGGTCGCTGTTTCCGGCCACGCCAAGGTCGGCAACCTGCGCAGTTTCATCGCGCGCTGCCAGGCGCTCGAATACACCTGCGGCTTCAATCTCGACCGGCGCGCTTACGACCGCTGGAACTGCATCACCGTCGTGCCCGGGGCGATCAGCGCCCTGCGTCGCTCAGCGATCGCGCAAGCCGGCGGGCTCAGTCTCGATACCCTGGCCGAGGATACCGATTTGACGCTGGCTTTGCACAAGGACAGAGGGCGGATCGTTTACACGCCCGAAGCGATTGCGTGGACAGAAGCGCCCGAGACCTTGCGGACGCTCGCGCGGCAACGCTTTCGCTGGGCTTACGGAACGCTGCAATGTCTCTGGAAGCATCGGGACAAAGTCTTTAACTGGCGTTATCGCGCGCTCGCTTGGTTCAGTCTGCCGAGCGTCTGGTTCTTTCAAATCCTGCTCGTCGCGCTCACGCCGCTGGTCGATTTTTTTCTCCTCGCTTCACTGCCCTTCGGCGCCTGGCGCGCCGTCCTGCCTTTCTTCGTCATCTTCGTCGCGATGGATGTGATTCTCGCGACGCTCGCTTGTTTGCTGGAGCGGGAATCGATTCTGCGCGCCTGGCGGATCATCCCGATGCGCCTGATTTACCGGCCCCTCCTCAGTTATGTGATCTGGAAAGCGATCCTGCGGGCGCTCAAAGGCGCGTGGGTCGGCTGGGGAAAATTGGAACGAACGGCTTCGGTGCCGGTCCGGGTGTAGCGCCACTTTGGGCCACGAATCAAGACGGTCGGGGTAGCGCACGCGAGACGCGCGCGCTACCCAGGCCCTCCTCTCGCCAATTTATCCAGACTTCAGGCACGGATTCCTGGACTCTTTCCATAACCTCTCGACGGGATGGCGCGGATTGACGACGCCGGGTCGATATCTCATTTTGGATGCATGAAAGTCGCCGACCTGGGAGGCAACCCTTTCCGAAGCGCGATCGGAGAAAAATGCCGCGGGTGAAAGTCGATTCGACCGACTATGTTTCAGCCGACCGCAGCGGTCGATGATCTTCCACTTCGGTCTGAAGGGCATCAGCGTCTATTGAAGCAGCTTCTCGTCACGCTCGGTCTCCTTCTGGCTCTGGTTAGCTGTCGCAAGACCGCGCCCGAAGCGGTTCGCGTCGATCCGAACGCGCCCGTGCAGGTTGTGCTGCCGAAAAATGGCGCCTACACCGGCGCGTTCGTCGATTTCGGCGATGCGGAAGACGCGGTAGCGCTCGAAACGATCGAAGACTTCGAGCAGATGGTCGGCAAGCATCAGGCGATCATCGCCTCCTCGAGCTACTGGGGGGAGCAGAGTTTTCCCACCGCGAATCTGCAAATGATCTGGCGGCACGGCTCGCTTCCCCTTGTCTTCTGGTCGCCCTGGGACCGGCCTTACGAACAAAAGAAAGGGCCCGACCGGTTCGGTCTCAATGCGATCCTCGCCGGCGCCTGGAATCGTTACATCGACGACTGGGCGGACGCGGCGCGCGCCTTCGGCCATCCGTTGCTCGTCTCGTTCGGCGACGAGATGAATGGCGACTGGTTTCCCTGGTCAGGTGTTTATTACGGCGGCGGAAAACGGATCCCCGGCCGGCCTAACGAATGGGAAGGGCCCGACCTTTTCAAGCGCACCTTTCGCTACGTGGTGGACCGCGTTCGGGCGCGCGGCGCGCACAACATCCAGTGGATTTTCCAGACGAATAATTATTCTTTCCCGATGGATACGTGGAATTTTGCCGCCGCCTATTATCCCGGCTCGGATTATGTCGACTGGCTGGGCTTAAGCGTCTACGGCCAGCAATTCACGGATGAGCCGTGGTCGAATTTTTTGCCGCTGCTCGATTGGCCATATCGGGAAATGGCCCGGCTCGACCCGACGAAACCGATCATGATCACGGAATGGGCCGCTGGCGAATTCCCCGATTCGGGCAACAAGGCGCAGTGGATTAGCGAAGCCTTCGAAGTCATGCGGACGAAATGCCCGCGAGTGAAAGCGGAGGTCTATTGGCATGAGCGCTGGCAGAACGACGACCAAACCTACAGCAATCTGCACATCAATTCTTCGCCCGAAGCGCTCGCCGCCTACCGAAAAGCGGTGGCGGATCCCTATTGGCTGGGCGATTTGATTCTGCGCCCGGCGGCGCGAACGAAATAATCGATGGCACGATTTCTCCACTGGCTGAACAGTCGCGCCAGCTTCCGCGTGCTCGTCGTTCTTTTCGTCCTGACGACGACCGTTTTTTCGATCGTGCCGCTGGTCAATCTGGCGGCCGGGCGGGGCGCCAAAGACTACAAGCTGTGGTTCAGCACCGGGCAGACGGTGCTCCAGGGCCGGGCCATCTATCCGCCACGGGGTCAGCGTTTCCCGTTCATGTACCCGCCCACTGCGGCGGAAATGCTCGCGCCGCTGAGTTTGTTAGGCCAGGCCGGTTTGATCGCCGCGCTTGTCCTTGTCAATAGCCTGGCCTGGTGGGCCTGCATCGTCTGGTCGCTCCGCCTGGCGAGCCCCAAGGGTGAACGCCCGCATGCCCTGCTCTACCTCGCGCCCAACCTCGTCATCGTGGTTTACGTCTGGAGCTGCTATCTGCTCGGGCAACCGACACTGGTTTTGCTGGCTTTGCTCCTGGCCGGTTTTCTGGCGCTGCGCGCGGGCCGCTCCTGGAGTGCGGGAGCGATGTTCGCCCTCGCCGCCGCGATCAAGGCGTTCCCGGTAGCGGCTATCGCCTACCTGATTTACCGGCGTTACTGGATCGCGGCGCTCTCGATGCTGCTCTCGCTCGCGCTCCTCCTCCTCGTCTTGCCGGCCGGATTTCGGGGCTGGGCGGGAGCGCGCCAGGATCTCACGCGATGGGCCGATGGCATGCTTTTCCAATATGACGAGAAGGGAATCGCGCAGCGGCCGGAGCGCAGCGTGGCTTGGAAAAACCAATCGCTCGCCGGGGTGGCAAATCGGTTCCTGCGCAAAGTGGACGTGGATGCCACGCGCCCGCCGGACAAACCGGTCTTCGTCAACTTTGTCGATCTCTCCTTCAAGGTGGTCAACGCCATCATCGTCGCGCTCTCTTTGCTCCTGGGCTTGGTTTATCTCGCGGCGATGCCACCGGGCGCGCGGCGCACCTGGGAAACGGACGCCATCGAGTGGTCGATGCTCCTTCTCATGTTGCTCATCGCCGCGCCGCTCTCCTTTAATTATCTCTTCGCTTTCCTTCTTCTCCCGTTCGCCATCATCACACGAATCTGGCTCGTTAGGCCAGACTCGCCGCTGCGCTGGTGGGCCCTGACGGCGATTCTCCTGCTCGCCTTGACCATCCCGCTCCAGCGTTGGTCGCAACGCTACGGCAATGCTCTTTTCGCCGCCCTCCTGCTTTTTATCGGACTGGCGCTCGAACTGTGGCGGCTGCGGCGCGCGCCGGTTTCCGCCTAACGACCGCCGCCAGCCAGCGGACGAAAAAGACGGCGGCGACGCGGAAGGTCATTTTCGACGCGCCCCGCGCCCGATCGCGAAAGGCGATCGGGATCTCCCTGACCCGGATACTTCGCCCGCCGTGCACGATGATTTCGAAAGCGATCTTGAATCCAGTCGCGGCCGGCGCCAGCTCGAGTAACAGCGGCCGCGGGATGGCAAAGAAGCCGCACATCGAATCGTGCACCCGGGTCAGCGGATAGGCGAAGGCCGAGGCGGCGCGCGACATGATCCTGCGCCAGAGCGGCCAACCCGGAGTGGTGCCGCCGCGCACGTAACGGCTGCCGATGACCATTTCGCAGCCGCCCGCCTGCAGCGGCCTAACGAGGTCGGGAATTCGGGATGGCGGGTGGCTGAGGTCGGCATCCATCACCACGAGGAGATCGCCCGTCGCGGCGTGCGCGCCGGCGACGACCGCCCCGGAGAGACCGAGGGTCGGATTTTCGCGCACCACGAGGCGAACGGGAAATTCCGCGGCCAGCGCGCGGACGCGCTCGCAGGTTCCATCGGTCGAGCCATCGTCGACGAAGATAATTTCCAGCGGATCAATGCCGCTCGCCATGATCTGTCGGGTTAGCTGCTCCACGTTTTCCGCTTCGTTCAGTGTCGGAACGATGATCGAGACCGACTGCACGAGAGAGGCTGGTTCCATGCTGGTTCGTCTGCCTAACGGGGGTGCAGCAAATCGAGCGCGAGCCGGCATTGGCCCTGCTCGTTCTTGCGCCAGATATGCAGGTAGTAGCCGGTCGCTTCCGCCGTTTGCCCGGCGGCATACTCGCCCCAGGCGAAGCCGAGGTCGCCGCTGCTCGCGACTTCTCCTTTCGGCTCGCGGAACGTGATCGTGTTGGGCGCGTCCTTCAGAGCTGCGATCGCTTCGGCCTTGCCGATCACCGGAAATTTCTCCGGCAGATAAAGACGGACATCGTCCGCGGCCCAGGTGGGAAAATTCTTTCCGCGGTCCGCAGAATAGCTCCGTTCCTGCTCCAACAAAGTGGCGTGCGCCGCCGCTGCCGATTCGTTAGGCGTGCGGTTGTCGCGCAGCTGCAGGGCCGGGGCCGGCACCGTCGGCGGCGGATTTTCAGTGCCGAGATCGAAGAGCAGTTTCCATTTCCCGGCTTCCCGGCGCCAGATGGAAACGAATTGCCCGCAAGCGGCCGACTGCTTTTCCGCCGCGGTCTTTCTGAAAGTCCACGGACCCGTGGTGTAACCGAAATCGCCGCTCGCTGCGACGACCGCGAGCACCGGTTGCCACTCCAGAACCCCGCTCCCATCCTTCCGCGCTTCCCACGCTTTCCGGCCATTTTGCGGTCCGGGCTGGAAGACGACGCCATCGTCGGAGAGCGCGTCGAGAAACGCGCTGCGCGTCCCTTTGGCGAGTGCTTCCTGCGCGAAAGCAGACTCCGCCGCGGCGAGCGACCGAGCGTTGCCGTCCGTCGCGGGGACTTCCGCGAAAGAAGCGGTCGCGGCGCAGAGCGAGAGCAGCGTGGCCGCGATGGAGAAAGGAAATTTCACCTGGCTAGACAAAAACTGCATTTGGCGGCGTCTCCATATTAAAAGACCGTGAAGAGGTCATGGAGAGTACGCTTACGGATGAAGATTGGAAAACCTGTTTCGCACAGCTCGGCCCCGCGCTTCTCCTTTTCGCGCGCCGCTGGACGAATTCGCGCGCTGACGCCGAGGACATCGTGCAGGACGCGTTCGTCCGTTTTTGGCGACGCCAGCATTCGATCGAAAACCGCGCGCTGCTCTACGCCACCGTCCGCTCGACCGCACTCGACCGCTTGCGCAGCGACCAGCGCCGGGCGCGGCGCGAAGCCGCGGTCGCGCTCGATGGCGCCAAACATTGGGAGCCGCAATTCACCACCCTGGACGAAGGCCAGCAAATGCTGGCGGCAGCCGTGGAGCGTTTGCCTGACGAACAACAGGAGGTTGTCGTTTTGAAAATCTGGAACGACCTCACCTTCGCCGAAATCGCTCAGATTCTCGCGATCTCCCCGAACACCGCAGCCTCGCGCTACCGCTACGCGCTCAGCGCCCTCAAGAAAGCGATGCAGCCCTATGAATGATTTTTCCGAATTGGAAACGGAGCTGAGAGAGTTGCAGCCCGCGCCGGTGTCGGACGAGCTGTTCGCGCGGTTGGAATGCGCCCTGGCGCAATCTGATCCGACCCCAACCGCCGGTTTTCTTCCGCGTACGGCGCAGCGGCGAAATATCTGGTGGTCGCTTGGTCTTGGCCTCACGGCCGCTTCCGCGCTCGTTTTCATCGGGCTGACCTTTTTCGCCGAACCGCCGCGGACGCAACCGGCCGTGGTGCAAAAGACCCCGGCTCCCTTCGGGCCAGGGACAAGCGGATTTCTACCTTCCGCGCTGACGCAGGTCGTCTACCGCCAGCGGGACGAGGGTCTGGTTTTCTCGCCTAACCAATCGGAGCGTCTGCTCCGGCGGGTCCGCTACCAAACCCGCGAGACGATGCAGTGGCGCAATCCGCAGACTGGCGCCTCCCTGCGTGTCTCCTATCCGGCGGAGCAGGTCGTCCTCACGCCGGTTTCCTTTCAATGAGTCCGCGCACCTGAATCCATGAAAAAACAAATCATCCTAACGACTGCATTGGCCGCGTTGCTGCCGCTCGCCGCCTTCGCGCAATCACCCGCTCCGACCCCGTCGCAACCGCCGCTGCAGCCCATCCCGCCGATGCCTCCCGTCCCGCCTGTTCCGCCTCCCATGATGAGTCACGGACGCATGCCGGAGCACGACATGGGGCCGAAGGAACCGGTTACCTTTCTCGGCGTCGAGACATCCAATGTTCCACGGGTGTTGTCGGAGCAGATGGGCCTGCCCCGCGGCTTCGGCGTGGTGGTCGATTACGTCGTGCCGGAGAGCGCCGCGGCCGCCGCGGGCGTGCAGCAGAGCGATATCATCCGGATGTTGAACGACCAGATCATCCTCGAGCCCAGCCAGCTCGGGAAACTGGTGCGCAGCTTCGCCGACGGCGCCACCGTCAACCTCACGCTCCTGCGCAAAGGCAAGGAGATGAAAGTCACAGTGAAACTGAAGAAGCATGACGAGTCCATGGGTCACGGACCATTCGGCTTCGAGCGAGACTGGAAATGGGACGACATGGGAAAGATGAATTTTGATTTCCAAATGCCGGATATGACCGCGGTCCGGGATGCGGTGGCCCGCGCGAGGGATGAAGCGATGCGGGCGGGCGACGAAGCGCGGCGGGCGGCGCGCCATTTGCGCGTTGTGACGACGGACGACGACACGACCAAGACCACCCGGGTCGATCTCGGGAAAGCGACGATCAGTTTTTCCGATGAGCAGGGCGAGCTGAAGATTGAGAAAGTTGACGGCCGGAAAATGCTGAGCGCCAAAGACGCGCAGGGGAAAGTGCTCTTCAAGGGGCCGATCGATACCGCGGAGCAGCGCGGCAAAATCCCGGCCGGAGTGCGGGCACGCCTGGAAAAATTAGAAAACCAGGATTTGCCGGAAATTCCGCCGACGCCGGACGTGCCGCGCGCGCCGGAGGACGGGAATGAATCGGCTCACCTGCAAAACCGGCGGATGGAACGAGCCGCGCTTTCTCCTAACAATCACACCGGCTGGGTACGGAGCACGGTGCTGCTGTAAACGCTTCGCTTCTGTAGCCGCTTCGCTGTGCGAAGCGCGGGGCAAATCGTCGCCGATCGCAGACGGTTGTTGGTTGCGAGTTGCCCCTCGCGTTTCGCAGCCTCCGACTCCGAGAGAATCGTCTACCACCTCCTGCCCTCGCGAAAGTCGGCTCCGGCCCAGGCTTGAATCATTTCGCATCGTCCTCCTCGTGCTCTCTGCCCGGCTACCCGGCTGCGCGCACAATTTGCTTGTCGCGACGGAATGCCCGGGCGTAGTCTCTTTCATTATGAGAACTACGCGATTCATCGCGCTGGTTCCGATGCTCGCTGCGGGCTTCCTTACGACCATCTCCATCGGTCGTGCATCGGAAAAAACCGGAGACAAAACGCCGTGGAAAATCACTGGGCAACTTGAGGAAGCCTGTTCCTGTGACGCGGCTTGTCCCTGTTGGTTTGATTCCAAACCGACCAAGATGACCTGTGGTGGTGGCCAGGTCCTTTTCATCGAGAAGGGGACCTACGGCAAAGTAAAGCTCGATGGGCTTGCCATCGCCAATATGTCACAAAGTCCGGAAGGCCAGGCCATGATGGAATCCTTCGGGAAATGGAATTTTTCCTATAACTACATCGACGAGAAGGCCAACCCCGCGCAACGCAAAGCCCTCGAAGCGATCGCCGGCGTCGTCTTGATTCCAGGCGCCTCCCCGAAAACGGAGACGCGCTACGTCGCCATCACCCGCAAGATCAAAGGGAAAGATCACGAGATCTCCCTCGGGCAGTACGGCAAATTCAGCGGTCACCTCCTCGCAGGCGGCCTCGGGGGCGCGCCCAAGGTCGTTAACCCGCCGGGGGCCGACCCGATCCACCACGAATACCAGCAAGGCCGCACCGCCATGATGACCTATAACGATGCGGAGCAAAACTGGTCGTGGGAAAACTCCAACTACATGCTGGGCCACTTCACGGTCGACAGCGCGCAGTACACGAAATTCGCCGCCGGTCTCGCCCAAAAAATGGCGGGCAAGGCAGAGCCAAAGGCCGACGACAAGAAATAGCCGGCATTTTCGTCCTTATCTACAGACTGCGCAGATTTACACAGATTCTCTTCTGAGCTGGCTCGCGAAGCCTTTCGGAGTTCGCCACGGCAAAGCTGCCCATCCAGTTCGCCGATCGGAACCCTCCGTCGATTGTTTGAGACGCCACCCCGCTTCTTCCGCACCCAATTTACTAAAACTCGTGGTTGAGGAAAAGGACGAGACCGTGCTAATCTCGACACATGACGCTCAAGCAACAGATTCACAATCTCGTTGATGAACGTCCCGATAATTCTCCGTTGCTCACTGAAGTTCGCGAGACCTTGCGGATGAATCACGCCATCGGTGAAGCGATGGAAGACGTGCGCGAAGGACGCACTTACGGCGGGGAGGAATTCCTGGCGAAAGTGCAGGAGCGATGGCCGCGCAAAACTTCCGCGTAATCCTTCACGGAGAGCGCGTGGGACGACGTCGGCGAAATCGTCGGCTACTGGACCGACCGCGATGAACCGGAGCGTGGCGAGCAATACGCGCACGACCTTCCGACTGAAGCGATCCGCCAGCTGAGCGATTGCGGCACGGCACGGCGCGCGCGGGCCGTCATCTCCGCCACACCGCCTATCCGGAGACGCAGGAGCTGCCGGTTTTCAAGCACTCGTACCGCATCCTTTACCTGCTAAAAGAAGCCGATGGAATCGTCGAAGTGCTGCGCTTTTGGCACGGCCATCGCGACGAACCATTCAACGAATGAGTGCGCGCCCGAGCAGTCAAGAAATGTTGACTGACCCTAGTTGCCTAGTTGCTCTACCTCAATTCGCCGATCGGACCACCCCGCCAATTCAAATCTCAAAAACCGGACCGTTTCGACTTTAAGGCTGGTTCTGAGCGAATTAGCCGAGTAGATCCGGCGCGTGGCGCTGAGCAATCTTTCCGGATTCATTCGCAAAAACTACGCAGTTCACGAATGGCGGCAGGCATCAGCCGTATTGCGCAGCGATTTTCGCCAGGAATGGGATGACATCGTGGCGGTGCTGAGCGCTTTTCGTCTCCTGAAGAGTCACATTAGTGTCGGGGGAGGCGGGAAGAGTAAGGTATCAGGATCGATTGACAGCGAATTTACAAAACGGGGTTGGCGCGAACGAAAATTCGAAACGCAAATCCGGGTCGATGAAACCGTAATGGACAGTCCCACTCACAAGGTTGATTGTTGCAAGAAAGCGATGGGCCCTGTCGATGGGTCACCCGAGAAGCGGTCAATAGGTAGCCCCATTGTAAGTCGAACTTATGACTTTGATGTGGATCTTGTGATGAGATGGAAATAAATGACTCATATGCAGACGCTCATCATCGAAATTAGTGGCGGCGTGATTCAGGAGGTTTACAGCGATGCGAAGAACCTGCGCGTTGTTAAGATCGATTGGGACGTTGGCGAGTCACCGGGAGATGACGTCGAGGCTGGTAACTTGTTTGTGCAACCGATGTCCGTTCTTCCAACCCAAACACGCGGCGTGGTCGATATGATTGGGAAATGATCATTGTTTCTCCCACAGATCGATGGCTCGCGAGTGCTTTGAAGGACTGCTCATCGTCCTTCGCCGTTGCGAGTCCATACGTCGGAGTCTACTTGGAGAAGGCTGTCTCGCAGGTCCGCAACAACGTCGAGTTTACGCTTCTCACAAGAACACTCCTAAGCGATTTCGCCCGTGATGCCTCTGATTTGGAAGCCGTTTGGGCATTAGCCGTTAGAAGCGGTGGAGTTCTGAGCCTTAGCTCTCTTCACGCGAAAGTCTACGTTGTCGACAACAGACGAGCGCTGATCACATCTGCAAACGCGACGTTCTCAGGAATGCATCACAATCGCGAGTGCGGTTTTGAGATTAGGCGCCGCAAAGATATCGGCGTACTTCGAGGTTTCATTAGGTCGGGGTTTGGCAGCAAGGCGAAGCCGCAGCTCTGGACTGCCGACGATCTGGCGGAGTTGCGAGGCCCCGTCGAGAGCTTGCGCGCGGCTCTGCCGCGCGTCACGATATTGCGGGACAAGGCTATCGAAACGCCGCTGCGGGTCCGACTTCAGCGCCGTCAATTGGAACGGCTCATCGGAAGCTTCTCAGGTTGGCTACAATTGACAATGGAAGGAATATCACAAATCCCCTCCGAGAGTTTCACGATGACGGAAGTATTCGCCGCATGTTTACCGCTCGCGACATCGCGATATCCCGATAATCGACACGTTCGCGAGAAGCTGCGTCAACAGATGCAACGCCTTCGCGACCTTGGGCTCGTGTTATTTCTCGGTGGCGGACGATACGAGCGTCTGGCACGTACATAGATGAAGCTCTCGTTCTCAAAGGAAACGAGTTGCCGACGACGTTGGAGACGATGAGTTGACTGTCGCCGCGCATTATGGGCTGGTGGCTTCCGAAAGGTATTTTTCAGCACTTCAGTTCTTTGATTGATCAACTTCGTTTGGGCGTTTGCGGGGTCGGGGGAACGGGGGTCAAAGCTAACTATCGACACAAGAACGGCCCGCCGTCGCGAATGCAAGGTCGTTGCCGCCGCGCGTCCGCCGCGACCCCCGATTCACCCGCGCTTAATCTCACCGCCCCGGCTATAGGCTAGCGTCGCTTCGAAAAGGCGGAAGCCGGTTGCGACGCTCCCGCCCGACTTTACAATCTCCTGCGCCCGGGCCGATTTGCCGCGCGCGACGATGCCCGAGCGAAAACCGTCCGCGCCTTTACCCCGCTCGATGATTCGCCGGCGCCGCGCGATCCCTACGCGGCTTTTCGCTTTCGCGGCTACACCTCCTACATTCTCGGCAACTTCGTCTCGATCGTCGGCCGCCAGATGCTGACGATCTCGATCGAATGGGAAGTTTACGCCCGAACGCACTCCGCCACCGCGCTTGGCCTGGTCGGTTTCGTCGCGGCGGTCCCGATCGTCGCGCTTTCCCTCCCGGCAGGTCATCTGGCCGATCGTTTCCGCCGCAAATCGATCATTCTTTGGTCGCAGGCGGCCAGCGCGTCCACGTCGGCGTTCGCAACGAAGAGCAGCTGCGGCAGAACCACCGATCAAAAGCGCCGTCGGCAGACTCCAGAAAAACGGGAGCGCGAAGAGAACGAGCAGCGTCCGGCCATAGCCGCTGTCCCCGGTGATCTCCTTGAGCCCATACGGACCGCCCGAGACCATGAAGTAAGTGGCCGCCAGCAGCGGCAACATGGGCACCTTACGCCGCGGCCCATTGCCGAGAGCCTTCGTTAGCCTGAACACGCGCCAACTTCTACGCGAGTCTCTGACCCGATGCCTGACCCGTATTCCCGCTTGCGGGCAATTGGGCTTCCGGTTTGATTGGCGCCATCAAGTCCTGTCGATAATCATAAGGTTTGAATCGCGGCATGAATTCGCTTAACAAAGGCCAAGCGCACCCGGCCAGCACAAAAACCGATGAACTGCCACTTTTTCGACAGCCTCAACCATGCGATGCAACTTGTTCTCGTTCACCCTGCGTTCACTTTGGATCGGCCACAATCGAGCGTTGCAGGTCACGCTTAATAATTGAGGGAAGTATACGACGACTGAAATGATGCGTAATACACAACTTGTTCTTCGAATTTGTGTTGTTTGCGCGGTCGCGATGCTGAGTGCGGCCACAACGCCATCTAGAGATCCCGATAAAGACCCCAGATGCTGAATCTGCTTCAGGATGCACGCAGGCTATTTGATGCGAAAAAAGCCGGCTGCTGCCATCGAGAAATGCGACAGGGTCATCAGCAGTTTCAAAGCACGATGCGGAAGCAGCAAAGAAGCCGTTTACTACGCGCGCAGCTCTGCCGAAAGCTTTAGGTATCCGCTGAAGTCAGCGGCTGACAAGCGCGGAAAAAGCGAGATCGCGTTCTCCACTTGGGCGGTCGCCTATTTCATGATAGCGTACGCATCCTGGATTTCTAAATGAGCCGGGCCACTCCACAGATGCGGGGTTTGTCCCAGTGTCTCATTGCTTATGAGACGAGGGAAAATAAATCTTCCGAGACAAGAACCCCGGCGGCCTGTCTCGTTAGTGAGAAGCTGCGCCCGCATCTGGCGACCCTCATGGGCAGCGTCGGTTTTCGTGCGCTCCTCGCGCGCGCGCTCGCGCTGACCCACCCGGAAGCTGCCTGGCTGCGCGCGGTACATGTCAAAGCGGATGGCTCTTTGGAAGGGTTGGACGAACTTGAAGCGCAAATTCACCCGGATGAGATTTTCGAGGGTTGCGTTGTTCTGCTCGCCCAGTTGCTCGGACTGCTGGCGGCTTTCATCGGCGAAAATCTAACGCTGCGGATGGTGCGCGAGGTCTGGCCGAAACTGTCCCTCAACGATTTGGATTTTGGTAAAGGAAATAAGAAATGAAAAAGCAAAATGACGCGGCTAAACGTAAACTGCCGAAGAAAGCCGTGAGCCAGCCGGCTAAAGTCACGATCCGCAAACTGCCGACCGGCGTGCGCGGCCTCGACGACATCATGGGCGGCGGCATCCCGGAATTTTCTTTCAACATCATTGCCGGTTCGCCGGGTTGCGGTAAAACCACGCTGTCGCATCAGATCGTTTTCGCCAATGCCACGGCGAAGAAACCAGCGCTCTATTTCACCGTCCTTGGCGAACCCGCCATGAAAATGTTGCGCTATCAGCAACAATTTTCTTTCTTCGACGAATCCAAGTTGGGCAAGGCCATCCGCTTTATCAACCTGTCCGATCTGGCGTTGCAGCAGGATTTGAACGCGGTCATCGATGAAATTATCAAACAGGTCACGACGATCAGTCCGGGCATCGTGGTGGTGGATTCCTTTCGCACCGTGGTGCGCAAAGCGATTAGCGGCGCGAGCGAATTGGAGATGCAATCGTTCATCCAGCGCCTCGCCCAGTTTCTGACCAGTTGGGAAGCCACGACGTTTCTAGTCGGCGAATATGTCCAGGAAGAGATCCGCGACAACCCGCTCTTCACCATCGCCGATGGCCTCATCTGGCTTTCGCAGTTGGCGGAGAGAAATTCCGTGGTGCGGAAATTGCAAATCATGAAACAGCGCGGGCAGAACTCGGTGCCGGGATTGCACACCATCCGCATCAGCGATGGCGGGTTGCAAGCCTTCTCGCGCACGCTGGGATTGGTCGGCAAAAAGATGATACCGACGCGGAATCGGCGGCTTTCCATGGGCGTTCCCGAGTTGGACAAGATGATGGGCGGGGGCATCCTCGAAGGCGACAGTCTCCTGGTGGCGGGGCCTTCGGGAACGGGAAAATCGGCGCTGGCCACGCAATTTATTGCCGAAGGACTGCGCAAGGGGGAACCGGGAATTATGGCGATCTTCGAAGAACGCCAGAAAGGATACACGGAGCGGGCCGACAGTTTTGGTTTGAATTTAAAAAAGCCGCAGGAAAAGGGAAAACTCGAAATCCTTTACCTTCGTCCGCTCGACCTTTCCGTGGATGAAACCATGCAAGAGCTTCTGGATGCCGTCGAAAGGATCGGCGCGAAACGGCTGGTGATCGATTCGCTGGTCGGTTTTGAGATGGCGCTGGCGCCCGGTTTCCGCACGGACTTTCGCGAGTCGCTCTACCGAATGATCGGGGGGTTGACGGGAGCCGGGGTTACGGTTCTCAGCACGGTTGAGGTGGAGGATACATTTACCGCGTTGCCCTTTAGCCAATATACGATTTCGTTTCTGACCGATGACATTATCCGGATGCGTTATGTGGAAATTGACGGCCAGCTTCGGAAGGTGATGGTCGTCATCAAAATGCGCGGCGGCAATCACAGCAAAGACATCCGCGAATATGTCATCACGGGCAAGGGCGTGGTCGTCATCCACCCGCGATCCACGGACTATAACGGGCTGACCACCGGAATCCCCACGCGCACCGGCCCGCGCCAGGCGCAGGAAGAAGAAACCGCGCCGGAACCGAAGGCGAAGAAGTAGAGGAAAATGAAAGCTCCAAGCACCAAGCTGCAACCGGCCGAAGCTGAATCTCCAGCCGCGCTTCCCGGCGACAGCGTGGTGCCGCTCGAATCGGTCCTGTGCACCGAGGAATTGAATCGGCGGCCGTCGCGGCCACCGGATTACGAGAATGAGAACCGCGCGCTGGTGACGCTGGCTCAAGCGCTGGCCGACTCGCCGCACACCATTCTTCAGAAAATGGCCGAGGTCATGTTGGAGACGTTCCGCGCCGAATCGTCCGGTTTCAGCCTGCTGACCAAGGACGATGGCGGAAAAAGATTCCACTGGCCGGCGATTGCTGGGGTGTGGAAATCTCACATCGGCGGCGGCACGCCGCGCGAGTTCGGCCCGTGCGGCGACGTGCTTGACCGCAACACCCCGCTCTTGTTCAGGCACTTTGAACGGCGTTACACCTATTTTCAACCGGTGACGCCTCCGGTCGAAGAGTGCCTGCTGGTTCCGTTTTACGTCGAGGGCAAAGCGGTCGGCACGATCTGGGTGATCGCCCACGATGAACGCCGCAAGTTCGACGCTGAGGATATGCGGCAACTGGTCAGTCTGGGCAAGTTTGCCTCATCGGCCTACCAGACGCTGGCGTTCCATGAAAAGACGGTCGCGATGAACGAGGCGTTGGTGCTCGGATCGGTGCACCAGCATGAACTCACCGAAGCCGCCGACTCGTCGAACGCCCAACTGCAAAAGGAAATCGCCGAACGAAAACAGACCGAGGCCGCGCTCGAGGAAAGCCGGGAACGCTACCGTGTTTTATTCAGCGCGCTGCCGGTGGCGGCATTTGTCTGCGACCGCGACGCGACGATTCAATATTACAACCCCCGCGCCACGGAACTCTGGCAGCGCGAGCCGAAAGTCGGCGTCGATCAGCATTGCGGCTCGATGACGTTGTGGCTTCCGAACGGCACGCTCCTGCCCCACGCGCAGAGTCCCATGATGGAAGTGATGCGCACCGGAATTCCCGCGAGAAATGTGGAAGTGTTCATCGAACGTCCCGACGGCTCGCGCCTTCCCGTGATCGTCAACTTCGCCGCGCTGAAAAATGCGCAAGGCGAAATCGTCGGCGCTGTCACCTCCTTCGACGACATCTCCGAGCGCAAGCAGACGGAGGAAGCGCTGCGCCAGAGCGAGGCGCAATCCCGCGTGCATTTCGAAAACGCGGAAGCCGCGAGGATCAGCGCCGACACGGCCCGGACGCGCGCCGAGACGGCCACGCGAGCCAAGGACGAATTCCTTGCCGCGCTCTCCCACGAACTGCGCACGCCGCTTAATCCCGCGCTCCTCCTCGCCTCCTCTCTCGCCGATGACGTCGAGCTGTCGCCACGCGTGCGGAGTGATGTCGAAATCATTGGCAAAGCTATCGCTCTTCAGGCGCAGCTCGTTGATGACCTCCTCGATATTACGCGTATCACCGGCGGCAAGTTGCGCCTCGATCTCCATCCACTCGACGCCCACACCGCGCTGCGCCACGCTTGCGACATCCTCGGCGGCGAAGTGCAGGAGCGGCAAATCCAAATCACGCTAGACCTTGCCGCGCCGGAGCATTCCATCGAAGCCGATGTCATGCGCATGCAGCAGATTTTCTGGAACGTGCTCAAGAACGCCGTGAAATTCACCGCGCCCGGCGGTGTTATCACCGTGCGCACGTGCAATCCGGCAGAAGATAAGAAAACGCTGCTCATCGAGATCGCCGACACAGGCGTCGGCATCGAGCCGGAGATGCTGGGCAATATCTTCGAGACCTTCGTCCAGGAGGAACACGCCCGCGCGCGCCGCTTCGGCGGGCTCGGGCTCGGACTCGCCATCGCCCGCAACCTCGTCGAACTCCAACATGGCCGCATTCGCGCGGAGAGCGCCGGGCGAGATCAGGGCACGACTTTTTCCATCGAGTTCCCACTTGCCGCCGCGTCCGCGCTACGCGCTCCAGATTCATCACAGCCAGCGGCACATGCCGCGCCCAACCAGCCAGTCCGGCGCATCCTGCTCGTGGAAGATCACGAACTGACGCGGACCACGCTCGCGCGTCTGTTGCAACGCCGCGGTCACTACGTGGCCATCGCCGCCACCGCCGCGCAAGCACGCAAACTGGTCGGCACGAGCGAGTGCGATCTCATCATCTCAGATCTGGGCTTGCCCGATGGAGATGGCCACACGCTCTTGGTCGAGCTGCGCAATGCGCATCGTTTGCCCGCCATCGCCATGAGCGGCTACGGAACCGATGAAGACTTGGAGCGAAGCCGGAAAAGCGGCTTCTTCATCCATCTCACCAAACCGGTGGATATCCGCGCCCTGGAAGCAGCGATTGCCGCCGCGCCGTATCCCGCACCAGCCTGCGGGACGACCGCATAAAGATCACCCGAGGCAATACGCGAACGCGCGACTTGAAAGATCACTTCTCCCCGGCTGCGGCCGTTTCGAGCACCTTCCCGCGCGCCGCGTCGGCTTCGAGGAGCGCAGTGTTGATCGCAAAGGCCGCCTGCATTCCCTCGGCCGCGGCCGCGATGACGAGCTGCACGCCGCGACTCGCGTTGCCTGCAGCGTAAACACCCGGCACGGAGGTCGCCGCGTTTTCGCCACACTGGATGCACCCGTCCTCGCAGAATTCGCAGCCGAGCTGTTCGGCCAGATGCGACCGCTGGTGCTGCCCGGGAGAGAAAAAGAGCGCCGTCCGCGCGATCTGAGTGCCATCGCGAAAGTGGATGCGTTCGAGTTTGCTGCCGGTGCCGTCTAGGCGAGCGATTGGGGCATCGATGATGCGGACGCCGTTACGTTCCATAGGATTTAGTACGTCTCGGCCGCACTCCGGCGCGCCGTTCGTGCAGAGGACGACATCCTTGCTCCAAAGCAGCAGTTCGAGCGCAAGGTCCGCAGCTTCCTTGTCGTCCCCGACGACAGCGAGCGGCTGATCACGATGCTCCCATCCGTCGCAATACGGACACGTGTGGGCGGTAACTCCGTAGAATCGGAGAAACTCTTTGATCTGCGGCAGTTCATCCACGAGCCCCGTGGCGAGCAAAAGCATGCGCGCAGAAATCTGCTCGCCCCCTTCCACGGTCGCCGTGAAGCGGCGGTCGCCGCGCGCGACGTCCACCACGTTCACATGGCGCAATTCAATCGTGTCATAAGGAGCGAGCTGCTCGCGGCCGATCTTGAGGAAGTCCGCGGGAGAGATGCCGTCGCGTGTAAGATAACCGTGCAGCGCGCGTGAGGCTTCATTGCGCGGATGCCCGGCGTCAAACACGATTGCTCGCCGTCGGCAACGGCCCAGCACCAGCGCCGCGCTCAGCCCCGCCGGTCCGCCTCCGACGATGATCACGTCGAGGAGAACCGGAGAAGCAGTTTTTTTCATGAGCGATTGATTGTTTGGAAAGCTTTCGCAGGAATTACTCGCCCAAAGTGTGAGCGAGGCGTGTCTTGGCGGATTGATCGCACCGGAGTTTGGCGTTTGGGTAGGACTTCGGAAGCAGGGCGCACACCGCTAAATGCTTCGTGACCCGGCCTCACGCTGGCCGCAGCAAAACACGCTCACAGTGCTAATGCTGCATCGTGTCGGGATTGGGCTGCGCGCGCATGCCTCGAATTGTCGTAAGAAGCCCGGGCCGTAAGGCGCGGGCTTCGAATACTTTTTAGCGCGGGAAAGAATGCCCGGCTCACCGCCTGACGTCAGGGGCCTTTGACATCGAGGAGGTCGTGATGTCTTCGGCCTTAGCAGCCTTATAAGATATTCTTGGCAAGATCCTCTCGGCCGCCATCGTGCGCATGGACTGCAATCAGGTAGTTACCGGACTTCAGTTTCTCTTCGTAACGTTTGGCTTCGATCTCAGGAATCCCGGGCCCGATCAAGCCGCCGACGATGCCACCGGTGGTCCCACCGATCGCCGCACCGCTCAGCGCCGCCATAATGGGGCCAGCCGCAATAAGCGGGCCCACACCCGGAATGGCGAGTGCGCCGATGCGGTCACCTGGAACAGCAGCATCTTTCAGATCAGTTGCGTGCTCGGCCCGGCCGCCGGCGGTTCTCTCATCGTGAAGCTGGGATTCCCTTTCATCTACGTGCTCGACGCGGCCTGCGCGCTGACCTTTTTCTTCCTCGTCCTGCCGATCAGGAAAGTTCGCGAGGTGCGCCCGGTCACGGGGAGCGCGTGGCGCAGTCTGGCGGCGGGGATCCGCTTTGTGCTGGGCAGGAAAGTGATCCTGGCCACGATTACGCTCGATCTTTTCGCCGTGCTCCTCGGCGGGGCGACCGCGCTCCTGCCGATTTTTGCCGACCAGATTTTGCATTGCGGGCCGATCGGGCTCGGCTGGTTGCGCGCCGCGCCGGCGATTGGCGCTTTCGTCATGGCGGTGCTGATCGCCTATCTGCCGCCGATGCGAAATGCGGGCCGCACCATGCTTTGGTGCGTGACCGGTTTCGGCGCGGCCACGATCGTCTTCGGCGCGTCCCACTGGTTATGGCTCTCGCTCCTGATGCTCTTCCTGACCGGTGTTTTTGACAGCGTCAGCGTCATCGTTAGGCACACGCTCCTGCAATTGCTCACGCCGGACGAAATGCGCGGCCATCCAAGGATACGCCTACTTCTTGCGAAATCGGGGATGCTGACGAAGAAAATTGCAAGCTCGCCTCAGAACGCCCCGTGGAGCATGACTGCTCCGTAGGGCGCGCCGCTTTCGTTGTGGTAACGCACTTCGGTGCGATGGAAATCGAACTGGCGCCAGGGCGCGTAGCCGCCCTCGATCGTGAACGAAAGTGAGGAGTTGATTTTCCACTCGGCGCCGGCGCCGGTGCGGACTTCTTCGTAGGTCAGCCAGGCACTGTTCAGGCTGGTGTCGCCGTGGCTGTCGCCGAAACGGTCGTCGACGCGAAAGGTGTTGGCTTTGATATCACCGCCGACGAAAAGTTTGACGTCCCGGTTGAGCTCGTACTCCAGTCGCGGTGTGGGGAGAGTGGCGTTGAGCACCCAATGCGGGGCAAATTTCCAGCGAATGCCCCCACCCGGAATGACGGGGAATCTGCTCTGCACGTTGACCCCGACCCCGAAGACGAATTGCAATTCCGGGGTGTAGATGTAGGTGCCGCCGAGGACGAATGGGACATTGAAGGAATCGCCATTCAAGTGGTCGAAGGAGGTGCCGTAGAAACCGGGCTGGGCCTCGAGCCGAAAGATGAGCGAATCGGAATATTTCGTGTCGAGACCGACGATGGAATTGACCGCCTGAAGGGTGTTGGGCAACTGCTGGCCGCCGCTCGAGGAGAAGCCGAAGGAATAGCGCTCCCATTGCGCGCCGAGGCGCAGGATGCCGAACTTGACTGTCGGAGTGTAGACGAAGGCGAGATTGGAATAATATTCGTCGAAGTCGCTGACGGACCGTCCGCCACGCTGCACATCGGCGCCGCCGAGATAGGCCTGTTCGACGGTGAATTCGGCGGAAAATTTATACGGTTCTTCCACAATCGGATTCGAGGCTTTGGAAAAATCCTGGTCGCTCCCCGCGAAAGCGGAGGCGGCAAACGCGCCGGCGAGCAAGCCGGCGACGGTGAGAAAACGGGAATTCATCGGCCACTATCGCCCTGAAAGACCGTGACCGCCTTCAAAATATCTTTCCGCATGGCCGCTTCCGAGGCGAGCCGCTCGATACCGTGCAACTCGCCTAACGATGTTGCGGAGGTGAAATCGCCGCGCCAGACGAGCGTGGAAGCGCGGCCGGCGATCTCCACCGGCCAAAGCTGGTAAAGGATGAGCGACACGTTGTAGCCCCCGCTCGCGTAGTAGAGGCCCTCGGCGATCTGCGCCCCACCGCCGGCCGTTGGCCGGTTGCAGGATGCGCCGAGGGTGAGCACGCCTTCATCCTCGACCTCCAGCAGTTCCCAGTAGAGCTCGGGCTTGAGAGCGCCCTTGCCGCCAATGAAACCCGTCTGGCCAAGGAAACCGCCGAATTGCCGGTTGACCTTGCCCTGTTGCCTAACGAGGGCGGCGAGTTCCTGGCCCGGCTGGACCGGGTCGCTGGTATGATCGTAGGGCGCCGCGCGCGCCGCGCCGCCCGCGACGAAGTCCTGCGCGCGCTTCGTCAGGAGATCGATCCAGAAAGCGAAAACCGGCTGGCCGGGGGAGTATTTTTGCGCTTCAACGCGACTGATTTGCAGCTCCGGCGACATCTTTGCTGTGGCGGCCCCCAGCGCCTTCACCGCGGAGTTGTCGGGCGGATTATTGAGTTTCGAAAAATTAGCGGCGGCAGGCGCCGCCAGCAGATCGGTGTGCAGGTAGACCTTCAATTCGCGATGCGCCGTCGGATCGAAGCGCTTCATCGCTTCGATCACTTTGCCCGGCGGGTTTGGAGCGACGAAACAACTCTGGACCGACAGGTAGCGCGCCGTGCTCATCGGGGGACCGGCGGCCGTTTTGACCTCGCCCCTGGCGAGCTCAGCGAGGTCGACTTTTCCGAAGACGGAGAACTGCGCCATTTCGGCGACGGGATCGGCGGCCAGAACGGCGACGGGAAAAACGAGGGCGAGAGCGAAGGATCGAAGCAGGGTGATGGATCTCATGGCGGTTGGGAAGGGTTCGAAACGGCGAGCGCCGCTGGTGGTATTAGTCTTGAGCGGACGGGCGGGCTGTCAACGAGCGGCGGCGTGTTGTGTTGCGTGCCAAGTTGTAGCCGGGGGCGGTGACCCCGGATACGCCAAGTGTCGCAGCTCGCACCCGCCGGGTTCACCGCCCCCCCGGCTACAAGGGAGACGCGGAATAACGAGATCGGTGGCGCACTTATTTGAATGCCATTTCGGACCTGGCCTTGAAAAAAGCCTCGTTTTCCCTAGTGAGAGAGCGGATGGACGTGAAGCGCGGGTCCTTTCCCCAGATGAACGAGCCAATCATTTCTCTTGCCGGCCTAACGAAGAGCTACGGCAATCTCTGCGCGGTGTGCGATCTTTCGCTCGAGATCAACCGGGGCGAGATTTTCGGCTTCCTGGGCGCCAACGGCGCGGGCAAGACGACGACGATGCGGATGCTTTGCGGGTTGGCCCGCCCGACGACGGGAAGGGCGACGATCGAGGGCGCCGATGTCTGGCAGAAACGGCGTGCGCTGCGCGTGAAGTTTGGCTACATGGCGCAGAAATTCAGTCTCTATCCGGACCTGACCGTGCTCGAGAATCTGCGTTTTTTTGCCGGCGCCTACCGGGTGCCGCGGCGCAAGATGGAGGCGCGGATCGAGCGGCTGCTCGCGCAGATGGACTTGCAAGCGAAACGCAACACGGCGGCCGGGAGCCTTTCGGGCGGGATGCGGCAACTGCTCGCGCTCGGCTGCGCGCTCGTCCATGAACCGCCGCTGCTTTTTCTCGATGAGCCAACCTCCGGGCTGGACCCGGTGCATCGGCAACAGATGTGGGATCTGCTCTACGATCTGAGTCACAACGGCATCACGATTTTCGTCACGACGCATTACATGGATGAAGCCGAGCGCTGCACGGAAGTCGGTTTTCTGCATGAGGGTCGCCTCCTGGCGAAGGCCTCGCCCCGCACGCTGAAGGGCACCTTCAAGGCGAAGCTGCTCGAACTCGACGTCAAACCGGCGATGGATGCACTCGTTAGGCTGCGCGAAGCCCCGGGAATCCTCGGCGTGTCGTTGCGCAGCGGGAGTCTGCGCATCTACGCGCCGGAGGCGGAGACCCTCCTCGCGGATTGGCAACGGCGATGGCCGTTTCCCGAGATCAGCCTGCTGGCCGAGCGTTGGGCGGAGCCGGACATGGAGGATGTCTTTACCGCTTATTCGCAAGGTTACGATGCGATGCTGAACAAGGACGCCATCCGATGAGGATGCGGTTGTCCCGGCAGGCGATCGGCAGCGTGGCGATGAAGGAGTTCATCCACATCTACCGCGACTGGCGCATCCTCGTCCTTTTGCTCATTTTGCCGCCGGTTTTCACGCTCATTTTCGGGTATGCGTTTGAGACCACCGGATCAAGCGACGTGCCGGCCCTGCTCGAGAACCGCGATCACTCGCCGGAGAGTGATCGATTCGTTAGGCAACTGCTCACCGAAACGACCTTTAAGTGGAGGATGGCGCAGAAGATCGGCGGCCGCCCGGATCTGCTGTGGGAGCAGGTGAGCGCCGCGCTCATTGTTCCCGAGGGTTGGGGCGCGAGCTTGAAGAACGGCGATCCGATTCCTCTCCCGCTTTACCTTGACGGGAGCGACACGAACACCGCGAGCGAATTGGAAGGCCGGATCCAGGAAAGCCTCGGTGTCTTCCAGAAGAAGCAACTGGAGGCGACGGTCGAGGGGCTGCCCGACGAGGTGATCGATCTCGCGAAAAAGTTGCCGGTCGCGGTACGCAAAGAGTTCGTCTCGGCGATGAGCCAATGGACGCTCAAGGCGCACGTGCTCTACAACCCGGAGGAGCGCTTTATCGACTACGTGGTGCCGGGAATCATCGGCATCATCTTGCAATTGCTCACTGTCACCCTGACGGCCTGCACGATTGCCCGCGAACGGGAGTCCGGCACGCTCTATCAATTAATGGTCACCTCGCTCCGGCGCGGCGAGATTGTGATCGGGAAAATTCTGCCCTATCTCGGAATTTCAATTCTGCTCATTCTCGTCATTATGGTCGTCGCGGGCTGGAATTTTCATGTCCAGTTTCATCAACCCTTCGTCCTCGGGTTGATTTGCCTCCTCTTTTTGCTCTGCTCGTTAGGGCTCGGACTCCTCATCTCCGCTTTTTCGCGGACCCAGACGCAGGCGATTCAGCTCTCGGTTTTCTTTTTACTCCCGGTTTTTGTCCTCTCGGGAGCATTCGCTCCGCTGGAGCAATTGCCTCTCCCGATCCGCTACCTCTCGGAATGCTTTCCGCTCACCCACTTTTGCCGGGCCTTCCGTCTGGTGAATCTTTATCGGGCCGGTCCCGGGTTCTACAGCGGCGATCTCGTTTTTCTATTTCTCGGAGCGATCGCCACCTTCTTCGGCGCCGCGTTGCTTCTCAAACGCCTCCAGGAATAGCGAGGGCCTCAGCGCCGTTTCTCGATGTCGGCGCGGAAGACCCCGATGGTGTCGAGCGTTTCCTGCATCATCTGCTTGCTGGCCACAAAACGATCGAGGCCGCCGAGATAGCTACGAAAAGGCGCCGAGACGAAGCTGACCCGCCAGACGACCGTGCCGCCCTCCACCGGCCAGAGCTGATAAAGGTCGAGCGCCATGAAATAGGTGTCCGATGGATAGTAAATGCAGTCGATGAGTTGCCAGGACTCGAGCGACTTGTGGGCCGCGACCAGACCGAGTTGCAAGGTGGTGTGATTGCGCACCCTGGCGGTTTCCCAGTAGGCCACCACCTCACTCGCTAGTCTGCCATTGGCGACGAGCGGGTGCGCGCCGAGGATCGGGCGAAAATGCCTCGCGATTTTCGGGGCGAGCGTGAGCAGCCCGTGGAACTCGGAGCCAGGCGAGATTAGTTCGTTACTCGCATACGGCGCCACCGCGGACAGCCCGCCGCGGGCGAGAGCGTCACTGCGTCGGCGCAGAATTTCCTGCCACGTGACGCTTGGCGTCATCGGTTTCTTGCGCAAGAGGGCAGCTTCCTCCTCCGTCAGGTGCAAGTCGCCCGTCTGATAGGCTTGGAAAACCTCGGCGGTGTGACCGAGGAGCCAGCGATCGTCCGAAATCGCCGGGTTCAACTGCAGCGTTTTGAAGGCATCGGCCGCAGCCGGCAGCGAAAATTCGCGATAAAGGCGGACCTCCAGACTCTTGTGCGGGGCCGGATTCCAATGGAGGAGCGCGGTGCCGACGATGTTGATCGACGCGTGGATGAAATAACAGGATTCGAGATAAATTCCGCGCGAGAAATTACCCATCGGTCCGCGCACGGAAACGATCTCGCCTCTCTTCAGAGCGGCCAGGTCGACGGGCGGAAGCTTCGAGAGCGCCCGCATTTCGTCGAGCGGTCCGCCGTGGGCGAGCGCGCCGGTGGCCGCCGCCGCGAGGAGCCAGCAGAGCGCCTGGCCTAACGAACGCGGCGACGTCTTTTTAAAAGCGGAAAAGCCCAACTCAGAATGCAGCTTTTAACTCGATCCGCAGGTAGGGGGAAGGATCGGTGCGATAGTTTTCGCCGGCGCGATGAAAGGCGAACTGCCGCTCGATCGAATAGCCCGCGCCCACGTCAAGGTTGCAGTTATTCGTCAGGTCATAGGCCAGGCCGACGCCCGCCCGATAATCGCTGAAATCAACCTGCGTCCCGTTGAGCTTGGTCGGCCGGATATCGTCGTTGCGGTCGGTCCGGAAGGAGCCGCTGACGATTTCGCCACCGACCCAGAGATCGAGTTTTTTCGTCGGCGAATAAATCAGCTTTGGCTCCGGCAACACACCCATCAGGCGCACTTTCTCGCTCGGGATCCAGATCACGCCGACCAGCGGTATGACGGGGTAGCCGCCTTTGAGGAAAGCGGCATAGGCGCCGCCGAAAATGTAGAGCTTATCCGTTTCCAGGGTGAAGATCCGGCCCAAGGTGATCGGCGCGTCGAAGGAAGAGATGCCGAATTTGTTCTGGGTGTAAAACCCGGGCCGCACCTGGATGAAGGCGCCGACATCCGTGTCGTGCATGACATCGATTCCAATCACCCCGGCCAGCGACTGGAGATGATTGGGGACGGGGGCCCGCGTACTCCCGAAATCGTAGCGGTTGTAGGCCAGGCCAGCGTGCACGTAGAGATCGCCCTGCACATGGAAGCGATGCCCGTACTCGAACTCGCTCTGGATTTCGTCCTGCTTCCCAAGGCTGCCGCCGTGATTCAGATCGCTCTCAAAAACGTAACCCTGTTCAATCGAGAACAAGTCGAGCGGAACCGCCTGGGCGATAGCTTGGGTGGTGGCAATAGCTGTCTTGTCATCCACCTCCGTTCCCGCCCGGCTGAGCGAAGCGAAGGAGACGGCGCAGCAGGCAACGAACGAGAAAAAATTCTTCATCGGATCTGGTTGTCCTAGCTCAATCGTGCGGTGGGCACAAAATGGATTCGCGATCGGCCCAAATCTTTTTGCGAGTCTCGAGCCGGGAAACTACCGCGAACCGTCTTGGCGCCGCCGTTGGGGGAGCCTGCCGGGAGCGCAACCGCGGCTCATGCGACTGCGATTCCGGGGAGGATACCTCGAATCCCTCAGTTGTTCTCGGCCTGCCCGGCTGCGCCGTCGGAATTGCGCTTCGTCGCTGTGCGGCCATTCCCGTTTTCCGCCGCTTCCTTCATCTCACGCGAGAGCTTCTCGACGCGCTGGCGCATGATTTTCCCCGCTTTGAATTTCACTGTCGCCCGCGCGGGAATCACGAAACTGCTCCCTGGCTGGTTGGGGTTACGACCGACGCGCGGCTTCGTCAGGCGCGGCTGAAAGACGCCGAAGTTGCGCAATTCCACCGCGACGTTCCGCGCCAGGCTGTCGGTGATTTGATCCAGCGTACGCTGGACCACATCGAAAACCTGGTGCTGCACCAGACCCGTTTGATTGCTGATCGAGACAACAATGTCGCGCTTTGTGAGTTTACTCATGGTGTATCAGAATCGTCTTTCAACCATCAGATGGGCGGATCGGGTGTGCAATTAGTTTGTCGCGCCCGCCGCGGCAGGCGTCACGCCCGAAAGCACTTCTGTCGATCTGGGTTCCGGGGAGGGAGCGGCTAGCGCGCGGCTGCTCGCCGGCCGAAGAGCCCCGCCAAAGACTGCATCAGCACACTGCGCCCGAGGAGTTCTCGCCGGCGCGATTTCAGTTGTCCTTGAATCACCCCGATCTTAGTGAAGACGGCGTTCCAATCCGACTCGAGGCGGCGCGTCTCCTCGACGGAGAGCTCGCGCACGCCGCGGATCGACGAGGCTCTTTGCAGGACGTTCATCGCTTTGCCGGAAAGTTCCGCGACGAGGTCGAGCTCGTTGAAGACGTGCTCGGTCTCCTGGAGAAGGATTCCGCGGATCTCGGTGAATTGGCGTTCCTGGTCCGCCGAGATGATCGGCTTCGACTTGTCGAGCGCGTAGGTGATGAAATCGTGCAATTTCTTCCAGCTTTCCACCTGGAGCGTGAGCAACCGGATTTGGGTTTCGAGTGTGTTGTCTTTCATCGTTGTCCTTGAACGCTGACTAGCTGCAGGGTCTCATCGAGTTTTTGCAGGTTATCGATCAGCAAGTGCGTCCACGGTCGATTGACCGTCTGCACCTGGCTGATGATGCCTTCTTCAAAGTAGAAGCGGCCCTGGCGCCAGCGGAAGATTTCTGCCACGGCGGCCTCGCCTTCGAGCGAGTCGTAAATCGCGTGCCGGACCATCCCGTGATGCAAATAGATTTCGCTCTGGCCACGGCCCGACTTGAAAGTAAAGCGGCCGCTTCTTTGGCTCAGGCAGCTCATTTGCAGGATTTCGGCGGCGGTGAATTGGTTGAGGTTGCCGATCAACGAGTGGCACGGGTCGATCCCTTCGGAGGGCGCCGCAGTGGTTCTTTCGAAAGTCGAGATGATCGCCCGCAGCTGCTTGCGCAGGCGGCGATTGCTGCAATCGGTGATCACCACCGTGATTTTCTGCTGGGCAGCCTGCTCCTGCAGGGTTGTGTCCCTCGCCTCATCCGTCGCGCAGACGATCTCGAGCGAGGGAAAGTGCTGGCGGGTATTGGTCGCCTGCTCGATCGCGACCGACGGTGCGCCTTCCACCACGAACAGGTCGAAATGTTCGCGGATCAAGATGTAAACCGCTTCGGAAAGCGTGCGGACGATCCGGGTTTCGACTTTGCGCATGGCGTCGAGCATCGCCAGCGCCCGGTCTTGGAACACGGGATCGGAGTTGAGGATGAGCAGTCTTGTTTCCACGCCGTTGTGTGCAGCCGATGACGTAAAAAGCAGGAAGCTTGCCGCAACCGCTCATCAACCGGGGATTTTCTGGAGGTGGACCGGAGCGCGCGCGTTACTTCCGCCACTCCCGTCGCGGTGGAGGCGCGGCGTAGTGGTCGGGCGCGATTTCGTGCGCGGTGCGGAAATGGATTTTCGCCAATCGCCGGAGCGCGGCCGAATCCTCTTTCTCGACGATCTGGCGCGCCGTCTCTTTCACCGCAGCCGAGACGCCGCGTCCGAGAGTCAGGCCAAGGCGCTTGCCGGTGCGCTCGAGCCAGTCGATGAATGCGGCGCGCGCCAGAATTGACGCCGCCGCGACCGCAAAATCGGATTCCGCCTTTGTCCGTTGCTCGAGCTGAATGCGCTGGCCACGTTGCAGGAGCGCTTTCTCGATCACGCGCGCATCGGCAAATTTGTCGGACAACGCTCGCGGACAATCCGGGCGTTTCGCGAGCAGGTTTTCGATTACCCGCGCGTGACCCCAGCCGAGCAGGCTGTTGAGATTGCCGAATTTTTCGTAAAGATCGTTGTAGCGTTCGGGTCCGATCTGCACGACGTCGAGCGAGACGCCCGGCGTCTGCCGAATCATCTTGGCGAGCGCACGGATTTTCGCGTCCGACCCGATCCGCTTGCTGTCCTGGATTCCGTTTTCCAGGAACGCCCGCGCGATCGCGCGATCGGTAAATACGCCGGCGATCACCAGCGGCCCGAAGAAATCGCCCTTTCCGCTTTCGTCGATGCCAAAATGCGGCTCGAACATTTCCGGCGAATGCACTTCCTCATAACCGAGCCGCGCTTCGCCGAGAATCTTCGGCTCCAGTTCGAAACTAACGAAATCCTCGATCCCCTTGCCTTGCAGGAGCACCTTGGGCCCCTTCTCGTAAACCGCGACGCTCAGTTTATTCTTCTGCGCGAAAAAAAGCGTGTAGGGTTTCGGCGAAAAATCGAAACCGGAGTCATCGAGCAATTGCCGGAGCGCCTTAACCTGATCGCTGGAGAGGGGCGCGGTGTACGTTGTTAGTGGTGGCGCGGCCATTGCGGTTGGGTTTCAACGAGATCACCGCTCACGCGCGGAGGCGAGAATTTTTGTCTGAGCGGGCCGCCAGCAGGGATTCACCGTGCTGATGGAGCGCCGTCCGTTTCGGCCGTGGTCTTAGAAAGGTTCCCACTCTATGGACTGTATCGGTCACTCGGTAGCAGCCATCGCGGCGGGAGCGCGAATCTCGGGAGCGCACAGCCTGCCGGCCGGGTGCGCCCCTCGCGTGCGGGCGATGACGCCCTTCGTCATCGCGGACTTTTCCCTCTTGGTCAAAGCACTCCATCGGGATCGACCAAAGTTCGTTTCGGCGGGGCGCCGAAACCAGCCCCGAAAGCGTTCGGGCCCTCCCGAAAAATCGCCTGCTCCGCTATACATTCAAGCGATACGGGAAACCAGCGGCGTTCTGTGAGCGCGGATTCCCTGGCCTTCGCGCACGGCATCGGCGGTCACAGACCGCCGCTCGAACACGGCTCCAACACTATTGGAAGCGATGACCGCCCGTAGGAACTCTGGGTGTGATTCCTCCTCACCCAATAAGAAACCCAGTAAGAGAACCGTTGACATCCTTAGATAGTTAACTAATTATATAGTCATTGAACCTTCTCTTTAAAGCCCTGCGCGATCCGACCCGCCGCCGCATCCTCGAAATGCTCAAGGAACGCGACCTGACCGCCGGCCAGATCGCCGAAGCATTCTCCATGACCGCACCGAGCATTTCCTATCATCTCGATCTCCTGCGGCACGCCCAGCTCGTCTCCTCCCGCAAGAAAGGCCAGTTCGTCACCTATTCCCTCGAAACGACGGTCCTCGATGATTCGTTAGGCTGGATTCTCGACTTGATAAAGAAAGGAAAACGAAAATGAAAACCAAACTCAGTTGGTTGGAAGGTGTCTTGCTCGCCGCGCCCTTTGTCGCGCTCGCGATCTACTGGAACGACCTGCCCGCCGCGGTTCCCACGCACTGGGATTTCCGCGGCCAGATCGACGGTTGGGGAGCGAAAACGCCCGGGATTTTCGTCATTCCGTGCACTGCCCTCGCGATGACAGCGCTCCTTCACATTCTGCCGTGGTTCGATCCCAAACTGCGGCGCACCGCGAGCGAAGAAGGCCTGATGCCCGCCGTCCTTCCGATTGTTCGGATCGCCTGTCTATTCCTGCTGGACACGATCTTTTTTTTGCAAGTCGCGACATCGTTAGGCCGAAACGTCGCTGGCGGCCGGATCATGATGACCTGCGTGCTCGTCTTCCTGGTCATCCTGGGAAATTATCTCGGCAATCTGCGGCCGAACTATTTTGTCGGCATCCGCACGCCCTGGACCCTGGAAAATTCCGAGACCTGGCGCGCGACGCATCGACTGGGCGGGCGCCTGATGTTTTTCGGAGCGCTCATCCTTCTGGTCGCGCAGGTCTTTCTCAGCGAGCGAATCTTCGGCTTGCTCTTTGTGACTTCGATTCTCTCGCTCGCCGCTTGGGGATTCGTCTACTCGTGGCATCATTGCCGGACGCATGTCGCGACGCGCTGACTCTTCCGAGACCCGACCAGACCCTCGCCAATTCCGCCGCAGCCTGCAGCGCTGGTTCAGGCTCCGGGGCAGGGATCTTCCGTGGCGCCGCACCCGCGACCCCTACGCGATCCTGGTTTCGGAATTCATGCTCCAGCAAACCCAAGTCGTGACCGTTCTTCCTTATTATCAACGCTGGCTCAAGCGTTTCCCTGATTTCGCCGCGCTCGCGCGCGCAAAGGAATCGGAGGTCCTGCACGCCTGGCAGGGGCTCGGCTACTACGCCCGGGCGCGCAATCTGCATGCGGCCGGGAAATTCGTGACGGAAAACTGCGGTGGCGAGATCCCCGCTCATACGGCCGGCATCGCGCAACTGCCGGGCGTTGGTCGCTACACGGCCGGCGCACTTGCCAGCTTTGCCTTCGATCGGCCCGAGCCGATTGTCGAGGCCAACATCGCACGGGTGCTTGCTCGCCTAACGAATTGGCAAGACACGATCGATACCACCGCCGGCCGGGCTCATCTTTGGCGCACGGCCGAATCTCTTCTTCCCATGACGGGCGCGCGCGATCACAACTCCGCTTTGATGGACCTCGGCGCGATGATTTGTCTGCCGCGCACGCCACATTGCGGCGCTTGTCCGGTGCGCAGATTCTGCCGCGCCGTGGAACCGGCTCTGTTGCCGAGGAAAAAACAGCGCCCGGCGACTGTTTGCCTGAGGGAACGCCACGCTTTCACACGGCAGCGAAATCATGTTCTCCTCGAGCAATCCCACCTTCGCTGGCAGGGGATGTGGATTTTGCCGCGCCTGGCGAGCACGCCGCGTCGCCGGCCGCTGTTGGAGCTTGATTTTCCCTTTACTCACCATCGCGTTACGCTGGCGGTTTTCGCCCGGCCGGCGCCGAAAATCGCGCACGCGAATCAACAATGGTTTTCGCTCCGCGCGCTCGATCGTCTCCCGGTTCCCTCGCCTCATCGCCGTGCCCTCGTGCAACTCTTGCCGCTGCCGTCGGGCTCCCGCTCCTAGAGAATGATACACGGTCAAAAACTCGTGGTGGTGATGCCGGCTTACAATGCGGCCCGGACTTTGCGCCAGACCTACGATGAAGTCATGGCACACGGACTGGTCGATCGCGTCATCCTGGTGGACGACGCCAGCAAGGACGAGACGGCGACCATGGCGCGCGCTTTGTCGAACGTCCAAGTGGAAGTCCATCCGCGAAATCGCGGTTACGGCGGCAATCAGAAGACTTGCTACCGCCTCGCCCTCGCCGCCGGGGCGGACATCGTGATCATGATCCACCCCGATTACCAATACACGCCGGCGTTGATTCCCGCGATGGCGTCGCTCGTCGCGAGTGGCCTCTATCCCTGCGTCCTCGCTTCGCGCATCCTCGGCGGGGGCGCTTTGCGCGGCGGGATGCCGTGGTGGAAGTATATCTCGAACCGGGTTCTCACCTTGGTCGAAAATCTTCTGCTGGGCGCCAAGCTCTCGGAGTACCACAGCGGCTACCGCGCCTACGCCCGCTCGCTGCTCGAGCGCCTCCCTCTGGAAGAGAACTCCGACGATTTCCTTTTCGATAACCAGATCCTCGCCCAGGTCATCGCGCTTGGTTATTCCGTCGGGGAAATCAGCTGCCCGACCAAATATTTTCCGGAAGCTTCCTCGATCGGTTTCCGCGCCAGTGTTCGTTATGGGCTGGGTTGTATCGCGACTGGATTTCGCTGGCGCCGCCGCAGGCTTCTTGGGCGGACCCCTGCGCCGACGCAGCCTGCCAAGGATTGATGAAGCACAAGGCCAGGAAGCAGGCGGGAAAGAAGCAACGTCTGCGGGCCGGATCTGCGCCACGGATTATTCCACGATCGAGTCACCCAGACACTCAAACCCGGTGGTGGTTGATTCCAGCCATCTGTCTCGGGCTCGTCGCCATCACCTGGATCGTCTTTGGCCAGACGCTCGCCTTCGGCTTCGTGAACTACGATGACAATGATTACGTTTACGATAACCCTAATATAACCAATGGGCTGACGCTCAAAGGCATGCTGTGGGCGTTTACCCATTTCCACGCTGACAGCTGGCATCCGCTCACGACGATCTCACACATGCTGGACTGCCAGCTTTACGGCCTCCAGCCATGGGGACATCATCTGACCAACGTTCTGCTGCAAGCCACCGCGGCTATCTTACTGTTCCTGGTTGCGACGACTCACCAGCCGCCCCAAACCGCAACAGGATAAATCCGTGCCGCCGTGGCGCCCGGACCGGATTGGCAATATTTGGCCCAGCGCCTTCGTCGCCGCAGTCTTTGCCATTCATCCGCTACGCGTCGAATCGGTCGCGTGGATATCAGAGAGAAAGGATGTGCTCACCGGAGTTTTCTTCATGCTCATCCTCCTGGCTTACGCCCGCTACGCGCGCAGCGACCGGCGTTCCCCTAGTCGATACGCAACGGTGCTGGTCCGTCGTCTCTTACGTCACCTACCTCGGTCAGATGATCTACCCCGCGCACCTGGCGGTTTTGTATCCCTATCCGGAAGGCGGTCTGAGATCCCCGGAATTCATTCTCGCCTTCCTGCTTCTATCCAGCATCTCGGTTACTTTTTTTCTTTGGCGGAAAAAACACCCATTTCTGCTGATTGGCTGGGCCTGGTTCGTGGGAATGCTCGTTCCCATGATTGGCATTGTGCAGGTAGGGTCGCATTCACGAGCTGATCGCTACACATACTTGCCCCAGATTGGTTTGTACATAGCGGCCACGTGGGGCGCGATCGAGCTGGTCGCCAAACGGCCCCGCGGCCGCGAGATGCTGGTCGCTGCCGCCGCCCTCATTATCACGGCGATTGGTGCTCGCCCACGGTGAAACGTCCTATTGGCAGAATAGCGAAACTTTATGGCAGCACGCCGTCGATAACACTTCCAGCAATCACATCGCTCAAAACAGCCTCGGCAATGCCTTACTGGAGCAGGGTCGACTTGATGGTGCCATCGAACATTACGAAAAGGCCCTTGAGATTAGACCTGACGTCGCACCGGTGGAGAGCAACTTGGGAAACGCGCTCCTTCGCGAGGGACGGGTAGAGGAGGCCATTGTTCATTTTCAAAAGGCTCTAAGAATTAATCCTGCCTACGCGGAAACTTATAACGATATGGGGGACGCGCTTATGAAGAAGGAGCAAGCTCGCCAGGCTATCGGTTACTTTCAAAAGGCAGTTCAACTCAATACTCATTACGCGGAGGCCCACAACAATCTGGGCGCGGCCTTTCTGCAAATCGGGCGGTTAGACGAAGCAATCTCCCAGTATAAGGAAGCTGTTGCGATCAAACCCGACTCCGCGGAATTGCGCTGCAACCTCGGTAACGCTCTTGCCAACGAAGGTGACTGGCCCGGTGCAATCGATTCCTACCGGGCGGCGGTGCGAATACGGCCGAACTATGACAAGGCTCACAATAACCTGGGGGTTGGCTTGGAAACAATCGGAAAAACGGATGAGGCGCTCGAACAGTTTAGCGAAGCGGTGCGAATGAACGAAAAGTATGCCCAGGCGCAATACAACTTGGGACGTTTGCTTGCGCAGTTTGGGCGACAAGATGAGGCGCGCTCGCATCTGACCGAAGCATTGCGACTCCAGCCGGACTACCCGGAGGCAAAACAACGTTTGTTCGAACTCGGCGCGTCACGGCCGCACTGAGTTGGCGGAGCTTTCAATCCCCTGCGCGAGCCGAACACCCGTCGCGACAGGGCCACCTCTCGGTCAAGAAGCCGCGCGTTTCTATTTGTTATTCGCGCGCTATCTTTCGAAGCTGCATCCCGATGAGAAGCATGACTGGTTATGGCCGGGGCGAGAGCGAGCGCGGCGGAGCGAAAATCAGCGTCGAGGTCAACTCGGTGAATCGCAAGCAAAGCGACATCGTGATCAACCTGCCGCGCGAGTTGAGCGCGCTCGAGCCGCGCGTCCGGCAGGTGGTCAGCGACCGGCTCGCGCGCGGGCGCACCAATGTGGTCGTGGTCTATGACCCGAGCGCGCACGCCTCGCGCAGGCTGGCGCTCGATGGCGCGCTCGCCCGTTCTTATCACGACGGGATGCGCTCCTTGCAGAAGGAACTGGGCGTGACCGGTGAAATCACCATCGAAATGATTTTGCAGGCGCCCGGCGTGCTCCGTTTCTCCGACGACGGATTGGAGCCCCACAAGTTCTGGCCGGCGCTCGAGGAGGCGCTCAGTGCCGCGCTCGACGACTTGATCAAGATGCGCGCGCGGGAAGGAAAACATCTCGCGAAGGATTTGATTCATCGCCTGAAGGTCGTCCGCCAGGCACTCAAGGAAGTGCGGAAGATGCATCCCGCGGTCGCGGAAAAATATCGCGCCACGTTGCTCGAGCGAATCAACAAGGCCGGCCTCGACCTTGAGCCTCACGACGAGCGCCTGCTCAAGGAGGTCGCTTTTTTCGCCGATCGCTCCGACGTTTCCGAGGAGCTGACCCGGCTCGAAAGTCATCTTGCGCAGTTCGCGCATCATCTGCGCAAGGACGAGCCGGTCGGCCGCACGCTCGAATTTATTACGCAGGAGATTTCCCGCGAACTGAATACGTTAGGCGCGAAAGCGGGCGACGCGGAAATCTCGCGCCACGTCCTGGCCTGCAAGTCCGAAGTGGAGAAGATTCGCGAGCAAATCCAAAATCTTGAATAAGGAATTCAGCCGCTACGGAATCCTCTTTGTCGTCTCCGCGCCCTCCGGCGCCGGGAAATCGACCCTCTGCGACGCCCTCCGCCAGACGCCTGACTTCGTTTACTCCGTCTCCTGCACGACCCGCGCGCCGCGCGCCGGTGAGATCGACGGCGAGGATTACCATTTTCTTTCCGAGTCCGATTTCCGCGCCCGCGTCGCGGCCGGGGAATTCCTCGAGCACGCCAACGTGCACGGCAAATTCTACGGCACACTGCGGGATCCCATCCTGAGCAACCTGCACAGTGGCGTTGATGTTCTGATCGACATCGACACGCAGGGGGCGGCCGCCATCCGGGAATACGACGACGCCTTCGTCCGCCAGGCGCTGGCCGATGTTTTCATCATGCCGCCGGATCTGGAGGAACTGGGCCGTCGCCTAACGAAACGCGGCACGGAGACACCGGCGCAAATCGAAGTGCGTTTGCAGACCGCGGCGCGCGAAATGGAGCACTGGCGCGATTATCGCTACACCATCATCAGCCAGTCGATTGAGGAAGACCTGATGAAATTTCGCCACATCATGGGAGCGGAACGCTACCTGAGCAGCCGGATGATTTTGGCCTAACGAATTGCGTGATGTTCTCCTTCCGTTCAACAGTGAAATTGCCAACGGCCTCCGTTGGCGAGAGCCTGGACGCGCGGAAGCGCGTCCCTCCGGAGGGACTTGCTTCCGCAAGTCCAGTTTCTACGTGGAATAACGATGACAAATAAGAAGCGATCCATCGTCCTCGGCGTCACCGGCTCGATCGCCGCCTATAAGGCAGCGGAACTGGCCAGCCTCCTGGTTAAACAAGGCCACGACGTCTTTGTCGTGATGACGAAGGATGCGACCGAGTTCATCACCCCGCTCACCTTGCAAACACTTTCGAAGAATCCCGTCACCACCGGGTTCTACGACGAAAAGCAAAGCTGGCACCCCGGGCATATCGCGCTCGCCGATCGCGCCAGCTTGCTCGTGATCGCGCCGGCCACGGCGCACCTCATCGCCGAGCTCGCGCATGGCCTGGCCGGTCATCCCCTGGCGGCGATCGCGCTCGCCACCCGCGCGCCGATTCTGCTCGCCCCGGCGATGAATGGAAAAATGTGGGAACATCCGGCGACGAAAGAAAATGTCGCAACGTTAGGCGCGCGCGGGGTTGAATTCATCGGCCCGGAAGCCGGGATGCTGGCCTGCGGTTACGAAGGCCTCGGTCGCTTGTGGAAGGTCGAGGAGATCGCCTTCCGTGCCGAGTTTCTGCTCGCGCGCCAGGATAATCTGATCGCGTGAAATTCGTCGTCACGGCCGGGCCGACGCGGGAGCCGCTCGATCCTGTCCGCTACCTGAGCAATCGCTCCTCGGGCAAGATGGGCTACGCGATCGCGGCGGCCGCGCTGGAGGAACATCATGCCGTCACCCTGATCTCGGGGCCGGTCGCAATCCCCGCGCCGGCCGGCGCAGAGGTCATGCGTGTCACCACGGGCGACGAAATGTTCGACGCCGTCGCCGCGCGGCTCGAGCATTGCGACGTGCTCGTGATGTGCGCCGCGGTTTGCGATTACCAGCCGGCGCACTACACCCCGGAGAAAATGGAAAAACAAGGCGGCCCTTTTTCTCTCGCGCTCGTCCCGACGCGCGACATCCTCGCCAGCCTAACGAGTAGACCGCACCGCTGTTTTGTCGTCGGCTTCGCGGCCGAGACGCAGGAGCTGGAAGCGCACGCGGCCCGCAAGTTGAGGGAAAAAAATTGTGACCTGCTGGTCGCGAATGACGTCAGCCGCGCGGATGTGGGGATGGATTCCGACGACAACGAACTCCTGATTTTCTTTTCGAACGGCGAACGCAGGAAACTTTCGCGCGCCAAGAAAACGGAACTTGCGCGCGCGCTGTTGAAAATAATTTTAGATGCGCGCGAAAAATGTTTGACAAAAAAATCGTGACGATTAGTGACACGATGAAAGTGAAGTTATTCACAGACTGTTCACAGACCGCTTCTGCGGATTGAAAGGGGGGATTCCCTAATGCCAGCAAAAAAGAAAGCTAAGAAGCCAGCCAAGAAAAAGATGGCGACTAAGAAAAAAGCATCCGGCAAAAAGAAACATTAGGTCCGGATCTCCACAGAAGGGCGGTGACAGAACCGTTCTTCCTCAAGTTAACTTCAACCCGGGAGAAGAATTCATTTTCTTCTCCCGGTTTTTTTGCGGAAAAACTTCGCGGCAGCTCCGCAGAATCGGTTAGTTTCAGCGTGTGATTCATTTTGTCGATGTCGCGACGGAAGCGGCGCGGGCCGCGGGCGATCTGCTTTGCTCACATTTCCAGAAACCGCTCGCGGTGCACGCCGCGCTGGCCCACGACATCAAGCTGGAGGTCGATGTTCTCGCCCAGGATTTGATCACCAAAATTCTGCTTGAGCACTTCCCGGAGCACGCCCTTTACGGCGAGGAAGGCATCGTCGGCGACCAGGCAAGCGATTATCAATGGGTCGTCGATCCGCTCGACGGCACGGTGAATTTTTTTTACGGCATCCCGCATTTTTGCGTCTCGATCGCGCTCCGTTTCCGGCGGGAGATTATTGTCGGCGTGATTTTTGACCCGATTCGCAACGAGCTTTGGACCACGCAAAAGAAAGAAGCGCCGTTGTTGAACGGCCGGGAGTTTCGCGTCAGTCCACGCGCCGAACTCGCGGAAGCAATCCTCTCGGTTGGCCTCTCGAAAACCACGGCGACAATTGACGCGGGCTTCCCGCTGCTGGAGAAAATGGTGCATCGCGCGCGCAAGTGTCGATTGTTAGGCAGCGCCGCCCTCGACATGGCCTACGTCGCCTGCGGGCGGCTCGACGCTTACATCGAGCAGGGGATCAGCCTGTGGGATATCGCGGCGGGATGGATCCTGGTGGAGAACGCCGGCGGCCAGGTCGAACTGCAGTCGCGGAGCGATGCGCCGGACAAATTCAGCATCATCGCCTCGAACGGTCTGCTCGATCTGCAGCTTTAGCCTAACGAGATGTTTCGTTCCGGAATTGGCTATGACGCGCACCGTTTCGGAGACGGGCGCACGCTCGTCCTCGGCGGAGTCGAGATCCCGCACGCCCGGGGGCTGGCGGGCCATTCGGATGCCGACGTGCTGACGCATGCGATCGCCGATGCATTGTTAGGTGCGATCGGGGAGTGCGACATTGGTCACCATTTCCCGAATACGGATGAATCGATTCGAGGCATCAGCAGCCTCCAAATCCTGCGCCGGGTCGGCGAAATATTGGCGGAGAAAAATTGCCGGGTCGCCAACGTCGATGCGACGCTGATCGCGGAGGCGCCGAAAATCGGGCCGCATCTCGAGGCGATGCGAAGCAGGATTTCGGCGGCGCTCGGGATCGATCCGGCGCGGGTCGGAATCAAAGCGACGACGAACGAGGGGATGGGCGCGCTCGGCCGGGGTGAAGGAATGGCCGCGCTGGCGGTGGCGAGCGTGGAGATGGAGTGATGGCTCTGCGTTTCTTCAACACCTACTCCCGCTCGATCGAGGAATTCCATCCGCTCGATCCGGACGGTCGCGCGGTGAAGATGTACACCTGCGGCCCGACCGTTTACAGCGAGGCGCATATCGGAAACTTCCGCGCCTACATCTTCGAGGATTTGCTCCAGCGGCATCTCGAGCTGCGGGGATTCACGGTCCAGCGGGTGATGAACCTAACGGACGTGGACGACAAAACGATTCGCGGCAGCCGGGCGGCGAATATTCCGCTGGCGGAATTTACCGCGCCCTTCAAAGAAGCCTTTTACCAGGATCTCGACACGCTCCAGATCAAGCATGCCGATTCGTTTCCCGCCGCGACAGAAGAGCGTTTCGTCCAGGCGATGATCGCGATGATCGAAAAACTGATCGGGCGCGAGCTCGCCTACCAGGCGGACGACAAGTCGGTTTACTTCCGAATCAATCGCTTCCCGAAATACGGTCACCTCGCGCATTTCGATCTCGCGGAATTGCGCTCCACCGGCCGGGTGAAGAGCGACGAGTACGACAAGGAGCACGTCGGGGATTTCGCGCTCTGGAAAGCGTGGGACGAAGAGGATGGCGCCGTTTGGTGGGAAAGCCCGTGGGGGCGCGGGCGCCCGGGCTGGCACATCGAGTGCAGCGCGATGGCGACGACTCTGCTTGGCGAGCAGCTCGACATTCATTGCGGCGGGGTGGACAACATTTTTCCGCATCACGAGGCGGAGATCGCGCAGTCGGAAGGCTGCAGCGGGAAGCCGTTCGTCCGCTACTGGCTGCATTGCGCGCATCTTCTGGTCGAGGGTCAGAAGATGTCGAAGTCGTTAGGCAATTTTTACACGTTGCGCGACGTGCTCGCGAAAGGTTACCGCGGCCGCGAAGTCCGTTATGCGCTCCTCCGGGTGCATTACCGCGCGCCGCTCAATTTCACCTGGGAGGGAATGGAGGAGGCGCGCCAGGCGCTCGCCCGGATCGACGAATGGCTTCGCCGGCTCCGGGAAGCGGCCGGGGCCGAAAATTTGCCGGCGAACCGCGCAGTCGCGATCGAGGACGACAAGTTTGCGGCCGCGCTGGATGACGATCTCAACATCTCGGCCGCGCTTGGCCATTTGTTTGAACAGATCCGCGAGAGCAATCGGGAGCTCGACGGCGGGATCGATGCGGCCCGCGCGCTCGCCTGGTTGCAGTGGTGGGAGCGAATCAATCGCGTCCTCGCGCTCGAGGCGGGAGCAGAGAAGCCGTCGGCGGAGATTGCGCGCCTGGCGGAGGAGCGGGTGCACGCGCGGCTTGCCAAGGATTGGCAAAAAAGTGATGAATTGCGCGACGCACTGCAGGCGCGCGGTTGGGACGTCCGCGACACGAAGGACGGCCAACTCGTCACCCGGCGTGCCGGTGCCTAACGAAATGTTTAGCCCTGCCGAATTCTTCGAACTCGAACACACCGCGCATTCGAAGCTTTTCGAAAAGGATAAATACGTCTGGGAGGCGCTCAAGCAGATCCCGAGTTACCTGCAGTTCCGGCTTAAGCCCGCTTTCCTCGGCGAACTGGTCGGGAAGCCCTACATCAGCGGTTCAGTTTTCATTGGCAGCGGCACGATCGTCGAGCAGGGCGCGATGTTGAAGGGCCCGGCGTGGATCGGAGATAATTGCCACATCCGCAGTGGTTGCTACGTGCGCGAAAACGTCATCGTCGGGAACGGCGTGGTGATGGGCAACTCGTGCGAGTTCAAAAACTGCATCATTTTTGACGAGGCGGAGATTCCGCATTTCAGCTACGTCGGCGATTCGATTCTGGGTTACCGGGCGCACCTCGGCGCGGGCGTGATTCTCTCCAACGTGAAGCTCGACCACGCGGAGATTTCGGTGCTCGCGACCGATGGCTTGATCGCGACCGGCCTGAAGAAATTCGGCGCGATCGTCGGCGACCGCACGGAGATCGGATGCAACGCAGTCTTGAATCCCGGTTCAATCATCGGCCGCGACTGCATCATTTATCCAGGGACAAATTTTCGGGGCGTGCTGCCCGGCAACAGTATCGTGAAAATCCGGCAAACGTCCCAGGTGCTGAGTCGGCGGCAACCGAAAGATTCGGAGCTGGGCTAGAGGGTCGCGGGCGGCGGCTTTTCTTTGAGCCAGCCGAGGTCGTAGAGCGGGCGCGCGAACCAGGCGAGCAGCTGCGGCTCGAAAATTTCGCCCGCCGTATCGATCCACTGATGAGCGGAACGGGGGTTTCCGTGGGCGAATTCCCAGGCCGCCTGGGCGTAGTAATAAGCCGGAGTCTCCGTGGGAAATTTGATGTTCTCGAGCGAACTCTTCGAGGCTTCCTCGTCGTGCGTCGCAAGGGCGACGATCAAGAGCGCGAAGCGCAACCGCTCGCTCGAAATGAGGACGGTGGTTTCGGTCGAAAGCTGCTGGTAAATGGCGCGCGCCGCCGCGTAATTCTTCTCGCGCAGCAACAGATCGCCGAGGTGCAAGCGGGGCGCGAAGAAATCCGGCGCGAGAGTGTGCGCCGCGGTGAAGGCCTTTTGCGCGGTCTCGAGTCGGCCTTGCTCGAGTGCGATCGAGCCGCGCAGGTCGAGCGCTTCGCCGCTCGTGCCTTCCGTCTTTTCGCGCTCGTCGAGTTTCGTTAGGGCGGAATCAAGGTGACCGCTCTTGTAGTCAGCCTGCGCGGCCTCGACGAGGTGAGCGACGAAAGGGTTTTCGCCCTGCGCCCGCGGCACGTTAAGGGCGAAAAAGATGGAGAGGGCGAGGGCGGCGGCGCGCATGGCGGGGATGCTTTCGCAAAACGTGCGCGGTGACAAGCGAAAGTCGGCGGCGGATGGGCGGGGATTCTACTCCGCGCATCGTAAGTACCTTAAAATCAGAGCGATCGAAAATCCGCTGCGGTCAATTTGTAGCAGTGATTTGTAGCAAGGCAAGCAAACATCACGCGACAGTCGGGGAAGGTGAACGCTGCGAAATGGGGTCAGAACCGATGCCTAACCCCATGTCCTGACTCCATAACCGGCATCGTAGGACTTGCGCGAAGAAGCGTTGCTCTGCGCCTGGAGCAACTCGCTCAGGAGCACGCCGCCGCCTGCGGCCGCGGTGGTGATCAGCGGATTACCGTTGCTCAGCTTGTTGCCAATGAACGCACCGCCGGCCTGGCCGACGGTGTCGCCGATAATGCGCCTCGGGCTAACGCCCGCGCAGTTCGCTAGCATCACGCTGGTGAGAACTGAAAGAAGAAGGGTCGCGTTTTTCATTGCGCGACCATTGATAACCGGTCAACCGAAAACCGCTGCTCCAGGGCGAGAGCGATGTGCCTGCCGCGGACTGCGGCGTCTGGTTCGGCTTCAAAAATGAGATTTGCAGGGAAGAGCCAGCAACCGACTGGTTCGCCGTGGACTGAAACCTGCTTTCATTTCGTCTGATTACGTGGACTCTGACGACCTCACTCCTCCAATGTATCCCATGGAACCGCTATTTCCCGATATGCGGATTGGTAAAATCCGGATATCGCATCCGGGCGGTGAGGCGATTGGCGAATTGATCCCGTATCACTTCCCGCAAGATCGCCTCTTTGGCGCCCGAATCGATATTCTCGGCCCCGCAATTCACGGCTCACGCGCTGAGCCTATTCCCCTGGGCCGCTTTGTCACCGCCAGGCACTTTACGGTCACTATTCTCAAGCTGCCGAAAGAAGCGCTTGAGAAGATCCAGAGAACCGATGGGAACGACGTGCCATACTCGTTAGCCGTGGAGTGATGTTCATTCAGACCAAAACATGTATGACTCCATCTCCCGTCGCATTTGAGATCAAACGCATCGGTCAGGAGCCGGAGCGAATCGAGGCCGACTCAGTGAAAAGTCATGGCACTCCTTCCAAATACGTATTTCGAAAGCATGGAGCGGTTGTCTACGAGCTGTTTGTTCACGCCTTAGAAAATTGAGCCCAAACCGATCTTTCCCCAATCACGTGAGCAGAAGGTAGCTTGGAGAAGATTCGTCCAAAGGCAAAATACAGCGAATAAAACGCCCTATCCAAAGAAAGGTTGATGCAATGACACGGCTGGTAGCTGTAATTATCCTGACCTGCGTTATGTGTGTTCAAGCAGATGCGCGCCTCCATGAGACATTTGAACAATGCGTCGCCCGATACGGTGCGCCAATCAGGGAGGTTAGTAGCTCCGGAGGTATTGATAAAAGCGCACGATTTGAGAAGGGCGGCTTTGTTATCGTCGTCTCATTCCATAACGACTGCGCCGTGAGTGCCATCTTCTTGCAGACCGATAAATCTGAATTTCTTGCGGCAACTCTCAACGACTTGCTTAGGGCTAATTCAGAAGGTGCTACGTTTGTTCGCGGCGTGGAGACTGAGAGCACTATTTTATGGAACAGAGACGACGGAAAGGTCGCGGGCATGTTCGACAAAGCAAAGAATGCATTTGTAATCTGGGATAAGGGCTTCGCGGACGGATCGGAAAAGAAGGAGAAAGATACATCGACTTATTAGAGTCAAATTGTGGCCGAATCCAAACTTAGTCCGCTATGCCCAAGAAGGATCAGCCAAGTTCACAAGAAAAAATTGATCGGGCGATTAAAAGCGCGTCGATTGCAGCGCTGGTGTGCGGCGGCGTCACTCTGGTAGTTGGATTAATTGCTATTGGAGGCACCCAGCTTGTGCCTGGATTCGGTGGCGGAATACTTTTGGATGCCGTCATTCTTTTCGGCTTAGCGTTCGGTGTTTATAAACGAAGTCGAATCTGCGCAGCTCTGCTTGTCGGCTACGGCACCTTTAACGAAGTGTACATGATCAGTTCCGGGATCGACAAGTCTTCCGCATTACGACTTATCTTTATATATTTCTATATCCGTGGAATGTTCGCGACGTTTGCTTACCATAATCACCCTCTCCTGAGCGTCTCTACCACGCAGGACGCGCCGCAAAAGCAGAGTCTTAAGTTCACCGTCCGACCGTCCGATAAGTCGTCGCATGCCGCCGGAAACGAAAGTGTGGATTCTTCGAAACCTCCACGCGAGGCGCCTTCCGAGCCTGATGGGGGCAGTGGCGGCGAGGAACGGAATTTGGGGATCCAGCGTCAAAGAAATGGGTCTGAAAGCCCGATAATTCCAGCAAACTGGCGTTTTTCGCGGAAGAGCGCCTTCGTTACAGCCGGAGCTTTGGCTTTCGTCGCAATTTCCATCGCGACTTGGCGCTTCGCTGCTACTTCACGTCAGCAAACGAGCCTGCAAAAGGCACGCAGTTCGGTAGCGCTGATCGAAGTATTCGACGCAGCGAATAAGGCGATTGCCACCGGTTCGGGGTTTTTCGTCTCTGCGGACGGAATGCTGGTTACAAATTTCCACGTCATCGAGGGAGCTAACAGGATCGTCGTCAAACTCGAGAACGGGGCCATGTATGAGGTCGCGGGAGTCTTGGCTGATAATTCAAACTCTGACGTTGTTTTGCTTCGCGTGAAGGGAGACGGTTTCGCCTTTCTTGAAATGGGAGACACTGCGAAAGCGGAAGTCGGCCAGCACGTTACCGTGATTGGAAGTCCGCTTGGTTTGGAAGGAACGGTTTCCGACGGGATTATCTCGGCTAAGCGGGAACTACCCGGCAGAGTAAAATGGTTGCAAATCACTGCGCCGATCGCCCCTGGTTCCAGCGGCTCGCCTGTACTTGACGCAAATGGTTCGGTCCTCGGCGTTGCTACAATGCTAATGCGCGAGGGCCAGGCATTAAACTTCGCGGTGCCAATCGAGGCGGCGAAATTGTTGTTAGGTCAGGTCAGTCCCAATACGATGGTGAAACCGCTGGAAAGGCTAATCGCTCGCGAGGCGAAGTCCGTGTATGACGATGGAGAATTTGGCGAAGCCCTGGATGCGATTGACTCAAAAAACTATGTTGCAGCTCTAACGCTCATCAAGTCCCTTGAAAAGCGCTTTCCAGAAAACGAAGAGCTCAATGAGCTTCGTGGAATCACGTTCTACGGGCTGAATTTATACGAGGACGCGATCGCGGCCTGCCGGCAGGCGCTCAAGGCCAAACCGGATGACGCGAACATATGGTTCATCTTAGCAGACTCGGATAAGGAACGCGGCGACATTAATGGAGCAATTGTGGCGTACCAACAGGGATTATCGATCAAGCCGGATAACGCCGACGGATGGAATAGTCTCGGAAATGCGTACATAGCGCAAGGCAACACGGATCGAGCCATCGAAGCTTATCAACAGGCGGTGAAGATTAAGCCTGAATACGCTTTTGCGTGGTATAACATCGGTCGGGCATATTTGGATCAAAAGAAGGATAGAGAATCGATTGCTCCATTCCAACGGGCTGTTAAAGCGAATCCAAATTTTGCTGAAGCTTGGCTTTTCCTCGGCGTTTCATACCAGGACGCTAACGAGCACGGATATGCCGCCGATTCGCTTCAACGGTACGTCGCGCTGAGGCCCACAGACTCAAAGGGATGGTTCTTTCTCGGTCTCAGTTATAGAGATATTAAACAGTTCGACGCGGCGGTAGCCGCCTTCCAGCATAATACTGAACTGGAACCAGATCACGTAGAAGGTTGGGAGGAATTAGGGCGAGCTTATTGGCGGCTTGGCAAGCCAGGCGATGCCGCTGCTACACTTCTCCACGCGATTTCGATGGAGCCGAGGAACGCTAAACTCTGGGAACTGTTGACAGTTGTTTACAGGGACAGCGGTCAGACAGAAAATGCACTTAAGACGTTACAAAAGTACCAGACACTGTCATCTCGCTGATAACAGTCGTCTATGAATTGGCTCGCCCGCCCAGAATCGTGAATTGGGGTCAGCTCTGAATGGCATTAAGATAAGGGGCAAATTGGATAAAAGGAGTGGTTAGTTTGAGGTAGGTATGTTAGGCAAGTGAATGCCAAACCAGACACCCTTCTTTCGAGCCTTTGGACCACTTCTTTTCGGGCGACCAGCGCGCGGGGCGCTGGCCCGTTTAAGCAAGCACGATTCGCTCCAGGAACTCTATGCCATCTTTGGAGACCTCTTTCCGCAACGGCTACTTAGTCCCACAGAGAAGGGAGTCAACAGCCGAAGAAGAAGTTTGCCCGCGCAAGTTACCTTCTGGGCGTTTGTCTGGCAGGTTTTGAGTCCGGACAGTTCCTGTCGAGAGACCGTGCGCAAGGTGGAGGCTTGGTGGCGCTGGGGTCAGAGACGTGCTCGGCGGGGACTTACTCCCAGTGCCTATTGCCAGGCGCGGGCACGGCTGGACAGTCAAACTTTGAAGTCAATTCATGATAGTCTTGCCTGGAACCTGGCACGCAACACCCTCGGAGCCGAGCACTGGCTGGAGGGCCGGGAAGTAAAGATTGTCGATGGGACCATGTGCTCGATGCCGGATACGGCTGCCAACCAGGAACGCTGGCCGCAATCGAGCTGGCAGAAGCCCGGGCTAGGCTTTCCCCTGCTCAAACTGGTCGGCCTTTTCTCCCTGGGCAGCGGTGCTTTGTTGCTTCAAAGGCACACTCGATACCGTCCGCCAGTGGAGCGAAGTGATCCATGCCAGCTTCGGCCAACCCCGCAAGCAATCTCTTCTCATCAGCGATATGCTTCGGTTGATCGCCTTGGATGCTCTTCCCTACCGACCTGGACGAAGCGAACCGAGAGCGAAAAAACGGCGACCGAAAAACTTCCATCTCCTCACCCGACCACATCATGAAATGGGCGATCTCTCCCATCGAAATCGCCCAACCAAAACCATCCATAACCTCGCTTAACTTAATGCCATTCTGGTCAGAACCATTTCATCGCCAAGCCAGAACTAATTTTGCACGTACGTTCAAAATCGGAACCCAATAAGGGAGCATGGCAAAACTGGCAAATTGAGCGGTTACCTAGATTTCTAAAAAACTTGGCAAACTGTCTCTTGCGACTGATGTGGGAGGGGGGCATTACCTCTTTGTGCTTCTATTCAGACCGGGGGTGGGGGCCTCTGGTTCTCTGGCGAATACTAAGATTAGGAAACGCTGCGTGATCTCTCAACATCCTGAGAGGGTGCCTGTACGGTGCTGTAACGACATGCTCTTTTCCGTGGTTCGTCGGGAGCGCCTCTAGAATTCCCGCCTGCCGCAACTTAGCCAAAGCCAGTTTGTAACGGGGCAATGACGTAATGCTGCCCTTGAAAAGCAAGGCATCTAGTAAGATACGAGCATTCTCTCGGTTGTTTAACGCTCGCGTGAAGTCGATGAGAAGGTCAATAGCCGTGTGCGGAGTAGCGGGCAGGCTTACCCGATTCCTTATGTGTCGCAATACCTTGTTCACTTCATTGGCTGCATCTTCCCGCAATTCATCTAATCTTCGCTCAACACCGCTCAAATTACGAAAGGTTTGTCTCTTCCGTGTGTAGGTTCCATCGGTAGGCGTCGAGCGAAGACGAACGTATCTCATGTCATAAGTAACCTCGAACCGAACCCTTCGACTGGTTTTTGCGTAGATTTTGACCTTGACGCCTTCGCGAACCTGCAATGTGAGAACGCGGGACATACCTTCCCAACTGCTCGCGGGTTCCGCTGGGTAGTCGCGTGCGCTTAGCGGATACGATTGTAAGGGGCCTTCCAAGCTAGATACTAATGAAATCGGAGTCGGTCCGCTTACGATGAAGTCGAAGTATGTCTCAGCCTCGCGCAATGTGAAACGTGGTGGATCGATTCGATCCTCAAATTGTATCCAGACATTGTCGCCCGCCGCCGCTCGTTCCGTGTCGTCGTCAATGATCCGTAAAAGTCCTGTCAGATAGGTACGGAGGACTTGCGGCCATAGACTCCCGGCACTGAGGCGGTCAAACTCGGTGGTGTTGGGTATAAAATTGTCACGATTATCGAGACTTGCCTCTCCTGCATCGGTTAAGGGCGCGACTTGGAAGAAGTTTGAATCTGTGGCGGAAAGTCCTGACGGGAGGAGAAAGGTTGCCGGGTTTTGGTGCCGGAGGAAGCGGGTGGGGTTCAGAGATAATTCCAGATAAGTTAACCATAGGTCCCGACGCGCCCCGCCCGCAAAGCGTCTCGAAAATGATGCCTGAAGCTGTGAAACGTCGCCGCAGGTTTCACATCAAATATTGAACGCAAATATCGGGTGAACCACTTCGAAAAGGGATTGCTGTATCGTCTGGTTTTGCCCAGCGGTAATTCAAGAAAAAGCCGAGGTGACGCGCTGTCGCGTCGGCGCTCCGCAACGAACTCCATGAAACCTGCTCGCAACAAAATGGGGTGAATCGGGACGTTCCGTTTGCTCGCTTCATTTTTCAGCCGCTTTTCGCATTGCGATCCGTCTTCGCGTTCTTCACGAATTGCGAGGAAAGGAATTCCCCGCTCTTGCTTCACGTCCTCCGTGTAGAGCTGACAAGCTTCATTGCATCGAAACCCGTGGAATAGGGCGAGCAAAGGAACGAAGAATCGCCCGCTGTGTGCGTCCCCAATCTGAAAAGGTCGCTCGTAAACCGGCGAGTGGAAAATCTGCGACAGTTGTTCCGGTGAGAAAAGTGCCTTCTTCCTGACGGTCCTGGTCCGAAACTGCTCTCTGAGCGAACGAAACTTCGCCGGGTTCTCAGCAATCAGTTTCTCGTCAACGGCGAAATTGAAAACGGCGAGAATGTTTGTGTAATAATTTTCAAGCGACTTTGGGGAAAGTTTCAGATTGTCGCCTCGTGCCGCCGCCGCCGAAATCGCCTGCTCTGTCGTTAGGCCACGATATCGTTGCGAAGTATTCTGAGGTCTATTCCTGAGCAAATCGAAAAGACGATCAATGCTGCCCCTTGTAATGCTGTGAAGTGGGGTGGCCTCTCCGAGCACTTCGCGCATAACCCGGGCCGGAGTCTGATACGTGGAGAATGTGGTTTCGGAGCGTTTTGCCTGGACGTAAGCCAAGAAGCGGTTGAGCAACTCGCCCAAAGTGATGGAATCTTGAGCTGCGGAGAGAAGTGTGTACGCGGAGAGGTCGCGAAACATCAAGTCTTCCGCTGGGCGTGGCTTTCCTTCGATTCGAGCAATATCGCGCCGAACGTTTTCGATTCTTCCCCTGTGAAAAACAGCGGTGAGCTTTCGGTACTCGGCACTGTCTCTTGCGCAGTCGATTCCGCGCTGCGAGAGAAACTGGTCAAGATCCCTCGACGCATCGATTGGCTGACATGCGCCTCCGTCTCCCCATACGGCTGTCAATGCCGTTTCCTCGATTCCGAGGTTTTCCAAAGCTTCCTGTCGCTCGTCGAGTGCCAGATGGCGTCCTTCATTTTGCCACGAATCCTCAGATCGCTTTTCGATTTGAATGAACCACTCCATTACCAAGCGGTGAATTTCCGCATCAGATAATTTCGAAACCTCGCGACGTGGAGATTTGACGCGATGAAGCTTTACGCGTGCGGAATGGAAAAGGCCGTCCGCGTCTGCTGATTCGAACGCAACAAGTCGCTTCGCCTCGTTGAAATTTGCAGTTCGAAGCGATTTGACAATCTCCGACTTTCCGATTGCGCTCCGCAACTCGCGGGGAACGACAACTCGGAAATAATAGATCGCACCTCTTCGAAATAAGCGTGAATACCCGGGCACAGCGACGACTGGTTTTGTAGCAGTGTTTTGGATCATCGCGGATTTCGAGTCTCTGATTTTCAGCTACTTACCTCGTCATCAACCTCTTGCAAATGAGGTGGCGGATGGGCGGGGATTCGAACCCCGGATGCCTTGCGGCATACACGCTTTCCAGGCGTGCGCAATCGACCACTCTGCCACCCATCCGTTTTCAACTCGTGCTCGCTCGTCAGGCAATTTCGATTACGAGCACGATCAGGAGCACGAGCACGAGATTACAGCTGCAAGCGGCGAAACAGTTCGTCGAGCGGCAGTTGAATGCCAATGTAAAATTCACCGAAGTCGGCGTAGGCCGCGCTCACCTCGTCGAAGCGCATCTGATACACGATTGCCTTGATCTGGAAAGTGTCGTGCGCGAAGAGGGTCACGCCCCATTCCGCGTCGTCGAGCCCGGTCGAGCCGGTGATAAGCTGCTTGATCTTGCCGGCATACTCCCGCCCGACGCGGGCGTGGCCGGCCATGAGAGTGCGCCGTTCTTCATACGGCAGCGAATACCAGTTGTGTTGTTCGCCGCGGCGTTTCGTCATGTTGTAGAAACAGACGATTGGCCAGTCGGGGAGCGTCGGGTAGACGCGGTCGTGCCGGTATTTTTGCATCCGCTCGCGGAAAGATTGCAGGGCGGCGTCGAATTCCGGCGTGCCGCGCTTCAGCTTCTGCTCGGTCTCGAGCGTCTCGGCGTATTGTTCGTCGGTCGTGGTGTATTCGCTTTCCTCGGTGAGTGAGAGATAACTGTAAACCGGGACGAGGACATCCGCGCCTAACGAGAGCGTGAGTTGCTTCTCGATCCGGTTCGCGCTTTGCAGGTCCGGTGTGACGAGCATGAAACCGAGGTCCGCTTTGGGCGTGACCTGGCTGAGGGTGAGAAGCTGGGTGGATTCGAGCGCGCGCGTCTCTTGCACCAGTGTCGAAAGCGCAATTTTCGCGGCCCGCTGCTCGGCAGCGCTGAGCAATTGCCATTGGCCATACTCGATCCGGTAGAAAAGATGGAGGCAATGCCAGCCGTCCTGCGGGATGAGCGGCGCGGGAGTCTGGTCCATGAGCGAGTGTCCGTGGGCGCGGCGACGGGGTCAAGCCGGGGCGCGCGGTGTAAGAAGAGAGGAAAACGTCCAACGTCCAACGCTCAACGTTAAACGTCCAAGTAGGAAAAAAGACCGCCGCGCCTCCTCTTCATTGAACGTTGGACGCTGAGCGTTTGCTTTCACCGCCGCATCCGTCGGCTGCGCGCGAGTTGACGGCAATCGTTAGGCTTCCACCTTTGACGCGCTCGGGAGATGAGCGAGGCAGTATTCTTCTCCGTCGCGCGCGACGCGGAATTCAAGATTGGGGTTCGTCAGCTCCGTCGCGCCGCAGTTCGCGCAGTGATGCAGAGCGTCTTCTTCCGGCCGCGCATTTTCTTCGAACCGGCGGCGCCGGCTCGCGACCTCCTTCCGGTTGCGCGCCGCGCGGACCAGGTCCGGGCCGAAAAAGATAAGGTAATTCGCAAAGGCCGCGATCAAAGCCATCCGGTAGGAATTCGGCCCCGTCGCGAATCTGAGAAGCAAGAGCGCTGCCGAGACCCAGGCGAGCCATTTCACCTTCATCGGCAAAACGAAAAGGACGTAGATCACCTCGTCGGGATAGCAGTTCGCGAAGGCGAAAAAAAGCGACGACGCGAGCATGGCGTTGGAAAATTGCTCGCCAAAAAAGAAGGCCGCGATCGTTGTCCCGATCATCCCGACAAAAAAGTATAGGTTGAGGCGAAAGGCGCCCCAGGCGTGTTCCAGTCGGTCGCCGATGAAGAGCAAAAACCAAAGCGCCAGCAAAAGCCAAAGCGGCTGGATCATCGCGCCGGGCTGACCGATCGAGCCAGGAATGAAGATGTAGGTGACCAGCCGCCAGACTTCGCCGTGCATGATGCGCGCCGGATCGAGCGTCAGAAGGGAGAGGAAATTGGGATTGAGAAAAGTGAGGAAATAAACCAGCGCGGTGAGCGCGACCACGATGCGGATCAAGCCTGGAATGGCGAGCCAGCCGAAGCGGCGTTCGAGGGAATCGAGCAAATTCATCGTCGCGTCACCGTAGAGGCGGCCCCGCGGCAGTTCAAGAAAGGGTGCGGCGAAAGGCGCGAAGTTTGACACGTTTGCGGCAACATCTAGGCTGGCCGCGATGAGTGACGCCGCGGAAAAACGGACCCCGCTTTACGACGAACACGTCAGACTGGGCGCGAAACTCATCCCCTTTGGCGGCTGGCTGATGCCGGTGCAGTACAGCAGCATTATGGACGAGCACCAGGCAGTGCGGAAGAGCGTCGGCGTCTTCGATATTTCGCACATGGGTGAGCTGGTCGCGACCGGGCCGCGCGCCAGCGAATGGCTCAACACCATGCTGACGAACAACACCGAGAAGCTCGAAGTCGGCGCGGGGCAGTACACCTTTTTGTTGAACGACGCCGCCGGAATCATCGACGACCTGATCGTTTACCGGATCGAAGACGAGAAGTTTTTGCTTGTCGTGAATGCCTCACGGATCGAGGACGATTTTGCCTGGTTGCGGGCGCACCTGTCAGTGTCGGCGGGCGGCGTGCAGCTCGCGGACCAAAGCGCTCAGTATGCCGGTCTGGCGATCCAGGGACCGCGGGTCGGGGAACTTTTCCAAATGCTCTTCGGAAGCGAAAAACCGATGCCGACGCGGAATCGGATTGCGGCGTTCGATCTTGGCGAGACGAGCATTTGGGTCGCGCGCACGGGCTACACAGGAGAGGACGGGATCGAAGTTTTCTTCGCCGCGCAGGACGCGCCGCGGGTGTGGAGGGAAGTGCTTGAGAAAGGAAAGTCGTTAGGCATTCGCCCCTGCGGCCTCGGCGCGCGCGACACATTGCGTCTCGAAATGTGTTATCCGCTCAACGGCTCCGACCTCTCGCCGGAACGTAACCCGCTCGAGGCCGGCCTCGGGTTTTTCGTTGACCTAACGAAGCCGAATTTCACCGGCCGCGAGAAGTTGCAGCGCGAGAAAGAGGAAGGCCTCTCGCGCCGACTCGTCCCTTTTCGGATGAAAGGCAAAAGCCCACCGCCGCGGCCGCATTACCGTGTCTTCCGCGCGGGGGCGGATGCGGGTGAGCTGACCAGCGGCACTCTTTCGCCAAGCTTGAATTACGGGATCGGGATGGCTTACCTCACAACGCCGGCGCCGCAGCCGGGCGAGGAAATTGAAATTGAAATCCGCGGCCAGAAATTTCCGGCCGTGGTCGAAAAGAAACCGCTCTACAAAAAATCATGAATGTTCCAGACGACCTTCTCTACACCGAATCGCACGAATGGGTCCGCCGCGAAGGCGACAAAATCCGGGTCGGGATTACCGATCACGCGCAGGCCGAGTTGACCGACGTGGTTTACGTCGAGCTGCCGAAAATGGGCGCGTCGTATGAAGCCGGCGGCACGATCGCGGTCGTCGAGTCGGTCAAGGCCGCGAGTGACATCTACGCTCCAGCCAAGGGCACGGTGCTGGAAGTGAACAAGGCGCTCGAATCCAATCCGGCGCTGATCAACACCGATCCGTATGGCGAAGGTTGGATTTACGTCCTGAAGGTAGATGACACCGAGCAGTTGAAGGCCTTGAAGGATGCGGCCGCCTATCGTTCGTCGATCGGCTAACCACAACCTCCTGCGCAGCGGAGCGGTCGCAAGGAGCCGCTAATAATTGGCAACCGAACGGCAGCGGGCCGTCCGCCGCTCGCGTAGCATGGTTGGATGAAATTCATCCGACCTGCTCTGCTCGTCGCTGTTATGGCGTTCGGCTTTGCCACCGCGAGCACCGCCCGGGCCGACGAACAATTTTTCGGCTTCGCGCGCGGCGCCGAGACCCTCCCGGGTGGCCACGCGGAAGTTTATCAGTTCGTTACCCTGCGCACGGGCAAGGACGAGGGCACTTACTACGGCTCCGACTATGAAACGGAGGTCGAATATGGCTTCACCGATCAGTTCCAGGCCAGTCTCTCGACCGAGAATCATTACTTTTACAATCGGGATGTGCCGGGTTTGCCTAACCGAAACAATTATCGTTTTGGGGGTTTCGAGGCTTCGGGGAAATATCGATTGCTCAGTCCGTTCAAGGATCCGCTCGGCCTGGCCTTGCGGGTCGAAGGCGGGTATCTGCTGAACGACGAAGTCGACGGACTGAAGCAGCACGAGCGTTACCTCAAACCAGAGATCGACCTGCAAAAGGATTTTCTCGATGACACCCTCATCACGGTCCTGAGCTTTGGCATCGAGTGGGCCTGGGGCAAACAACCGGCCGAGCAATATCCGAAGGAACTCGCTTTCGAATCCGCCGGTGGCGTGACCTATCGCTTCGCCCCGAATTGGTATGCCGGGGTGGAAGCACACTACCGCACGGAATATCCACAATTCGATTTCTATAATTTCGAGCACCGCGTGCTCTACGCTGGCCCGTCCCTTCATTACGCGCAGGAACGCTGGTGGGCCACTCTGACTTACAACTATCAAGTTTACGGCAAAGGAGTGGGCGAGCCTAACGACGGCCAAACCTTCGCCGAGGAGCAGCGTCACCAGTTCCGGCTCAAGGTTGGATTCAATTTCTAGGCGATGCTGAAGCCGCAGTTCGTTTTTATCGCGGCGCCGCTTTCGGCCGCCCTGGTCAGCACCGGTTTTGCTGTCACCTACCTGAATGTCGGGCAGGCCCAGGAGGCGATTTTCCCCGGGAAAAAACTTGTCGCTTTCCCGCTGCAGTTGACCGATGCACAACGCAAGTCGATCGAGCAGGAGAGTGGCATCCGCCTCACCAACAGGCCGCCGCAGATCTGGCGGGCAAGTGGCGGCGGCTGGTTCATCGTCGACGAAGTGATCGGTAAACATGAATTCATCACCTACGCCGTCGGCCTGACGAATGACGGCGCCGTCCGCGGGCTGGAGATCATGGATTACCGCGAGAGCTATGGCGGGCAGGTGCGCGACCCGAAATGGCGGGCGCAGTTTGTCGGCAAAACGAAAACGGCGCCGCTCCTCCTCGACCGCGACATCAAGAACATCAGCGGCGCGACCCTTTCTTCGCGCCACTTGACCGACGGCGTGCGGCGAATTCTCGCATTGTATGACATCGCGCTGCGTTGAAGCGCGCCGGGCGCGCCCGCTCCTCGGGACGTTCGTGGAGATCGCAGTGCGCGCGCCTAACGAGACGATTCTGCGGCGCGCCATCGCGGTCGGCTTCATCGCCATCGCGGAAGTGCAGGGGCGGATGAACCGCCACGATCCTTTGAGCGAAGTGAGCCGGCTCAATCGCGAGGCGGCGTGGCGCAGGGTCGCGGTGCATCGCTCGACCCTCGCGGTGCTGCGCGCGGCGGGAAAATTTTCGAGGATAGCGGCGGCGTATTCGACATCACGGTCGGATCGAAGGGCAACTGGCGCGACGTGTTGATCAACAAAGACGACCACGTTCGTTTTCGCCGGCCGGTGACGATCGATCTCGGCGGGATCGCGAAGGGATTCGCGGTAGACCGGGCGGTGGAAGCGTTGCAAAAAGCCGGCGCTATTTCGGGAATCGTAAACGCGGGAGGCGACCTGCGAGTTTTCGGCGAGCACGCGCAGGAGGTGCAGATTCGCCATCCCCTCTACCCGGGCCGGACGGCGGGTATGGTTCGTCTGCGTGATCGCGCTCTGGCGACCTCCGCGCGCTATTTTGCGCCCGCGCTTTTCGACGGCCGCTCGCGTCAGCCGCTGCCGGACGAAATCAGCGTCACGGTTGCGGCGCGCGATTGCCTGACGGCAGACGCCCTGACAAAAATCGCACTCGCTTTGCGGGGGATGCAAAGGAGTTGCTCGCCCGCCACGGCGCTGGTGCCTTCGTGCTCGAACGCAATCTCCCGCCGCGCTGGCTTTCCCGGGTATGAGGCGTCGCAATTCCATCCGGCTGAGTCGCCGTCACGAATGGTTTGCCTACGCGGTCGGCGTGGCGGTTTTTACAACCGGCGCGGCCTGGGCCTGGTTGCATTACTGGGGCGCCTCACCTAACGAATTCGGCGGCGCGAGTCCGGCGGAAAGCTGGATGTTAAAAGCTCACGGCGCGGCCGCGATGGCGGTCCTCGTCCTCCTCGGGACGCTGCTGCCGATGCACGTCAAATTTGCCTGGCGCGCGGGGCGAAATCTCCGCACCGGCCTTTCGCTCTTCGGCCTGTTTGGTTTCCTCGTTCTGACCGGTTACGGGCTTTACTACGTCGGGGGCGAACGTCTTCGCTCCTGGACAAGCGCCGCCCATCTTTGGGTTGGGTTGGCGCTGCCTCCGCTCATGGCCCTCCACGTTTGGCGCGGGAAAAAGACGCGACCCGGCTGCAAGCCAGACACAACGAAATAAGGTTGTCTCGCTGGCGAAGCTGCGTCAAAACCGGAGAATGAAAAAGCTCGCCCTTGCCCTTCTTTTGGTCGCGGCGTCGGTCGCGCCAGCCGGCATCATTAATGTCGAGTTCAAGTTCACGCCCTTTGTCGGCGACCCCGCGAAGGACAAGGAGGTCACGATCGTGGCGGGCAAGGCGCAGGTTTTCATCAATAATGTCCAGTTGGCTGAGCAGGAGGTGCACGAGGAAAAGGCTGCGGTGCTTTTCGACGAGCATGAGGTTGGGCCCGCCGTCTGGGTGCCGATGAGCTCGGTCGGCCCGGTGCTGCGCAAAGGAAAAAACAAGATCCGGATCGAGTTCGCGCCTAACGACCCGGCGAAAACCTATCGCGCGCAATTGCGCTGGGCCTCCGTGACGGACCAGGCGACGGAGGAAGTCGAGCCGGGCAGCGTGAAGGCGACAAACCAGGCGAACGAAGGGGTCGACGATCGCAAGGCGGTCAAAGGGAAGGTGGTCTTCGAGCGCGAGTTCGTGGCGGATTTTGCGCTCGATTTACCGTGGCATCATTACCCCGCGGTTACCTCGCTCACCGAGGACGACAAGCAGAAGATTGCCGGGCTTTTGAAGACGCGGGCGGAGTGGTTTCAGCCGGATTTCGTGGCGCTCTATAAGGCAATCGATGAGAATGAAGCGCTCAAGGTGGACGACGTGCGCAAGGCGAGGTGCCTCGAAGCCGCCTACGAGGCCGGCGTGCGCGTGACGGCCCCGCAGGCGGGCGAATTGGAGTTCGCGACGACTGGTGGCCCAGAGGTGGTAGTGACGCGAAAAGCGGGAGCGCTCTTCGGATTGGATGAGAAGACGTTCGCGGCGGTCAAGGATGAAGAGACGCAAATGTGTTCTGGGATGGTTCTCTCGGTGATCTATCCCGGTCATATCGCGGCCGTGCGCAAGCCGGATGGCTCCTGGGCGATCGTCTTCTAATTCCATCGTCCCTCCGACGGCCGCGCGCTTTCTGTCTCAATTCGTTAGGCGCGCTCGCGCCCGAACGGCGGAACGGGTGGCCGGCAACGGAGAGCGAGGAGAAGGTCCAGGTTGAAGCAGGAGATTGACGCCCCCCGATGCGACTGTTTATTCCCCCCGTGCCGACCGAGATCAGACTCTTCAGCCGTGAATGGTGCTCCTGGTGCATCGATGCCAAGGATTATCTTCTGCAACACGGCTATCAGTTCACCGAGATCGATGTCGGCCGCGATCGCGAGGCTTACGAGGAGATGAAGGAACTGTCCGACCAGACCTATGTTCCGACTCTCGTGGCCGGGGATGAAGTGCTTGCGAATTTCGATACCAATCAGCTCGAGAAATTCCTCCGCGCGCACGCCATCGTCCCCTAAATGTTGTTCGGGCTTTTCATCACCCTTGGCGTCGCCGTGCTCAGCGTCGCCTTGCGCAGCTACCAATCCTCGGTCTCGCAAAAGGTCGGCGCCTTCGGCATTCTCACCGCCTCCTTTCTCGCCATCTATTATATCACCGGCAACTGGGTGCTCGGCCTCCTCAGCGCGCTCAGCTGGCTCTTTCTTCCCTGGCTGGAAATTCTCACCCGCATCCGCGCGCTCCGGCTCCCGCGCGAGAAAACGCTCCGCCCGAAGAGTCCGCCCTCAGCGGAGGTCTTCCCGACGCTCGATGAGATCACCGCGCAGATCGAGAGCGAAGGCTTCGTCCACGTGAGCGACGCCGGTTGGGATTGGGAGGATTACAAGCAATTCTTTCGGCTTTTTTACAAGGAGGCCGACCGCGCGCAGGCGACGATCTGCCTCAACGAGCAGCACGATCTTTCCTTCTACTACCTGCGCATTTCCTCGCGGGCGCAGGAGGGCACGGTCTGGACGACCTGGAATTATCCCCTGTCCTACGGGTTGAAACTGACGCCGCAATTCCGGATCAATCGGCAGCGGCCAGACCAATCGTTCTGGCAGCTTTACCATAGCCACAAGGCTTTTCTGCGCGACAACGCGGTCGAGACCAACGTGATCGATCCGCTCGACGAAGATCAGATTCAGCAGGAGATCGAGAACGATCTGCGCGACCAGATCGCGCACAACATCAAGACCGGCGTGCTCATGCAGACCGCAGGCGGCGAGATCAAGTATTCCTGGCGCGGGATGATCTATCTCTGGTGCCAGTTTCTGCTCGATCTCGTGCGGCTCTAGCCCAAGCCGCTGTTGGGCGTTTTTTTTAATCCGTTGCTTTCCGGCGACGATTCGGAAAGATCAACCGTGATGACGAATGGGAACGCGCCGCGCATCCAAACCGAGGTGCAGGTCATGTTTTTCGATACCGACTGCGCCGCGGTCGTGCATAACATCGCGTACCTGCGTTTCATCGAAACCGCGCGCACCCTGCTGGCCGAGCGACTTGGGATGAAACTCACGGAGATGGCCGAGACCCAGCGTTACCCCGTCGTCGTGCGGACGGAAATCGACTATCGTCGCGCCGCGAAGCTGGGCGATCGCCTGCGCATCGACGGCTGGCTCGACCGGCTGGAGCGGGTCCGCTTTTGGTGCGTCTTTCAGATCCGGCGGCTGGGCGATGACGCGCTCATCGCCGACTGCCGCCAGACTCTGGCCATCATCCAGCTGCCCGAGGCGAAGTTGCTCCGCTTGCCGGAGGAATGGGAGCGTTTTCGCGCGCCGGAGGCGGCCGATGTAGGCCGCTGAATCCCGCGGCAGACTTTTCGGCCGGAAGACCTAGCCTAACGAAGATGTCCTCTGGCAATCCCGCCCTCACTCTCGACGAAGCGTTTCTCCCCCCGCGTGCTTTGGAGCCGCCGCCGATCCGGCGCGCGCTCTTTATTTTCGTCCTCTGCCTCACCGCCCTCCTGCACGTCGCGACGGTCGGCTGGGGCGATCTCTACAATGAAACCGACGGCCAGTACGCCGGCGCCGCGCGCGAGATGCTGGAGTCGCACCAGTGGCTCATGCCGACGAATGACGGCGTCCCGCGGCTGCAAAAACCACCGCTGCTCTACTGGGCGATCGCGGTTTCCCTGAAAGCGTTTGGCCTAACGAACGCGGCGGTTCGCCTGCCGATCGCCCTCGGCACGTTCGCCGCCGTCGCGCTCACTTTTCTTATCGGCGACCGGCTCGGCGGTCCGTGGCGCGGCTTTCTCGCCGGGCTGATCCATCTCTGTGCGTGCGGCACTTTTCTCCTGGGCCGCATCGTTATGCCGGAGCCGGTTTTCAGCGCCTTTATCGCCGGTTCGATTTACTGCGCGATTCGCGGCTACGAGCGGCGGCAGGGCCGGCGCGGCTGGTTTATCGGTTTCTGGATTTGCGTCGCGCTCGCCTGCATGACGAAAAGCCTGCACGGGCTGCTCTACCCGGCGGCGATCCTCGGGTTGCTTGCCTGCTTTTATCGCGAAGCGCGCCTGCGGTTTCGCGAGTTGCTGCGCTGGGACGGGATTCTCGTTTTTCTGCTCATCGCCGCTCCGTGGCACATCTGGCTGGAGTGGCAGCATCCCGGTTTCCTCAGCCAATTCACCGCGCGGGAATGGCTCGTGCATCTCGCCGGCAAGGCGGATCCGGGTCACAGCTACGACAACGTGCCGCGCCACGTCTTCCTCGCGCTGCATGTGGCGTGGTGGTTCCCCTGGACGGTCGCGATCCTGCCCGGTGTGCTCCTGGCATGGCGTCGCGTTTTCCGTCCGCGTGAAATCGAATTTGCCGATGCCCTCCCGCTTTGCTGGATGGCCGTGGTTTTCATCCCGCTCTTCTTCATCGGCCAACGGCAGGATTACTACTCGATGAGCATGTGGGGCGGGTTCGCCATTTTTGCCGCGACTGCCTGGGAACGGATGCCGCGCTGGAGCCGGATCGTCGGCGTCTCCGGTGTGCTCGCGATCGGCCTCGTCGCCGGGCTCGTGGCCTGGCGGTTGCCGGCACTCTTGCACGGCGCGGACGGCCATTGGGGCGCGACCGCGGGGCGATCCACCGCCTGGCGGACCCTAACGGATATCCCGATTTCCACCTGGCTGGGTTTCCGCTCGATGTTCGTCGTGATCGGGCTCGCGCTCATTCTTTTCTCGGCAATCGCGCTCTGGTTCATCTGGCGGGAGCGCCCCCGCCTGGCTCTCACCGCGCTGGCTGCCGCGCTGGTACCGATCGGCTTCAGCATGATGGACGGAGTGGCGCGAATGGCGCCTTATTTTTCGCTCGCCGAGGCGGCCGACTTCATCCAGGAACGCATCGCGCCTAACGACAAAATCATTTACGAAGGACCGATGCATGTCGGGAGCAGCCTCCTCTTCTATCTCGGCCGAAAGTTTTATCTCGTGAACCAGGATCCGGCGGCCGAGCCCGGCGCGGCGCTCGGACCGCCCCCGGATATTTTTCTCGACGAAAAGACGGTCCTGCAGGCGTGGAAGGGTGCCGATCGTTTCTATCTCCTGGTCGAGCGGGACCGGTTGCCGCATTGGCAGGCGCTGCTCCGCGCCGACGGCGAGGCGGCGGAAGAGTTGACCACGTGCGGCACCACCGTCCTCCTGAGCAATCATCGTTAGGCGACTACTTCGGCGGGACCGGCGCGCGCACCTCCGGCGCGAGCAGGCGGCCCCAGAACGCGCTGTAGGGATGGACCTGCGTCACGCGCTCTCCGTCGCGCACCAGCGGCCGATGCTCGTTCGCCCACTCGAAAATCGAGCCTTCGAGATTCTGCACCCGGGTATAACCAGCGGCGCGCAGCCGTTGCGCCATCGCGCCCGAGCGATAGCCGACCGCGCAATAAGTCACGATCGGCGCATCTTTTGCGAGCTTCCCCGCCGCGACTCTGGCATCCGCTTGCGGATCGACCCGCCGCGCGCCCGGCAGGTGGCTAACTTCCCACTCGGCCGGCGTCCGCACATCGAGCAGCACTGGCGCGGGACGCTTCTTGTCTGCCAGCCAATCGGCCAGTTGCTGAGTGGTGATCCAGTCTTGCTCGCCGAATTTGCCGCGCAGCGAGCGCTTGAGAAGAAACCAATCGAGCCCCCGACAGGAAAGCAATCCGAGCGCCAACACCAGTACTGCCGCGAGCCCGAGTGCAAGCCAGGCATTGGCTGCTCCGGAAACGCGGCGCGGTCTTAAAATGCAATCCATTTGAAAAAGCCGCGAGGCCAGCTACCTTGCCCGCTCATTTTCGGACTATAACCCGGAGCAATTTATGTCGCAGCATCGCAGTCTTAAAGGCGCCAGCACCATCGCAGCCAAGCGCAATGTCTTGAAACGTTTCGAGCGGGTCGAATTGCTCAAAAAGCGTGGCCAGTGGAAAGAGACGAGCAAAGTCATCGGTCTGCCGAAGACCAAGCCGGATCTCTAAGCCAGGTTGCGCCTCAACCGCTTCCTCGCCGCGGCCGGGCTCGGCTCGCGCCGCCATTGTGACGAGCTGATCGCGGAAGGCCGCGTCACAATCAATGGCCAGCCGTGCACGAATTTCAGCACGCAGGTCGAAGCGAGTGACCACGTCAAGGTCGGCCACCGGCTCGTTAGGCCAGCGGAAACGCTGACCATCGCGCTGCACAAGCCGGCTGGTTTCGTTTCCACCCGGCGCGATCCCAATGCGACCGACACGATCTACGATTTGTTGCCCGCGAAATTTTCCCGCCTCTTCAACGTCGGCCGGCTCGATGCCCAGACCGAGGGGCTGCTCCTGCTCACGAGCGACGGCGATCTCGCCCAGCACCTCACCCATCCGCGCTACAAGGTGGAGAAGGAATACGAGGTCACGCTTGATCGACGCTGGGATTCGAAGCGCGGACAGAAATTGCTCGACGGCGTTTTTCTCGACGGCAAGCGCGCCCGGCTTGCGCGGCTGCAACCGATCGGCCCGACCCGGCTGCGCGTCGTCCTGCAACAGGGCATGAATCGGCAAATCCGCCGCATGTTTTACGAGATTGGCTACGAAGTGGAGCGGCTCGTCCGCACCCGCATCGGCCATCTGCGGCTTGGCGAGCTGCCGCGGGGCAGCTGGCGGCCCCTAACGAAAAGCGAATTGGCAAAGGTTCGCCCCCAGCCTTTGTAGGGCGGGCGCTCCGCCTGCCCGGTTTCTTGAACTCTCGATCCTGGGCAGGCGGAGCGCCCGCCCTACAATTACTCCAGTCCTTCGCGCAGGATCGCCAGGGGCGGCGTGCTCCCCAGGCCGTAGCTGGTCAGCAGGCCGACCGCGACGGTTAGCGTGCTCACGATCAAACCCGCGATCACGACCGGCAGGAGCGCCGGGGTGTAGGCCAGCTTGAAAGTGAAAACGGCCAGCGCCCAACTGGCCGCGAGCGCGAGCACGATCCCGGTCGCACTCGCGAGCAGTCCCAAAAATAAATATTCCGCGCAGAGAATTTTCCAGATCTGCCAGCGCGACGCGCCCAGTGTGCGCAGGAGCACACTCTCTTTCAGCCGCTGGTAACGTCCGCTCCAGATCGTGCTTCCGAGCACAATCAACCCGGTGCCGACGGTAAAGAGCGACATGATGCGGATGACGAGCGCGACCTTCGTCAGGATCGAATCCACGGTTTGAATGACCGAAGTGAGATCGAGCGCGGAAACGTTCGGGAACCTGGCCACGACCGCGTTTTGCAGTTGCGCCGAAGCCGCCGGCGTCGGGACGCGACTGACGAGCACGTTGAAAGTCGGCGCGTTCTCCAGGACGCCGGTGGGAAAGACGATGAAGAAGTTGGTTTGGAAGCGCTTCCAATCGACTTCGCGCAAACTCGCCACCCGCGCCTTGATCGGCACGCCCTGCACATCGAAGACGAGCGCATCGCCAATCGTCAGGCCAAGATCCTTCGCGATATCCTGCTCGACGGAAATCGGCACCGTGTCGCCCGGATGATAGTCGACTCGGCTGACCCACTTGCCGGCGGTGATCTTTTCCGTCTCGCTTAGCTGCGCGCGGTAAGTCGAGCGGTACTCGCGTTCCAACTCCCATTCCGGCGCCTTGTTCTGCGGATCTTTCAGCATCTCGGACGCCTTGCGGCCTTTCACCTCGAGCAGGCGCATGGTCACGATCGGGGCCTGCTGGAGGACGGGGAAGCCCAATTGCCTAACGAGTCCGGCGACCGCGTCGGTCTGGTCCGGCTGGATGTCGAAAAGGAAGATGTTGGGCTGGTCGTGCGCCCCGATCGAGCGGAACTGGGTGAGGAGCACGTCGCGCGTCAGGTAAATGGTAAGGAGCAAAAAAGTGCCCAGGCCTAACGACAGGGTGAGGAGCAGGGTGCGATTGTTGGGGCGATGGAGATTGGCCAACCCCTGGCGGAGAACGAAGCTCCAGTGCGGCGGCAAAAGTTTGCGCACGAGGAAAATCAGCAGCTTCGCCACGCCGATGAGGACCGCGACAGCCACGGCCAGACCGGCGGCGACAAATAACCCGTCGGTCCAGGCTTCCGCCTGCGAGATCGCAAACGCGGTCAGGCTGGCGGCGATCGCCAAATAAACGAGCCACATCACCAGGTCGCGCGAGACGGGGGCGGCGCCGTCGTCGACCGTCGCGCGGAGAGCGATGAGCGGCGACACGCGGCGGAAACGGAGGAGCGGCGGGAGCGCAAAGAGGAGGCAAACGCCCAGTCCGACCGCCATGCCGCGCAGGACAGGTGCCCACAGGATCGTGGTCGGCAGGACGAACGGCAGATATTTCTGGAGCGCGCCGGGAAGAGTTTGGTGAATCGTTAGGCCAAGCGCCGCGCCCGTCAGGACTCCGACGAACCCCATCGCCATCGCCTGAAGGAGATAAACGGCGACGGTCGTGCGGCCCGACGCGCCCAGACAACGCAGGACGGCGGCCGTCCGCACCTTTTGTTGCAGGTGCGCCTGGATCGCGCTCGCCACGCCGACCGCGCCGAGCAGGAGCGAGATGAAGCCGACGAGATTGAGGAAGCGGTAAAGGTTGTCGAGCGATTCGCCCAGATCCTTCTTCCGTTTCGCGACCGTGTCGTATTCGAGTCCGAGATGCTCGATTCGCGGCGCGAGTTTTTTGATTTCGCCCGCCACGTCAACCTTCGGCGCGAACTTCACGAAGTTCAGATAGCGCGCCAGGCTGCCCGGCTTAAGCAGGTCGGTTTGCGCGAGATTTTGCAGCGGGATGTAAACCCGCGGCGCGAAGCTCGCGGCGGGCGAGGCTTCGCCCGGCATCTTGGTCAGCGCGCCCGCAATCGTGAAGGTCGCTTCGCCGATCTTGATCGGGTCGCCCGGCTGAGCCCGGAATTGGAAGAGCAGACTTTCCTCGGGGACGGCTTGGCTCCCATTCCGGAAAGTCTTCGCGGCCGCAGCCGGCGCGGTTTCCATCCTGCCGTAGAAGGGAAAAGCTCCGCCCAAGGCGCGGACATGGACGAGCCGGGTGCCGCCGGCTTTCGGGAAGAGAGCCATTGTGTTGAAGCGCACTTCGCGCGCCTGGGTTTCGCCTAACGAGCGGAGCATCTGTTCCTGCTCGGCGGTAAACGGCCGCGAGCTCTCCACCACCAGATCCGCCCCGAGGAGCGACCGGGCCTGGTCGTCAATCGCCTGCGCCAGGCTGGCGCGGAACAAACCGATCGCGATCAAAGCCGCCACGCCTAACGAGATCGAAATGGAAAAAAGGAGGAGGCGCCAGCGACTCGCACGGCTGTCGCGCCACGCCATGCGAAAGACGAAGCCCATGTTCTCGGTCGCGTGGCGCATTATTGCTCGGAGGGACGTGCTTCCGCACGTCCGGTTTCTCCCATCCGCGCCGCCATACCAAACTGGACGTGCGGAAGCACGTCCCTCCGAAAGAAACCGCTCATCCGACCATCGCTCCGCTGCGCAGGCGAATCGTCCGCTCGGTCAAACGCGCGACGTCGGGATCGTGCGTCACAAGGACGAGCGCGGTTCCCGCGCTGCGGTTCAATTCGAGCATGATTTCGATCACGTTCTGGCTCGTCTCGGCGTCGAGGTTGCCGGTCGGTTCGTCGGCGAACAATACCTTCGGCCGGTTGATAAATGCTCGCGCCAGAGCGACCCGCTGCTGTTCGCCACCGGAGAGTTGCGCCGGATAATGATCGCTCCGGTCGCCGAGCCCGACGCGTTGCAGGAGATCAAGCGCAAGTGCCCGCGCGCTGCGGTCGCCGCGCAGGTCCATCGGCACGGTCACATTCTCGAGCGCGGTCAGCGTCGGGATGAGCTGGAAACTCTGAAAAACAAAACCGACATGCGCGTTGCGCACTCGCGCGCGTTCGTCCTCGCTGATTTCGGCGAGGGCGATGCCGTTGAGGAGCACCGAGCCGGAGGTCGGAAGATCGAGCCCCGCCGCCAGACCGAGGAGCGTCGTTTTCCCGCTGCCCGATGGGCCGAGGATCGAGCAGGTCGCGCCTTGCTCGAGGGTGAACGAGATGTCGCGCAAAACGGTCAGGCGCCCCGCGCCCGTAGCGTAGCTTTTCGTTAGGTCGCGGACCTTGAGAATCGGGAACGAGTTCATTGACGGGTCAGGGTGGCGCGTCTTGCTTACGCGATGGTGATACGGCGCGCATGAGGAAATTGATGCGCCGCGGTTTCGTTTTTGTCTTTTTCGCGCTCGCTTGCGCGTCGTCCGCTTTTGGCGGCACGATCCTCTTCCTCGGCGACAGCCTGACCGCCGGACTCGGAGTCGAGCAGGAGCAGGCTTACCCGGCCTTGATCCAGGAAAAGATTCGCGAAAAAAATCTGCCCTTCGGCGTGATCAACGCCGGGATCAGCGGCGATACGACAGCAGGTGGACTGGCGCGGCTCGACTGGGTGTTGCAGAAAAAAATCGACGTTCTCGTCCTCGCACTCGGGGCGAATGACGGATTGCGCGGGCTGCCCGTCGCGCAGATGAAAGCGAATCTCCAGGCCATCATCGACCGGGTGAAAGCGAAGAACCCGGCGGTGAAAATCGTCATCGCCGGGATGCGGATGCCGCCGAATTTGGGCGGCGCTTTCAGCGACGCGTTCCGGGAAGTTTACGGCGACCTCGCGCGCGCGAACGAAGCGGCGCTCATTCCGTTTCTTCTGGAGGGCGTCGGCGGACACGACGATTTGAATCAGGCGGACCATATTCATCCAACCGCTGCTGGGCACAAAGTGGTGGCGGAAAACGTCTGGCGGGTGCTGGGACCGCTCCTCGGGAACGGCGGATCGTAATGCGGACCGACGGCTGCAACGCGCTGATAACCGGCGCTTCGGCGGGGATCGGGCGTGAGTTCGCGCGGCAACTGGGCGGCCGCGCCGCCACGCTCATGCTCGTCGCGCGCCGCCAGGCGCGGCTGGAGGAATTGCGCGCGGAGCTGATGGAGCGGCAGCCGCAATTGCGCGTTGAAATCCGGCCCACCGATTTGTCGCAACACGAGGCGGTCGACGAGTTGCTCGCCTGGGCGACGGCGCGAACGCCCCCGATCGATTTGCTGATCAACAACGCCGGCCTCGGCGATCTCGGCGCTTTCGCAACGGCGGATCCGGAGCGCGTCGACCAGATGATGCTGGTCAACATGGTGGCGTTGACGCGGCTGACGCGCGGGTTGCTTCCGGCGATGATCGCGCAGAAGCGTGGCGCAATCTTGAACGTCAGCTCCTCCGCGAGCTTTCTCCCGATTCCAAATTTCGCGGTCTATGCCGCGACGAAAGCCTACGTGACGAGTTTTTCCGAAGCGCTCCGGAGCGAGCTGCGCGGCACCGGTGTGGCCGTCAGCGTACTCTGCCCGGGACCGGTGCGGACGGAGTTCACAGCAGTGGCGCGCCGAAAATCGCAGGACGAGGCCGCGCTCGGACCGGACCTGGTTTCTGTGCCGGTCGAGAAAGTAGTGGCGGACGCCTTGCATGGGACCGAGCGCAACCAGCCGATCGTGATTCCGGGCTTCGTCATGAAGTTCGGGATGTTTATCGTTAGGCTAACGCCGCTCGCGGTGCTTCGCCTCGGCAGCCGTCTCTTCGCCAAGCCAGCGTAAAGCGGCGTCGTAGACGTTTCGCTCTGCGAAACGCGGGGGGTTGCGTGATTCGCCGAACAGGCATTCCCCCGTCGCCACGCCGATACCCGCGCCGCTCAGAGAGCGGCGTCTACAGAACCACGCCGCTAGTGGTCGTACTTGATCGAGCAGCCGTAGGCCTTGGTCTTGGCGTTGGCCACTGGTTTGCCGGCCATCGCTTCCTCCAGCGCCGCCTTCACGTAGTTCGTCGAGCCTTGGATATCGGCCGGATCAGTGGAAGCTTTGCTGTCGATCGCGCCTTCGTAGATTAGATTACCCTCCGGATTGATCACAAACATGTGGGGCGTATTGGTCGCGGCATACTCGTGGCCGACCTTGCCCTCGGGATCGAGGAGCAACGCGGTCGACTTCATCTTCCACTCGGCGATCTGCTTGTTCGCTTCCGCCGGGGTTAGGCTGCCCTGTTTGCCGGGCGCGGAGGAATCGATCGTCAGCCAGACGACATCCTTGCCGGTGAACTGGTTCTGCAACTGCTGCATGTTGTCGCTCTTGTAATGCTTCTGCACGAAGGGACAGCCTGGGTTGAACCATTCGAGGACGACGTATTTGCCTCTAAAATCGCCTAACGAAATGGTTTTGCCGTTGGAAGCAGGCAGCGAGAAGGCGGGCGCGGGGGCGCCGACCTTGGGCGCTTCGGCCGCGCAGAGCGCGCCGCTGCCGATAGTGGTGAGAGCGAGCAGGAGCAGTTTTGTCTTCATAATTGTTTATTTCGTGGCCGCGACTTTGGTCGCGGCGGATTGGAGATGGTCCAGGACCAAAGCCTGGGTGAGCAACTCCGGCAGGACCACCGGTTGGTTCGGAGCCGTCGCCGGATAGAGCACATATAATGGGACACCGACGCGCCCGAATTGTTTCAAAGTTTTTGTAATCACCGGGTCGGCGTTCGACCAATCGGCTTTCATTTTCACGATGCCGTAGCGCTCGAAGGCGCTTCTCACGGCCGCGCTTTCGAGGACCGCGGCTTCGTTGAATTTGCAGGTAATGCACCAGGCGGCGGTGAAATCGAGAAAGACACTGCGGCCGGCCGCGAGCTCGCTTTGCAGGCGCTCGGGCGTGAACGGGATCCAGTCGCCGTTCGTTAGGCTGGAGGCGGCGGTCTTGGTGGCGGCGAACTTTTGACCGATGAAATAAAAGCCGCTGCCGAGGACGAGGAGGAGGATGAGGACGAGCACGAGGGAGCGCTGGGTCCGGGAGGCTGCCGGGGTGGAGAAGGAGCCCAGCATCCAGCAGCCGACGCTGAGCGCGAGGAGGAACGCACTCACCCAGATGGTTGCATCGACGCCGCGCGCCACGCCGAGGACCCAGAGCAGGAAGAGCAGGGTGGCGAGAAGGAGAAAGCCCATGAATTGCTTCACCCGCACCATCCAGGGACCGGGGCGCGGGACGAAGCGGAGCCAGGCCGGCTGCGCGCTGAGGAGCAAATACGGCGCGCTCATTCCCGCCGCGATGGCGAGAAACATGAGGAGGATAATCGCCGCCGATTGCGCGAAGGCGAAACCAAGCGCGGTGCCGAGATACGGCGCAGTGCAGGGCGTGGCGAGGACGGTCGCGAAAACGCCCTGGAAAAACGAGCCGGCATAGCCTTCGCGCGCGCTCCAGCCGAGCAGCCCGCTGGTCGCCCCCGCCGGCAGGGTGATCTCGAAGACGCCGAAAAGATTGAGCGCGAACACGAGCACGACCGCGCTCATCGCGACGACGAAATACGGGTTGGTGAACTGAAAGGCCCAGGTGATTTCGCGGCCGGCTGACTTGAGCGCGATCATGAGGAGCGCGAGCCCGAGGAACCAGGCGAAGATGCCGGCGGTGAACGCGAGGCCGTTGCCGAAAATGCGCTTCCGGCTGTCGCCCGCGTGTTGGATAAAGCCGAAGATCTTGAGCGAGATCACCGGGAGGACACACGGCATGAGGTTGAGGATGAAGCCGCCGATGAAACCGAAGAGGAGAAGCTTGAGCAGGCCGTCGGATGCGGCGCCCGGCACGGGATTCTCCGCCGCGCTGCCCGCCGTTGCCCATTTCTTGCCTAACGAGAAGGCGTGATCGCCCGAGACGATCAGTCCGTCGAGCGATTGCACATTTTTTGCCGCTTCCTCCAGCGGGATGACGAAGACGACCGAACCGTCGGCGGTCTGTTCCCGACGCGGATGCCCGGTAATGGTCGGAGCCACCGGCAAGGGAAAGAAATCGACCCCGGACGCCTGCGCGAGACTTCGATCCGCGATCGTCAGCCGCAATTCGTTAGGCTGTCGACTCCAATGCACGGCCGCGCTCGCGCTCGGAGGGAGAGACCGTGGCAGGCGGTCGCGGAATTTCGAGAAAAGCTCCTGATTGGCGGGAGTGGATTCTCCGCCGACCGGCAACTCGAGCTGCACGTTTGCGTTCCCGGGGATGCAAATTTTTTCGCAGACGAGCCAATCCGCCGCGGCGGCAAGTTTCACCGCGGGCGTTGTGATTTTCAGAGGCGGCGTGAGCTGCATCATGAGCAGCACTTCGTCGTGATAGCCATAAATTTGGATGTCGCCCGGTTCGGTCAGCTTGAGCGGGATGGGCCATTGCATCGGGCCCACTTTCCAACCGGGCGGCAGGTTCCATTTGATCTCGGTCGGGATGCCGGCGTCGCCGGGAAATTGCCAGTAGGTGTGCCAGCCGGGCGCCATCTTCAGGAGCAGCCCGGCGGTAAAAGGCTGCCCGGGCGTGACCGTTGCGGTGTCGGCGACGAGCTTTGCCTCGACCAGTTGGCGGCCGTCGAACACCTGGCCGCGCGCTGCCGGAACGGCGCAGAGCCCGGCCGCCAGAAGCAGCGCATTGGCGAGTGAACGCAACGAGGCCATCCGATTGCTTACCATCGCTGCCCGAGAGCAGCAACGCTCCCCAGCAAAAGGCCAGCGAAGGACGTCGAAGCGTTATTCTTCCCCGTCGTAGTAGTCGGTCTCGGTGCCCTTCGCGATCGCCTCTTCACTGCCTTCCTTGATGACGACCCACTTCCCGCTGTCGGGATAGTAACAGGTATCGCCGCGCGGATTATCCGCGATCACGTAGTAAACGAAATCCTCGTCCTCGTTCGCGGAGAGCTGATGCGCCTCGCCCGGCGCGAAAAGGAAGGCGTCGCCCGCGCCCACTTCCGTCGTGCCATGATGGTCGCGCACCTTGCCCCGTCCGGAGACGACCAGATAAAGTTCCGTCTCCGCGCCGTGCCCGTGATACGGACAGTAGGATTTGCCTTTCGGAATCCGGACGAGCGCGAGATCGAAGGGATGGCGCTTGCCGAGGTCGAGCGAATTTTTCTCGCGGCCAAGCGCGATCGAGATGTCTTTGATGAACTTGTGGTATTTTCCCTTGGGCGATTTGCGTTCGTTCTCTGCGATTTCGTTGAGGTTGACTTTGCGCATGGTTGAAGTTTCGGGCCAGCGCGTAGGTAAACGCAAAAGCAAAGTGGGGACGTCCGGTGTAGACGCCTCCTCTGGGAGGCGCGGGGGTTGGGGTGAAATTTACGGGAGCGTTCGAGCGGGCCGCGTTTGCAGCCGCACTTCGCAGAGCGAAGCGTCTACAGGGCGCTGGCGCTATTTTTTGCGCCCTTTGGCTTCGACCTTCTGGAACTTGCCATTGTTCCGACTCGCCAGCCCGCGCAACATCGCGACCTCATCCGGTTTCTCTTTGCCGTTCAAATAATAGATGATGTGCAGGTGCGCTTTTTTGCTCAGCTGCTTCTGGCCCTCCTCCGCGACTTTGTAAATCTCCTGCGGCGGGATCGGCTTGAGGCCACCGCCGGGCTGCGAAATCGTCGCGTTGCCGTCGGTCAGCATGTAGATCGTTTCCGGCTTGAGCGAAAACGCTTCCTCGAGCGCCAAATCGTGCCGTGTCCCGCCAGGCTTGCCTCGTTGCGGCTTGGCCGTCTTGTAATCGACTTGGTTTTGGATGTGCGCGATTGCGGCCTGCTTGTTTTCCTCTGTCGCGGGGACCAGCTCGGGCTTCCACGGATGGGCGCCGCCAGACCAGCGCACGATTCCAAAGCGCGTTTGTGGAGTGAGGCTTTGCACGAGTTTGATCGCTTCGTCGCGGACCACCTGGAAATTCTGCTCCTTTCCGTGCCTAACGAGTTTGCTCGGATACTGCGCGTCGCCGGTGCGGGTGAACATCGAATCCGAGACATCGATCATGATCACGACGCTCGTGCTGATATCGCGGATGCCGAAGAAGTTGATCTGGGAGCCGTTGCCCCCGCCCCCACCGCCTAACGAGTTGCCGCCCCTCGTCCCGAAGGCGGTGCCCGCGCCGCTCGCGCTCATCATGCTGCGCGGCGCGTTTTCCGCCGCCTTGATTTCCGGCATCGGTGGCAAAACAATTTTTGCTGCGCCAGTGGTGAGGACGCGTTTCGGCACCGCAGGCGGGGCGCTAACCGACTGCATTTTCTTCTGCAACTGGACGCGGTGCTCGAGCGCGCGCTCGCTCGGGTTGGGCGATTTCGGGCCGGCGTTAAAGGTGAGCTTGCGCGCGGCGGAATATCTCGAGACGACCCAGATGGCCGCGACCCCGCCGAAAACGAGATGGAAAAGGATGACCGTGACCAGGATCGGCGGCGAATAACGGCGCAGGACGCGGCGGGCTTTAGCGGGCGGTTCTTCGATCAGCGTTTCCATACCGAGTCGGTCATCCTAAGCCGCCGCGCGGAGCGAGCAACGTTGTAGCCGCTTCGCTATGCGAAGCGCGGGATGTGGACGCAATTGCAATCCGCTTAACCCTTCCGTCGCCCAGAGGGCGACGGCTGCAGGTTGCGCGTGGAACGCGTCGGGAAAGCATGCGCCCGCGCAGTTGTAGCCGCTTCGCTGTGCGAAGCGTGGGTATGTGTGTGGCAAGGCGGTTGGCGCGTCGTGCCCGCGTCGCCCACAGGGCGACGGCTACAGGTTGCGCGTGGAACGCGTCGGGAAAGCATGCGCCCGCGCAGTTGTAGCCGCTTCGCTATGCGAAGCGCGGGTATGTGTGTGGCAAGGCGGTTGGCGCGTCGTGCCCGCGTCGCCCACAGGGCGACGGCTAGAGCGGTCACGCCTCAGATCTTGCGCTTTTTCGGCGCGAGCAGCACGTCGCGACCGACGAGGTAGAGCAAGACGCACAGCACCGCGAACGGGAGCAGCGCGAGCAGGTCGGCATGGGGTCCGTTAAAAAATGGATTGTGCGCCGTGGCCCAGGCGGCGAGGCGATCGTTCGTCGGAGCGAGGCGCGGCACTCCGGCCATGATCGCGATCACGATCCCGGCCAGCGCGCCGCCCGCGATGTAACCGGAGGCGAGCAAGACGCCGGGACTCTTGTCGCCTTCCGCGACCAGCTCGTCGTGACTCAGGTCGTGATCTTTGAACTTGTGTTGGCGCAACCAGTGATCGACCAGCCAGCGAATCATCCCGCCGACGAAAATCGGAGTCGAAGAAGCGAGCGGCAGATAAACCCCGACGGCGAAGGCGAGCGACGGAATCCCGCTCATCTCGAGCACGATCGCGATCATCACGCCTAACAATACCAGCGTCCACGGCAATTTGTGGCCGAGGATTCCCTTGATGATGTAAGACATGAGAGTCGCCTTGGGCGCGTCGAACTTCGTCACGGCGGATCCATCGGGTCGGGTGTGGTGGGTCCCGTTGATTCCCGGGTCGACGAGATAAACCGCTTCGCCCTGGCCATTCACGAGAAAACGCTGGGCCGCACCGCCGGCGGGATCGGCCCGCTGCCAGGAACGGTAAAGTTGGGGATCGGTGTTGGCCTGCGCGCCCTTGACGTGTTCCGGCGAGCCAAGCTCGGCGTCGTTGGGTGCGCGCAGATTGGCGGGGAAGTTGTGGTCGAGTTTGTAGACGACTTCGCCCCGCTCGTTCACGAGGTAGTCGCCCGCCTCAAGCCCGGGCACGATGGAGTTCACGCCGCCTTTTTCGTTTTTCAGAACGCGATAATGCCCGGTCGTTTCGGGCTTCAACTTCTCCTGAAACGGCGGGAGATTGGAGGACTGCACCCGGGGCGGGGTCGCGCCGGCTTCGATCTTTTGGAACGTCGTCGCCGGGACGTAAACCGTGTAGGCATCATTTAGAACCAGCAGGATCGGTCCGAGGGCGAGGGCGGAAGCGAGGGATCCGGCGAGAATCGCGATCTGCTGAAATTTCGGGGTCGAGCCGACGAGAAAGCCGGTCTTCAAATCCTGTGAAGTGGTGCCGCCGTTGGAAGAAGCGATGCAGACGATGCCGCCGATCGAGAGCGCGGTGACAAAATATGCCGGCCCCGTCCAACCGACGATAAGAAAGACGAGACAAGTGAGGAGAAGCGTCGCCACCGTCATGCCCGAGGTGGGGCACGATGAAGAACCGATCTCACCGGTCAGATGCGATGAGACCGTGACGAAAAGAAATCCGATCACTACAATGAGGAGCGCGCCTAACAAGTTCCACTGCAGATGCAGTTGCGGTGCGATCATGATCACCAGCAGCAGCGCGATCACTCCGCCGATGACAAACTTCATCGATAAATCCTGATCCGTGCGCGGCGTTTTGCCGACGGATCCATGCATGCTGCGCAGATCGGCCAAACCACTCTTCATTCCGTGCCAGATGAGCGGCAGCGATCGCACCATGCTAATGATGCCACCGGCGGCAACCGCACCCGCGCCGATATAAAGGACGTAAGCCTCGCGAATATCATCCGGCGACATACCGGCAATCGGGGTTGTCCCCGGCGCGATAATCCCCGCAGAACTTTCGCCGAAAAATTTGATCGCGGGAATGAGCACGAGATAGGCAAGGACACCGCCGGAGCACATGATGGAAGCAATTCGCGGCCCGATGACGTAACCCACGCCTAACAATGCCGGCTCGATCGTCATGGAGATCGATCCGGCCTTGAAGGGCGCGCCGAAGATTTTCTCGGGCGAATTCTTCCAGGCGTTGAACGCATTCATCGCCGACTGATAGAGGAAGCCGATCCCGAACCCGGCGAAGATCGTGCGTCCGCCGGTGGCAACTTCGTCATCCGGCTTCTCCTCGATTCCCTCGCGCGAAGCGGCCGCCTTGAGCACCTCGGCGCAGGCGGTGCCCTCCGGGTATTTGAGCAGACCGTGCTGATCGACGATCAGCGCCCGCCGCAGCGGGATCATCATGAGAATGCCTAACAATCCTCCGAGAACCGCGACGAGCATGACGCGCGTGATCTCGAGATCGAAGCCGAGAATCATGATCGCCGGCATGGTGACGCCGAGGCCGAAAGCGATCGATTCGCCAGCCGAGCCGGCCGTTTGCACGATGTTGTTTTCCAGAATGGTCGCGTCGCGCATCCCGAACTTCGAGAAGAGCCGGAAGAGGGTGATCGAAATGACTGCAACCGGAATGGACGCGCTGACCGTGAGTCCGACCTTGAGCACGAGATAAAGCGACGACGCGCCGAAGATGATGCCGAGAATCGTTCCGACGATCAGCGGGATGATCGTCAGTTCGCGCAGATGGGCGCTCGCCGGAATGTACGGCCTAAAATTGGCCGCGAGCGGATTAGCGGGCTTGTACCCGACGATATCGGGCATTTCGTTAGGCGAATTTCGGAGGTCGATTTTTGCCATTCGGATTGGTCGGTCGCCGGGCTCTGGCCTGACGAATCAAACAGTTTCAGCCGCCCGCGTCGCCATGCCCAGGATCCAGCGATAGAGCACGAACACGATGACGGCAAAGGCAAGGCCGCCAATGATGATACCGGCCGTTTCAAATCCGGCACCGACCAGCGCGAGCGGCGCCGCGATGCCTGAGAACACGACGATCGCGGAGATCACCACCCCGATGATGCTTTCGCCGACGATCAATCCCGACGCGAGCAACACGCCCAGCTGCTTCGTGCCTTCCGGATTCCGCGTGCGATCGGCGCGGCGGTCGAAGACCCAGCCGACGATCGTGCCGACCACGATCATGAGTGTGCTCGCGGTCGGCAGATAAATTCCCAGTCCAACCGCGAGTGGAGGCACGCGCATGTGTTTGGTGGAGCGGGCAAGGAGGGCGTCAAGCACGATGATGGCGACGCCGATATAGGCGCCCATCCGGATCAGGCTCCAATCGATATCCGCGGCGATCACGCCTTGGGCGAGTGAGGAGATTAATCCCGCTTGAGGCGCTGGCAATGGATGCAGCCGCAATTCTGCGCCGGGCGCGCCCACAAAACCGTAGGCCTGATTCACCAGATTAAGCACTGGCGGAATGACTACTGCGCCCGCGAGAACCCCGATGATGAGCGCGACCTGCTGCTTCCACGGAGTCGCATCGACCAGCTGACCGGTCTTGAGATCTTGCAAATTGTTGTTCGCGATCGCCGCCACGTTGAAGATGACGGCGGTCGTGAAAAGCGCGAAAGCCATGAGGGCCTTGGTCGCGTCCGGCCCCACATAAGGTTTTACGCCGAGCACAAGCAATAGGGCCGCCCCGATCACGACCAGAATCCCGACGCCCGATAGCGGGCTATTCGAGGAGCCGATCAGGCCGGCCATGTAGCCGCAGACGGCGGAGACGAAGAAGCTCATCAAAAAGACATAGAAGACGCCGCCGATCACGAGCGTCGTGACGTGCGCACCGAGTCCGCTCGTGTTTGCGAAGTAGCCGAGGACCCAGCCGATCGGGAGCATGCAAAGCAACGTGACGAGGCCGACAATGCCGATCGGAATGTCGCGCTCGGTGATCGGCAGCGTATCCGCTTTCCCGGCCTTGCGCGCACGTGATGCGGCCATCGCGCCAGCCAGACCGCTTGCGACAGGTTTCACCAGCTTCAGCAGGGTCCAAATCGCCGAAACGCCAATCGTCCCGGCGCCGATGAATCGCACCTTGTGACTCCAAGTGCTTTGCGCGAGTGCGCCAGCCGCAGTCGTCAGGTCGCCGGTGAGCGCCGCGTAGTGCGGCACGAGCCAACCCCAGCCAATGAATGTGCCGATGAGCATGGCGATGCCGACGGACAGCCCACACAGGTGACCGATCGCCAGGAGCGCGAACGAAAGCGAAAAATCATAACCGCTGACCGCGCCGCGCCGGCCGATCCGGAACGTCTGCGCCACATCAGAAGCGAAAATCTGCGTCGCGACGACGACCGCAAACACCGCAGAAACGATCGATCCCCACAACACCGCGAGCAGCCCCGCGCGTCCGTGTTCGATATCCGCTGCGTGCTCCTTATCGCCGCCACTGCCGACCTTGAGCACTTCAGCGCAGGCGACGCCTTCCGGGTAGGGCAGGTCGGAGTTCGTGACCAGCGCGCGTCGCAGCGGAATCGAATACATCACGCCCAGAATCCCGCCGAGCGCGCAGATCAGGAAAGAAATCCAGAACGGAAAGCCGGTCCACCAGCCGATCATGATCAAACCCGGCAGGACAAAGATGATCGACGACAAAGTGCCCGCGGCCGAGGCAACGGTCTGCACGATGTTGTTCTCCTGCACCGTCGCATCGCGGAAACCGCGCAGGATCGCCATCGAAATCACCGCCGCCGGAATCGAGGTCGAAAAGGTAAGACCGGCCTTGAGACCGAAGTAAACATTGGCGGCTGTGAACACCAACGTGATGAAGACTCCGATGATTAGCCCGCGGGCGGTAAGTTCCTTTTGCATATTCGCTGTGATGTTAGCCGGGCGACGCGAGCGGAGGATAGAGTGGAATCGCCGCGGGGGTCAAGACAGCGTGACGCTCGCCGAATGCGACTCGCCTCTCCAACGCTGGCGCACTCGATTTCGGGAGAAAGGTCCTCCCCGGCGTAGATGTCGCGATTCGTTAGGCCTGCGGCCCCTCCATCATCGCGCCGTTGTTACGTGTGATCGATCTCAGACTTCCCAGGAGGCAGCGTTTACCCTGGCTAAGCCGAGCGCCGCTCTCGAGCGGCCAGCGCGCGAAAGAGGCGCAACTCGGCAATCTCGTACTTTCCGCCGAGCTCCTCGCCCAACCCCGTGAGGCCGCGCGGGCCGATGTGCGACACTGCGCCCCCGAGTTCCTCCGCCTGCGCGGAGGTAAAGAATTGCTCCATGGCGAGAGGCGCGCCCGCTTCGATCGCTTTCACGAGATGATCCTGAATCGTGCGGCCCACAAATCCCCGCCGGCGCGCGATCTGATCGATCGATTCGCCGGCCTGGAAGCGGCGCAGCGTTTCCGCTTCGCTGTCGTTCAACTTCGCCGCTGCGCGCGAACGTAGTTCGTTAGGCGGGCGAATGATTGCCGCGGATTCGATTGCAGATAATCGGCGATCGCGAAAAGGAAAGGTTCGGCGAAATCCTTCAGCTTCTGTTCGCCCACACCAGGGATGCGACGGAATTCCGCCGGGGTCGTCGGATAGGAGCGCGCCATCTCGCGCAGCGCGACGTCGGAGAAAATGACGTAGGCCGGCAAATTGCGGGCGTCGGCCAGGGCGCGGCGGACGCCGCGCAGTTTTTCGAAGAGCGCTTCGTCGCACTCGATTTCACCGGCGCGCTGCTTCACTTTCGCGGCGGCTTTTTCGACCTGTTTCGTGAGAGTGATCGGGGTGCGGTCGCGCAGCGCCGCGCGTCCCGCCTCTGTCACCTGCAAGGTCGCAAATTTTCCGGGCGCGACTTCGACCAGGCCGAGGCGCAGCAATTCGCGCCCGAGCGCCTGCCAGGCGTCGCGCTTCAATTCGCTCCCGATGCCGTAGGTCGAGATTTTGTCATGTCCACGCTGACGGATCGGTTCCGTATCGGCGCCGGTTAGCACTTCGACGATGTGGTTCAGGCCGAAAGCGAAACCGCTTTTTTGGTGCACGCGGAGGACACAGGAGAGAAATTTTTGCGCCGCGACGGTGCCGTCGAAAGTTTCGCGCGGGTTGAGACAGTTGTCGCAGCCGTTGCATGATTCGTTAGGCCGTTCCTCCGCGAAATAGCGCAGGAGGGTGGTGCGGCGGCATTCGCGCGTCTCGGCGTAGTGCACCATCTGCCGCAGTTGCTCGCGCGCGATCCGCGCTTCGCTCTCGCTTTTCTCCTCGATGAAACGCGTTTGCTTGACCACGTCGCTCGCGCTGAAAAGGAGGACGCAATCGCTCGGCAATCCGTCGCGCCCCGCGCGGCCCGTCTCCTGGTAATAACTCTCGATGTTCTTCGGCAGATCGTAGTGCACGACGAAGCGGACGTTCGGTTTATTGATCCCCATCCCGAACGCGATCGTCGCGCTTACCACCCGCACGTCGTCGCGCAGGAACATCTCCTGGTTGCGCGAGCGCTCGTCCGCTTCAAGCCCGGCGTGATACGGCTTCGCCGGGATGCGGTCGGCGTTCAGTTTCGCGGCCACGGAATCGGCGGTCTTGCGGCTCGCGCAATAGACAATCCCGCTGTCGTTAGGCCGAGTGCGCAGGAACTCGAGCAACTGATCATAAGGCGACGATTTCGGGACGACGCGGTAAGTCAGGTTGGGCCGATCGAAACTGGCGACGTAACACTGCGGGTCGCGCAGTTTCAGTTGCTGCAGGATGTCGCTCCGCACGCGCTCCGTCGCGGTCGCGGTTAGCCCCATGATCGGGACGTTGGGCAAAATTTCCCGGAGCCGGACGAGTTCGCGGTACTCGGGGCGGAAATCGTGGCCCCATTCGCTGATGCAATGCGCTTCGTCGATCGCGATCTGCGCGACGTTCCACTCTTTCACTTTCTCGATAAACGACTCGAGCATGAGCCGTTCCGGCGCGACGTAGAGGAGGTGGAACTCGCCGTTGTACAATCCGCGCAGCCGCGAGCGCGCCTGCGTGCCATCGAGCGCGGAATTCAAAAACGTCGCCGCCACGCCGCTCGCCTGGAGCGCGTCGACCTGGTCTTTCATCAGAGAAATGAGCGGCGAAATCACGATCGTTAGGCCCTCACGCAACAAGGCGGGCAATTGAAAACAAAGCGACTTCCCGCCCCCCGTCGGCATGAGCGCAAAAACATCACGCCCGGCGAGCGCGTCGCGGACAATCTCCTCCTGCAACGGACGGAAGGCCGAGTAGCCGAAATGTTTCTTGAGGGCGGTGCGCAGTTCCACAGCACAGCAGTTTTTACTTCTGCAGCCGCCGGGGCAAGACCAGATCGTTAATCGAGCGTCTGCCGGTAGCGCTTCACCCCGATGATGAGGGCGATGAGGGCGAAGAGCGCGATCTGCCAGAGCTGCAGGATGACGTCGTTGAAGGCATTTCCTTTCAGCAAAATCCCGCGCACGATCCGGAGAAAATGGGTCAGCGGGAAAAATTCACCGATCACCTGCGCCCACGGCGGCATGCCGCGAAACGGGAACATGAATCCGGAGAGGAGGATCGAGGGCAGAAAGACGAAGAAGGTCATCTGCACCGCCTGCAGCTGATTTTTCGCGATGGTCGAAAAGGTGATGCCCATGGCGAGGTTGGCGGCGATGAAGACGAGCGCGACCAGGAGCAGGAGAATAATGCTGCCGTGCATCGGCACATGAAAAAGAAAATGCGCCGCGACCAGAATGACCCCGACTTGGATGTAGCCGACCATGATGTAGGGCACGATTTTCCCGATCAACACTTCGCTCGGGCGGGTCGGCATGGAGAGGAGGTTTTCCATCGTGCCGCGCTCGCGTTCGCGGGTGATCGCGAGGCCGGTGATCATGATCATGGTCATGGTCAGGATCACGCCCATGAGGCCGGGCACGATGTTGTATTGCGTGACGATCTCCGGGTTGTAGAGCGCGTGGATCTGCACATCGACCGGGCCGTCGGTGGCGTTGAGCGAGGCGAGCGATCCTTTCAGGTCTTGTTGCAGCGCCGTGTTGACGACGTTGCCTAACGAGCCGAGGGCGTTACCGGTCGCCACCGGGTCGCTCGCGTCGGCTTCCACGAGGATGGCCGGGCGATCGCCGCGCAGAAGATCGCGCGTGAAATTCTGCGGGATATTGATCACGAACTGCACCTCGCCGCGCGCCAGCAGATTGTGGGCTTCTTTTTCGGTCGCGACCTGCTCGACGAAATTGAAGTAGGTGCTGTTCTTCATCGCATAGAGCAGTGTCCGCCCGTAGGGGCCGCGATCGGCGAGGACGACGGCGGCCGGGAGATGGCGCGGGTCTGAGTTGATCGCGTAACCGAAGAGCGTGAGCTGGATCAGCGGAATGCCGAGCATCATCGCGAAGGTGAGCCGGTCGCGCCGCATCTGGGTGAACTCCTTCACGATGATGCCGCGCAGGCGGCCGAAGGAGAATTTTGGATGACGCGTCATGGCGTGAAATTGTCTTTCGAGCCTTCCATCAGGCTGATGAAGGCGTCCTCCAATCCCGAGGGAATCTCGCGCCAATCGTAGGGCGGATGCTGGAAGGGGGCGATCGCCTGCTTGAGAGCGGTCGCGTCGTCGCTGCTCACGTGCAGGGCGTTCCCGAAGGCGACCGCCTGTTGCACGCCCGGTTGGGTGCGAAGTTGCTCGGCCAGGTGCGGCAGGTCGGGGCCGCTCACCGACCATGTCGTTAGGCCGACCTGCGCGATGACATCATCGACCGAGCCGTCGGCCAAGAGTTTGCCGAAGGAAATGTAAGCCAGCCGATGACAGCGCTCGGCTTCGTCCATGTAATGCGTCGTGATGAGAAAGGTCAGCCCCTCGGCCGAAAGCTGGTGGATCTGTTCCCAGAAATCACGCCGCGCTTTCGGGTCCACGCCCGCGGTCGGCTCGTCGAGCAGGAGCAGCTTCGGTTTGTGAATCAGGCAGGCGGCGAGCGCGAGGCGTTGCTTCCAGCCGCCGGAAAGTTCTCCCGCGAGTTGTTTTTTCCGGCCGGCGAGGCCGAGCTGCGCGATACTTTCCCTGACCGTCGCCCGCCGGTTCTTGACCGCATACATGCGGGCGACGAAATCCAGATTCTCCTCGATGCTCAGGTCTTCCCAAAAACTGAAGCGCTGCGTCATGTAGCCGACCTCGCGTTTGATCGCATCGCTCTCCGCGATCACGTCATAGCCGAGCACGCGACCGCTGCCGTCGTCGGCGCGGAGCAAGCCGCAGAGCATGCGCAAGAAAGTCGTTTTGCCGCTGCCGTTCGGGCCGAGAAAACCGTAGATCTGCCCCGTGTGCACCTGCAGATCGACATGATCGACCACCGTGCGCCCGCCGAAGCGCTTCGTCATACCGCGCACGTCGATCGCCGATTCGGCGTTCATTTTTTCGGTTCGAATTGAACATCCACCGGCTGACCGGGATGCAGCTTGGCCGCAATCGCGGGATCGAAAACCGATTCGACCATGAAGACAAATTTTTCGCGGCTCTCCTGGCTGTAGATGACCGGCGGTGTGTATTCGGCGCGCGGCGAAATGTAGCTCACGCGGCCGATGAACGGCTCGCTCACCCCGTCCACCGTGACTCGTGCCGTGTCGCCGGGATGAATCGAGCCGACGCGCGTCTCGGGAACGAAGGCGCGCACCTTGATGTTGGGCGGCGGGAGAAGAGCGACGATCGGTTTGCCGGCCGGGACAAATTCACCCTGCCGGTAAAGCGTGTCGTAAACCAATGCGGCCTGCGGCGCGGCCTGCTTCATCTGCGAAAGATTCCACTCCGCCTGCGCGAGCTGCTGGCGGTTCTGGTCCCGCACGGAACGGGCGTTGTCCAGGTCCTGCGCGGCCGAGGGCCCTTCGCGAAAGAGCTGTTGCTGCCGATTGAAGTTTGCCTCGGAAAGAGCGAGCGCCGCGTTCGCCTGGTCGCGCGCCGCCACTTCCATCGTCGGATCGAGGGAAAAAAGCGGCTTACCGGCGGTGACCTGCTGGCCGCGTTGCACGCCCAGATGATCGAGAATACCGCCGAGCGGTGAGCTGACGTAGACGTACTCACCCTCGACGTAGCCCTGGGCACGATCGGTTGGCGCCTTTTGGCAACCGGGGAAGAACAAGGCTGCACTCGTTAGGCAAACAACACTGCGTAAGATTCGTCCTGTCTTCATCGCTTCCCTTTTGGTGGCAGGAGCACGCCGCGCAGCACGATTCCGATCACGCCGGCGAAAGCTTCCTTCGGTGAGAGGCCCAATTCCTCCAGTTTCTGCGGATTCATGATCGCCTGTATCGCTGCCAAAATGGTCTCGATCATGAGGGTGGCGGAGATATCGCGGCGCACGTCGCCGGAACGCTGCCCGGCCAGGAACAAACTGCGGAAATGCGTTTCGATGAGGCGAGCGCGCCGTTGTTCGAGACGCTGGAAAATGTGCGGCGCTTTGAGACGCATATCGCGCACGAAGGGCGGCTTGAGCTCGGCCAGCTCGCGCTGCATCCCCTCGAGCATCGCGCGCAGCAGGGCGGCGAAATCATCCGGCTGACTGCGTTCGATCATCTGAAGCGTCGCGTCGACGCGCTCAAATTTGTCTTTCATCACGGCCTCGAGGAGCGCCTCCTTGCCCGGGAAGTGCGCATAGAGCGTTTTCTTGCTCATGCCCAGTTCCGCCGCGAGATCGTCCATCGTCACGCTGCGGAAACCATGACTCAGAAAATGCCCGCGGGCGGCTTCTAACAGGCGCCGGCGAGGGGAGACGGCGCTGCGCGCGGCAGCTTTCGCCGCCGCCGAAATTTGCGGGGCCACCAACCGTTCCGTGTTTTTCGTACTTCGCCGCATCCTGCTTTGCTTTCGATAGACTGAGGAAACGCAACGAGTATAAACAGTTTCCAAGGACTCGCAATCGAGGAATGTTTTCACCTGTCGTGGCGGGGTGGGGCAGGGAGCGATTGCGTCCGAGACGAGGGCGCACAGTTGGTCGCTTATGTCTTTCGCAGTGGCGTCGCTTCAGGTGGGCAGGACAAAAGCGATCAGCGATCAGGCGCCAGAAGTTTCAGGTCGGGAAAATAAGTGCGATAGCGGACTTGATCGCGTGTGATCAACGTGAAGCCTGCGGTTTCGGCATGTGCGCCGATGTAAAAATCTGGCAAAGGCGAATTCTTTGTACCACCTCGCCGGCGATACTCCAGAAAGGCGCGACTTGCTCGAAAACCGGCCTCGTAGGGCAATGGCAGACGGCGAAAATGTTGCGGCCGCAGCCAATGGTCGAGGTCCGACTGAGTATCAAACGCCGGTGCCAGTTCAGAGTAGATAATTGGGTTGATCAGAACGGGACCTGTTTTGGCCGCCCGCCGGAATTGATCGGACGACCATTCGAGCCACTTCATGTCGGCGGTCACGATGTCGAGGAGGACATTGGAATCGAACATGAAAGCCATCAGTCCTCGCCTCTGGTCAATTTCATAATCCTGGCGGTGGTTGTCTTGCCCTTTGCCACGCCGGTGGCCTGGCGGAGCCAATGATCAACCGGATGAGAACGTTTTCGACGCGGATGGAGAATGACTTTTCCGTTCTCCGCCACGAACTCGACTTCCGTGCCGGGTTGAAGACCGAAGCGATCGCGGATCGGCAGCGGGATGGTGACCTGACCCTTGCTGGTGATCTTCATCTTCCAGTAATACCGGATGCGGTATTACCGCGCAAACTGAAAAAGGACGCTGGATCGATCGAAGACCGGAATCGTCCCGGCGACGATGTAGATCTTGTGCTGTCGCGCGAGGTGCGTGAAGAGTTCGATGTAACGCGGGACGCACTGGGCCAGGTCGAGGATCTGCTCGCGGATCGGCCGTTGCACGTTGCCGAGGGCGAGGAGCTGCACGCTGAAATATTCCGGGAAGACGATGAGATGACATTTGTAGTCGACTGCGGTGTCGACGAGCGCGCTCACCTGATCGCGAAACTGATCGAAGGTCTGGACCGGACGGATGAAGTATTGCAGCGAAGCGGCGCGAATTCGTTCCATGTTCTTCCGTCGCTGAATTATTGCGTGCGCGGCAATAGTTGAAGGAAAAAGCAGCGGCTCGTTAGCGGCCTTGCCAGCCGATGAGGATTCGCCTCTTTCTGGGAGCATCTTGGAGCTGTCGCGGTAATCTCTCGAGCCACGGAATTCTCCTTGTCCCGAGTAAAGGGCGACGCTGTAATCGCTCCATGACAACGGATGGAGCGAGCTTCAGGCGTCGCGTCTTCGTGGTCATGCCTTTTGGAAAGAAGGAGGTGCCGAAGAAACCCCGCAGCGATTCATCTCCAAAGGCCGACGCGAAAGAGGAGGTGTTGCAGGTCGATTTCAACGCCGTTTACCAGGACCTCTTCAAGCCCGCGCTCGAGGCCGCGGGACTGCAGCCTTTTCGTGCCGATGATGAGGAAAGCGCCGGCGACATTCTCAAGGACATGTTCGCGGAGCTCGTCACCGCGGACTTTGTGCTCGCGGACATTTCGATCCTCAACGCGAATGTTTTTTACGAACTCGGAATTCGTCACACGGTTGGTCCGCGTGGCGTGATCTGTCTGCACGCGGGCTGGGCCGATCGCCCGTTCGACGTCGCGCCACAACGCACTTTTAAATACGATGGCAAACTTTTCCGCGTCGGTCTCGCGCGCGACGCTGCTTGGGAGAAGGAAGTCGCCGCCGAGGCGTCGCGCCTTGGAGAAACGTTGCGCAAAGCCGTCGCCGCCGACCGCACCACTGAGGGCAGCCCAGTTTACAGCAATCTGCCGAAGCTCGTGCCGCCGGATGCGAGCCAGATCGGGACCGCGCGCTTCAAGCATTACCAGGCGCAATCGGAGGAGTGGAATCAGCGCGTGACGATCGCCGGCAAAGAGGGCCGTGCCGAGGACATTCTCACTCTCGCCGGCGATGTGCCGTCGCCCTACTATCGCCGCAAGCTACTGCGCCAATGCGGTGATGCGCTGCTCGCGCTCGGGCGGTTCGCGCAGTCGGAAAAGGTCTTCAAGGAGTTGTGCGAGGATCTGGACGGGGCCGGTTCCGCGGAGGAGTTCCGCGTCAAAACTCAGCTCGCATTGCTCGCCAATCGTCTTGGCCGCACGCGCGAAGCAGAACAGAAGGTAGGCGATCTGGCGAAAGTCATGCCCGGTGATAACGAGGCGCAAGGCATCCTCGGTCGCGTCTACAAAGACATGTGGCGCACGACGTGGAGCCGCGCGGAAAAACTGGAGGAACGTCTGGCCCTCGCGTCTCGCAACGCGACCACCGCGCGTAAATCGCTCGACACTTATGAAGTCGCCATCCGCCACGATCTCGACAGCTATTTCAATGGCATCAACGTCGTCACCCTTGCGGTGCTGCTGGAGCATGTCGCGCAAGCGAACCAGCGCACGGTGAAACCGGAAGTTCCCGACCTCGCCGATCTTCAGACGGTCGTGCGACTCGCCGCGACAGGAAAACTGGAAAGCGACACCGTTTGGGCGCGCGCCACTCTCGGCGAACTCCATCTCGGGCTCAGCCACCAGCAGGAAGCGCTCGACGATTACGAGCAGGCGACCGCGAACCCGAATCTCACCTGGTTCAACATCCGCTCGATGTTCGAGCAGGTGCAGCTTTTCCAACTCCTCGGGTACCAACCCGAAACGGTCGAACCGGTCGCCGCGCTGCTTGAGCAAAGGTTGAGCGAACTTCGGCATCCTTCCGCGCGCTTCGACAAGGTGGTGATTTGCAGCGGGCACATGATCGACAAGCCGGATCGGAAGATGCCACGCTTTCCCGCGGGAAAGGCAGAAGCCGTGCGCACGAGAATCGCGCAACAGCTTGAGCAATGGAACGTCGGCGCAAACGACCTCGCGGTCTGCGGCGGCGCGTGCGGAGCCGACATTCTTTTCGCCGAAGAGTCTCTGCGTCGTGGCGCCCAGCTCCGTTTGCTCCTCGCGCAGGAGGTCGATGATTTTGTGCGTGATTCTGTGCGCCATGCGGGGAACGACTGGGTGCAGCGCTTTCATGCCCTGCGCGACAAGGCCGAAGTCGCGACCCAACCCGAGCGGCTCGGGAAAGAGCCTAACGACGTCTCAATTTACGCGCGCAATAATCTCTGGATCATCAACACCGCGCGGGTCGAAGCCCCCGATAGCGCCAGGATCCATGCGCTTCTCGTTTGGGACGAGAAACCGACCGGCGATGGCCTGGGCGGCACGTCGGATTTCGAACAAAAGGTTCGCGATCTGGGGGGCGTTGTTGAGATCATCAACCCGACCCAACTGCCATGAGTGAGACCTTGGAATACATTCAACGCCGGCTCGAGCCACAGCGACAATGGCATAACGACAAAGCGACCTGGAACAAGCGCCGCTTTTACACGGTGGAAATAGCCACGCTGCTCGCTGGCGCCGCGATCCCAGTGGTGAACCTTTGGCTGGTGCACGATGCCTATTGGGCGGGTGTCATCTCGGCCATTCTCGGTGGAGTGGTCGTCGTGGCGGCAGCCATCGGGAAACTCTTCAAGTTTCACGAGAACTGGTTGCAATACCGCACCGTGGTCGAAGCACTCGAGCGGGAAAAGGAACTTTACACGGTTGGCGCGGCCGATTACGCGACAGCGGATGAAACCGGGCGCAATCGATTGCTCGTGGAGCGGGTCGAAAACCTCCTCGTCAACACCACTTCACAGTTTATTGAGACACACCGAACTGCCCACGGCGCTCCCGCCGACGAAACCTGATCAATCATTGGCGTTGACTGTTAAGTCGCGCCTTTCATCCCCGTGCTATGACTCAGCCTTCTTCTTCCTTCAAAGACAAACTCACCAAGACCGGACCGCGCAAACTTCTCGCCTGCGACGGCGGCGGTATCCGCGGGATCATCTCCGTCGAAATCCTGGCTAAGATCGAAGCGGAACTTCGCGCCGCCAGCGGTAAACCCGACCTGGTCCTGGCCGATTACTTTGACTACGTCGCCGGTACCAGCACCGGCGCGATCATCGCCACCCTTGTCTCGCTCGGGTTCAGCGTGGACGACATCCGGGCCTTCTACATCAAGAGCGGCGCGGAAATGTTCCAGCCAGCAAAGCTATGGGAGCGGCTGCATACCAAGTTCGACGACGATAACCTGACCAGGATGCTCAAGGACGTGACGGGCGAAGAGACCACGCTCGGCTCCGACAAACTCCGGACCCTGCTCATGATCGTCCTGCGCAACGCCACCACCGATTCCCCGTGGCCGCTGAGTAATAATCCAAACGCGAAATATAACGATCTCGCGGTTCGCGGCGACGGCAGCAATCTTCATCTCCCGCTCTGGCAATTGGTGCGGGCCAGCACCGCCGCGCCCACCTATTTTCCGCCAGAGGTAGTCGATGTCGGGCCGCAGCAATTCGTCTTCGTGGATGGCGGCGTGACGATGTACAACAACCCCGCTTTCCAGCTTTTCTTAATGGCGACAACTGAGTCTTACCGGCTCTGCTGGCCAACGGGCTTAGACCGAATGTTGATTATTTCAGTTGGCACTGGCGCAAGCGCGAACGCCAAGAAAGATCTGACGCCGCGTGAGATGAACCTCATCTACAATGCGAGCAACATTCCCTCGGCTTTGATGGCCGCCGCCTTGCATGAGCAGGATTTCCTTTGCCGGGTCTTCGGCAAATGCCTCGCCGGCGATCTGCTCGATCGCGAGGTCGGCGATGTGATCGGGCAGGGAATCAAGGACGCGTCGAAACTCTTCACGTATGTCCGTTACAATGCCGAACTCTCCCGTGAAGGACTCGACGCGCTCGGCCTCCAGCAGATCAATCCCGCGCACGTTCAGCAGATGGATTCGGTGGACCACATTGCCGAGATGCAGGAAGTCGGACGAGCGGTCGGCGTGAAAGTCGCGATAGAACACTTCAACGGCTTCACGGCCTAGGGATTTCGCAATGGCAGCCGCGGCCCCAGATAACGAAAATCTACGGGCACCCGATGTATTCATTTCTTACTCTCGCAAGGACAAAGAGTTCGTGCGTCGCCTGGACGATGAACTGAAGAGCCGTGGCCGCGAAGCATGGGTCGATTGGGAGGGCATTCGGCCAACCGAAGAATTCATGCAGGCTATCTATGGCGCAATCGAAGCCGCCGACACTTTCGTTTTTGTGCTTACGCCGGACTCGGTTGCTTCAATCGTCTGCGGTCGTGAAATAGCGCATGCGGCAGCGCAAAACAAACGCATGGTGCCGATCATCGCACAAGATGTGGACGCAGCTACCGTGCCGGAAGCACTAGCGAGACTAAACTGGATTTTCTGTCGGGATGGTGATGATTTTGAGAGGGCGACTGATACACTGATCGGCGCGCTCGATACCGATCTCAAGTGGGTGCACGCACACACACGGCTGCTCACCCGCGCAATTGAATGGAACGCAAACGGCAAGAGCAACAGCTTTGTTTTGCGAGGTGATGATCTGCGGTCGGCTGAACGATGGCTTGCGGAAGCTGGCTCCCAAAAAGAGCGCCAGCCCACAGCGCTGCAAACGCAATACATCATTGCCAGCCGCGAAGCCGCTGCGCGACGCCAACGGATCACGCTTGGAGCCGTAACCTTCGGACTCGTGGTCGCTATCACTCTCGCGGTCGTTGCCTGGAGCCAGCGGACGGAGGCTGTGAAAAACGCAAATGAAGCGGATCGCCAAAAGCACGAAGCGGTAAGGCAGGAGGCCAAAGCGAAAGATCAAACACAGATTGCGGTCGCTGCGACAAAGAAGACCAGCGAAGTCGCCAGCCGGGCAAATGTTTCGCTCGCTCGGTACTCAGAAGAAGGCGGCAGAAACGCTCAAGCCTTGGCCCACCTTGCGCAGGCGTTGCGGCTGAATCCGGAAAATCGAGAAGCCTCTGGCTTCACGGCCAGTATGCTGACGCAGCTAGGCTGGCATATTTCATTAGCCGCTTCAATGCGGCATCATGCAGGGTTCCGTTCACCGCAGTTTAGTCCCGATGGCCAGCGGCTGGTGACTGCCTCAGAGGATGGGACGGCGCGGGTGTGGGATGCGGCCAGCGGCAAACCAATTGGCGAGCCCATGAAGCATGAAGAGAGGGTTTTTTCAGCGCAGTTCAGTCCCGATGGTCAGTGGGTGGTGACCGCCTCACAAGATAAGACGGCGCGGGTGTGGGATGCGGCCAGCGGCAAACCAATTGGCGAGCCCATGAAGCATGAAGATAGCGTTAGGTCAGCGCGGTTCAGTCCCGATGGCCAGCGGGTGGTGACCGCCTCATGGGATGGGACGGCGCGGGTGTGGGATGCGGCCAGCGGCAGACCAATTGGTGTGCCGATGGAGCACGAAGCCGGGGTTTTTTCAGCGCAGTTCAGTCCCGATGGCCAGCGGGTAGTGACCGCCTCATCGGATAAGACGGCGCGGGTGTGGGATGCGGCCAGCGGCAGACCAATTGGTGTGCCCATGAAGCATGAAGGCGAGGTTTTTTCAGCGCAGTTCAGTCCCGATGGCCAGCGGGTGGTGACCGCTTCATTTGATAAGACGGCGCGGGTGTGGGATGCGGCCACGGGCAAACCAATTGGCGTGCCCATGAAGCATGGAGACGTGGTTTTTTCAGCGCAGTTCAGTCCTGATGGCCAGCGGGTGGTGACCGCCTCATGGGATAAGACGGCGCGACTGTGGGATGGGGCCAGCGGCAAACCAATTGGCGAGCCCATGACGCATGAAGAAAGGATTATGTCAGCGCAGTTCAGTCCCGATGGCCAACGGGTGGTGACCGCTTCGTTGGATAAGACGGCGCGGCTGTGGGATGCGGCCAACGGCAAACCAATTGGCGAGCCCATGACGCATGAAAGCGAGGTTATTTCAGCGCAGTTCAGTCCCGACGGCCAGCGGGTGGTAACCGCCTCATATAACACGGCGCGACTGTGGGATGCGGCCAGCGGCAAACCAATTGGCGTGCCCATGAAGCATGGAGACGAGGTTTGGTCAGCGCAGTTCAGTCCTGATGGCCAGCGAGTGGTGACTGCTTCATATAAGACGGCGCGGCTGTGGGATGCGGCCAGCGGCAAACCAATTGGCGAGCCCATGACGCATGAAGAAAGGATCATGTCAGAGCAGTTCAGTCCCGATGGCCAGCGGGTGGCGACCGCTTCGTTGGATGGGACGGCGCGGCTGTGGGATGCGGCCAACGGTAAACCAATTGGTGAGCCCATGAAGCATGAAGACCAGGTTTATTCAACGCAGTTCAGTCCCGATGGCCAACGGGTGGTGACCGCTTCGTATGATAAGACGGCGCGGCTGTGGGATGCGACCAGCGGCAAACCAATTGGTGAGCCCATGAAGCATGAAGAGGGCGTTACTTGGGCGCAGTTCAGTCCCGATGGTCAGCGGGTGGTGACCGTCTCACAGGATAAGACGGCGCGGGTGTGGGATGCGGCCAGCGGCAAACCAATTGGCGTGCCGATGAAGCACGAAGGCAGGGTTTATTCAGCGCAGTTCAGTCCCGATAGCCAGCGGGTGGTGACCGCCTCATCGGATAATACGGCGCGAATGTGGGATGCGGCCAGCGGCAAACCAATCGGCGAGCCCTTGAGGCATGAACGCGAGGTTTATTCAGCGCAGTTCGATCCCGATAGCCAGCGGGTGGTGACCGCCTCATCGGATAATACGGCGCGAATGTGGGATGCGGCCAGCGGCAAACCAATTGGCGTGCCGATGAAGCATGGAGGCGAGGTTTGGTCAGCGCAGTTCAGTCCCGATGGCCAGCGGGTAGTGACTGCCTCAGAGGATAAGACGGCGCGGGTGTGGGATGCGGCCAGCGGCGAACCAATTGGCGTGCCCATGAAGCACGAAAAGAGCGTTAGGTCAGCGCAGTTCAGTCCCGATGGCCAGCAGATAGTGACCGCCTCAGAAGATAAGACCGCGCGGCTTTGGAATGCCGCGACAATGACTGAGAAGGACACAAAAGATGATATTCTCTTGCTCGCTGAACTAGCTGAGGCCACCGGCGGTGTGACTTTGGAAACCGTTGGGCAGGCAGAGAATCTCAAACTGCTGGCTCCAGAACAAGTCCAGGCATCGCTGGAAAAGATCGCTGCGAAATTCGTGGGGTCGTCCTCGAAATTGACTGCGTTGCAGCGAGTCATAAAATGGAGCGTCTCGGACCGAAGAAGCCGGACGATTTCTCCGTTTTCGAAAGTCACAGTTTCCGAATGGCTGGAGAATGTGATCAAGGAGGGTACAGTCGAAGGACTGCGAGCCGCGATGCAGTTCGATCCCGTGAATGCTCCCGTAACCGCACATCTGGGCCGGCGTCTTGCCGATCGCGCTCTCGAACAAGGCGTTAATCCCGATGAAGCCCGCCGCGATCGGGGAGAAGCTGATTTCCTAACAAGCCGTGCGCTAAAGCTCGCTCCCGACAACGACGAAACTAAGAGGCTTCGCGGCGAGGTCGTCACATTACTGGGACTGAAGCAGAATTGAGCCTGCAGTGTCCGTCAGGTCACCTAAGGGTATATAAGTCATGGCGGCATCAAGCCCAGCTAGAGAAGCTCCGCAGGCGCACGACGTCTTCATTTCCTACTCGCGGAAAGATAAGGAATTCGTCCGGCGACTGGAGGAGGCGCTCCAGGCTCGCGGGCGCCAGGCGTGGGTGGATTGGGAAGGCATTCGTCCCACGGAAGAGTTCATGCAGGCGATTTATCGGGCGATCGAGGGTGCCGACACGTTCATCTTTGTCCTGTCGCCGGATTCGGTTTGTTCAAAAGTCTGCGCGCAGGAAATCGCGCACGCCGTCGCGCAAAACAAACGGATGGTCCCGCTCGTCGCGCGCGAGGTAAACGCCGCCGATGTGCCCGACGCGCTGGCCAAACTGAACTGGATCTTTGGTCGTGATACCGACCCATTCGACGCGGCGACCGACACCCTCATCAGTGCACTTGATACGGACCTCGACTGGGTCCGCGCGCACACTCGCCTGCTCACGCGCGCGATCGAGTGGGAAGCGAAAGGAAAGAACAACAGCTTCGTCCTGCGCGGCGACGATTTGCGCGAAGCCGAGAAATGGCTCGCGGAGGCCGGCACGGACAAAGAACGCCAGCCCACCGCGCTGCAAACCGAATATATCATCGCCAGCCGCAAGGCGGAGACCGCGCGGCAGCGCACGATCCGCACGTGGGTCGCGGTCGCCGCCCTTGTTGCCATCGTGCTCGCGGTGGCCGCCGTCATTCAGGCCGGCAAAGCTCGCGCGCAGGAGCGCAAGGCCAAAAGCGAAAACAGTCTCTCCGAGTATCTGCACGCCCTATCGCTCGTGGAAAGCAGCGACGCGGATGAGGCCTTGCGGACTCTTGCCCAGTCGCTGGAGTTAGACTCATCAAACTCTTTTGCCGCGACCCGCTTGATCAATCTGCTCGGGCAGCGGCAATGGCCCCATCTCGCCGGGAAACAAACTCAGCCACTCGCCGTGCAGACGCTTAAGACCAATGCGGACGCCAGCCGCATCATCCTGGCAACCGGTTCCGCGGGATATGGGATGCAGATGCAGTCACAAGCCATACATCTCTATGACACTGTTACTTTGCGCGCAGTGGAGAACGTGAAGTTGGATTGTTATTCCATTTCGGACCTGAAAGTGAGCGGTGACCGGGTTCTTGCCGCAGGGTTACCGCAAGGGACGGTCACCCTTTTCGACGCAAAGACTGCCTGGCAGGTTCAGCTTCCGGCGCAGATTGGCCAGGAGAACGGCGGTTGCACGTTTTCAAATGATCGTCAGCTAGCTGTCGTCTGGGACCTTGAGGGAGCCAAAGCCTTCTCCGCCGCCGATGGTCGCCTGCTTTTTCAGATCCCGAACCTTGCCGGTCCGATCCGCGCCGTAACTGGGAGCGCCGCGGAGCTCAGACTCTTATTCAATGACGGCAGCGTGACCATCCATCCGCTCAAGGGGGCCGAGCCCGCTCCGGCTCAGTCCTTTCCCGTGGTGCAGGACCTACCGCCATTTGCTGACTTTGTCCTGGGCGGCACTTTCGTTCTCGGAGCAGATGGGAGGGGAGTCAGATGCTGGCCTGTTTCACCGGCTGCGAAAGGCGATGCCAGGAGCATCGACTCGAAAGGCTTCGCGATGTTCGCCGCGCAGTCGGACCTCACGGATAAGATTACCGTGAGCTCGCAAGGCGAAAGCACTCCGGTAACCCTGACCGTTCAGCAACCTTGGTATGACTCCTCTTCGGGCGGCGTCCGATCCTGCCTGACCCAGTTTACTCTGGATAACTCCGGGACTTCTGAGTTGCTGACCGACTGGCATAGTTCTTATGCGCCTATCTGTTTGTTGGCGCCAAGTATCGTCGTCGCCGAGGATACCAAGGCTTTCGTTCTTCCTTTTCATGGCGGTTCGCTTTCCGGGCCTCTGCGGCATGAAGCGCAGATGACCGCGCTGTGTGGCGTAAAGGAAGGGCTGGTCGCGACCGGATCCTCGGACGGGACGGTCAAGCTTTGGCAGCTTACTCCTCCTATCTTCCCTGCGGCGACTCAGTCAGGGCCGGTGACGAAGAAGGGAAGCGGTAAGTTACGTTTCCAAAGCCGCACCCACGACCTGGAAGTCTGGGAGGAAGAATCCGGAGACTGCGTCCTACGGCGCGGCGGCCAGAGGGTGAAGATCCAGTTGCCTTCAGAGTTATTTCAACAAGGGATCAGCAGCATCGAACTCAGCGGCGATGGGGAGTTAGCAATCATCAGCGGCTTCCGGGGGGCCGGACGCGGTGGCGCGGGTAGCGGCGCGTGGGTTTTCGCGGTCAAGGATGGAAGGCTCTTATCCGGCAGGCTCGGCCCGTGCGAGTGGGCCGGGTTTGGGCGGGATCGCTCGCAGGTGCTCATGATCGAATTTGGGCGTCTCACTTTTTGGAACCTGCGGCCGGATAAGGATGGCATGGTGACTTTCGAACCAACCCCACCTACGCTCGCGCAGGCGAACATGACCGGCGCGGAAATATCGGCCGACGGCCATCGGGTGGCGACCTTCTCTGCCAGCGGCGAGGTAATCGTCTGGGATAAGTCTGAGGCAAAGCCGCTCCGATCGCTGCGACGCGATCCTCTCTGGAGCGATCCGAACCTCGACTCCTCGGCGCCGAATCCTAACGAAGACCTCCGCGCGCAAAGTGCGCTTCCCAAGCCGGCCTTCAGGGCGGACGGGAAGGCGCTGGCCGCGGCCTATGGGACAGCGTTCGCGGTCTGGGATGTGGAGAGCGGCCAGCCGCTTTCCGATCCTATTTTCTGCGCGGGTAAAATCCAGAGCCTGGAATTTTCCGCCGATGACCCGGCCAAAGTCGTCGCGACCCTGCAAGACGGCGGCGTGGTCTCGTGGGATCACGCGGAACTCCGCACCCCGCTCGCGGGGGCGGATGTTACCGCCTTGTGCGAACTCGCCCGTGCGGTCGCGAACGATCAGTGGGTAGACAAAGCGCCGGAGCTCGCCGCCGAGAAGCACCCAGCCTCCCCGGTCGTAGCAGAGTTACTGAAACACTTCGCCGACCAGGCGCGCGCGCTCCGCGGGAACGCTCAGTAAGTCCGTAAGTTTTCGTTCTGCGGAGTCATCGGTCACTCTTTCGCGCGTGAGAGGGTCGCCAACTGCGCCGCGGCATCCCAGCCACGCGGACGTTCTTGCTGGCTCGACCAGGGCATCCCTGCGCGGCGCCATTTCGCGCGCCAAGCTTCGTAAGTGAATCCTTGATCGTCGTCGCTCACACCGAATTGAAAGCCGCAGCTTGGACAAATCTCATACGAGCCGCCGCCAGTTTTCGGGCGCGGCGGTTCCGCCAGCTTCGGATAACCGCAGACCGGGCACTGATGATTCATCTCATCTCCACGTCTGCAAATTTACCGGCTGTCCCGGCTGGCGATCGAAATAACTTCGCGATCCTGGTTTGAAAAAAGTCTTGGTCGTGCCGTCGCGATTGTAAGCGCCGAACGCGCCGCTCCGTGGATCGAAAATGCGGAGCGTTCCGCCGCCATCCTCTTTGGCCGGCAAACCGTCGTGTTTCGCCCGTTGCAGGAATTGCCAGGCGAGGAGCGCGTATTCATCCGCACTCCGCGCCCCGAAATCGGACCCGTGCCGCGCGAAATGATCCGGGAGCGAGGCGGGATTTTCCCAAGTGGATGCGCGCGCGGCGGAGGATGGCGGCGCGCCGCTCCTCGATTCTTTCTGGTCACCCCTGGTGAAGCCATTTTCCCCGAGCCACAGAAAAAGGAGAAGGCCCGCCGCGGCCGCACCAAGGAGGAGTTTAAAGAGGCCGCGCAGCAAAGTCGTTAGGCGAAAGGCGGCATTTGCTACCCGTTCTCCACGCGGGCTTTTACGTAATGCAAACCGGTCGCGCCATCCGGCACCTGATCGCGGTACTCGCTGATCTGCGGGGCGCCATTCCCGTCAGTCGCCCGCACCACCAAGGTCGTGTTGCCCACGATGGCGGGCGTCCAGCTATAGCTCCAGAGCGACCAGGAAATCTTCGTGCCCGGTTTGGTAATCGTCGCGTCCGTCCACGTCCGGCCGTCGTCGCTGCTGACCTCGACTTTCGAGATGCCGCGGTCGCCGCCAAAGGCCATCCCGCGCAGCTCCACCGGTTGCCCCACTTTGAACGGCGCCTTGAAGTGGCCGCCCGCCACTTGGGGCGCATCGAAGCGGCTGTGCGTGGGGATCACATCGCCTTCGCGTCCCCAGCCCTGTTCCTTGTAGAAACCGCAGCCGTGCCGGCAATGGAGACGGCCATCCGCTTCATCGAGCAACTCGATCCGCGTGATCCACTTTGGGTTCTTTTCGCCGTAGAGGCCGGGCACGATCAGGCGCAACGGAAAGCCATGGCGCTGCGGCAACGGCTCACCGTTCATCTCGTAGGCGACGAGCGTGGTGGGCTCCATCGCCTTCGCAAATCGGAAGGTCTCGTAGTAACCATCGGCCGCGCGGAAAAGGACGGTGGTGACGTTCGGTTTCGGCTTGACCTGCGCGAGCAGCATCGGCAACGGCACCCCTTTCCAGATCGCGTTCGAACAAAGGCCGCTGCCCACGCCGTAAGAGATGCAGAGCAAAGTCGTCTCCTGCTCGACCGCGGGCATGGCGGCGAGCTCGGCAAAGCTGTAGACGCGCGGCGTCTCCACCTGGCCGACGATGTCGAGCCGCCAGACATCGCGCGAGATGTCGGGATCGACCAGGTTCTTGCTCACCTGATAAAATTCATCATCGGGTCGGATCGGCGTGATCTTCTGGACTTTTGGCCCACTGTATTGGCGCCCGTCATATCCGAAGGTGCCGAGCGCAAAAAGTTTCCTGAGCACGCCGCCGAGCGCGACCGCCAGCGCGGCTCCGAGGCCGACGGCGAGAAATCTGCGGAGGCCGATGCCGGGCTGTGCGTCAGCTTCCGTTCGCGCCGCGCGAGGGCCTGACGGCGGCCGATTGAGCAAGCCGCAAAAGAACATGATGCCCACGCCGCAGACAGAAAAGGAAATGAGCATTTCGAGGGAAGCGATCCAGCGCGCGGTGCCGGGCGGATAGCCGCGGTAGTTCGTCACGAGAGTGGGCCAAAGCAGGACGACCATCAGAGTCGTCACCGCCAGCACGCCTGGCACGAGCAACGACCAGCCGCGCGGATCGAGCACCCGGCCTTTCTGGTTCACCGCCGCCCAGGATCGCCGGAGGTAAAGCGCGTAAATCACGCCGCCCAATCCCGCGACCACGATCTGCCCGGCGAGCGCGCCGAAAACACCTTGTAACTTTAGCGGCGTATAGCCGCCCGCCTTAACCAGCGAGCCGATAAAGAACTCGACTGTGAGCAGCGGAAAGAGCCGGTCAAAAATGAGTTCGGTCGGCGTCGGCCAACCGAGAAACAGCCGCAACAGCGCCATGCAAAGAAGCATGGCCAGGGCCGCCAGGGTTCCGGCGAAAAATCCCCAAATCAGCGTCTGGAGAACGGAACGACGCGCGGGCGAGTCAGGCGTGGAATCGATCACATTGTTTGCGACGTTTGAGAAGCGAAATCACCGGAAATTCCCCAGCTTCCGCAAACCGGCTCATCCGCGCCGTTGCTTGATCGCCGCGAGGACACCAGCGATGAATTCATTCCGCGGTCTGGCCCCGAGATTGCCTTTGCCGTGCTCGCGTACGCTGACGGCGTTGGCTTCCATGTCGCGGTTTCCGAGCACGAGCATGGTGTGCACTTTCATCTGCTCGGCGCTGGAAATTTTCGCTTTGATGTGATCGCTGCTGGCGTCGAGCTCGGCGCGGACTTCGTGGGCGCGGAGCTCATTCTGGATCGCGCGCGCGTATTCCAGCAGAGGCGCTTCATCGCCGATGGGGAGGATGCGGACCTGCTCGGGCGCGAGCCAGAGCGGGAAGTTGCCGGCGTAATGCTCGATCAGAAAACCGATGAAACGTTCGTGTGTGCCTAACGGGGCGCGATGAATGCAGAGCGGAGTGGCCTCCGTGTTCGCGCGGGTTTTGTAGACGAGGCCGAACCGGGCCGGGACGGCGAAGTCGACCTGGTTGGTCGCGATCGTAAACTCGCGGCCGATCGCGCTCCAGACCTGGACGTCGATCTTCGGTCCGTAGAAGGCAGCTTCGTTAGGCACCTCGACGTAGTTGATCCCGCTGCGTTGCAGAACGCCGCGGACCATCTCCTCGGTCTTGAGCCAAAGCTCGGAGTTATCGACGAACTTCTGGCCGAGTTCGGCGGGATCGTGGGTGGAAAAGCGCATGACGTATTTCTCGATCCCGAAGATCTTGAAATACTTCAGATACATCTGATTGACGGCGTTGAACTCGTCTTCGAACTGCTCCTCGGTGCAGTAGATGTGGGCGTCGTTCATCTGCAGGGAGCGCACCCGCATGAGGCCGAAGAGTTCGCCCGATTGTTCGTAACGGTAGTTGGTCCCGTATTCCGCGAGCCGGAGCGGGAGGTCGCGATAACTGCGCGGCACCGCGGCGAAGAGCTTGTGATGATGGGGGCAGTTCATCGCTTTGAGGTAATAGCGACTGCGCGACAACAGATCCTCCCTTCGCTTATTAAGAATCTCTAGTTCGCTCTTGTTCTGTTGGAGACGCTCAAACTTTTCGAAATGATCTCTTCTTGCTTCTTCCATCCCAAGCTTAGAGAAGATTGCCTCGAACGCCGCTACCGCTTTTAGCTTTTCGCTAATGATGCCTTCTAACTCCGCAGCTTTATGTTCTTCTGTAGCATCATACTTCAGCTCCATTGGCGGAAACATCGAGTCCGCGTAGTAGGGCAGATGTCCGCTCGTTAGGTAAAGATTCTCGCGCGCGATGTGCGGGGTACGGACGCGCTGATAGCCGGCGGCGAATTCTGTTTCCTTGGCCAGCTTTTCCAGCTCCTCGATGATGGCGGCGCCGCGCGGGAGCCACATCGGCAGGCCAGGGCCGACGTCGTCGTCGAAGGTGAAAAGTTCCAACTCTTTGCCAAGTTTGCGGTGGTCGCGCTTCTTCGCTTCCTCCAGCATCGCGAAGTATTCGTCGAGCTGCGTCTTGTTCTTGAAGGCGGTGCCGTAGATGCGCTGGAGCTGCGGGTTCTTTTCGTCGCCCTTGTAGTAGGCGCTGGCGACGTTCGTCAGGCGAAAAGCGCCGATGTTGCCGGTGCGCATGACGTGCGGGCCGGCGCACAGATCCGTAAAATCGCCGTTGCGATAGAGCGTGATCGTTTCGTCCTCGGGAATGTTCTGGATGATATCGAGCTTGAATTTGCTCGGAGAAGATCTCGCACCAAGGGCGCCAAGTTCACCACGTTTGGCCATTTCCAACGCGTCGCCGCGCGAGAGCTCGACTCGCTCGAAAACGTGGTTCGCTTTCGTTTCCTTCTTCATCTCGGCCTCGATTTTCTCGAAATCCTCGGGCGAAATGCGGTGCGGCAATTCGACGTCGTAGTAGAAGCCGTTCTCGACCGGCGGCCCGGCGGCGAACTGCGCTTCCGGCCAAAGACGGAGAATGGCGGTGGCGAGGACGTGCGCGCAGGAATGGCGAATCCGTTCCAGCTCCGTCATCGGCGGACCTTCATGGGCGTGTGGTCCCTTCTCGGCGGCGACGTCTTCGGCGACTGAGCGTTCATCATTCATGGGCAGGCAGAAGCGGAAATTGTGGGGTGCAAAGTAAGCAGGTTACGACGATTTTGCATCATGGCAGTCCGACTGAGGCGTGTGGCGCTCGGTCTCCTGGTGGCTCTGGCGAGCTGCAAACCGGCCGCGGCGCCCGGGCGCGATTTCAGCGCCGAGCGCGAGCGCATGGTGGAGGAGCAAGTTGCAATGCGCGGCGTAACGGACGCGCGCGTCCTGGCCGCGCTGCGCAAGGTGCCGCGCGATGCGTTCGTGCCCGAGCCGGTGCGCGAATTAGGTTATAGCGATCAGTCGTTGCCGATCGGCTACGACCAAACCATTTCGCCGCGTCGTTAGCCGCGCTTGCTGAAGATCTTGAGTTCTTCGGCAGCTTTTTGCAAAGCGTCGAGTGTTTCCAGCGCCGCTTCCTGCTTTTTGATGGTGGCGTCGTTGGTCGCCTGCATCTCTTGCAGGAGTTGCATCATGTCCTTCGAGTCGGCTGCGGCGGTCGAAGAGTCGGCCCGCGAGGCGGCCAGGCCGGCGGGCGCGGAACTCGCCGCTTGCACAATCACGGGCGCGGGCGTTTGTGCCTCCAGCGAAGCAATCGCAAGGACGGCAATCATCAGCGTGGTGAGCCAGAAAATATTTCGCATATCAGCGCCCTCCCCGGCCAGCGTAGATTCTCGCGATCCGGATCGCTTCGGCCAGGGTCACCAATTTCGCATCGATTTTCGCCTGGTTCTCAGCGATCTGGACTTGCTGGGCCTGCACTACTTTCAGCAACGCCTCCAGCTGTTTTTGATCGGCGGGCGCGGGGGATTGCGCGCCGAGGGAGGTGGCGAAAAGTGCGAGCACGCCGAGGAGCGTAAGTTTCTTCATAGGCAAAGTGTCACCGGGATAGCAAGCAAGTCACGTTCCCTCGCGCCCTTGGACCCGCTTCCCGAGCCCGCTGATTGTTCCGCGGCGCGAAATTTGCTTGCGGTAGAGAGGTCAGTTAGTACCCTCTGCCCATGGCCGGCCCGGGAATGTTTCAGTCGCAAAATCTTTCCCTACAGCAGGTCCTCGCGCCGCAGTTGCAGCAGAGTCTGCTGATTCTGCAGGCGCCTCTGCTCGAGCTGCGCAACCTTGTGCAGCAGGAAATGGAAACCAATCCCGTCCTCGAGGAGTTGGCCGAGCCGACCGACGAGGAGCGCCAGGTCTCCGAGAGCGAGCCGGCGGAGGATAATTTCAAGGAGGAATTCGATCAGCTGGCCAAGCTCGATGACGAGTGGCGCGATTATATGGCGCAATCGAACAGCTACAGTGGTCGCTCGCAGGAAGACGAGGAAAAGCGGCAGTTTTTTTTCGATTCGATCGCCACCCAGGAAACCCTCCAGCAACATCTCGTCGGCCAATTGAACCAGACCGCGCTGAGCGGGGATGATCGCAAGACCGCGGAACTGATCATCGGCAACATCGACGACAACGGTTTTCTCCAGACGACGCCGGAAGAGATGGCGATGAACACCGGCATCGCGCAGGAAGAATTCGAGCTCATGCTCACGCTCATCCAGAGCTTTTATCCGCCGGGCGTGGGCGCGCGCGATTTGCGCGAGTGTTTGTTGATTCAACTGAAGCGCAGCGGCCGCGAGACGAGTCTCGAGTACCGGATCGTCTCCGAGCACATGACGGATCTCGGCAAGCGGCGCTTCCCGGAGATCGCCCGCCGGATGGGGATTGGCGTCGAGCAGGTGCAGAAAGCAGCCAATAGCATTGCGCAGCTCGACCCTCGGCCCGGGCAGATTTTTGCCGAGGCGCCGCAAAATTATGTCCTGCCCGACGTGACGGTGGAAAAAATCCAGGGCCAATACCAGGTCATCCTCAACGGCGAACAAATTCCGCACCTGCGCATCAGCAACACCTACAAGGACATCATGTCGCAGGACGGGAGCAACGGCGAAGTGAAGGACTACATCCGCGACAAGATCCGGAGTGGAAAATTCCTGATCAAGTCGATTCACCAGCGCCAGCAGACGATCTCGAACATTGCCCACCAGATCGTCGCGCGGCAAAAAGAATTTCTCGAGCAGGGCTCGGCGCATTTAAAGCCGATGACGATGGTGCAAATCGCCGACGCCGTCGGGGTGCACGAGACGACGGTCAGTCGCGCCATTTCCGGCAAATATATCTCCACGCCCCAGGGCGTTTTCGAGATGAAATACTTTTTCAGACCGGGTTATCAGACTTCGAGTGGCGTCTCGATGAGCAACACGAGCGTGAAAGAAGCGATCATGGACCTGGTGAAAAACGAGACCGGCGGCACGCCCTTGAGCGACAAGGAAATCGTCGAGATCCTCGGCAAGCGCGGCATCCCGATCGCGCGCCGCACGGTCGCGAAGTACCGGACTGAGCTGAATATTTTGCCGAGCAATATGCGGCGGAAGTATTGATCCGAGAATCGTGAATCGGCGCACCGTCCGCGTTCTCTCAACGATGTAACGAATCTCGAATCTCGAATCTCG
>PNAA01000032.1 GCA_003169975.1 Spartobacteria bacterium | reverse complement strand
CTACTTTTCGGATAGCTTCTAGTGAAACGGTCTGCAGAGGGTGAAGCCGTTTGGACACGGGGAAAGCTCAAATCCGAAAAAGTACTCAAATATTCCGTGAACGTACACAGACATATATCTTCGCGAAATATTTGAGTCGTTTCAGCATGTCCAAATCTGAGGTGTCATCTTCGGCAGGCTGGCATAGCTGCTCAACAGCGTTCTCAACTGCAATGGTATTGCAAGGCGCCTGGAGATGCGCTGCGCCACGCGAATATTCGAATTCGGCACAGTACCAGAAAAACTCAGTTTATCATTGAGATTCACCGGTTCGGAGATGATTGAACAGTCCAGTTGGGGCTGGCACTAGGCCTTCAACTTGAGGCGGCCGGGTTGTTTCCAGCATCGATAGGCTCCGAAGACCTAAGCAGCCGAACAGATTTAGCCCTGCATTGTAGGGATGAGCGCCACCTTTTCTGTCAGATTGGTGGCCGCTGTTCCGGGGAAAACCCGCAGCGGAGACAGCGGGCGCTAAGCGGCGTCTTGGAGGCCGGGGTGCAACACGTGATTCAACTTGAGGAGCAGATTGCGGGTCGTGAAGGGCTTCATCAGGTAGCCGTCCACTTTGAGGATGGCCATCTGCCTTTCCTGGGAATCGTCGTTCCGGCCGGTCGAGATAATGATCTTAAGCCTGGGTTCGATCCGGCGCAGGGCGCGAACCAGCATCAATCCATTCATGAGCGGCATGGCGAGATCGGTTACCACGGCGGCGACCTTGGCCGCTTGCTGAGCGAAAAGAGCGAGCGCTTCCGGCCCGTCCTCGGCGACGAGGACCGTGTAGCCGTGACTCTCGAGAATCAATTGAGCGACTTCGCGAATGCTGGGTTCGTCGTCGACCACAAGGATGGTCTGGCCGTCGCCACGCGGGACAATCGATTCCGCAGGAAGGGCGCTGGCCGTATCGAGCGTCTCTTTGGCGGGCAGGAAGATCTTGAAGCTCGTGTGGCCCGGTTTGCTGTCAAGCTTGATAAAACCGCCGTGACTCTTGACGATGCCGGCGACGGTGGAAAGCCCGAGGCCGGTGCCTTCGCCGATACTCTTGGTGGTGAAGAACGGGTTGAAGATCTTGTCGATGACGTCCTTCGGAATTCCGCTGCCAGTGTCGGTTACGTCCAGAATGACGTGCGGCCCGGCGGTCGCGCCCGGAGTCATGCTCGCGTAGTGTTCGTCCACGTCGAAATTCTCGGCGCCAAGGCAGAGCTTGCCGCCATTCGGCATCGCATCGCGCGCATTGATGCAGAGGTTGAGAAGCACTTGATGGAGTTGGGTGGGGTCGGCTTCGAGGGAGCGGATGTGTTCGTCGTAGCTGGTGCGCAGGGCGATTGATTTCGGAAAGGTCTGGCCCGCGATGGTGGCGATTTCCTCCAGGAGGTAGATCGGCTGCAGGAGGACGTGATCGCCATCGGCGCCGCGGGCAAAAGTCAGCACCTGCTTGATGATGTTGGCGCCGCGCTGAGCGCTCGTTTCGACGATGTCGAGGAATTTGTCTCGCTCCGCGGGGTCGATCTCCTCGCGCAAGATGGGCGCGGCCATCATAATGGGAAGCAGGATGTTGTTGAGGTCGTGGGCGACGCCGCTCGCGAGAGTGCCGATACTCTCGAGCCGTTGCGCGCGGAGGAATTGTTCCTCGATCTTTTTCTGCTCGGTCATGTCGGTGGCAATGATGAGCTTGGATTTCGGTCGACCATGCTCGTCGCGGACGAGGGTCCAACGGCTGCGGACGACAACGCTATCGCCTTGTTTGGTGAGGTGATGGCATTCGCCCGACCAGACGCCGGTCTCGAGCAGGGTGCGCTCTGCCAGAATCTTGACGGGCTCCTCGTAATGGAGGAAATCGCCACTCAGCCGCCCACGCGCTTCCTCGGCCGTCCAGCCGTAGAGGAGTTCGGCGCCGTGATTCCAAAACTCGATGCGATCATCCATATCGCGCACCATGATGGCGTCTTGGGCAAGATTGAGGAGGTTGCCCTGCTCCACCAGTTTCTGTTCGGCCTGCAGGAGACTGGTCAGGTCGGCGAGGGAGCCGACGATCCGGATTGGTCTGCCTGCGGCGTCGATGACGGCGCGCGCACGGCCGAGGAAATTCCCGTAGCTGCCGTCGTGACGCACGATGCGCATGTGCGCTTCGTAACGGCCGCCCTGCGCCATCTGCTCGCGGACCGCGTCTTGGAAGGATACGCGTTCGTTTGGATGGAGCAGGGCGGTTAAAGAGTCGACCGTGGGGACGAAAGATCGCCGGTCAAGGCCGAGCATTTCATACATGCGATCCGACCACTTTAGCTCGCCGGTGAGGAAGTCGTTTTCCCAGATACCGTCGTTGGAAGCGGCGATGACCAGGCGGAGGTGTTCCTCGCTTTCACGCAGGACAAGCTCGGCGCGGGCACGTTCCATGATGGACCAGAAGCGTTCGACCACTTCCTGGACCAAGGCGATCTCGGCACTGGTCCACTCCCGCGGCGCCACATGGTGGACGGCCATCATTGCGCGCAGCTCACCGTTCTTGATCAGCGGGCAGACGATGATCGCTTTGCTCGCAATCGCGTTGAAGGCGTCGGCGCCGTCCGCGGATGTGAGATCGGCATCGACGTCGCGCAGTACGAGCGTGCGACCGGCGGCCAACTCGGAATGGGCGTGCGAGCCGAAGTCCGAGAGATGGTATTCGCCGACGATACCGGCGCACCCGTCTGTGTAGTCGCCGGTGACGGTGAAGCGGTCGCCGTCAGCTTCGACCTCGGCATAGGCGCAACGGGAGACGCGCAAATGAGTCCCGAGTAGCCGGGCGACGATGGCCATGATTTCCTTCGGCTGGGAAAGCGCGCGGGTGGCGTTGCCGAGATCGTTCAGGAAGCGGAAGCGCCGCTCACTCTCGGCCGCGACTTCTTCTGATCGTTTGTGTTCGGTGATGTCCTGTGCGGTCCCTTCGTAGTAGAGGGCCTTGCCGGCAGGGTCGCGGACCATGCGGACGTTCTCGGACATCCAGATCGTGCTCCCGTCCTTGCGCTTCGCTTCGAATTCGAAGTCGTTGACGACGCCGTTTTCCTCGAGCAGGCGTTTGAACTCCTGCCGCTTCGCCGGCTCGGCGTAACTCTGCCGCGTGATGTCGTTGCGCTCGCGGATCAATTCTTCGGGACTGGCGAAGCCCAGCATGCGCGCAAACGCGGGATTGGTCGAAATGAAGAAGCCCTCCGGCGTGCTCTGGAAAATTCCTTCGAAGGCGTTGTCGAAGATGGATCGGTATTTTTCGTCCGCCTCGCGTAACTGCTTCTCCACCACCCGTCGCTCGGTGATATCGAGGAGGGTGCCGACGATCTTCAGGGGCTTTCCGCTCCGTGGATCGAAAATCTTTTTCGCGACGGCGTGGATGATGCGCTCGGTCCCATCAGGGCGAATGATCCGGTAGTCGGAGTCGAACGGCTCGCTGCCTGCCTTAAACACTTCGAAGCGAGCAGAAACGAAGGTGCGATCGTCGGGATGCACGGCCTTGAAAAAGGCGTCGTTGGAGATCTGAAATTCGTCGGGAGATAGGCCGAACTGGCGATAGGCCTCCTGCGACCAGAGCAGTTTTCCTTCATCGACCTGGCCATCAGCGGTGAATGGATATTCCCAGCTGCCAACACCGGCGACTTGCTGAGCGAGAGCGAGATTCGCTTCGCTCGCGCGTACCTTGCCCTCGGCTGCTGCCTGCTGGGTCCGATCGACGGCGAGAACCATGCGCGCCTTATTGTTGTCAAAGACGACTGGGCTCGAATAGACCGCCGCGGTAATGATGCTGCCGTCCTTCTTCAAGTGCCGCCATTCGCCACCGAACATCGAAGGAGCGCTCGCGCTACTGACGGACTTGAGCAGGGCGGCCACGTCCTCCGCGGGACGAATGTCGCGTAGCGTGCGCGCCAGGAATTCCTCTCGCGAATATCCGTAGCTGGAGATGGCGGCGTGGTTCACCGCCAGAATTTTGAGAGACTGAACATCGAAGACCCACATCGGGGTGGGGTTGTCCTCGAAGAGGAGGCGATACTGTTTTTCCTGCGCACTTAGTGTTTCCGCGGCGCAACGCAGCGCTTGTTCCGCGCTCTCGCGCTCAATCACCTCGGTCCGCAAACTTTTCTTGTCCTGTCTCAGCCTGCGGACCATTTTCAAGACCGCCGCACTCGTCCCGAGCGCGACGACGATTGCAAGCCCGATGAGGATGTCGCCTAGGATTCGGGTTTGCTGGATCCGCTCGGTGGTGGCCGCGGCGAACCCGCGCCCTTCCGCCTCTTCGAAGCGGAGCAACCCATCCAATGATGATTGATAACGATCGTAGGTGGGAACTTGCGTCGTGAGGACGAAAGCCGTGGCTTCGGCGTTCCGTTGCGCGCGACTCAACGCGAGCAATTGCCCGGTCCGGTCGGCGTATGCTTCACGGGCTTGCAGCACTTCGGCTAAAAGCCGCTTCTCTCCTTCGTTATCAACCGTTTGTTCGTAATCCGCCAGGCCTTTCGTGTTCGTCGCCACTAACCGGGCGATGATTTGTTCATGACGCTTCTTCTCTTCGAGATTCGGCGTCGCCAAATGCCGAAAGACTTCGACTTGCCGCAAGCCTACGTTCTTGCCGACACGGTGAAGAATCGCAATCTCGCCCAGGGCGGAAGATCGTTCCGCACCGTTAAGTTTTTCAATGGAGCGCAGGCTGAAAGAGAAGACTCCGCCGATCGCGGTAAGAATCGCGCAGAGCAAGGCAAAGCCGAGAACGAGCTTCCCTGCGAGAGGAAACCCTCTAAGGGATTGGCGATTCTCCGGCGTCACTCGATCATTCAAAACACTGCCTTCGTGCAGATGCCGCGCCATTCTCTCAGGAAACATGGATTACATGCCGAAAGTTGAGAAGCGATGCTTAGTTACGGGAGGTGATACACTTCCGCAGGGGCGACGCCGGCACCGCCATCCTTGCCCGCGACGATCGCGGGGTAGGCGCCGGGAGGCAGTGTCGTCACAATTGCCGACTCCAAATCCTTTTGCGGCGGGATCCCAGTGGCGATGATCAGGGCAAGCCTGACTTGCATCATCTTTCCAGTTGTCATCGGACATGAGAAGCGTGCCATTACCGTCGTAGAGATCGAGCATCGGATCGCCCAGAACGTTGGCAATGCCCGTGAGCGAAGGTCCGAGGGCGCGGATGATCACATTTTCGCTGGCTGTTCCGTCACCCAAGATAAAGCCGCCAATCATGACGTCGCTGCCGGTCTGGACAAAGCCGCGTGTGCTGATGTTAGCCAGCTTCGAATCGGACGCCGCGTCCAAGTCATATAATTCGACTAGCCCGATGCCCGTTGTGCCGTTCTTGCCGCGCAACACGGCTGTGTAATTGCCGGGCGGCAAAGTTGCGACAATCGCTGATTCCAGATCGTTGGTTGGCGAGCGCAGAACAATTTGCAATCGAAGACTTGCCGACGCGAAACCTAATCTCCAAAGTTTCTTCGGGACGACTCGGGCTTACGTTCCGGGCCATGCGGCTCTTCCTTATTTCTTCTCTGTGGGAGCCGGGTAGCAATCTCCCACTGAAAGTCTAGAGAGGAAGTAGCAGGGCTTTGGCATGGTTCAATTCCTTAACTGTGGCAGCAAGCTCTGCCACTCGATCGGTCAGCTCCCGCTCCAAAGCGATGATTCGCAATCCAGCATGGAGGTGTCCTTGAAACTCAAGCGGGTCGATAGGCTTCACAAGGTACGCGTCGGCCCCTGCCTCCAATGCTTCAAAGACTCTTTCCTTTTCACCACGAATCGTGAGAAAAATGATATAGACCACCTTGTTGACCACCCGAAGACGCCGGCAGACTTCAAGGCCGTCGATTCCTGGCATTATCCAGTCGAGAATAGCTAACACTGGCGCGTCCTTGGAGCGCATTACCATCATAGCTTCGCTGCCGTCGGAGGCGACGACTGGATCGTAGCCCCACTTCTGCAGCCAGGCGGATATGATTTGGGACGAAACCGGATCGTCTTCCGCGATGAGAATGCGACTCCCTCTCATTGCCTGATCTCCAAAATAAGCCGGAGCCGCAGACCGTCCCGGGGACACGGGGGGTGTTGTGCAGTCGTCCTGAATGGCCGCAGCTTCGGAGAACTTTAGCAATGGGTGCATGATACTTGGGATTCGCTTCCTTTCAGCGATGGGGTTGCGATTGATAGCGGCCTAGGATTCTCCTTGAACAGCCAGATCAACGCTTTAACCGTTAGTTCCATCGGAAGGAAAGGTTTCCCAATGAAATCGTTTCCGCCACTTAAGGTCGATTTGGCGTGGTTCCCAAAATCGGAATGGGCCGTGACAAAGACGACCGGCGTCGTGCGATTCATTGTCATTTTCCGAATCCTGGCACAGAGCTCGATCCCACTCTGTCCCGGCATTTCCACATCCAGAATGATCAGATCAAAATGGGTTTCCTCCAGAACGTGTTCCGCAGCCATCGGATCCTCCAGGCCCATGACCGCGAGATCCGCTTTTTCGAGAGCGGAGCAGATCGTCTCACGTGAAATGGCTTCGTCGTCCACGACCAAAACCGCCAGCGCAACCGGCGCGTCCCCCTCCGGGTCCTTCGTGCGATCGAATAACGAACCCAATAAGTCGACAGCTTGCCCGATGGTGTGGATGACGGAAGCGGAAATCTTCGCCCGCTTGCCATGCAGCTGAAATAGAAGCGCATCCAAGGCGCTCGCCAGTTGCGCGATCTTACGAAAGCCGGCGATGCCCGCCGCGCCCGCCAACAACCGAGCCTGCTGGTGCATTTCCAAAAGTTGAACCAGACGCAGGGCTAGGGCTGCCTCCTGGCTTTTATTGACAACGTGATGACCCATGCGCAATCTCCCGAGTCTTTGCGGCGCGTGGGCGAGAAAGTTCGCGACCAGTCTTGCTTGAGACTTCATCTCGAGCTCCGCCGACCGTATCTTGCCGCTGTTACCAACCTGCAGGTCAACTGCGGGCACCAAGGCTGGCTCAACATTGGGTGAGACTTTGGCCGGGATCGAACCGGCGGCGAACACTTCCCGCACGATCGCCAACAGCTTTTTCGGCGTGCAATCACTTTTCCTGACAGACCGAGTCGGACCTGCTTGCGAGGCGGTCTGGGTGCTGAAAATGGGCAAGAAAGCGTTTGTGAGAACAATGACTGGTAATCCCTGGAGGGCGGACTGGGAGCAAAGGGCGCTGAGTGAGTCCACCTGATTCATTTCGGAGATGGAGAAATCGAGAATCGCGAGATCAAACGGCTCCATCTCGAGCATTCGAAAGGCGCGCCTGCTGTCGCAAGCTATCTCCACATCGTATTCTTCGTTCTCCAATTTGCTTTCGTAAACGCTCGCGGCGACCTGATCTTCGTCCACTATGAGGATCCTCCTCTTGCGTGGCTTAGGTGTGTAGATTCTTTTCATTGGTTATGGATTTGCTAGTCTGGGATCGTTTGCAGAAATTGGTCGAAGGCGTTCTTCACGCGGGGAAACTTGTGACGGAGATCGTCCAAGAGCGGGTTGGCTCCCGCCAAATCGTCTTTATTACCAAGTCGTTCCAACTCGCGCAGGGGCTGCGTGAACGCCTGGACGCCGCAGGAAACGCTCGACCCAACCAACTTGTGGGCGAGGCGCGCGACGTCGCCGGTTGCCCTGGTTTGAATGGCGACGTTGAGCTCATCGAGCATGGGTGCGGCCTGCGTTAAATACAGACCGACCAGTCGCCGCATCGTGGCGGGTTCATTGTCAGCGACGTCGCGTAACTGATTGATATCCAGGAGCGATTCTTCCGCGGAAGATACCTTGGGAGTGGCGGATGCCGCTTCGGGCTGAGCAGCATCTGGTTCCGGTTTCGTGGCGCCGGCGTCGGACCGATCTTCCGTAACACAACATCCTTCCAACGCGGCCTTCAGTTTATTCTGGCGCACCGGCTTGCTCAGATAATCGTTCATTCCGGCGCTCAGACATTTTTCGCGATCGCCTTCCATGGCATTGGCAGTCATGGCGATGATGTGAATGGGCGCTTTCCAATCAAACGGTGTTGTGCGTTTTTGCTCGAGTTGCCGGATGCGCTGCGTCGTCTCATAGCCATCAAGCTGCGGCATCTGGCAATCCATCAAGACGACGTTGTAACGAATAAGTTTTAGTGCTTCTAACACCTCAGTTCCGTCGGCCACGGCGTCCGCCCGATAACCGAGTTTCCGCAACAGACCTATGGCTACTTGTTGGTTTACTGTGTTGTCCTCGGCCAGGAGAATGCGCAATTTCTGAGTTGCGACGGCCGGGTGAGTTGAATGCGTCGAAACCTTTTTTGCTTTACTGCTTAAATCCGCGGCATCACGCGCCATCACTGTCGCTATGGAGTCAAAAAGGAGTGATTGCTTGATCGGCTTAACGAGACAGTTGTCGATGCCGGCCGCTTTCAGTTCTTCGGCATCGAGCCGGCCTCCTATTGAAGAGAGGAGGACAAGCCGAACGCCCGCCAGGTCGCTTTCGGCTTTGATGCTGCGCGCGAGGGCCAATCCATTCGTCCCCGGCATTTGCAGATCCAGGAGCACGAGTTGATATGGGTCGCCTGCGGCAAGGGCGCTCCGCAATTCAGCGAGAGCCCCGGCGGCATCCATGGCCGCGCCACTGCGCATCATCCAAGCGCGCGTCTGGTGTTGAAGGATTTGGCAATTGGTTTCGTTGTCGTCCACAATGAGAACGCGCAAATTGACCAATTCCTCTCCGATTCCAGGCAAAGGGTGGGCGCTCGCCGCCTGCTTGGTCAAGCGGGCCGTGAACCAGAAAACAGAGCCTTGGCCCGGAACACTCTCAACTCCCGGGGTGCCATGCATGCGCTCGATCAGTTGCTTGGAAATGGCGAGGCCCAATCCCGTGCCGCCGTATTTCCGGGTCGTCGAGCCGTCGGCCTGGCTGAAAGCCTGGAAAAGGCGCGATTGTGCCTCCGCTGGAATACCAATCCCGGTGTCCTTGACCTCAAAGCGCAGAAAAACATCCGCCTCAGTTTGACTTTCGAGCGAAATCGTCACCACCACTTCGCCACGTTCGGTAAATTTGATGGCGTTCCCGACAAAGTTGATGAGGACTTGGCGCAAGCGGCCGGGGTCGCCACGAAGATGCACCGGGACGTTGGATTCCAGAAGGCAGGCGAGTTCGAGTCCTTTGCTCTCCGCCCGTTGCGCCAGTAATTCCAGGCTGCCGTGGACGGCATCGTGCAAATCGAAATCGAGTTCTTCAAAAGCGAGTTTCCCGGCTTCGATTTTTGAAAAGTCGAGAATGTCATTGATCACAGTGAGCAGCGACTCACCGCTCCTCTGGATCGTCTCCGCAAATTTGCGTTGCTCCGTGTTGAGATCGGTGTCGAGCAGTAAACCAGTCATGCCGATTACGCCATTCATCGGCGTGCGAATTTCATGGCTCATGTTCGCGAGAAATTCGCTCTTTGTGCGGGTGGCGGCTTCGGCCGCGGACTTTGCCAGCAGCAGCTCGCCTTCTTTCTGCCGCAGCTCAGTCACATCCTGCGATGTTCCGAATAGCCGGATAATCTTGCCGGTATCGTCCGCGAGTGTGTTTTCGCGATTGTGCAGAATGCGCACTTGGCCGTCCGGCCAAAGGATGCGGCTATCAGAGCCCTTGGACGTCCTATCTGTCAGCCCAGCACCGACGCCGTCCACAGCCTCGTGCCGTTCGGGGGAAGCACAGGAGAGATAGTGTTCGTAGGCAGGCTCGAATTCGCCCGGAGAGAATCCGAAAAGCCGGAATTCCTCGTCCGACCAATTTAGTTTTCTTGTAATCACATCCCATTCCCAACTGCCCACACGCGCCACTTGCTGCGCTTCCGCCAACCGTGCTTCACTACGTTTGAGTTTCTCTTCGGCTCGCTTGCGCTCGATGGCCAAGGCGATTTGATCTCCCACGGAGGAGAGGAACTCCACGTCGCGCTGGCTGTAAGCGCCTTCTTTTTCGTAGTGCTGCACCGCCAATACGCCGATGGTGCGCGACGCCGTCCGCAAGGGCACACCCAGCCAGGAAGCAGAATCGGACCCACTTTCCTTGACCTCGTCTCGCTCAAATAGTCGAGTTTTCAGTTCTTCGGTCAGCAGGAGGGGTTGGCCGGTACGCAGTACGTAACTGGTTCTGGTATGGCTCCTGCCGGGTTCCGGCAGGGGGACCGGATCCAACTTGTCGAGCCAAAACTCAAAATGCACCAGGTCGGTCGTCGGATCGTAAAGGGCGACGAAGCAATTCTCCGCGTAAAGGAACTTGGCGATTGAACGGTGTGCGAGGTTGAGCAACTCGTCGAGGTTGGTCGTCGTGATGACGCCCTCGACTATTTCAGAGATGACCTGGCGTTCCGCCTCCGCCCGCTTGCGCTCGGTGACGTCAATAGCCAATACAAGCTTCGCGCTCCGCCCACCGTAATCGAGGACGTGGGATGTGATCTCCACGTCGATCAGTGAGCCGTCCTTCTTCCGATGCTTCCAGGCACCCGCATTGTCTACACCGTGGTCGGTGGCCTGGACGACGTTCGCCGGCAACCGCGGCTTGTCAGCGATTGGACGAAGATCGGCGATGGTCATGGACAGAAACTCCTCGCGCCGGTAGCCGTAATGGGCTATGGCGGCTTCATTGATTTCGAGGAACGAAAGGGTCCCAAAATCATAGATCCACATGGGCAACGGATTTGCTTCGAAGAGGCTGCGATAACGCTCCTCGCTCTGCTGCAGCGCCGTCTCGGCCACCTTTCGATCGGTGATGTCTTCAAGCGTCCCCTCGTAGTAAAGGACCTCGCCGCTGGCCGCACGGGCGGTTCGAACATTTTCGGTGACCCAAACTCTGCTCCCGTCCTTGCGATAAACTTCGGATTCAAAGCCGTTCAAGACGTCCTCTTCTTCGATCAGACGCAGAAAGTCGCCGAGACGGTTTGGGTCGACGTAGCCGTACCCCGTCCTACCGGTGACTTGATCCGTTGAAGAAAATCCCAGAATGCGCGCCGCCGCGGGGTTGATTGCGAGAAATTCTCCTTTGGGCGTCGTCTGGTAGATTCCTTTGGCCGCGTTCTCAAAAATCGAGCGGTATTTCTCCTCCGCTTCCTGGAGCGCCTTCTCGGCACGCTTGCGCTCGATGGCCAGGGCGATCTGATTCCCCACGGAAGAAAGGAACTCCAGGTCGCGCTGGCTGTAGACGCCCTCTTTCTCGTAGTGCTGCACAGCCAGGACGCCGATGGTCCGCGCCGGCGTCCGCAAGGGCACGCCCAGCCAAGAAGGGGAATCTGACCCGCTCTTTGTGAACTTGCCTTCTTCGTACATTCGCGCTTTCAGTTCTTCGGTCAGCAGGAGGGGTTGGCCCGTGCGCAGCACGTAGCTGCTGAAGCCTTCGCCAACGGGAAGCGGCGGTGGGAGGGGATCAACCTTGTCGACCCAAAACTCCCAATGCAGCAGGTCTGTTGTCGGGTCGTGGAGAGCGATGAAGCAGTTCTCCGCGTAAAGGAACTTGGCGATTGAACGGTGTGCGAGGTTGAGCAACTCGTCGAGGTTGGTCGTCGTGATGACGCCCTGGACTATTTCAGAGATAACCTGGCGTTCCGCCTCCGCCCGCTTGCGCTCGGTCATGTCTCGGATGATTGCGGCCAGTCCTATCGGCTTCCCAACATTCCCTTTCACGGCGAACGCAGTTACCGCAATGGCCACCCGCGAACCGTCTTTCCTGACATACTCCTTCTCGTACTCCGCTGATTGGTCCAGTTTGATGACTTTGTCGATATGCTCGATATCGGACTGGCGATACTTCGCGGGCGTTAACTGTTGATATCTCGTGCCGCACAATAATTCCTCTCTGGAATAGCCGGTCAACACGGCGTAGGCGTCGTTAACGTCAACCAGAGTGCCGTCAAAGCCGGAAAAGGCAATGGCATCCTTGGAGGCGCTATAGATTCCCTGAAAGCGCTCCTGTAGTTCTCGAAGGGCACCCTTCCCCTTTCCGTTTTCGCGCATCGCCATCACCTGACGCGAAACAACTAAGCCCGTCAGGACGACCGCCGCCACGATCAATTGGCTCAGGAGAGTGTGCGGCTGCTCGCAAACGAATTTCAAAAGAAGTCCGTACCCCAGGGCCATAGCAAGATAGGGCAGCCAGACGAGAGACTTGGTCTCTCTTTGAAACGGAGCGGCCGTTGGAACCGGGAGGGAGGCGCAGGTGTACTGAAAGTGGCTGCCCGCAATTACAAGAAAACACGAGACGGTATACAGGCCGTAGGAACCCATGCCACTCTGGTAGGTGTTGTTCAGGTTCTGATAGCCGAAAACGAGGTCGGCGATTAAGGCGAGGACGATTCCGGCCAGTAGAAAATTCAAAGCCCAACGGTTGCTCGACGAAGACCGCCTGAGGAGCACGGCGGAGATGCCGAAAAGAAGTACGATGTCACTGACGGGGTAGGCTAGCGAGAGAACCGTCATCATGCGGTCGCCGGTAGTGGCCTGCGCAATCGGCTGGAGGAGGAAATACCAAATGAGCATCCCCCCACCCAATGTCACTATCCCGGCATCCAGCGCGAGTGTGGCGCGCTCCTCCAGAGTCTGTAGGTTGGAGACGAGCAGGAGCAGCCCCGAAAGCATGAGCGGGTAGTAGCTCAGGTATGCAGCGTCTGCCCACGACGGGAACGGCTTCGTGTGTGTGACCAGTTCGAAGTAAGCCCATAGCACCGAGCCCGCCATATAAAATAGGTGGGCGAGTGCCAGGAGCCTCCACGCGCGGCGAGTTCGAAGGGGCAGCGCCTTGTGCCTTGAGACTCTCAGGGCCATCAGGAAAGCGCCGAAGTAGATAAGGATTGGGATAATATCAGTGATGACGTCGAGATACTCGTCCCCGCCCCAGCGGTACCGGAAACATAAGAACTGTGCTATAGTAAGTGCCCCGAAGATGAGCATGAGCTTGCCGCCCCAGTCGCCAGTCCAGTGACGGAGCTTTTCGGACAATCGGCTCGTAGGGCGGCTTTTAGTCTCCATGTTGCTGTCTTTCGGAAAGTCTTTGGTCATTGCAAGATCCGTTCCCGCGCCACCAGTTCACCTCCCCCTGATAAACCGGTCACGTGATGAAGCTGCGTCGCCGGATTTGGGAATGAACGATCTAATTACAGGTTCGAGTGGGAGCAGTGTCGAGACGGCATCCGTGTTCGACAGAATGCCGACGGGTAGACTCCTTCTTTCGTCCTCCCGGATTTCCGGCGACAGGCCGGATGCCACAACTTCCTTCCCGATCTTCCTTGCCCCAAGGAAACCCGAATCCATCGACGAACTTTCTGCCACCTCCAGGATCTGATCGATCAGTCGGAGCAAGTGATGACCGCTGGTGAGAATATGTTTCACACCCACAGCTTGGGAACTGGTGAGAGGATCCCTTTCCAACAGTTGCGCGAAACCGAGCACGTGATTCATCGGCGTGCGCAGCTCGTGACTCGCGCGGGAGAGAAATTGCTCTTTGGCCCGCAAAGCGGTCGCCAGCTCAGTCGTGCGTTCGTCGACCCGACGCTCGAGATCCGCGTTGGCCGCGCGCAGGTTCGCGTGCAGCATGAGGATGCGTTCGGCCACGCGCACCCGCGCCGTCAGTGCATCTTTTTCAAAAGGCTTCGTAATAAAGTCGTCCGCACCCGCTTTCATCCCTTCGAGTTGGTCGACCTTCCCTTCGCGAGAGGTGAGCAGAACGATATAAGTATAGACCGCGCGCGGCTCGGCGCGGATCCGGCGACAGATATCAAGCCCGTCCAACCCGGGCATCATCCAGTCAGAGATGACGAGAGGAAACCCGCCACCGTACCATGTGTCCCATGCTTCGCGGCCATTGCCGGCTTCAATTACCGAGTGCCCGAGTTTCGTCAGCGCGGAGCGGAGGAGCAGACGCGAAATGTCGTCATCATCGGCGATCAAGATGTTCAATGTCGGTCATCCCTATTTGACAGCCGCGGTTTTCGTTCTTCACGGGCTGTCCAGTTAGCGCGGATTTTCCGGGGACTGTCTTCAAAGGACACGAAAGAAAACCGACACGCGAATTATGCTGTTCCCTGAGCATGAACCGGACCGCTTAGGTGAAAAGGCAATCGGCTGGTCGCAATTAAAGCGCATATCGACCGCGGACTCACCAGTAACGCCCAGAAGTCGGCTTTATTGAACGTCGCTCACCATACGGCGCGGCGATTTCTACAAGAAGTCCGTGTTTCTTTAGGGAATGGCGCGGCATCTGCGCGAAAGGCAGTCTTTTGAATGATCGGGTGATGAGGTATGACCTGCGGTTGAGCAGGCGATTAACAGCAGAGTAGGTTAAACGGCTCAATTCGTGCTCCCTGGTGACAGCGGAATGGAAGAAAAGCAAGAAACCTCAGACGCTCGGCATCTCACCTCGGACCAGCGAGAAGACATCCTGGGCGACTTGAAGGGTTCGACCGCAGGACCGCCAGTCTCGATTGTCGCCGCAGCATCCGACAAGGAAGCAGTTGGTTATGAAAGCGAAATCGCGAGCGTCCTCCAAGACATGGGATGCAAAGTCGAAATTGAGAACGTAAAGGCGAACACGCCTTCGGAGGCAATCCCGACCGGCGTTGAGATGACAATCAAGGAGGAAACGGTTCGACCGATCCATGCCAATCGGATCATGTGCGCGTTTCGCCGTGCCGGAGTAGCCGTCGTCACGAGAATCAATCCGCGGCGTCGGAAGAATGACACGCTTTACATCACGGTGGGCGCGAATGATCCGCCGCCGTAATTGCTAAGCTAGACCGCAGCCGCCTCGCCTATTCCGCTGCTCGCGCCGGTAATCCCAAGGCGAAACAATGCTATGCGCGGCGCTCCAAAGAGGGCGATGGCAAAACCCGTTACGTCGGCGTTCTCGAATTGTCGCCAGTCGATTCTCCCCAAACGGCGGTGCGCGCTCTGATTGCCAGCGACCGCTGAAGTAGCTAAAAGCCGCAGACGAACCGCCACCAGATCGCGAGTGGACTTGGCGACAAAGCGGAAAGCAAAGCCGCCACGACCACGAGGAGTTTGATCACTTCGCTGGCGGACACATTTCCCCAGCCAACATGAATGGGTTTGACCATAATTGTCTCATGAAAACAGCACATCTCATGCGCCAGCGGATTACCGCTTTGGCAATGCTCGCAATCTCAAATTAGGACACGGCCAACCCGGCTGTGATTTCGAAATCGCGAAATTGCGATCAATCAGCTGAAGCAAACAGCGACCGGTTTTGGGGATTTGCAGCTCCCCCTCCTGTTGCGCGTTGAGTTAAGCTCGTCCTTTATTTGCGCTCGCCTGATCAAGCCATACCACAAGGACACGCGGTCGAAGGATCTCCCATCAAGTCCTCACCCCATCAGACGCACAAACGATGACCGCTGGATTGGAGCGCGCCCGTCCGCAGCCAAAGATACCCGGCAGCTATTGCAGCGGTGTTGCAAGGCCGCTGCAAGACCTTTGCGAGGTGGTGCCGATCTTTCGCGGTTCAATCTTCCGCGCAATTCTACGCGCGCCAATAAACTTTGAACGACTTCCTCCGCTCGCTCCGACAGAGCGCACGCTTTCCCGACGCGCCGAATGTCGTTGAAAATATCGCCGAGACTTGACGGCTTCAGGTTCACCACTCGGGGCGGCCCCAGCAGAGTTTCGGCTAATCGAGCGACTGTCCCGTAGCTGACTGCGCAGACATCGCACAACTTTGGGTAAGGCACAGAGAGTGCAAAGAAACTGCACAAGCAGAAAGAGCATCACACCTCACACCCTCCAGATTTACAGAATATTTGAGCCAATTCCGTCGGGAGGATGTCCAAAAGCAGCGATTTTCCTCGTGAAAACGGCGGCAGGGGTGTGAAGCAATTTGAACACGGAAAAAGCTCAAGTCCGAAAAAAGTGCTCAAATATTCTGAAGGCCCTTACCGAATTGCGATTTGTAAGTACCGCAAAATCAAGGGCTTTCCGGCTATTTCCGTTTGATTCCGCTTATTCGCGAAAGTACTCAAATATTCCGCAAAGGTACACAGCGAAAATGCTCTCGCAGCGCATACGGGGATCGAACCCGTGCACCAGCCTTGAGAGGGCTGTGTCCTAACCACTAGACGAATGCGCCGTTTTCGCTCCGCCATCCTAGCCGCGCTCCCTCGCGGCAGCAACCCTCCGATTTGGTTCCGCCGGGTTCGTCGCGCGCCTCCCGCTCAGGGGTGCCGCCGCGCGGCGCCGGCGTGCGCCTGCACTGGCGTCGGCAGCGGCGTCGCCGTGGCGCCGGCCGGGGCGGGATTTGTGTCCGGGCGCACTCGCGGCTGTGCGAGCAGCCCGACGTGCGCGGCTTCCTGCCCGTCGAGATACGTCTTTAAGTCCGGCGTGTCGGACATCGTCCGGAGCCGGTTGTAGTATTGGTGATAATACTCCTTCAGCCGCTTTCGCTTCTCGAGATCGGTCGCCGCTTGCTCGGCCGAGGCTCTTTTTGTCTGAAGTTCCGCGTCGTTTCGAATCTGGCTTTCGAGTCGCACCACCTGGAGGTGCAGCAGATGTTCATCGGCGGCCTTGCCGAGCGATGACTGTTTGAAGAGCGCATTGAGCATCTGCAAATCGGCGGCGGCGGGAATCTGGGGAAGCGCTCCGGCTCCCGGGCCCGGCAGGATGTTCGGCGGGATGAGAGAGGGCGGTTCGATCGGGGCCGTGGGCGATGGCGAAGGCGTCGCGAGCTGCGCATCGGTCGCCTGGGCCGAAGTATTCGACGGAGATTGCGCCAATGAAAGCGTCGCCAAACCCATCATCGCCCCGATACCGATCTGCTGGAAAACGTTCATCTGACTTCGAGCGGCAAACTCCATCGGGGTGACAGGATTCGAACCTGCGACCTCCTGGTCCCAAACCAGGCGCTCTACCAAGCTAAGCTACACCCCGGGGGTTGCAGAGTCTGCGCGTTGTCTACCATGCCGAGCCACAGTGCGCATCTGGAAATCTCGCACGCCATCCCGGAAGATGCCGATTCGGCCCGCAAGGTCGGGCAAATACTGGTTGCGCTTCAGGCACTTCCCAGCGACACTCCGACCTTCTTCTTCCGACGGCCGGCAATCTGCTAAGCCCTGTTTATGTTCAAAAACGAAAAAATCAATATCGCCATTTTCACGATTCTCGTCGTGCTGCAGCTGCTCGGTGTCGTTGCTGTCTGGACCCGCTTTCATTTTTTCTATCTGCCGATCATGGCCGTCCTCTATCTTTGGATCGGGCTCGGGACCACGCTTTATTTGCATCGTTACCTGACCCACCGCGGATTCGAAATGCCGGGTTGGTTAAAATTTATTTTCGCGACCGGCTCGGCTATCGGTCTCTCGGGTGACCCGGTCACCTGGGTCGGCGATCATCGTTTTCATCATCTCAAATCCGACACCGAAGAGGATATCCATAGCCCGCGGCACGGATTTCCCTACGCCCACATGATGTGGCTGATCCGCAAGCCGGCATCCTTCCGCGAGCGTTCGCTGCGTTATGCGGCCGATGTGCGCAAGATTTGGTACTGCAAACTGTGGGAAAATTCTGCGCTTTATGTGCTCCCGCATCTCGCGGTCGCCAGCCTCCTTTTCGTCACCCTCGGGCTGGCCGGGATGCTCTGGTGTCTTTATGTGCCGATCCTGATCATCTACAACTGCACCTGGGCGGTGAATTCGATCTGCCACATGAAGCAGTTTGGCTATCGCAGTTTCGAAACGTCCGATGAGAGCAAGAACAACTTCTGGGTCGGCTTGGGCGCGCTCGGCGAGGGCTATCACAATAATCATCACGCCAAGCCGCGTTGCGCGGCGCACGGGTTGAAGTGGTGGGAGTTCGATTTTACCCGCTACACCATCTGGACGCTGGAGAAGCTGCATCTCGCCTGGAACGTCGTCTGGCCCGAGCCTGCCGCGGCTGGAAAAGAGACGGAAGAACTCTCCGCCGACGAAGCCGGCACCATGCTGATCACGAGCGCCGATCCAAACTCGGTGTTGTAGGCAAGCGCTCCGCTTGCCTAACGATTGGAGGGACGGGCTCCGCCCCGTCCGTGTCTGGTCACGGGACCGCGCCGTCTCAGAAAAGGCCGCGACCTGCCGCCGTAGCTTCACCATCGGCGAGGTGGCGCGCCTGTTGATCGATGCTCCGGGTGGGTTTGCGGTTCTGGAAGCCGGCGACAAACCGGCTGGCATCATCACCCTGCATGATCTGCTGCGCGCGCAGGAAACCCTCGCCGTTCGCAGCACGCATTAGACTGGGGCGTCCGCGCTCAACGGGCCGCTTCCCGGTCCGGCTCGTAGTTCAAATTTGGCGAGAGCCATTTCTCGATCTCGCCTAACGATTCGCTCTTGCGTCTCGCGTAGTCGGCCGCCTGGTCGCGTTCAATCTTGCCGACGGCAAAGTAGCGCGACTCCGGATGCGAAAAGTAGAGGCCGCTGACGCTCGCCCCGGGATGCATGGCAAAGGATTCCGTCAGGATGATGCCCGCGTTGTCTTCCGCCCCGAGCAGATCGAAGAGCGTGCGTTTTTCGACGTGATCGGGCGACGCCGGATAACCGGGCGCGGGCCGGATGCCGCGGTAGCGTTCGTGAATCAGATCATCAGTTGTCAGGCGTTCCTCCGCGCCGAAACCCCAGGCGACGCGCGCCTCGCCGTGCAGATATTCAGCGAATGCTTCGGCCAGGCGATCGGCCAGGGCCTTCGTCATGATCGCGCTGTAGTCGTCCAGCTCGCCCTGAAAATGTTTCGCCAGTTCGTCCGCCCCGAGGCCGGCGGTGACGGCGAACCCGCCAAGATAATCGCGCCGGCCGGAGCTCTTGGGCGCGACAAAATCGGCCAGGCAATAGTTCGTCTGTCCCGCCGGTTTCTGTATTTGCTGCCGGAGAAAATGAAAGCGCGCGATCACCTCGGAGCGCGACTCGTCGCGATAAATCTCAACATCGTCCCCTAACGAGTTGGCGGGCCAGAAGCCGTAAACTCCGCGGGCGGTAAGCAGCGTCTCCTCGACGATTCGGCCGAGAAGCTTCTGCGCGTCGGCGAAAAGCTCGCGCGCCTGCTCTCCGACGACCGGGTCATCGAAAATCGCGGGATAGCGTCCGCGCAATTCCCAAGTGTGGAAAAACGGCGACCAATCGATGTACTCGACCAGCGTCGCGAGCGCTACCGGGACAGCGCCGCTAATCGTTTGGGTAGCGCACGCGTCTCGCGTGCTGGTTTCGGCGTTCCGCCGAAACGAACTTTTCTCGGCGGGGTGGTGTGGATCGGCGGATTGATTCGTTATCCTCTTGGAAGTCCGCGAAGGCGGGACGCCTTCGCCAGCACGCGAGACGCGTGCGCTACCCAAGTCGCTCGTAGCCACGCGCAACCCCAGAAACTCCGGCACCGGTGGTTCATAGCCGCTCCAGTCGATCGTTAGGCGATTGGACTGCGCCTGCGCCAGCGTAAGCATTTTTTTCGCGCGTGTCCGGTCGGCGTGCTCGGTCCGGAGCCGCTCGTAATCCGCCCGCGTGGTCGCGTCGAATTTCAGCTTCGCATCCGGATTCAGGAGCGCGCTCACCACCCCGACCGCGCGCGAGGCGTCGAGCACGTGGACCACGCTCTCATGATAGTGTTGGGCGATCTTGACCGCGGTGTGCGCGCGGCTCGTGGTCGCGCCGCCAATCAGCAATGGGAGCTGAAATTGCTGGCGCTCCATCTCCTGCGCGACGTGCACCATCTCGTCGAGCGACGGCGTGATCAATCCGCTTAACCCGATGATGTCGGCCTTCCGTTCGCGCGCGGTCTCGAAGATTTTCTCCGCCGGCACCATCACGCCGAGGTCAATGACCTCGTAGTTATTACATTGCAGCACGACGCCGACGATGTTTTTGCCAATGTCGTGCACGTCGCCCTTCACCGTCGCCATCACGATGCGCCCCTGCGGTTTTGAATCCGCCTGTTTCTCCGCCTCCATGTAGGGCATCAGGTAGGCGACGGCCTTCTTCATCACCCGCGCGCTCTTCACCACCTGCGGCAAAAACATTTTTCCGGAGCCAAACAAATCGCCGACCACACTCATCCCGGCCATGAGCGGCCCTTCGATCACGTCGAGTGGGCGCGCCGATTTTCGCCGCGCTTCCTCGGTATCGGTCTCGATGTGTTCCACGATGCCCTTAACGAGCGCGTGGGAGAGCCGCTCTTCGACCGGCGCGCTCCGCCAGGCTTCATCGCTCGGCGCGACCTTACCCTTCGATTTCACTTTCTCGGCGAAATCGACCAGTCGCTCGGTCGCATCCGGGCGGCGATTGAAAAGGACGTCTTCGACCAGCTCACGCAGGGCCGGCTCGATCTCTTCGTAGACCGCGAGCTGACCCGCGTTGACGATCGCCATGTCAAGCCCGGCCCGGATGGCGTGATACAAAAAGGCGGAGTGCATCGCTTCGCGCACCGTGTTGTTGCCGCGGAAGGAAAAGGAAATGTTGCTCACCCCGCCACTGACCCGCGCTCCCGGGAGATTCTGTTTGATCCAGCGTGTCGCTTCGATAAACGCGATCGCATATTCGTTATGCTCTTCGATCCCGGTCGCGATCGTCAGGACGTTGGGATCGAAAATGATGTCGTTAGGCGGGAAGCCGGCTTGTTCGGTCAGGAGCCGGTAGGCGCGGGTGCAAATTTCGGTCTTGCGCGCCAGGGTGTCGGCCTGGCCGCGCTCATCGAAGGCCATCACGATGACGGTCGCGCCATAACGCCTAACGAGGCGAGCCTGACGTAGAAATTCTTCCTCGCCCGCCTTGAGCGAGATGGAATTGACGACCCCTTTGCCTTGCACGCACTTCAGGCCGGCCTCGAGCACGCTCCACTTCGAGCTGTCGATCATGATCGGGAGGCGCGAGATGTCGGGCTCGCTCCCGATGAGATGGAGGAAGCGCGTCATCGCCGCTTCGGAATCGATCATTCCTTCGTCCATGTTGACGTCGAGGATGTTCGCGCCGCCTTCGACCTGATGGCGCGCGACGACGAGCGCGCCTTCGAAGTCGCCCGCCAGGATCAGCTTCGAGAATTTGGGCGAGCCGGTGATGTTGGTCCGCTCGCCGACGACGACAAAGCCGAACTCGGGCGTGATGTCGAGCGCTTCGAGTCCGGACAGATGCAATGTGGGAGGGGCCTTTGTGCCCCGATTCCCCGGCTCGCGATCATCGGGGCGCAAAGGCCCCTCCCACATTGTCAGCTTCCTCGGAGCGCAATCGCGCACCGCGTCCGCCAGCGCGCGGATGTGCTCCGGCGTCGTGCCGCAGCAGCCGCCGACGATGTTGAGCCAGCCGTTTTGCGCCCACTCGCGCAGTTGCGGCGCGAGCGATTCCGGCGTTTCGGGAAATCCGGTCGGCGAGAGGGGATCGGGCAGGCCGGCGTTGGGATAGGCGCTCGTAAAACAGGGCGCGAGGCGGGCCATCTCCTCGACGTGGGGCCGCATCTCCGCCGGACCCAGCGCGCAATTCAAGCCCACGACGAGCGGTTCGGCGTGCAGAATAGAGGTGAGAAACGCGCCGACGGTTTGGCCGGTGAGAGTCCGGCCGGAAAGATCAGTGATCGTGCCGGAGATCAGGACGGGCAATTTCTTGCCTAACGAATCGAAAACCTCCGCGATGGCAAAGAGCGCGGCCTTGGCATTGAGGGTATCGAAAATCGTTTCGACGAGCAGGAGGTCAACGCCGCCCTCGACCAGAGCGCGCGTCTGCTCACCGTAGGCCCGGCGAATTTGATCGAACGTGACCGCGCGAAAACTGGGATCATTCACATCCGGCGAAAGGGAGGCGGTAACCGGGAGCGGGCCTAACGAACCGGCGACGAAGCGGGGCGTGCCGGTCTGGTTCGCGACGCGATCGGCGACGGCGCGCGCCACTTTGGCCGCGGCGAGATTCATCTCGGAAACGAGCGCGGCGAGTTCTGAATCCGCGACGACGCGCTCAAAAAAGGCGGCGTCCTTGCGGCCGCTCTCCGGTTCGCCGGCAAAGAGGAAATCGTGCTGGCCGATGGTGGTGGCGCTGAAGGTGTTGGTCTCGATGATGTCGGCGCCGGCTTCGAGGTATTGGAGGTGAATCTTCTCGATCACTTCCGGCTGGGTGAGCTGGAGCAGTTCGAGATCGCCTTTCAGGTGCTTCGCCGGATGAGCGGCAAAGCGTGCGCCGCGGTACTGCTCTTCGGATAATTTATGGCGCTGTACCATCGTGCCCATCGCGCCGTCAAGGATGACGATGCGCTGGCGGAGGAGCGCGGCGAGGGGATGGGTCGAGGCGGTGTGCACAGCGAAGGGGCAATTAACGACAGGCGGACGCGGTCAGCAACTAACAAATTGACGTATCATGATGCGTCAATGCGTTCGGATGTAGACGCCGCCCTCTGGGCGGCGCGGGCGGAGGCGTCGCCGATGAAGGAGTGCCATTGCGGAAACTGCGCTTCCCCCCCGCGCTTCGCAGAGCGAAGCGTCTACAGGCTTCCCTTCGCGCCGCGGCAAAAGTTAAATGCCAGCCGTGGAAGCGATCCGAATTTATCGCTCGCTCGATCGCGCCCAGCGCAAGACCTTCCTCGCCTGTTTCCTCGGCTGGACGTTGGACGCGCTCGATTTTTTCCTGCTTACCTTTGTCGTTAGGGAAGTATCCGCCGATTTCTCGGTCTCGATCGTGAAGGTGACCTTCGCGATCACGCTCACTCTGATGATGCGCCCGCTGGGCGCGCTCATTTTTGGCATGCTCGGCGACCGTTTCGGCCGGCGGGTGCCGTTGATGATCGACATCATTTTCTATTCGGTAATGGAGCTGCTGACGGCGTTTTCGCCTAACTACACGGTCTTCCTCATCTTCCGCGCGCTCTATGGCATCGGGATGGGAGGCGAATGGGGATTGGGCGCGTCGCTCGCGATGGAGAGTCTGCCGGCGCGGGCTCGCGGGCTGGCCTCGGGCATCTTGCAGCAGGGTTATTCCTTCGGGTTCCTCCTCGCGGCGGTGGCTTACTGGCTCGTCTTTCCGCATTTCGGCTGGCGCGCGCTTTTCGTCGTCGGCGCGCTCCCGGCGGCGCTGGTGATTTACATTCGCGCCCACGTTCCGGAATCGGCGGTCTGGCAACGGCAACGCGAAAGGGCGACGGAGAAGTCGTTAGGCGTCTGGCGGATGGTGACCGCGAACTGGCGGCTGCTAATTTATGCCGTGCTCCTGATGACCGCGTTTAACTACATGTCGCACGGCACGCAGGATCTCTATCCGACTTTCCTGCAGAAACAGCGCGGGCTTTCGGTTAACCAAACCGCGTCGATTGCGATCATCTACAACCTGGGCGCGATCTGCGGCGGCACGCTCCTCGGCTTTTACTCGCAACGCTGGGGCCGCCGGCGGACGATCATCATCGCGGCGGCGCTCGGCATCCTGCTCATCCCGGCCTGGATCTTTTCGCCGACCCTGCCGCTCCTGATCGCGGGCGGTTTCCTGATGCAATTCATGGTGCAAGGCGCGTGGGGTGTCGTGCCGGTGCACCTGAACGAACTCTCGCCGCCGGCCTGGCGCGGGACTTTTCCCGGCGTCGTCTATCAACTGGGAAATTTCTTCTCCGCGAATGCGGCGATGTTGCAGGCCAGGCTGGCCGAGCATTTCGTTAGGCCAAACGGTCAGCCGGATTATGCTCTCACCATGGCCTGCGTGCTGCTGGTGGTTTTTTCGGCTCTCATCCTGCTCGCCGCACTCGGGCGCGAGGCGCGCGGGATCGAATTTTAGCGGAAGCTCGGGAGAGACGAGGCAGCGCCGCCGGCGCGCGTCACCACGGCTGCGGGGCGGTGATAGGTTCCATTGCCGTAACGATAATCGACGATCGCCTCGGCGATCCTGTCCGCCAGCATTTCGCGGTAATCGGCGTCCGCGGCATCGCGCGCCTCCGAGCGGTTGCTGAGATATCCGCATTCCACCAGGACGGAGGGATAGTGGGCGTTGCGCAGGACGCGGAAACGCGCCGTATGCACCCCGCGATTTACCGTGCCCGGAAGTGTGGACAAAGTGCGCTCGATCGCCGCCGCGAGATCGTAAGCGTAGGGTGAATGATAATAGGTTTCAAAACCCTCGACGCCGCGCCGGCGCGAGTCGTTGAAATGGATGCTGACGAAGATCGAATTCTGCTCCGCGTTGCCGAGCGCGACCCGGCTGTCGAGCGGGATGAAAGTGTCGTTGGAGCGCGTGAGAACGGTCTTCAAGTGCGACTCGCGCAGTTTGCGATCGACCCGCAAGGCGACATCGAGCGCGACCATTTTTTCCGGCGGGGCGTTGCGCCGGTAGGCGCCGCTGTCCTTGCCGCCGTGGCCGGCGTCGACCACGACGGTGTCGAAGGTGTGACTCGTATTGGTGGCGACGGTCGCGCAGCCGCCGAGAAAGAAAGTGGCCACCCAGGCCAGGGCGGTGCGGTAGGCGATCGATCGCTGCATCAGGACAAGTAAAGCGAATCGCGTGCCGGGCAAAGTGAAAGCTACCCGGGCGCGGCCAACTTCCGCAGATGGACCGCGAAAACCGCTTGTATTTTCCGCGGTCGCACCCGATGGCTACCGTCAATTTATGCGCAACCGGTTGACCATTATTTTGCTGCTGGGCGGGCTGGCTTTGAGCGGCTGCAAGAAGGGAAGCCTGGCCGGAAAAGTGAAACCCGTCACCGCGAGCCCGGCGCCGACCGTCGCCGTCGCCGCCCTGCCGACGCCCACCCCCGAGCCGAGCAAACCGGCGATCGACCAGCGCGCGCAGGTAGTCGTGTTCGGTTATCATCGTTTCCAGGAAAAGATCCGGCGCCCCGACACCGAGATCACGCCGGAAGCCTTCGAGGCGCAGATGAAAGAGCTGCAGGATCGTAAAATCGCGGTCATCGGAATGCAGGATTTCCTCGCCTGGAAACGCGGCGAAAAAGCCATCCCGTTACGCTGCGCGATCATCACGATCGATGACGGCTACAAGTCGGGCTACGAAGTGGCCTGGCCGATTCTGAAAAAATACGGCTACCCGTTGACGCTTTTCATTTACACCGAGGGAATCAAAGGCGGGAAATTCGGCGGCGGCGAAGCGATGAGTTGGGAACAGCTCGCGGAAATGCGCGACGCGGGGGTCGACATCGAGGCACACAGCGCGACGCACCAGGATTTGCGCAAGCCGTATGACAAAGTGACCAAGCGCAGGCTCAACCCGGAGGAATACACCGCGTGGCTCAACGCCGAGGTCGGCGGATCGAAAGCGACGCTCGAGCAGAAGCTCGGCATCCGCGTGGACTGTTTCGCGGTGCCATTCGGGTACTATAATGACCGCGTGAAGGAAGCGACCAAAGGTGCGCACTTCGACGCGGTCTTCACCGTCTATGGCCAGAAACTGACTTACGGTTCGTCCAACGAATCGTTAGGCCGTTACATGATCGAGGCGAACAAACCAAAGGTGTTTGAGGACGCGATCAACTTTGGCGGATCGTCGGGCGCCGGCAGTGCGCCGGTCGAGGAGCTGCCGCTCACCAGCATCAACCCGCAGCCGGCCGATGGGTCGACGGCCACTTCGAAGCCATTGATCAAGGCCAACCTCGGCGCGATCGGCGGGATCGAGCCGGGCTCGGTGAAAATGCGCGTCAGCGGACTCGGCATCGTGCCGGCCCACTATGACGCGGCGAGCAAGATGATTTCGTATCAGGTGACGCAAGCGCTGCATGGCGATTCCTGTTCGGTCATCGTCGAAGCAAAAATCGGCGGGAAAAAAGCGGAGGCGCACTGGGCGTTCAGCTTGAAAGAAGGCGCCGTGAGAGCAAAGGACGCGCCCGCCTCCGCTCAGCCGACGCCGAAGAAGTAGGCTTCATTCGGAGGGACGTGCTTCCGCACGTCCATGATCTTTGGGGAGCGCCACCGTGGAATCTAGACGTGCGGAAGCACGTCCCTCCGACAGGGAGGAATTCGTTAGGCTGGGAATGCCTAAACTCTCTGCTTTCATCGCGGCCGCTGACGCATATAAGCTGGCAAAATGAGCTTAAATCTCGCAGTCCTCTCGCGCGCGGCCGACGAGGCCCGCGGCCTTTGCATCGATGCCGTCCACGCCTCGCAATCCGGCCATCTCGGGTTGCCGTTAGGCTGTGCCGAAATGGGCGCCGTCCTTTACGGCTACGCGCTCAAGCACAACCCCGACCAGCCGCGCTGGATCAATCGCGATTACTTCGTCCTCTCGGCCGGGCACGGGAGCATGTTCCTTTACGCCTGGCTCCATCTGAGCGGCTACGATTTGCCGATGGCGGAAATCAAGCGTTTCCGGCAACTGCACAGCAAGACGCCCGGGCATCCGGAATTCATGGAAACGCCGGGTGTCGAATGCACGACCGGCCCGTTAGGCCAGGGCGTGGCCAACGCGGCCGGCATCGCGATGGCCTGCAAAATGGCCGCGGCGCGTTTCAATACCGATGAGCACCGGATTTTCGATCAGCACGTCATCTGCCTCGCGGGCGATGGCTGTTTGCAGGAGGGCGTCTCGGCGGAAGCGAGCGCGTTCGCCGGACATTTCGGGCTCGATAATTTGATTCTGATCTACGATTCGAACGCGGTCACGCTCGACGCGATGGCGAAGGAAACGCAGAGCGAAGATGCCGGGATGCGCTTCCGCGCCTACGGCTTCGACGTGCAGGAAATCGACGGCCAGGACATGCAGCAATTCCTCGACGCGCTCAACGTCGCGAAGGAGCGCGACAACGGAAAACCGCAGATGATCATCGCGCACACCTTGATCGGGAAAGGGATTCCGGAAGTCGCCGGCACGTCCAAGGCGCACGGCGAAGGCGGCGCCAAGTACGCCGAGGCCGCGCGCAAAGGTCTCGGGCTGCCGGAGGAGCATTACTTCGTTTCGGGCGACGTGCGCGAGTACTTCGCGCAGCACAAGAAAGACCTGCTCGCGGAATACGATCGCTGGGAAAAGACCTACAGCGATTGGCGCAAAAAGAATTCCGATAAGGCGCAGATGCTCGAGGACGCGATCGCAAAAAAGGTCCCGGCCGATCTTTTCGACAAGATTCCGAATTTCCCTAACGACTCAAAAATCGCCACGCGCAAGGCCGGGAGCGAAGTGCTCCAGCCCCTAGCCCAGGCGCTGCCGTTCCTGATCAGCGGGAGCGCTGACCTGCACGGCTCCACCCTCAATTATATCAAGGACGGCGGCGATTTCACCCGCGTCACTCCGGCTGGGCGCAACATTCATTTCGGCATCCGCGAACACGGCATGTGCGCGATCATGAACGGAGTCAGCTATCACGGCCTCCTCCGCGCTTCGGGCGCGACGTTCCTGGTTTTTACCGATTACTGCCGCGCCTCGATTCGCCTCGCCGCGCTTTCGCATTTGCCGAACATCTACATCTTCACCCACGACTCGATCGCGGTCGGGGAGGACGGCCCGACGCACGAGCCGGTCGAGACGGTGAGCAGCGTGCGGTTGATGCCGCAGATCGACGTGATCCGTCCGGCGGATCCGGAAGAAACGGTCGGCGCATTCGTCGCCGCGGCGCAGCGCACCGATGGTCCGACCTTGCTTGCGCTGACCCGGCAGGTCGTGCCGGTTTTGAACGGCATCGATGTGAAATTGCGGCGCGAAGGCGTGCTCCGTGGCGGCTACATCGCGCAGAAGGAAACGGCGAAACTCGATCTGATCCTGCTTTCCTGCGGGAGCGAGCTGCAGCACGCCCTCGCGGCGGCGAAGGAACTGGGCGAGGGGACCCGCGTTGTCTCGATGCCGTGCTTCGAACGGTTCGCGCGGCAACCGGAAAGCTATCGCGCGGAAGTCTTGCCTAACGAATGCCGGAAACGGGTCGCGATCGAAGCGGGCGTGCCGGAAATCTGGTCGCAGTACGTCGGTCTGGATGGGAAGATCGTCGCGCTGCATCGGTTCGGGATGAGCGCGCCGGGCAACGAAGTGATGAAAGAACTCGGGATCGACGCCCAGCACGTGATCGACGCCGCGCGTTCGTTAGGTAATTAGAGTGGAGCACAGGCGTCTCGCCTGTGCTCCAGATCTATTCGAGGACTGCGATACTAAGGCGCCTGCTTCCGATCAATGGGTCACTGTCAGGCGGGTGGCCGTGAGCGTGCCGGTAGCCTCAAACAGGAAGTTCCCACTCAGGTCGTAGAACTTTTGGTCGAAGGTGCCTGCATAGCTGTTGCCGTCGGCGCTGACGGTATTGGTTTGCGTTTCCAAAATGCGCCCGTTGAACACGCCGCTCGCATCGAACGTATAGATCACGTGGAAGAGCTGGACGGTTCCGCCGCCTTCTTTGAAGGTCCCCTGGCAGACTGCACCCGGGGCGATGGAATTGACTTCGAATTCCAAGCCATCGCTGTGCCATTGGTCGTAGGTCTCGAATAACTGGGTCGAGCCTTGGAAGTAATGGACGTTCCATAAGCCGACGATGGATGGATGCCCGGCGGCCTGGGTCGCAGGTGATAGCCCGAAGCAGGCCAGCAGCAATGCGATGACGAGCGCCGGGAGGGTCTTCGTATAACGAGTGTTCTGATTTTGCATGATTAAGTTTCCTTTCGCTTTGTTTAGTTTTGTTGTTTCCCTGTCACCAGGTAATGCAACAAAACGGGGGCAAGGTTACGGGAAACGTGGAGAAAAGGTTTCGGCGGCGTTAGGCGCGAGTGAGGCGACGAGTTTCTGGAAACGCGGATCACCGCGGAGCGAATCCCACGACGGGTCGAGGCGCAGGTCGCCGTAGGACGCGCCCGCCGGAATTTTCGCCGACTTCTCAATTTGCTCGAGGGCCAGATCGCGTTGGCCGGTCCACGCGCAAATCATCGCAAAACAATAGAGAACGCCCGCACCATCAAACGCATTTTTTTCCAGCGGCATCAGCTCGAGCGCGCGCCGACCTTCCCGGAGTGCGTCTGCATTGCGACCAAGCTGAGCGTCGATCAGACCCAGGGCGCAAACGGCCGGCCCGAATTCCGGCTCGTCGTGAACAATTTTTTCCTGCTCGGTGCGCGCTTTGATGAAATCATTGCGCGCTGCGGCCGAGTTTCCCTTCATTCGCGCGACCCAACCAGCGAAAAACGAACGCCGCAGGGTAGCGGCTCCCATACTGAAGACCCAATTTTCGTCCACCGTCGCCAGCACCTGCTCTGCCGCCTCTGCATCGCGCTGATAAAGTCCGATGCAAAAGCCAATGGTGGCCCTTTCTTCCGCGAGCGCGGGATTGTTGCGCAGAATTTCTTTCTCGATCGCTTTCATTGGTCGGAAGTCGGCTCGCCAGGCGACATCGAGACTGGCCCGGTCGAGTCGAGCTCCGATATCATCGGGTTTGAGGGCGATGGCGCGATCGTCTACATCTTCCGCCTGCGGGTAGGCGCGCAGCTGCGTATATGTCGTGCTCAGAATCCGAAGGGTAAACGGATTTCGCGGATCGAGCTCAGAGGCGCGTTTCATTTCGCGCAAGGCTTCGTCCCAACGCCCTTGTCGTCGATCGATCAGGCCGGCCACTGCGGCAATTCGAGCGTCGTTAGGCAAAGCGCGCGCCGCGACCTTAAGCTCGGCGCGGGCGCGCTCGTAATCCGATTTGGCCCAATAAAGATGCAAGGCCAGGGCGAGATGCGCCTCCCCTGAGTCCGGCGCCAGCCGCAGTGCGGAATTTACCGCGGAGTTTGCCTTCGCGAAATGCTCGGGTGTATGAGTTCCGAGATAAAGAAAATCATGCGCCTCCGCCAGTTTGCAATACGCGAGCAGAAAAGCGGGATCGCGCGCGATTGCTTTTTCCTGGAACTCGATGCCACGAAGAAGATCCCTCTCGGACTGCGAAGGAAAAGGTGGTGGACCGATCAGAGTGTCGCCGCAAACATAAAAATCGTAGGCTTGGGAATCTTTCGTCGGCCGCGCCGCGAGCGCCGCCTTTTCGTTAGGCGAAAGTTTGACGTGCAACTCATCGGCGACCTGTTGCGCGATCTCAGCCTGGGTGGTGAAAAAATCGTCCAGATCGCGATTGTATTCCTCGGCCCAGACCTGCTCGTCGGTCCGCGTATCGACAAGCACGACGTTTAATCGAATTCGTCGGCCCTCCCGGCGCACGCTGCCTTCGAGCAGATGCGAAACGTGCAAGGCGTTGCCGATTTGCCGGCTATTCCGCGCACCACGATACGACATCACGCTGGTGCGGCTGATGACTTTTAGATCTGCTACCTTGGCTAGCTTCGTCAGGATGTCATCCTGAATGCCGTCGGCAAAGGTCGTGTCTTGCTTGTCGCCATCGAGATTTTCAAACGGCAGGACTGCGATGCCCGCCGGTGGAGGCTCCGGCGCGCGATTCCAAAACAACGCCCCAACGGCCGTTGACAAAGCTACCAACAGCGGGAGCAGCACCGCCATTGTCGGATTCCGTCGAATCCATTTGCGGCCTCGCGTGAAGATGCCAGTGCGACGCGCCTGAATCGGTTCGTGCCGCAACCAGCGTTCGAGATCTTCCGCCAGAGCGAGGGCCGACGGATAACGACGCTGGGGATCTTTCTCGATGCATTTCAAACAGATCGTTGTCAGGTCGCGGTCGACTTTTGGATTCCAGAGGCGCGGATTCCGCGGTTCCGTCTCCAGGACCAGCCGGATGGTTTCGTAAGTTGTGCCACCGGCGAAAGGTGGATGGCCGGTCAGCAATTGGTAGAAAACGGCGCCGAGCCCGTAGACGTCGGTCGCACTCGTGAGCTGCGCGCTCTCTCCGGCGGCCTGTTCCGGCGCGATGTAGCTCGGCGTTCCCAAGACCTCCATCGTGCGCGTCACCGTGCTCTCCTTTTCAACCAAACGCGCCAAACCAAAGTCGGCCAAATGCGGCTCGCCCTGAGCGTCGAGCAAAACGTTTCCCGGCTTGATGTCGCGATGCAGGATGCCGCGCTCATGCGCGTACTGCACGGTGCGCGCGAGGCTGGCAATGATCTCTGCGGCCCGCCGCAGCGGAATCACTTCGCGCGAGGCAAGTTGATCGAGCTGACCGCCCTCCTCGAGTTTCATGCTGAAATAGCACGCGCCGTCGCGCTCGCCGATCTCGTAGATCGGAACGATCCGCGGGTGCTCCAGACTTGCGGCCGCTTCCGCTTCACGGCGAAACCGCTTCAGGTGTATTTCGGTTGCCCAATGCCCGAGGCCGATGACCTTGAGCGCTACCATGCGGTTCAAACTTTTCTGTCGGGCGCGATAGACAACGCCTTGACCGCCGCGGCCGATTTCCCCGAGCAATTCATAATCGCCGAAGTCACTCAGCAAAGGTGTGCTCCGTCGGCCCGGCGGATCGTCCTCGCCGGAAAGCAATTTCAGCCCGGTCTCGAGGAGGCAGGCCGGACAAACACCCGGCGGCGCATCCGGAAGAATCCTGGCGCCACACTTCCGACAGGTGTGACCGGTTTCAGTGGCGTGATCGTTCGACATCTCCACTGGATAATGCATGAGATTTCTTCCCGGGTTACGTGCGCAGAACGGCGATTAAATGCCGCAGCTCATCTTCGATTTCTCCCGGCGTGGCAACCGTGTGGGCGATCTGCTCGCGCAAAAGCTGGCGGTAGCGTTCGCGCAGGCGATGAAACGCCTGCTTGACCGCGTTTTCGCTCATCCCCAATTCCCGGCCGATTTCAGCTTGCGAAGAGCGGCCCGGCTCGTCGACCAGCTGGTCCTTGAGACGCTCGAAGAGAACGGTTTTCCCGCTCGCGCGAAATTCATCGCCCAGATGCGCGAGCACCTGCTCGAGGACACGCAACGCCCAGCGTCGCTCGTAGATCTGCTCCGCCGTCATGGTCACAGCCGGTTCCGGTTCGCTCCGCTGGTGCGCGAGGATTTCGTCGAGGGAAATGGGTTGTTTACCGTGGCCCCGCTTGATCGCACCGGCGCGTTGACGCTCGTTGCTGAGAAAGTGCTTGAGCGCGACCAAAAGATAGGATCGGAGACGGCCTTTCTCGCGGCGGACGGCGTCGAAGTCCCCGCGTTGCAGAAGACGAGCGAAAAAGTCCTGGGTCAGGTCCTTGGCCTCCTCCGGTGAATGACCTTCTCGCCTAACGAACGCATACAAAGGCAGCCAGTAACTGCGGCAGAGCTGGTCGAGCGCTTCCTCGGCGGCAGGCGTTCGGCCTTGCGCTGTCAGCACCACGCTCCAATGCGTCGTGAGAAAAGTGGCGCCGCCCTGCCCTAACGAACCCGTGGAGGAGTTCACGATTCTTCGAGTCTAACGATGGATGCCCTCAGGGGGCAAGGCAATTCCCGCGCCGGGCGAATCGCTAGAGCGGCTCGCGCTCTTCGCAGCGGGTGAATTCCTTGCGGAAAGTGAGCGGCACGTCGCCCGTTGGGCCGTTGCGCTGCTTGGCGATGATCAGCTCCGTCGAACAATCTCGAGAGACTGAAGAACCGGTGGCCACAGAGATTCAAACGCAATTACGAAAACATTAGAAAAACAAGCTTGACTGTTGTCCGCCGCTTATGTTCTCCTCGGGTTCGCGATTCGATCGCCCTATGAAGCGCGCATCCTTTTCTCCGCCCAGCGGCCTTGACGCTTTTCTCCGCCGCAGAACCATCCCAAACCGTCCACCATAATGAAATCCACCGAAGACCCATCTCTCAACCTCTTAGTTATCGGCTCTTAGAGATATCTTGTTTAGGGCTATTCCTCGGGCTGAGCCTGTCAGGAGCTACGGCCGCCGACGGAACATGGCTTTCTAATCGCAGCAGCGGCGACTGGAACACTGCCGCTAACTGGTCTTCCGATACGGTGCCCAACTCAGGTTTCGATACTGCTTTTTTCGAGCTGTCGAATGTAACTGATATTTCTATATCAGCGTCGACAATCGTGTTTTCTCTTGAGTTCATGTCAAACACGAGCGCTTACACGATTAGGTCCTCCAGGGACCCTTTTCACGATCGGGAACGGCGGTATTCTCCAAGGCTCGAATGTCACACAAAATTTCGTCGCAGCGATGGACGAAGTTGGTAACTCTGGGTTTCATCTTACCGGGGGAAGCGCGGGCGACTCCACCGTATTCACGACTGAAGGCGGCGCAGTGGCTGGCGGGGAGAGCGGTATGTGTTCTCCTGGACATCAGCGCGAACGCCGGCGGGGCGACGTTTGTTAACCAAGGCGGACTCGCGAGTGGTGCGGTCGGTGGCGAGCTTCAATTTGAAGACTCGGCCACGGCCGCCACGGCGACGATTACGAATCAGGCTGGGTTGGTTAGCGGAGCGACCGGCGGTCTTACCTGGTTCTTGTTTCAACCACCGACGGCCGGAGCCGCAGTCATTACCTCCGAAGGGGCGAGCGTGACCGGAGCCGGCGGGGGGATGACGCTTTTCCAGGACAGAGCCATGGCAGCGAGCGCGACTTTGATTGCCAACGGCGGAACTAATGGCGGTGGTGGCGGGTTGATTCAGTTTCTCGGTGAAGCCAATGGCGGCATGGCGCGGGTCGAGGTCTTCGGTAACGGGAGTCTGGACATCAGCCAGCATAGTGGTCTGGTCACGATCGGCTCCTTGGAGGGCGACGGCCAGGTCTTTCTCGGGAGTAATGACCTCACGATTGGCGCTAGCGGCCTTAGCACGACCTTTAGCGGCATCATTCAGGAGAGTGGATCGCTCACGAAAACCGGCAACGGCACGCTCACGCTGAGCGGAGCCAACGTCTACACGGCCGGGACAACAGTCAGCGCCGGCACTTTAGTCCTCACTACACGACCGGTTCAGGCACAGGCACCGGCGCAGTCAGTGTCACTGCGGGCACGCTAGGCGGCAGTGGCACTGTCTCCGGTGCGGTAACGATCGGAACTGGCGGCGGCACGGGAGCCTTCCTGGCTCCAGCGGTTGGAAGCAATAAGCAAGCTATCCTCACCATTCAAAGCGGCCTTACCTTTAACTCCGATTCGACCTACACCTACACGTTCAAAGCCAAGAAGAACAAGGCCAGGACCGACAAAGTGATTGCCAATGGAGTGACGATGAACAGCGGAGCGAGCTTTAACCTGAGCGGCACCGCGCAGGGAACCTTAAAGCAAGGCCTCACCTTCACCGTCATCAGCAACACCGCCTCCACGCCGATCAGCGGCACCTTCAGCAACCTGGCCGATGGCGCGATAATCAGCGTAAATGGGAATAATTTCCAAGCGAACTACGAAGGCGGCGATGGCAATAATCTTACCCTAACGGTTGTGCCATAGTTGTAGCCGCTTCGCTGTGCGAAGCGCGGGAGAGGGGCCTGAGCGCAGCTTGCCACCCCGCCGATGTCCGCGCCGCCCACAGGGCGGCGGCTACAGGGCCGGCGACGAAGGCGGCGACGGGAATGATCTCACGCTCACGGCGGTGCGATAATTACCACCCGTAACGCAGCCCGCAGTGGCGGGGCGAGGCCGGGCTTTCCAAGGACACGAAGAGTCTGAGGAGTAGACAGGATTTACAAGATTTACAGGATTTGGAGAGGAACAGATTCCGAAGTCATCCTGTTAAATCGCGTTAATCCTGTCCAACTTTCGAGCCGGCCGCATTGGTCTGCGGCGGACTGGGAGTCCCTTAAGGCTCGCGCTCTTCGCGCGCGCGGTCTTCGAAGCGGGTGAATTCTTTCCGGAAAGTGAGAGGGACGTCGCCCGTCGGGCCGTTGCGTTGCTTGGCAATGATCAGCTCCGCCTTCCCTTCGGTCTCGTCTTTTTCCTCCTCGGTATCGGCATAGTATTCCTGCCTAACGAGCAGTCCGACGAGGTCCGCGTCCTGTTCGATGCTGCCCGATTCGCGGAGATCGCTCAGCCGCGGCCGGCCTTTGCTGTCGCCGGTGCGGTTTTCCGGATTTCGATTGAGCTGCGCCGCGACGATGATCGGGATGTTCAGCTCCTTGGCGAGGCCCTTGATCCCGGCGGAAATTTCCGAGATTTCGATCTGTCGATTATCCTGGCCGCGCCGTGAGGTCGAGCGGAGCAGCTGCAAGTAATCGATCACGATCAGCTCTATGTTGTGCTTCGATTTGAGACGGCGGGCCTTGGCGCGCAGTTCCAGAATGTTCAGGCCGGCGGTGTCATCGATGTAAATCTCGGCTTCGGCCAGCTTGGCCGCCGCGGTCGTGAGTTTGTCGAAATCGCTATCGGCGAGAAAGCCGTCGCGCGCTTTCCGGAGGTTCACCCGCGCGCGGGAACAAAGCATCCGCTGCACCAGTTGCTGGCTGCTCATTTCCAGGCTGAACACCGCCACCGGCTTTTTCTCGTGCACTGCGACGTGCTCGACGATGTTCATAGCCAATGCGGTGTTGTGCACGCAAATGTCGTTGGCGATAAAGTTGTGTGTTTCAGGAATGGTCAAATCGTAGACGTGCTTTAGTCCGACGGGTTCAATGGAAACAATCTCATCCCAATAGACGTCGCTTTCGCCAATGCTCCGAAGCGACTCATTCTTCAATACGGCAGCCAAGGTTGCGAGACGTTGACGAGTTGGAGAACGCCGGCCGACATGAATGTTCGTATGTCCCCTTATTCCTGCGCGTCTAGCCAGCGCCGCCCAGGATTCACGGCCTTTGTTTTTTGCGATCGACGCCCAGATATCGCGCGGAATCAAATCACGGTTGGTCTGATATTTTCGGTTTTCCAGAACGCGCAGCACTGCTTCTGTCGCCTTTTCTTTTCCGAATATTCCGATTTCAGAAATAAAGGTTTGAATTGAGAGTTTGTCCGTGACGTCGAGTTGCCACGCGGTCCGGCGGGTGGAATTGTATTTGACGGATCGCGTGCGCAGCGAAGCAATGACGCCAAATCTCAAAAGAAGATGCTGCACCTGCCGGGCAAGTTCTTCGCTGACGGTCGCGTATCCCAGTTGAGCCTGGCCGCTGCGTAAGACCGTTGCCCAGCCGTCGGTCGCAAACAGACGATTCAGGAAAAGCGCCAGTTGCGGCCGAACCAGAGTAAAGATGGGCGCCGGAATTTGCTTGGTATGCGCGTCCTTCCCCCAAATTTCTAATTGATCGAGCCACACCGTGAGCGAGTTCCTGCTGTTCTTGCTAATTGCCTCAAGTCCGGCCGGCGCCAAAATCGCGGGAGACGATTCCAAGACCCCGCACAAACTCAAAAACGCTTGTTTCGTCGGAACGCAGTTCCCTCTTTTCCATTCGTGAATTGAAACCGGACTCACCCCCGCAGCCAACGCGACCTGGCGCGATGACTGTCCACTGGCCACAATTGCTTTGCTCAGGGTTGCGCCAAAATCCAGGCGCCCTTTTCGAATCAGCTCCCGATTGCTCGCTACGCGAAAAGACGGCGTCCGACTCCCATTGGAATCGAATAGCTGAGTTTTCAATCCCCCAAATTCGACGACCGCCGTCGCGAATTCCTCTTGCAGGATTGGATTTCCGCTGGTGAATCGCGGGTTACTTCCTGTTAGACAGCCATCGCCAATCAAATACGCCAAAAGTTTTACTTCGCATTCCCGCCATTTGAGCCGGCCAAAAACGTTTAGTTTTCGCGGCACCGCGATTCGATCTCCAGCTCTTAGCCGGGCCAGTTGCGTCCAGCCGTTGATCGTCAGAAAAGGGTGCGGCAACGTCGCTTCAACGGTCTTTCCCAGCCGCGTCGTGACCCGGAAAACGGGTTTCAAACCGTCATCAATAAAATGGCTCGGGCTCGCCAGATCGAGTTTCCAATTCTCTTGCAATGTGAGAAGCCTGGCTTGTTGCTTCCGATAAATCTCTTCAATTGTGGCAACGCGGCCGTCGGACAGCAAAATCCTAGAGTCGAAAGCGAGACATTTCCCCATGCTTGGCCGCGCGGCGATGACGATCATCTCGGAGGGATGCAGGCCGCTCGTCATGCGATCGAACTCGATAAAGCCGGTCGCCATGCCGGTGAGACTGCCCTTCTGTTCCCAGAGTTTTTCGATCGCCTCGATCGCGTCCATGACCTGGTCCTTCATGGTCAGGCTTTGGTCTTTGAAACGATCTTCCCCGACCGCGTAGATTCTTTGTTCCACCTCGTCGAGCAGGTTTTCGACTTCGTCCTGCTCTTCGTAGGAGCGCCGCGCGCCCTCGGTGCAGGCGCTGATGATCTCGCGCAGGATGTATTTGTCGCGAACGATCTCGAGGTAGTAACCGACGTTGGCTGCGGTCGGGACGAAGGTAAACAGGCTGGTGACGAACGATGCTCCGCCGACGGTATCGAGCAGGTTCCGGTCGCGCAAGACCTGGGTGAAGGTGATCAGGTCGATGCCTTGGCTCGAGTTCCAGAGATCGACCAGGACGGTGTAGATCGTCTGATGCGCCGGGATGTAAAAATAGTTTTCGTTAATTTTCTCGACCGCTTCGGCGATAACGTCGCGCGGCGAGATGAGCATTGAGCCGAGCACACCCTGCTCCGCTTCGACGCTGTGGGGAAGGGCGCGGTGAATATCCGGTGAAGAAGCTGTGAGCTTCTGGCGTTCCGCGTCGCCCGCTCGCTCCGGCCAGCCTCGGCCGGACCCGTTTCCGGGTTCTTTCCGAGTTTTCTCTGCGGCTCTGCTCGAGCCTCGAGAATCTCCCGGCATTTAATTTATTTGGCTCGTTTGTGGGGACCGCGGGATTTTTCCGTGACTTCTTCGACCGGCGTTTCCGGTTTTGGCTCCTCGGAAGATTTGACGTTGAACTTAAATTTCGCCGTCACGTCGTGGTGCAACTTGATGCCCACTTCGTGTTCGCCCGTCGTCTTGATCGGATGCTCGAGTACGAGGAGGTGCCGGTCGATGTCGCGGCCGATTTCGTTTTTCAGGCGCTCGGCCAGATCGTGCGCGGTGATGGAGCCGAAAGCCTTCCCGGTTTCGCCGGTGTGGAGAAGGAAGGTGACCTTGAGTTTGCCAATCCGGCGGGCCAGATCCTCGGCCTCGTTCAATTCGCGCGCTTCGCGCTCGGCGCGCTTGGCTTTCAACATGTCAATCTGGCGCATGGCGCGCGGCGTGACTTCGTGCGCCTTGCCGGTCGGCAGGAGGAAGTTGCGCGCGTAACCGCGGCGCACTTTCACGACGTCGGCCTCAGCGCCAAGGCCGGGCACGTTTTCGGTCAAGATGATTTGAGTGGAAGGCATGAGATTTTACAGCTGCATTGCGACGCGCACCGCCCGGATGGTGGAAGGCGCGGGGGAAAGGATTATAAGACGCGACGAATTCATGTCAACGTTGGAACATTCATGAATGGCGACACGAGACCAAGCACTCCGCGAGCGTGAGGTTGCGGCTTTTAGAGGTCGAATACTTCGAGCAGGCCCACCCCCGTGGTATCGTTCACCCCGGTGACGATCGCCGTATAGGAACCGGCCGGCAATTGAAGAATCGTGGCGGATTCGGCGCTATCGGTCGGCGCGAGGCCGTTTTTCTCGATGTCCAACTCGCTGATGTCGTCTTGCCAGTTATCATTGTTGGCGATGGCGGTGCCGTTGCTGTCGTAGACCGTCAGCATCGGATCACCGAGCGGGTCGGTGATTCCGGCTGACGCGAGCGACGGCCCCAGGGCTCGAACCACCACGGTGTTGCTGGCGACGTCGCCCACGATGAATCCGCTGATGAGCACATCATCGCCCGCGCCGACCGAGCCGCGAGTGCTGATGTTCGCCAGCTTGGAAACGGACAGTGGCGAGAGATCATAGGCTTCCACCAGGCCGATTCCGGGCGTCGTGTCTTTCCCGGTAACGACAAAGGTATAGGCGCCGGGCGCCAGAGTCTGGACAGTGGCAGCTTCGAGCGAATCGGTCGGGGCAAGTCCATCGGCCATGATCTGAGACGCGCCTGGGTCGGATTGCCAATCGTCGTTTGTCGCGATCACCACACCTGAAGAATCATAGAGCGTGAGCACCGGGTCGGCGACCGTTTCGGAAAGCCCAGTGCTGCTCAGCGACGGACCGAGCGCTCGCAGTACCAGCGTCTTCGAGTCGGTGCCCGTGACAATGAAGCCGCCGATGAGTGAGTTATCCCCCGTTCCAACCATCCCGCGGGTGGATAGGTTAAGCGCCTGGGGTCCCACTGTCGGGAAGGAGGTATTCTCCAGATGGAGCGGAATGGAATTATAAGCTACGGCACAGAATGTAGTCGGATACTCATAATAGAATATCTTCCCGCCCGCTGCGTTTAAGCCTAAGATTTGCGCAGTCGGATGCTCTGCGGCAAAGCCGCCAACGAACGCATAATCAATCAGGTAATTAAGCGGTCCGTCTTCGTAAACACTTCCGCAGACAGGACTGAGGATAGTTTGATCCATCTCGAAGTTCCAGACCTCAGTGGCCACTCTTGCATCCAAGTCCAATTGATATTTGCGAGGGCTGGCGTAGTTACGCAGAACTCCTGGTGGATCTTGGAATAAGCTATTTAAGCCATTATCGAAAAGTAACAGGTTTTGATCATAGCTGAACGAAAGAGCATGCTGACCGATTGGCGGCAGACTGCCCGGCGCGAGCGCGAGCGCGAATTGCTGCAAAGAGGGGAATTGGCCCCACTTTTTCGTCGTATCTCCTAGAATCCATTTAATCGCGCTCGTCTCATAATCGAGGCAAATGACAAAATTTTCCCGGCTCGAAACGAGCAACGAGTCATCCGCCCGGTTGTATGCGACTGAGTTGTTATGGAACCAATCACTCGGTGTCGGAAAGACGAACTGACTTGGGTCGTCTCCGCCGGCTATCATGGCAGCGCTGATGATATCGGCGAGGTTCCACATCTTGAGGACATTGCCGGCGCTATCCACTTCAATGTCTACCGACTCAACGAAGGAGGTGGTGTCCGCTTCCAGAATCAGACCAAATTTGCCGCGATCGATATTGTGATGAAGAAAGACGACGCCGATGTCGCTGTAGTCATGAAGGAAGGTGACCGTGCCATCCAAATCTATGCGGTACAATTGAGCCCCTTTGGCAATGTAAACGGCATTATCGAAGAAGAACGACTGGGCCTCCGCGATGCCAGCCGGGCCGACCCACCGAAGGGCTCCATCGGTATCGATGATCGCAGGCGAGAAACTGCTGCAGCTGCCTCTTATCATGATGTAATCGTAGCTTAGATCCGTATCGTCGGTACGAGCTTGCAAGACCGTCGGGTTTTGATATCCGCATGGTTCATCAAAAGTCGCCGTCGTTATCGTCGCCGTATCTTGCTTGGAGGAGCCGTCGAGGAAACGGTACGTGAGAGTCACTGGGTTCGTGAAGTCAGCATAGAGCCCATAGATGGGCAGGAAGATTTGTTCAGTTCCTGGCAGGAGGAAGCCGCGGTTAACCAGGTAGTCATGGGAATAAGTGCCGGATAAAGGACGGGTGACGGACCCTGACTTCGGCGTGATCGTGAATTGAACACTTTTTATGACGTCAGTGTTGCTAGCGTCCAGGGTAAGCTGATCGATAAATGGGGTGGCCCCCGCAATTTGTGCGGTGATGGTGATTGTGGTGTCATCGGCCTGGCTTGCGAAGGCGCAACGGGAGAAGACGGCGAGGAGCGCGATAGCGATAATTAGCGAGGATGCTTTCATAAACGTTTTACTTGCTATTGTAAGAGCTTCGTTTGCGGTAAATGATCCGAGTCTGGCAGCCGCGTAGGTTCGAGTCCAGAAGAAACTTGCGCCGTTATCGTTTTTCGCAACTTCTGAAGCCAAAGTCGTGGCGAACTGCCAGACTGGATCTCTCGAGGTAGAGATCGATCTGCGAAACGCTGCTATGGCGGCTGCGATTACCGCGCCGGGAAGTTACGGGGTTGGGAACGCGAAAGAGAGACCGAGCCCAACCCGCGCTAGATCATCCCGAGCTTCATTCGGCCGGCTTCGCTGATCATGTTCTGGTTCCAGGGCGGATCCCAGACGAGTTGCACGTCCGCCTCGTCAACGCCTTCGATGCTCAGAATCTTGCTCTGCGCGTCGTGTGCGATTGCCGGGCCCATCCCGCAGCCAGGGGCGGTCAGTGTCATTTTTACTTCTACTTTCGAACCGCCTTCGGGCTTGTGGATCAGCTGGCAATCGTAGACGAGGCCCAAGTCGACAATGTTGACCGGAATCTCCGGGTCGAAGCATTGCTTCAATTGTTCCCAGACCGCCTTTTCGTCGGCCGGCCCGGCCGCACTCGCGTCGGCTTTCGGCGCTCCATTCGAGCTCGCCGGTTTTTCCAGCCCGAGCGCGTCGAGGTCTTTCTCGGCGATGCGCGCGAGGCCCTGGTAGGTCGCGATCGTATAGCTGCCACCGAGCGTTTGAGTCACAACGCCGGGTGTGCCGGCGGGGATGGTGGTCTTGTCGCCGCTGGGGATTTGGATCGCTTCGCAGTCGCGGCTGAGGGTGAATTCAGTATTTTCGTGCATGGGTCGAAGTCGTTAGGCTAGGGATCGAGGACGATTTTTAATTTGGTCTGCGGGGCAGATGGCGGGGTGAAAGATTCGAGCAAGGTCGGCGCAGTAGCCGCGGCCGGCGGGCGTGGCGCGACCTCGCCGCCGAGGGCGGAACGCAACGCGCCCTCGACGAGCTGGGCGCAATGAATCTTGACCGGCGGCAGCGCGCCTAACGGCGCGGCCAGCTCTTCGCCCGACATCGACATCGCCTCGGCCACGGTTTTGCCGGCGAGCATTTCCGTCGCGACGCTGGCGACGGCGATCGCCGTCTGGCAGCCAAAGGTTTGAAAGGTCGCGCGATCGATCACCTTGCGGCCGTCTTCCTCCTTGAACTTGACCCACATCCGCAACATGTCGCCGCAGTCGGGGTTGCCGACCGTGCCGATGGCGTCGGCGTTTTCCATTTCGCCGAGGTTCTGTGGATTTTTGACCGCTGCTTCGATGCGCTTTTCCAGTTCGTTGTTCATCGTTAGGCTATTCCAAATGGTAGCGGCGCAATTTCGGATCCACCTCGGCGCTCCAAGCGTCGATCCCGCCGCGCAAACTCTTGATTTGTTCGAATCCGTGACCCTGAAAATAAGCGGCCGCATCCATGCTGCGAATCCCTTGATGATCGTAGATCACGAGCAGATCCGTGCGCGACCAGTGGGCCAGAATTTCCTGCATGAACTCCTGGGTGAAGAGATGGGCGCCCGGGAGTTTTACCGTCTCGAATTCCTCGCGCGTCCGGACGTCGAGCAGATGAATGTTTTCTCCGGCCGCGAGACGCTGAGACAGCTCGACGGGCTCGATCTGTATCGCGCGATCGACCGCGTCGCTTGCGAGGATGTGTTCGGTCACTTCATCGACATCGAGGTTTTCGTTGCGTGCGCAGACCCCGGCCAGGGTTTCGTCCGCGCTAAAGCCGCAGCTCGCGCAGCCGCCGATGTGATAGCGACGAAAGAGCGCGCGTTGCGCCCCGGGAAATTGCTCGAGCAGCTCGCGCATGGAGATGCTGGGATCGATCGCGGCGGTGGAATTCATTGGCGCACCAAACCTAAGGGCGGACCGCTTTTTCGCAAGACGCGCGGAGGCAAAAGCCCGGGTAGCGCATGCGTCCCGCGTGCTGGCAATGGCGTTCCGCCGTTGCGGACTTTCTCGATAGTCACTCGCCTCATAGCGATATGATTCCTCAAGAAAAGTTCGTTTCGGCGGGACGCCGCAACCAGCGCGCGGGACGCGTGCGCTACCGGGACTCTCTCGCAACGCGCTAGAGCTTCGCGGGATCGCTCAGCAACTCGATCACGCGCTTGAGCAAACGCCCCGCCCCGCCGCCGTCGAGGCTGCGATGATCGAAGCTGAGCGTGAGTTCGGCTTGCGTTGTGGGAACGAACTGCTTTTTCTCCTCGCTCCAAGTGGGCGCTTTTTTTCCGGCGCCTAGACCGAGCAGAAGCGTCTGATCGGGTAGAGGAATGGGCGTTCCCCAATCCAGGCCAAAGGTGCCGAAATTTGAAACGGACGCGATGCCGCCGGATGTCATCTCGGAAGTCACGCGGCGGCGACGGGCCAGATCAACCAGCTCGGTATAGCGACTCGTTAGGTCAGCGAGCGAAGTCTTATCCGCGTTGCGAATGACCGGAACCATGATCCCGTCCTGCGCCTCCACCGCCACGCCGATGTCGATCGACTCGGAGCGGAGTGCGCGGCCGCCGATCAGGCGCGAGGCCGCGGCCGGCGTTTCCGCCAGAGCCAAAGCGAGCGAGCGCAGAACATACAAAGCAGGACCCGGTTTTGGATCGCGCTTTTTCCGGTCTTCCAGCACGGGATCGAGACAAACGGAAACGCCCACCGTGGCAAGCGGTCGCGTCCAACTGCGCCTCATCGCATCGGCCACGCCGGTGCGAATCGCGCTCGCGTCCTCCGACGTCTGTTTTTCCAGGCCGCCGAGAAATGTTTCCAGATCTTTGATCGTGACGCGCCCGGCGTTGCCGCTTCCCTGGATGGCCGCGAGATCAGACTGCGTCAATTGCAGTTCGGCCATGCGCGCTTTCACGCGTGGCGAAAGATAGCCCGCGCCTTTCGCGCCCGCGGGCACGGTCAACACGCCTTTTTGATCGACTTGGAAATGCGAACCGGCTGCTACCCGCGGCAAACTCGTTTCATCCACCTGGAAGTGCGAGCCGCTTCCGTTTTGCTTGGATTCTTCTTCGCGGCCGGGCACTTCCTTCGCGACCTCGCCCTGGGGCGGCTCTGGTGCCTGCTTTACGAAACGCGCCGCGTCCGCTTCGCTCGCCTCGACATATCCGAGGACGGCGCCGACCGCGTAGACTCCCTTCACCTCCGCGTCGATCTTCGCGATCTCACCGGGACAGGGCGTGGTCACACCCATCACGGCTTTGTCGGTTTCGACTTCGATGATTTCCTGGTCGGCCGCGACCTTGTCGCCAGGCTGTACCTTGATCGCGACAATCGTCGCCTCGGCCATCGATTCGCCGAGCTGCGGCATGGTGATTGGAACTTTCGGCATAAGACTATTCGGCCAGGACCTGGCGCGCTTTGGCGGCAATCGATTTCGCGTTCGGGCGATGCTCGCTCCAAAGATTCGGATGATAGGGAATCGGCGTGTCCTTGGCGTTAATCCGCGCGGGCGCTGCGTCGAGCAGATGGAATCCTTCCGTCGCGACACGCGCGACGATCTCGGCCGTCGCGCCGCCCCACGGGAACGATTCGCCCACGCACAGCAACCGGCCCGTCCGTGCGACCGAGGCGAGCACGGTATCGGTATCGAGCGGCTTCACGCTGCGCAGATCGACCACTTCGATCTCGATGCCATCGGCGCTGAACTGTTTCGCGACCGCGAGCGCTTCGTGCACCATCGCGCTGTAGGTGACGATGCTCAGATCGCGCCCTGGCCTAACGATCCGTGCTTTCCCGATTGGCAGCCGATCCTTCGGCAGCGCGTCCGCCTTGAGATGGTAATAAAGGTACTTGTGCTCGCAGTAGATGACCGGGTCATCGATCGCGACCGCGTCGATCAGCATCGTGTAGGCGTCTTCGACCGTCGCGGGCGCGACGACGACGAGCCCCGGGTAGTGCGAGTAAATCGCTTCCATGCTCTGGCTGTGAAACGGTCCGCTGCCCTTCGTTCCGCCGGAGGGCAAACGCACCGTGATCGGGCAGGGGATATTCGTCCGCCAGTACTGTGTGCCGGCGTTATTCAGAATCTGATTGAGTGCCACGCTGGAGAAATCGGCGAACTGCATCTCGACAATCGGTCGCATCCCTTCCATGGCCGCGCCGATCGCCGTCCCGACCATCGCGTCTTCGCTGATCGGGGTGTTCAAGACGCGGCCCGGGAATTCCGCCGCGAGACCTTTCGTGGCTTTGAAGGCGCCCCCAAACTTTCCGCTCACATCCTGCCCATAAATGAAAACGCGTTCGTCCTCACGCAGGAGATGCGCCTGGGCTTCGCGGATCGCTTCGAGATAAGTGATGCTCATGGGAACAATGACGAATGACGAATGACGAATGACGAAGGAATAACCAATAACGAATGACAAGACGTGAGGGCGCGAGACCGATCTCGGGCTTCGCCATTTGTCATTGATTCGGAATTCGTCATTCCCCCACCACATCCACCAGTTCGCGCGTTGACATTGCGCACCAATCTTCCTCACTTCCGACCGGCGCCGCTTCGCGCTGGGCCGTCTCGACCGCTTTGTCCACTTCGGCGGAAATTTCCGTGCGCCATTGCTTGAGCGCCTCGGCATCGAGCCAGTTGTTCTTGAGGGCCAACTGCTCGGTGAGCGCGACACAATCCTGCGCCCAGCGTTCCTTCTTCATCTCCGGCGGCACGTAGCTGGCGTCGTCGTGTTCGCCGTGGCCCGCGAGGCGCAGGAGCTGGGCAACGACCAGTTGCGGCGGCCCGCCGGCGCGCGCGCGTTCCACCGCGCCGCCGATTACTTCGAGGCAGGCGGCCAAATCGGTGCCATCGATTTGGTGGCCTTCGTATCCGTAGCCCCGCGCGCGATCGACCAGGTGAGCGCAGGCAAATTCACGATCGTTCGGCGTGGAGTAGGCGAAATGATTGTTCGACGCCACGAGGACGAACGGAACCTTTTCCACCGCGGCGATGTTCATCCCCTCGTGCGTGGCGCCGGTTTGCATGCCGCCTTCGCCGATCGTCGTTAGGCCAACAAAACCCTCCTCGCCCTTCATCCGTTTGGCGAGCAGTTTGCCAACGACGACCGGAATCATCGCGCCGAGATGACTGATCATCGCGAGCTGCCCGGCCTCGGGATAACCGCGGTGGATGTTGCCATCGCGCCCGCGCATCGACCCCTGGCGCGAGCCGAGATAAGTGCGCGTCACATTTAAGAGTGGTTCGCCAAACGTGGCGCGAGCCGCCTGGTCGCGGATGAGCGGCGCCAAGACGTCGCCCTTTTGCAAAAACAAACCGCACGCCGTACTCACCGCTTCCTGTCCACGCCCGATGTAAACGCCGCCGGTGATCATGCCGCCGCGGTAGAGACTGGCCAGTTTGTCCTCGAAGATCCGCGTCTGCAGCATCCAGCGAAAAGCTTCGAGATAACGCTCGTGCGGCACGGCCTTGTGCGAGGCGGAGTCGCCGGCGCGTTTCGCAGTTTGCAGCATCGGAGGACTTAAACCAGCAACGTGCGGCGCGCCAAAATTTTTTGTTTACGCGCCGCAATGACACCTTTCGCGAGTCTCTTGTATCAGCGGCGTAGAGATTGTCCGCTTCCGGAGCAGACTCGCCGGGACGCTTCACCCCAGGCCCCGCAGTTCCGCTGGACTTTCGCTACTCGCCTAACCGTTCGCCCAGGCTGGCAATGGCGTATTCGCGATTCATTTTCGCGATGAAGCTGACGCTGATTTCCGCGGGGCAAACCGCTTCGCATTCGTAGGTGTTGGTGCAGTTGCCGAAGCCCTCGGCGTCCATCTGGCGAACCATCCGGAGAACGCGCCGTCTCCGTTCCGGTTGACCCTGAGGCAGGAGCGCGAGGTGGGAAATTTTCGCGGAGGTGAAGAGCATCGCAGAAGCATTCGGGCAAGCCGCCGCGCAGGCGCCGCAACCGATGCAGGCGGCTGCTTCCATCGCGAGGTCGGCTTTGTGTTTTGGGACGGGCGTGGAGTTGGCTTCCGGCGCCGAACCGGTGCGCGCGCTGACGAATCCGCCCGCCTGCACGATGCGATCGAGCGCGGAGCGATTGATGACGAGATCCTTCACGATCGGGAAAGAGCGGGCGCGGAACGGTTCGATCGTGATCGTCGCGCCATCCTTGAACTCGCGCATGTAGAGCTGGCAGGCAGCGGCGGGATGCGAGGGGCCGTGCGCTTCGCCGTTGATCGTTAGGCTGCAGGTGCCGCAGATGCCTTCGCGACAATCGGAGTCGAAGGCGACCGGCTCGGTGCCGTGCGCGGTGAGCTGCTCGTTAAGAATGTCGAGCATCTCGAGGAACGACGTTGCGGGCGAGATGCCGCTGATCTCGTAGGGCTTGAGTTTGCCCTTGGAATCGCGGCCGAGCTGGCGCCAGATCTTGAGTTTAAAATTCATTTCGTTAGGCAAAAGACGCGCCCGCGAATGCCGTCATCCCGAGCGGAGTCGAGGGATCCCGCGGCGTTACCGGAAAGGCAAATTCCACGGGATCTCTCGACTCCGCTGCGCTCCGCTCGGGATGACGTGCTCATTTGTAGCTTCTCGTGGCGAGATGAACCGATTCGAAAACGAGCGGCTCGGGATGCAATTTCGGCTCGGCCCCGTCGCCCTGATATTCCCAGGCGAAAACGTCGGCGAAATTTTCGTCGTCGCGCACCGCTTCGCCATCAGGCGTTTGATGTTCCTGGCGGAAATGCCCGCCGCACGATTCATCGCGGGCCAGCGCATCGCGACACATCAGCTCCCCGAACTCGAGGAAATCGGCGACCCGGCCGGCGCGCTCGAGCGATTGATTGAAATTTTCGCCATAGCCGGGGACGGTGACGTTGTTCCAGAATTCTTCGCGCAGTTGCGGAATTCTGGCGATCGCTTCCTGCAGTCCCGGGGCGTTGCGCGCCATGCCGCACTTGTCCCAGAGGAGCAGGCCGAGTTCGCGATGGAACGAATCGACGGAACGTTTGCCGTCGACGTCGAGCATCCGTTTAGTCCGCTCGCGCACTTCGCTCTCCGCCTTGACGAACTCCGGATGATCGGTCGACGGGCGCTTGCCGATCTGGCCGGCGAGATAGTTAGGCAGCGTGTAGGGGAGAACGAAATAACCATCCGCGAGCCCTTGCATGAGGGCGCTCGCGCCGAGGCGATTGGCGCCGTGATCGGAGAAATTCGCTTCGCCGATCACGTGCAAACCGGGGACGTTGCTCATTAAATTGTAATCCACCCAGAGCCCGCCCATCGTGTAGTGGACCGCGGGGTAAATGCGCATCGGCGCCTTGTAGGCATTGTCGCCGGTGATCTTCTCGTAGATATCGAAAAGGTTTCCGTAGCGCTCGCGGATGGTGGCTTCACCGAGCCGCGCGATCGCATCCTTAAAATCGAGGTAAACGCCGCGCCCGCCCGGGCCGACGCCGCGTCCCTCGTCGCACACTTCCTTCGCGCTGCGGGAGGAGATGTCGCGCGGGGCGAGGTTGCCGTAGCTCGGATATTTGCGCTCGAGATAGTAGTCACGATCGGCCTCCGGGATATCGTTAGGCGGCTTCCCGCAATCTTCCTTCCGCTTCGGCACCCAGACGCGGCCGTCGTTGCGGAGCGACTCCGACATGAGCGTGAGCTTCGATTGGTAGTCGCCGCTCACCGGGATGCAGGTGGGGTGGATCTGGGTGTAGCAAGGGTTGGCAAAGAGCGCGCCTTTCTTGTAGGCGCGATAGGTGGCGGTGACGTTGCAGCCGCGGGCGTTGGTCGAGAGATAAAAGACATTGCCGTAGCCGCCGGTCGCGAGGACGACGGCGTCGGCCGCGTGCCTAACAATTTCGCCGGTGATGAGGTCGCGCGTGATGATGCCCTTGGCGTGGCCGTCGACGAGGACGAGGTCGAGCATTTCGGTCTGCGGAAACATCGTCACGGTGCCGGCCGCGATCTGGCGGCAGAGCGCCTGGTAGGCGCCTAACAATAACTGTTGTCCCGTCTGACCGCGGGCGTAGAAGGTGCGCGAGACCTGCGCGCCGCCGAAGGAACGGTTGGCGAGCAGCCCGCCATATTCGCGGGCAAACGGGACGCCCTGCTCCACGCACTGATCGATGATGGAATTGCTGACCTCGGCGAGGCGATAAACGTTCGCTTCACGCGAGCGGAAGTCGCCGCCCTTGATCGTGTCGTAGAAGAGCCGGTAAACGCTGTCGCCGTCGTTCTGGTAATTTTTCGCGGCGTTGATCCCGCCCTGCGCGGCGATGCTGTGCGCGCGACGCGGGCTGTCCTGATAACAGAACGATTTGATGTTGTAACCCTGCTCGGCCAAAGTCGCCGCGGCCGAGCCGCCGGCCAGTCCTGTGCCGACGATGATGATCTCGAAACGGCGGCGATTGTTCGGCGCGACCAGCTTGGAATTGTTCTGGTGCCTCCGCCATTTTTCCGGCAGCGGGCCGGCCGGGACTCTGGAATCGAGAGTGCCGATCATGAGTGAGTTCGTAATTTCACCCAGCCGATGAGAACGGCGGCGGGAATGGAACTGTAACCGAAGAAAAGCAGCCAGGCGAAAATCCTTCCCGCCGACGCAAGCCGTGGGGCGAGTTTCTGATCGTTCAAGCCTAACGATTGGAAAAAGCTGGAGGCGCCGTGGCTCAGATGCAGAGCGAGGAGGAAGAGCGCAAGGATGTAGAACCCCGAGACGAGCGGGTTCGAGAAGCCGAGCACCATCATCGAGTAAACGTCGTCATGCCCGAGGGGATCATGCGCCAGCTGCGCAAAGCGCGGATCGGTCGTGCGAAAGGAAAAGTGGAGCAGGTGAAATATGATGAAGGCGAGGACGATGAGCCCGCTGATGGCCATGCTGCGCGAGGCGAGGGTGGCCTTGACGAAGTCTTTGCGCTTGTAATGGTCCGGCCGGGCACGGCGGTTCTCGATCACGAGCTGGATCGTGAAATAAATGTGCAGAATGACCACGACGAGGAGCGCGCCCCGAATGATCCAAAGGAGCGGCCCAAGGTCGCGCAGGTGCTGCGCGTAGCCATTGATCCACTCCGGCCCGAGGAAGATCTGGAGGTTGCCGAGAAGGTGGCCAATGACGAACAGAATCAGAATGATTCCTGTCACCGCCACGATCATCTTCCGGCCGACGGATGAGCGGTGGAAAGCGGATGGAGTATTCAAGCGAAATTTGTTGCGTCAAATCGGATGGCGCGCCAGAATGAGACTATGGGATGCCGGTTTTAGGCAGTCAACACCGCTCTAGGGGGATTATGACGCGCAATGGCGTTTGCCTATTCTGCCGCGGTCGAACTGCCTCTCCGGCCCCGGCGTGCAATCCTTCTGGCTGCGAGGAATTAATATCGAGTTGCAACTAGCTTTGAGGGGAAGTTGGCCCCATCGCGCAAGTTTGCGAAAAACGATAACGGCCGTCCGGCGGGTCTGCGCGCTCGCACAGCTTGACGAATGACTTACACAACGCATTATACGACGCTTCGCAGCGGTCGCTGCGAAGTGCGGCCTTGAGTCGTCTATGATTGAATCTGACAATCCAAAAATCGACGTCCGCGCCTTAATGGAACGCACGCGCGTTGAAACTGGCAAAGCGCTAGCACTGGGTCTCCCGTACCAGCGGAATCATGGCGCCGGCACTGTGCTGCCCGGTGTAACTGTCCTGCCCCCGCCGCCTGCTCCCGTCTCGATTCGACCCGTGAACGTGAAGAAAGAGCGTCTCGATCAGATTCTGGGCGAAGCGCGCGCGAAGGTGGAAGTCCGGAGATGGATTCCAAAGCCTTTGCGGCGCCTTTTTCGCAAACAAGGCGCCTATGATCGTCACCTCCTCGACGTCGTGACGTCGGTGGTCAAGAACACGGCCGAGCTGAGCAACCGCCTGCGGGAGATAAGTTCCGCTCTGGAGTCCCAAAATCGCTGGCTCCATATCGTGTCGGCCCATCGGACTGCAGATAGCACGTGGATGAGATCCGCGGGGTCGATACTTCAGCAGCTGGAGGTAAGCGTCCGCACCGCGCTGACGGGCGAAGCGAGAGCGCGCGAAGAAGTGGAAGAGCGGGTGCGAGTTCAGCATGAGAGGCTCGACTTTTTTGAGAACGTGCTTGAAGCTGCCCGTGTCGCGCTGACGGGCGAAGCGAAAGCGCGCGAAGAAGTGGAAGAGCGGGTGCGAGTTCAGCATGAGAGGCTCGACTTTTTTGAGAACGTGCTTGAAGCTGCCCGTGTCGCGCTGACGGGCGAAGCGAAAGCGCGCGAAGAAGTGGAAGGGCGCGTGCAGGGACAGCACGAAAGGCTCGACTCGTTTGGGAGCACTCTCGAAGCGGTTAGCGCGGCGTTGACGGGCGAAGCGAAAGCGCGCGAAAAAGTGGAAGGGCGCGTGGAGGGCCAGAATGAAAAACTAGAGCAGGCGAAATCCGCGGCGACGCTTCTCCAGAATCTGCTAACCAATCTCGACGAAAGACAAGTTGCGGATTCCAGCTATCTAAAAAGAGAGTTGCAATTGCGCGCGCACGATGTCGCTCTGTCGAGCAATGACGCTGGACAAGCGCGGCGGCGCAGAGGCAAGCATGAATCAGCGGCTGATCTCAACGGCGACAGCAAACACGAGTTTGACGCCTTTTACGTCGCGTTCGAGAACAAGTTCCGGGGAGCGCGGGCGGACATTAAACGGCGCGTGCGCGTTTATTTACCACTTGTTAAGGAGGCCGGTCTTGCCAAGCGCCGCAAACCGCTTCTTGATCTCGGTTGCGGGCGCGGCGAATGGCTCGAGCTGCTGCGGGAGGAGGGCTTAGTCGGACACGGAGTAGACCTGAATGGGTTTATGGTAGAGGAATGCGCGGCGCGCAAGCTACTGGTAACACAAGCTGACGTGCTCCAGCACCTCGGTTCGCTTCGTTCCAACAGTCAGGGAGCCATTACCGCATTCCATCTCATTGAACATCTTCCCTTCCCATCGCTCATGAATCTTTTCGCCGAATCTCTCCGTGTGTTACGTCCAGGCGGTGTCTGTATTTTTGAGACACCGAATCCAGACAACGTCCAAGTCGGAAGCAATCGATTCTATTCGGACCCAACTCACCTCCGCCCGTTGCCAAAGGAGTTCACTAAGTTCGCGATGGCCACGGCCGGCTTTACTTCTCTGGAGATTCTTCCGCTTCACCCAGATCACAACGCATTGCCAGTCTCCGAGGGATCACCTCCAATGGAGCGATTCATCAACCAAATGTTTTTCGGAGCGCAGGACTACGCCGTCATCGGGAGGAAGTAACCTCTCACCTTTGTGCGATTATGAGTGCCTTCAAAGTCGCCCTTTGTCACCAGACGGTGACTTGGGGCGACGCCATCGGCCATGATATCGCCAGGATGTATGGCTTGCTCGAAAGACTTGGCGGCGAGCCGGTGATCGTTTGCGAATCGCACCGGCGCCAGTCCGGGGAGTTGAAATCGATCCGGCCAGAGGAGCTCGATTGCGCTTCGCTCTCCCTCTTGATCTATCATCACAGCCAGTATTGGGCTGCGGGCGAAAGCCTTGTTCACAAGACGAGTTGCCCCGTTATCTTCCGATATCATAACATCACGCCGGCCCATTTCTTCGCCCCCTATAGCGCGCGCCATTCCTCGGTTTGTGTTGAGGGGCGGAAACTGACGCAGCGCTTTCTCGCCATCGACCGGAAGCACATTTGGTTAGCCGATTCAATTTACAACCGCGATGAACTGGAGCAAAGCGGCGCCCATCCGTCTCGCTTGTTTGTGGCGCCGCCCTTCAACCGGAGCCAGGCTTTGCTCGGCCTCGAGCATTGCGCTGATTACTCCGCCGAAACGGTGAACTGGCTGCTGGTGGGCCGGCTTGCGCCAAATAAAGGGCACGTTCAATTGCTGCGGGTTGCGCAGGCCTTCCGTTCTCGAGCGCGAAAAGTTCATGTGACGCTCGTTGGCGCGAGCGATCCGGAAGTGGACGGCTATTACAATGTCATTCGAACAGAGAGAAGCCGACTCGGCCTGGAAGGTTGTATTGAACTGCGATCACATTGCTCTGATGCCGAACTAATCGATCTGTTCCGTCGATCACACATCTATGTCTGTTTTAGCGAACATGAGGGATTTTGTGTTCCTATCGTGGAAGCACAGGCCATCGGCTTGCCGGTGATCGGATCCGCCGCTACGGCGATGGGAGAAACCGCCGGACCCGATCAACTGCTTTCTGATCCGCCTAGGGCCGAGGAAGATTATGCGTTCTATGCCGCCCTCGCTGAGCAAGTAATAGACGACGGAAAGCTGCGCGAACAGATCGTCAGAGACGGTGAGCGAAACGTCCGGGAGCGATTTACGGACGAGCCGATCGAGAATGCCTTTGTCGGGGCGGTGCACAACCTTCTCCACAGTTCGTGAAGGTCTGTATCCTCTCCGTTCAAGTGCCCTTCATAACGGGCGGTGCGGAGATGCAGGCGGCCTCGTTAAAGGAAGAACTCACCAAACGCGGATGCCAAACCGAAATCGTTCTGATTCCATTCAAATGGTACCCGCCTGAGCGTATTCTCGATTGCATGCTAATGGCCCGGCTTGTCGACGTGGAGGAAGTCAATGGCAACAAGATCGACCGCGTTATCGGGCTGAAATTCCCCGCTTACTACGCGCCACATCCCCACAAGGTATGCTGGATCATCCATCAGCATCGCCAAGCCTATGACCTCTATGGCACCCAATATAGTGATTTATGGCAGACCGTACAGGGCCAAGATGTCGCCGCAGAGATAAAGCGCTGGGACGATTACTTTATCCCGCAGAGTTCAGCAGTATTCGCCGAGTCCAAGATTGTGGCTGCGCGTTTGCTTCGGTTTAACTCAATCGAATCCACCCCACTTTACCATCCGCCGGCGAACTACGATAAGTTTAGGACCGGCAGATTTGATGACTACATCTTATATCCCGGCCGTTTCGACCAGATGAAACGACAACACCTCATTTTTGATGCCATTCAAAGCCTGCCGCTGGACCTTCAACTGGTGTTGTGCGGCCAGTATGACTCTAAGTACGGTGAAGACCTCGTGGCTCGAATTAGAGCTTCTCCAATCGCATCGCGTGTTCGGATCCTTGGGCGGATAACCGAAGCGGAAAAGCTTGACCTGTATGCCAATTGCCTCGCTGTGTACAATGGTGTCGTTGAGGAGGATTATGGCTACGCAACTCTCGAGGCATTCTACGCCAGCAAGCCGGTCATAACACACACCGATTCGGGCGGCCCGCTTGAGTTTGTGGTCGATGGACATAATGGATTCATCACAAAGCCAGATGCCACGCACCTCGCAAGTGCGATCAACTCGCTCGCGAAAGATCGGGCGAAAGCACAGCAACTTGGTCGTAACGGCAGGGACACACTGCAAACTCTAGGTATCTCCTGGGACCATGTCGTCGACAACTTGCTGAGTTCATGAAAATCGCCTACTTCTCTCCGTTCCCGCCGAAACAGACGGGAATCGCGGCTTATTCGGTCGCCCTGGTTGAGGGCCTCCGCAAATTAATGGCCGTCGATTGTTACGACTTTCGAAATAGAGAAGCTCAAGATCCTTCGAACAGTTGTGGCGACTTTGAGCAGATTGGCCGAGTCAGCCATCTCAGAATTTATGATGCGGTGATTTACCATCTGGGCAACAACCCGCATTTTCATCTCGATATTTTCCATATGCTTCGGCAATTCCCCGGGATCGTGGTGCTCCATGACGTCGTTCTCTACTACCTTTTTGCTGGCTTGGGGAGGTCGGGCTTAATCAAACACTTGTGGTTAAACTATGGAATGGAGCGAGCGTCGGATATCGATTTGATTATTGCTGACGCGGCAGAAGGCGATATACTGCGATACAAGCATCCCGAGAATTACCCCCTCGTAGCTTCAATTTTTTCGGGTGCTTCCTCGATTGTTGTGCATAATCGCTGGGCTCATGATCGGCTGGTCGCGCTAGGCTATGAGCGCTCGGTGCATGTCGTGCCGCTGCTGGCTTCTACACCAGCGCAGCCCGTTCCTAGCGGAGGTGCGGTGTATGAGTTTCGTGAAAAACACGGTATCGGTAAGGGGGAATTGGTGATCGCTTGCTTGGGATTTATCGGACCCACCAAGCGAATCGAACAGGTGGCGCAGGCATTGTCGAGGCTCAAGGGAAAGCTAGCGTTTCGATTCCTGGTCGTCGGACAAGGCGATGATCTTACCCACCTGATAGAGACGGCGGGATTGACCGAATGCACGATTCGTACTTACTTTGTCAGCGATGTGGACTTCTCTCGGTATCTGGCGTTAACCGATATAGTAGTGAACCTGCGATTTCCTAGTATGGGGGAATCTTCCGCGACACTCACGAAAGCGATGTCGATGGGCAAAGCATGCATCATTACCAATGACGCATCTTTTAGCGAGATTCCAGACGATTGCGCAATCAAAATTGGCATCGGCGCAAGCGAGGTGAATGACTTGGCGCAGGCGATCGAGCGACTGGTGACTGACTGGACGCTTCGGGATACGGTGGGAAACGCCGCGAAGGCATTCGTCAATGCCCATCTGCGCGGGGATACAGTAGCGGGGCTATTCAAGAACGTTATTGAAAGGGATATTCTGGACCGTGCCCAGGGGAATCTGATCGCCGCTGCGAAGGACGTCTGCAATGTGCGCGTCCCGGCGGAATTTCTCCGTCAATCGTTAGATCGCTGCTTGCCTCCACACCTTCGAGTTGCAATTGAAGCGGCAGTCCAATGAAGCGGCAAGTGTGGATTGGCGGGTCGCGTCGTAACGGAGGAGTCTCAAACTCGCTGACGGTGCTCTCGCGGCACGGCTTCCAAACGATGCTGCTGCCGCGGCCCTGTTCCCCCGGCGCATTCGCGAACCTGCCGTTGGATTCGACGAAGATTGGGCCGTTGCACTTCCCTGCCAGCCTACGATAACTGCTCTTGAATCTACCAAAGACTGTCCTACGGAACTCGAAGGTCAGCGCTACGCACGCAGTGGTAGTATTGGATGTATGAATCCTCCAAATTTGTATTCAGCCCCGAACTAACATAAAAATCTCGGTAGTCGATCTGACCTTGCTGGCGAGTATTAATCATCTCAACCACACCAATCTGCTCGATGATGGTGAATCCGGCCTCTCTGAGGTTGCGCTGAAGATGTTTGGGATAGTATTCGATCTTGTGTTCAGGATGGATCCACTCGTCGGTGCCAGTATGGATTGCCGTGATGAGACGATTAGGCGTATCAAGGCAGAAATGCCCCCCCGGCTTTAGGATCCGGAGCACCTCGGCGTAAACCTCTCTAGCTTCCTCTTCGTTGATATGTTCGATGCTTTGTCCAGACCAAACAAGACCGACCGAACCGGCCGGGATTGCGCTAAGATTAGTCATAGTCGTCAGGAGAGTATAAATAGGGCCCTGAGGGGTCCGCACGTCCGACAGCATCAAATCGCGATACATGTCGTGTCGCGCATCCGGAGGAAGATCAACCACGATCAGCTTTTCGAACTCATGAGGGTATCCCATGGCATAAATCGAGCCGGCGGCTCCGCCCAGGTCAACGATCACCTCAGCCTTGGGCAGGCGAGTGGCAACGAGTTTGACGCGCGCGTTATGGAGCATGAACAAATGTATGTCGATTGCATTCGCTACGGCCCAGCGGACGTATCCAGGCTCGCTTATTTGCTGATGAAGCGGAATTTCAGGCATTGAAATAGAGTCGCCAAAATATCGACGAATATGGCCGACGTGGAGGAGCTAGTCGCTATTCCGAGCGGAATCAAGCAATTTAAGACAAAAGTGGACTACGGGACAATCAGGTCAGTATGCGAATCTATCAACCGTGACGCCGTGAGCCGGAAAATGATGCCGCCATTAAAGAGACCGCGTGCCGAAGCACATGACCTGGTCGGCATCGCGCGGCCGACCGCTCTGCTCTGACGAGCACGGAAGAAAGGCGCTGCGGCCTCTGAAACCACTGGCTAAATTCATCAAACTGTCTGGTTGGACTGGTCGCGGCACAAAAATCCTCACTCGGGACTTGACTTGTTGGCAGGCCGGGAAGAAGGCTAAAGAATGATCACTGTAATCCGCGGTGTCCTCTCTGCTCGATCTGCACTACTTCTTATCATGATTCCGACGTCACTCTGGTTCGCCGGCTGTTCTAAAACCGGCCCATCTGACGAAAAACTGACCTCTGTCAATGCGTCACCTTCTCTTTCAGCATCTGGAGCACAGAACACGCCTTCTTCTGTTCAAGCAGTTCCCGACACTCACTATCAACTTGGAACGAAAGTTAGTTTCGGAGATGCCGGAGACTCCGAGCGCTTTCGCGGCTCGGGTTGGAGCCAGACGGAAACGGACAAGACATGGACAGAAGGCAACAGTGCGATTCTAAGTTTTACCGCTCTCCCTGCGGGAGAGTCCTTCCAGCTTCAGATGACACTCCTCGGCCTGACCAATCCGCCGGGCCTGGTCGCACAGCCTACTGAAGTGTATGCAAACGGCCAAAAGGTCGCCGATTGGCAGGTAAGCGACAGAGGCGAATACACGGCAACGATTCCTGCTAATGTTGTATCGAACGATGGCACATTGAAGATTGAACTTCGAATTCCGAAGGCGACGTCCCCAAAGCTTATCGGCCAAAGCGCAGATCCGCGACTCTTGGGTCTGGGCTGTTTCGACTTGGTGATTGAAAAGGCGCCGTAGCCCTGCGCTTTACTAATTGTTGGCGACTACTCGCGCGGCAGGTTTGCTTACTTCAAGCCGGTCGCTCACCTTTTGGATTTGTGAGGCCTGCTGTTTCAAGCTGGCTGTCAGAGTCTTGATTTCGTACTCTTGCTGGGCCACGATCGCCTGCAAGTCCTTTTGCTGGACCACCGTTGATTTTAACTGCCCGACGGTCGCTTCCAGTTCCTCTACCTTTCGGTTCTGTTCCGCGACCTTGCGGTGTTCTTTAAGAAACTCATTCAGCAGCATCGCGTTCACCGCTTCGTACCGCACAGTGTAAGGCTTGCCTTGACCGTCGCGGGCCACTAAATCGGGACTTACCTTTTCTACTTCCTCGGCCACCAATCCAAACTGTGGGATGTCCTCAGGGTCAAGCTCGTGCTTGTAGCGGAAGGTGACCGGGTGGAGCGAAAGGATCGCTTCGCTCGCCTTGTCCATCGGCTGAACCTTGTCCTTGAAACGCGCCGAGGAAGTGACCGTACCAAGTTGGCCGTTGCTATCGACCACTACGGTTACCCCTCCTGCAACCGTTACTCCACTAATGCCGGCGACAAAGGTGGCGCTCTGAGTTCCGACCTTGCCGATGCGAATCCGACCCGATTCGCCAGTCACACCTATATTGCCGATCTCGATATTGTTGCTTCCCGTCGTGAGAGCTGAACCAGCCAAAACTCCCAAGGCAATGTTATTGCTGCCGGTTGTATTGCCGGCGAACGCATGGAACCCTGTCGCGGTATTATTGCCCCCGGTGGTGTTGCTAGAAAGCGCAAAGACACCGTCGGCTGTATTGTCGTAGCCAGTGGTGTTGCCATAGAGCGATTGCCAACCGTTGGCCGTGTTGAAGCTGCCGGTGCTGTTGTTCAAGAGCGCACTCACACCATTCGCCGTGTTATTGTTGCCACTGCTATTGGTTTGAAGCGCGCTAACCCCGTTGGCCGTGTTGGCGTTGCCTATGGTGTTGTAATAGAGCGCCTGGTAGCCAGTCGCCGTGTTGAAGTTGCCGATGCTGTTGGAAACGAGCGCCGAAGCCCCGGCGGCCGTGTTGTCCTTGCCCGTGTAGTTCTGGTTCAGCGCAACATAACCGATTGCCGTGTTGTCGCTACCGCTCTTGTTAAGAAGAAGCGCAGCAACGCCGTTAGCTGTGTTATTGCTGCCGGTGGTGTTGAAAACGAGCGCTTCATCACCGCTAGCCGTGTTACCAGAGCCGATGGTATTGCTGGCGAGCGCTCCATCACCGATTGCCGTGTTATCGCTGCCGGTTGTGTTGGAAATGAGAGCGTCATCACCCAGGAACGTGTTGTGGTTGCTGGTGCCGCAGCCTTCTTGACAAACGGCTCGCGCCTGCGGCGAAAGCGCCAAGCATGCCGCGGTGAACGCGAGCGGGATGAGGAGAAAACCGCGCCGCCAAGGCGAGCGGTTGAGCGAGTTTCTGATCGGATCAATTGCTTTTGTTCGTTGAACTGGATTTTGCATTGCAGTCTTCCTTTTCACCTGGAGGTTAACCTGCGACTACAGGTCTGAAAGTGGGAGGAAGCTCCCAGGTCAAAGCGACCGCGCCAGATCCAGATCTTTTCTTATTTAGCTGAGAGTGGCGGCTCGCGCCGATGCTCGTCAACATAATTCTTCAAACGGTCGCGCCCGATGGCCATCTTGAATCGTGCGCCGGCTGTGGCAGCCCAACCGAACGATTTCAGCCGACCGTCTGTCAATCTCCTGCATGGCGATGCGTTGCCCCTGATTCAACAGAGCCGGGTTTCCGGGCTCTGCCCGCTCGCCCGCCGATCTCTCTACGCCGTCTTACCGATTGTTGCCGACCAAGCGCGGCGCAGCTTTGTCCGCGGCCAGTCGAGCGCTCACCTTCTGGATTTGAAACGCCTGCTCTTTGAGGGCTGCGGTGAGGGCTTTGATTTCCTTCTGCTGCTCCGCGAGGACTGACTGGAAATCGTTTTTCTGCTGAGCGATGGCTACTTCCTGCTTTGCGCCCGCTGACTTTAGTCGCGTGATCGCCGCTTCCTGTTCCTGCATTTTGCGATACTGTATCTCGACCTTGCGGTGTTCTTTGAGGAACTCGTTGAGCAACATCGCGTTCACGGCCTCATACCGTACGGTATAGGCTTTCCCCTGGCCATCGCGCGCCACTAAGTCTGGGTCCACCTTTTCCACTTGCTCGGCCACGAGGCCAAACTGCGGGATGCCAGCGGGGTCCAGCTCGTGCTTATAGCGGAAGGTCACGGGGTGCAGCGCGAGAATCGCTTCGCTAGTTTTGTCCATCGGCTGGATCGCGTCCTTGAAACGTTCGGAGGAGACGACCGTGCCCAGATGACCGTTGGCATCGATGATGACTGTCACCCCACCGGCAATCGTTTTCCCACTGATACCAGCAATAAAGGTGGCGCTCTGAGTGCCTGCCGAGCCGATACGGATCGTTTGGCCCTCGCCCGCGACTCCACTGTTACCAATCTCGATGTTATTACTCCCCGTCGTATTGTAACCCGCGTTAAAACCTAAGGCAATGTTATTGTCGCCAGTTATGTTAAGATAGAGCGCTTGAAAGCCGCTGGCCGTGTTGTTGACGCCAGTATCGTTCTGGTCGAGCGCTGTGGCACCGATGGCCGTGTTGCCTTCGCCTATGGTGTTGAAATTGAGTGCACTACGACCGGTGGCCGTGTTATTATTACCGAGCGTGTTCCTATAGAGTGCACTAACGCCTGTGGCCGTGTTAGCGGAGCCAAATGAGTTTAAAAAAAGGGCTGAGACACCGCTAGCCGTGTTGTCGTTGCCAGTGGAGTTGTTTTGGAGCGCATTAACACCGTTAGCCGTGTTCTCGCCGCCAGCCGTGTTGTCCAAGAGCGATTGAAGGCCGGTCGCCGTGTTGTTGGCGCCATTGGTGTTGTTCAAGAGCGCGCTCACACCGGTGGCTGTGTTATTGCTGCCGGTGGTGTTGTTTTGGAGCGCTGAGACACCGTTAGCCGTGTTGGTGAAGCCAGTGGTGTTGTGAAAGAGCGTTTGAAGACCGTTGGCTGTGTTGTTGGCGCCAGTGGTGTTGCTCAAGAGCGCACTCACACCGGTAGCTGTGTTGTTGAAGCCGGTGGTGTTGTGCAAGAGCGCATCAAATCCGCTGGCCGTGTTATTTGCCCCGGTGGTGAGGCTAAAGAGCGCGTTATCACCCTCCGCGGTGTTTTGGTTGGGATAGCCACCATCGGGCGGTGGCGTGACCGCTCCGGCCGTGGGCGAAAGCGCAAACCAGGCAAGGGCGAGCGCAAGCGCGGTGGAAAAAAGACCGCGCTGCCGAAGAGGCCGGTTGGTCGAAGTTCTGACGGATGGAATTGGAATTGTTAGTCGAATCGAATGATACATATGGAGTTTTTCTTTCACCTGGTGGTTTATCTGCTGGTTGAGGTCTGAAAGACGGAAGAAACTCCCCATGGTCGAGCATCCGCGCCTGATCCAGATCTGGTTTAATGGCCGAGAGTGGCGGCTCGCGCCGATGCTCGTCAACATGATTCTTGAAGTTGTCGCGCCCGATGGCTGTGTTGAATCGTGCGCCGGGCTGTGGCGACTCACCGCACGACCTTAGCGACCGTCGGTCGATCTTCTGCGCGGCGATGTGTTGTCCGGTTCCAACAGAGCCGTGTTTCCGGGCTCTGCTCCGCTCGCGCGCGGACCTTCTCTACGCGGTCTTACCAATGATTGCCGACCAAGCGCGGCGCAGCTTGTCCGCTGCAAGCTGGTCGCTCACCTTCTGGATTTGCACTGCCTGCTCTTCGGGGCTTAATGTGAGAGCCTGAATCTCGTTCTGCTGTTGAGCCATCGCCGACTGGAATTGTTCTGCTGCTGGGCAACGTTGATTTTAACTGGCCAGCGCCTACTTCCAGTTCCCGTACCTTTTAATTCTGGCTCGCGACAGCAAAGGCGCGAGAGGTTCAATGGCGTTAAGGATTCGTGTAACCGGAATTCGCGATATTGTGTCATCTCTTTGTCGGGCTCGATAGATTCACAACCAATCGCATGTTAACCCCGTGCTCAGCCCAGGAATGGAGTTTCCAGACCGCCGCGCACCTGCTCAATCGCGCTGGCTTCGGCGGCACTCCCGAAGAGATCGAGCGCGTCCGGCAGCAGGGCATAGAGGCCGCGGTCGATGAGCTGCTTCATCCGTCTGATCAACTGAAGGGGACTGATTCTTTGCCTTGGAGCGCTCCGAAGAACGTGCGGGGGCAACTGGACAGACTAAAGGGCCACCCGGAGGAGCAAGAGGCGAAACTGCGCGAGATTCGCGAGGAACAACGCCAGGAGCTGCTCGATTTGCGCTACTGGTGGCTCACGTGGATGAAGGACACGCGCGCGCCCCTCGTCGAAAAGATGACGCTCTTCTGGCACGGCCACTTCGCGACCAGCGCGGAAAAGGTCACCAACACCTACTGGCTGTGGCGCCAGAACGACACATTCCGGCGGTATGCGTTCGGGAACTTTACCACTCTTCTCAAAGAAGTATCGCGTGACCCAGCGATGATGATCTATCTAGACCTGTTGGAGAGCGAGAAGTCTCACCCTAACGAAAACTGGGCGCGCGAAGTGATGGAACTTTTCACCATCGGGATCGGCCATTATACCGAGCAGGATATTCGGGAATCGGCCCGCGCTTTCACAGGTTACCGGATCGATTCCAATGAGCAGTTTCAATTCTTCAAACGGCAGCACGATGAGACCCAAAAGAGATTCATGGGCCGCAGCGGCAATTTTTCGGGCGACGACATTCTCGACATCATCGTCGAGCAGCCTGCCTGCGCGCAGTTCATCGGCCGCAAGCTCTGGCGATTCTTCGTCGAAGATGAACCACCTCCAGCGGCGATCGACAGTGTCGCTAAACTGCTTCGCCAACATCACTTCAACCTCGGGCCCGTGCTGCAGGCAATCTTTAGTTCGGCGGAGTTTTACGCCCCAAGGGTCGTTCGCGCGCAGATCAAGAGTCCGGTGCAGTTTCTCGTTCAGAGCTGCAAGCTTCTCGAATCCGAGTTGCCGCCAATTTTGAGCGCACTAAATGGGATGCAGCAAATGGGCCAGGTGCTCTTCGCACCGCCGAATGTGAAGGGCTGGGACGGCGGGAAATCGTGGATAAGCACGGCCACACTCCTTTTTCGCTACAACTTTGCGGACTATCTGATCAACGGATCGCCCAACCAGCACAACACTCCCCCCGTGCTGCGTCGCGAGCCGATCGACCTTGGAAAGATCATCCCGGCCGAACTGCGCGAAAATTCCGAAAGGCTGGTCACAGACCTGGCGCTCCGTCTTTACCAATCGCCGCTCGCGGCGAAGCAAGCCGAGATATTTCGTGCCTACCTCAACTCGCGTGCTACAGACCGCGGGGACGAGACGATCCGCCGCTTGATCCATTTGATGATGAGCACGCCCCAATTTCAACTGACCTAGTGAGAAATGGCGATGAGCAGATGGCGTGGGCACGGCGGCATCAATAAACAGACTTGACCGCAGAAGTTCTTAACATAATCGGAAGTCGCGAGCGGGATCGAATCAGCATAGGTTGAGAAACTGCAATCCGTCTTCTCACGATCTCGGCCCGCCTTCTTTCTGACGAACATCCCGGCCTCCGTTGGACCGGTAGGCGGCGTTCGCTGGCGAACATTCGCTTGCGTTTGGATTCGCGGCCTCCTAAATTAACGCAATGTTTTGCAAAATATTTTGTCGCCCTGTCTTGATCGCCAGCAGCTGGTTCTGCAGCGCAATGGCCTTATCACCTAATGGATACAGCGCGCCGGAAAATATCGTGATGTGGCACAACGATCCTGCGCGAACCGGAGTGAATCCGAACGAAAGGGAATTAACTCCGTCGAACGTTAATGCGACGGATTTTGGGAAGCTGTTTGAGATTCCCGTGGACGGTCAGGTGTTCGCGCAACCGCTCTACCTTTCCGGAATCGAGATTCCGGGCCAAGGCATGCACAACATCGTTTATATCGCGACTGAGCACGACAGCGTCTATGCTTGCGATGCAGACGACGGCACCGTTCTCTGGCACGTTATGTTGCTGAAGGCGGGCGAGACGTCGTCCGATAATTTCGGTTGTCTGATTATGGCGGAGATTGGCATTACAGCCACGCCGGTAATTGATAACGGCGTAATCTATGTGCAGGCTATGAGCAAAGACGGCAGCGGGAATTACTTCCAGCGCCTGCATGCCCTCGATATTTTCACCGGGTCAGAATTAGTTGGAGGGCCGGTTGATATCGCAGCCTCCTACCCCGGAGGAGGTGGGGAGACGGTATTCGATCCCAAGCAACAATTCGATCGCGCGGGTTTGGTGCTGCAGGACGGTGTAATCTACACGACGTGGTCGTCTTTTTGCGACCGGGAGCCGTACAACGGATGGGTCATCTGTTATGACACAACTCTCAGGCAAGTCCGTGTTCTAAACCTCACGCCTAACGGCACCGAGGGTAGCATTTGGGCGAGCGGCGCCGCGCCGGCTGTTGATAGCAACGGACATCTATTCGTGGCAACGGCCAACGGTACCTTTGATACCTCTCTTGACGCTAACGGATTTCCAATGTTCCACGATTTCGGCGGTTGCTTTGTGAACTTAGGTGTCGGAACGGACGGCGCTCTAAGCGTAACCGATTATTTCGCGCCGTTTAATACCGTTGAGGAATCGGCGGGTGACCTGGACTTGGGCTCGGGGGGCACAATTCTACTACCGGATATGAATGATGCTAGCGGACAGACTCGCCACTTGGGACTTGGCGCGGGGAAAGATGGACATATATATATATTCGATCGTGACAACATGGGGAAATTCAATCCCGATTCCAACGCCAATGTGTATCAGGATGTTGTCGATGTGTTTGCCAACGAATGCTATTCCACTCCGGCGTTTTTCAATGGGCGCCTTTATTACGGGGTCTGGGCGGAAACGCTGAAGTCGTTCCAATTCGTCAATGGCCTGCTCGATCCGGTGCCGGTATCCATGGGGCCCACCATCTTCGGTTATCCGGGGGCGACGCCCGCGATTTCCGCCGATGGGACGAGCAATGGGATCGTTTGGGCGGCGGAGAAGGCAACAACAACAATGGCCATCTTGCACGCATACGAGGCACAAGACGTAAGCAATGAAATTTATAACAGTAACCAAGCGGCTGACGGGCGGGACCAGTTTGGAACGGGAAATAAATTTGTCGTTCCCGCGATCGCGAATGGCAAGGTCTATGTCGGCACAGAGGGGGGAGCTGGTGTCTTTGGATTGTTTAATCCTCCTAGATTGGCGAATGTTTCTGCGCGGGCCCAGGTAGGCACAGGAGACAACGTTCTGATCGCTGGTTTTATTATTGAGGGAAGCGCCGGACGCACGCTAGTAATCCGTGGCATAGGGCCATCGCTTAACATCGGTGGATTGCCACTCGCAGGGACGCTGCAAGATCCGGTGTTAGAGTTGCGCGACAGTACCGGTGCCGTCGTTGCAACGAATGACAACTGGGCCGACGATCCGCAAAGTGGCGAGATTTCTGCGATTGGTCTAGCGCCAACGGATCCTCGGGAATCGGCGATGCTCGTGACGCTTAATTCTGACACCTACACTGTGATCTTGCATGGCATCTCCGATTCGACGGGGATCGGGCTCGTTGAACTATATGATATCTCGGAGGCGCCCAACGCGACGCTAGCGAATTTATCGTGGCGCGGCTTTGTCGGATCCGGCGACGATGCCCTCATTGCCGGGATGATTGTTACCGGAATCGCTCCACAAAACATTATCATTCGCGCGATCGGGCCAGACTTGGCTTCAAACGGGGTCAGCGCAGACCTAGCGGATCCGAGCCTTGAGTTGCACGACGGCAATGGTGCTGTTTTGGCTTCCAACGACAACTGGCGGACGGACCAGGAGGCTGAGATCATCGCCACCGGTTTGCAACCGGCAAGTGACCTCGACGCTGCTATCGTCACTGCCTTGCCGGCCGGGAATTATACGGCAATCGTTCGTGGAACAGGAAACTCCACTGGAGTGGCGCTATTTGAGTCCTACGCGCTACGATAGCGGTAGTAGGGCAGCGCTTTCCTCATTGGAGTAACTGCGGTGACGGATTTTGTGAAATCGGAAGCGTATCGTGCGGATGACGTTATTGATAAGTTTCAATGACGAGCCTTTGGTCAAGCGCCAAGGCAGAAGCAACCACACGCCAGGGCAGAACCACCGGCCTTTTGAATTCAGTCATTAGCAGGCTGAGACAACAATCCTACATCCTCAATTCTCAAAAACATCGTCCTCGGGTCGGCCGGCGCGATCACCTTTGGCGCATCAGTGCTTAGATGAAGCACGGCGTCGCCTTTCGGCAGGACGATCGGCTTTGAGATTGCGAGGCCGTTAAAATCGACTTTCACCTGGCAGTCGAGTCCGGGACCGGTGAGGCGGACGCTACTTGATTGAGGATGACCCGTAGCCAGCGTCAGCTGCAACAGAACATGTTCGTCATGGCCTGAGGAATTCGCAAGATGCAGGTCAACTTCGCTCGAGGATGTCCACCGCCATTTTCGTAGACCATTTGATTCTTCATTGTAAAAGCCGTCGCCAAAAGAGATCGACGGTGGATTCCTCACCTGAGCTTCGGCCAAGCGCCATTGTTGCCCAGAAAGGCGGGTTCGTAAACGCGCGGCAAACGGCCGCAAATCGTAGAACGCCAGCCTTCCGTTTTCGCTCGTAAGTGGTGCCTGAGTGAGCAAACCTTGCAGTTGGCGCTCCGTCCCCTCCGCCTGATCTATATATCCGTAGCGGTCGAGATAAATTCCCGCAAAACCTACCAGTGCCAGCGCTTCAAGCATCTCCGTCGGCGGTTCTTCCGCAACATGTTTCTGCCACACGTCGGCCTTCCCACCGATCATCCCGCCGAAGCTCCATCGAAGCGTCCTGGAATGCAGGTAACCAAGCAAGGGATCATAAGCTGTCATACGGAAGGTTGGCGAGCTTTCGGGAAAGGACCCGTATGGTAACTGGAAAATCATCGAACCAGGCGTCAAAGTCCGCTCGATACTTTGGACAAATTGTTTATCGCTTGCGAATCTGAGCCGCAGGGATCTGTAATCATGTGCGAAAGATCGCGCTGTTTCGTCAAGGAGACCGAAAACAAGTAATATCGCCATTCCCACGCAGTAGAAAAGGTAAGCATTTCTGCTTTTAATCCGTGACCCAATTACTCGGTCGATGAGCAAAGCGACGACTAAGAGGCAGAAAAATGCCAGGTAAATGCTTATCCTATTATAGGCACGAATTTCGGGGAAGGCGAAAATTGCCAGGAGAGAGCCGAAACCCCCGACCGTAGCCAGCAAGGTGGTTGCGGTTGTCAGCAGCGCCGTGTAATCAAGTAACTCCCGATCAGCACGCGTCAGCCAATTTACATTTGGACGCATTAATCGAAAGCCAAGCCAGCCGAGAAGAAAGAGAAAGCCAGCTCCCCCAATTTCTCCCAATGTGGCCGTATCGTTCTCGTTGACCAACGGCGCCTGATTGTAGCGATTCTTAATCTCCGCGAACATCTTCAAGCGGTGCCCTGACAACGGCAAGAGTAATTGGGCGATTTTTAGCCCATAGATTTCGGCTTCAGCTGGCGAACGAATAAACACTTTGCCACGACCTTCCTCGAACGCGTGGATGATGTTCGGCGAAAGATTGAGAGCGACTGTGAACGTAATGATCGCCGCCATTAGCATGCCGTTAATGAGGGGAAGCCACCGACGCTGCAGAATCGCCGCTCCTATTCCGGCAATCGAAAGCAAAAAGCAGGCAAAAAATGGGTAATAACCACTTCCGGTGGAACCGACCAAAACACAGATGCCGATCACCGCAATAGTTTGGCCAGTGCGGATAGCGACTGTTGGAAACGGCGTCGACTGGCTGCGCAGGAGAGGCAGCCGCTCGGAGAGAAGCCTGTACATCATCATGATGATCAGCGGGACCATGTAGTACGCACTGAGGAGCAGATGTGTTTCCTCTCGCATAAAATGAAATGGCAAAAATGTATACAGGAGTGCGGAAAATAACGCTGCGGGATAACCGATGCCGAAATCGCGCAAGACATAGAGAGTGCAGACAAATGTCAGCGGGAAAGTAAACAGGTAAAAGAGATTCATCACGAGGCCGAAAGGTTGGGCGACCAATCCCAGGACCCTGAGTACCAAGAGATGGAACGTGTCCGGGACAGGATAGGTGAACATCTCTGGAGGGAACGGCATCCCGAGCCGCGGATTATGTAAGATCCAACCTCTTTCCTGCAGTTCTTTCACCCACATGCCGATGGGAAATTCGTCCCCGCCCAGATAGGTGAGTGGCAGCTTGAGGCATGAATGGCGGAGATCCAAGAACCAATACGCGAAACCACAGCAGGCGATTGTCCCGCCGAAATAGATCGCGATGTGTAGCGAAATTCGGAGATTGTTCTTGTTCATCGGTTCGGTCATGATTGGGCGCGCAACACCGGCTATCTTGAAACCTGAAGGCGCCCACTACAAGCCAAATCAAGTGTAAAGCCGCCGGTTCGAATTCAATCTTCTGTTCGAAGACAATACGCATACACTGTCAGACCATGCGGCGGGACGCTGCATTGAGGGCACGCGGTAATCGCCGAGATTTTGCCGAAGATCGCCCCGCTGGCTGAGCCGACATTGATTTCCTAGGCGACGGGCGCGCGCGTGACGCCCCGGTCAACAATTGGGCATTGACGGCTGATGTATCGATAACGATGTTCGCGGTTTGCTAAGGCACCATGAGCACCATGAAAATTGGATTAATTGGGTACGGATATTGGGGACCGAATCTCCTGCGGAATTTGACCGAGACTGACGGTGTTGAGGTCAAATGGTGCGCGGACTTGCGGTCGGACAGGCGCACTGCCGCCGGCAAACGATACCCAACTCTCGAGATTACTGATGACGTAGAAAAAATTCTTCTCGATCCGGAAGTGAGTGCGGTCGTAATCGCGACGTCAGTCTCAACCCATTTCTCGCTGGCTAAACGAGCGCTCAGAAGCGATAAACACGTCCTTGTCGAGAAGCCGATGACGCGCACCGTGGAGGAAAGCGAGGAACTTATCGCGATCGCCGCGAAACGCGAACTTGTGCTGATGGTTGACCACACTTTTATCTACACGGGTGCCGTCCGAAGAATCAAGGAAATCGTGCAGGCAGGCGAGCTTGGCGACCTCTACTATTACGACTCTGTACGAGTGAACCTCGGCCTCTTTCAGTATGATATTGACGTACTCTGGGACCTAGCCCCACACGATCTCGCGATCCTTACTTTTCTATTCCCTCAAGCCCCGAGATTCGTTTCGGCGGTGGGAGCTGATCACACCGGACGCGGGATTGTGGATGTGGCATACATGACGGTAAACTTTGACAATAACTTCATCGCGCATTTTCACGTGAATTGGCTTTCTCCCGTAAAAATCCGCCAGAATCTGATCGGCGGCAGCCGTCGTATGCTAGTCTATGACGATATGGAGCCGAGTGAAAAGGTACGGATTTACGACCGCGGTATTCAAGTCACTTCTCCGGAAGGCATGTATAAGGCATTAGTCGACTATCGAATGGGAGACATGTGGTCGCCAAAGCTAGAATTGCGCGAGGCTCTTTCGGTGGAGTGTGAGCACTTCGTCGAATGCATCCGCTGCGCAAAGGTGCCTCGGTCTAGCGGGGCCGCTGGACTCGCCGTCGTGAAGATGTTAGAGGCGGCGAGTAAGTCGATTGCTAACGATGGCTCTCGCGTGTCGCTCTGATATGCAATCTGCCTCTCCAAAATCCAGTATGAAGTTGCGGAAAATATCAGCCATCAGAGGTGACTTCTGTGTCGTCGCGGAGGATGTGAAGCTGGGACCGGAAGTGGCCATTTACAGCTTCGTGAACCTTTATGGTTGCGAGATAGGCGCCGGAACGAAAATTGGCAGCTTTGTGGAAATTCAGAAGGGAGCCCGAATAGGTCGGTATTGCAAAATCTCCAGCCACAGCTTCATTTGCGAGGGCGTGGTGATCGAAGACGAGGTCTTTGTGGGTCATGGAGTGAAATTTATTAACGACAAATATCCGCGGGCAACTGCAGCAAGCGGAAGATTGCAGACGAAAGCAGATTGGAAGGTTGAACCGACACTCGTGCGGCAGGGGGCAAGCATCGGCACAAACGCGACGATTCTCGGCGGACTTACGATTGGCAGAGGTGCAATCGTGGGAGCAGGAGCAGTGGTGACAAAAAATGTCCGGACTGGTGCAGTCGTTGCCGGCAATCCCGCGCGCGTGTTGAGCGGAGGGCGCGGCAAATCGCCATGAGTGACTACATATTTCTCTCTATCGTAATGCCTGCCTACAACGAAGAAGCCAATATCGAGGCCGTGCTTGAGGAGCATTTAGCAGTCTTGCGAGGACTTCCACCAAGTGTAACGGAGTGTGAGATAGTCTGTCTGGACGACTGTAGTCGCGATCGAACGCCCTTCATCATAGAGAGAATTAGCCGAAGCGACAGCAGGGTCCGATTAGTTCGTCACACCGAAAACAAAGGCATTTACCAGTCGTTCGCGGATCTGTACCACGAAGCACGGGGGACGTATATCTATGCGACCGGATCTGACGGACAGTGGCCAGCACGAAATCTCCTGACCATGCTTAGCGTGCTGCCGCGAGGCGTCGATTTGGTGGTGGGCGAACGCCCAAATCGTCGCTCCGTTTACAATCTCCGCCGGCAAATTGTCTCACATGCTTTTAATCTCCTTCCCCTCATTCTCTTCGGCGTGGCGACCCGCGATGCCGGCAGCATTAAGCTCGGTCGCAAAGAACTATTTGTCTTGCCGCTCAGGTCGCGTAGTCCGTTCGTCGAAGCAGAGCGGATCATTGTCGCTCGCCGCAACGGATACCAAATCGCATTTGTCCCGATAGAATTTGCAGCGCGATCCGGGGGCAAGGCGCTGGGAGCGACATTTCCCAATTTGGTGGCGTCCTTACGGGATTGTCTGAAACTAGCGGTTACGTCGGAACGTTACCCCAGCCGCAGGACCTTTCCGGCACCCCAGTGTCCAAAAACATGACCCGCATTGGATGCCGCCCTCTACCACGGCATATCTGGCCGAGCATACGGATTCAATCTTCCCCTGACATTTCGTCTAGGAGTCGAGACTTCGGGCATGTGCCATTTGGGCTGAAAAAGCCGCGATGAAAAGAAGTCTTACGAACCTCGTCAGGCAGGCAATGGATTGCTGTCTGCCGCCTCTCGTGCGCGACAATTATTACTTCATGTATCCGTTCTACCAATATTGGTTTGCGGGTTCACCAGACATTGCGGCGGTAATCAATTTCAAGGAGGTCGTCCAGTCCATGAACGACCAGGAGCTAGCTTCGTTTTACGGTCAGATTCGCTGTCGTGCGAATACAAGGCCCACCGATTGCTCCGAAGAGAGCCTTCTCTGGGTCACTGACCGGCTCGGGGAAGCCGATGACATTCATACTTTGTTGGACGTAGGCTGCGGTCGAGGGTTCTGTCTCGAGAGATTCGCCCGATTGGGTTACGTGGTTACCGGCTGCGATGTCGCTAAGCAACTGCGATCAGGTATCGCCCCGTTTGTGGCTGGCAGCGTTGAGCGGCTTCCCTTCGCGGACAACAGCTTCGATGTCGTTACCTGCTTTCACACGGCGGAGCATGTCCGTAATTTGACGATGGCTTTGGAGGAATTGAAAAGGGTGGCGAGACAACACCTGTTTGTGATTGTTCCTTGTCAGCGATACTTTCGCTATACCCTGGATTTGCACATTCACTTTTTCTATTCATCCGCCTATTTTGCTTCCTTCCTTGGAATCTTGGATCATGAATGCGAATTGGTCGGCGGTGATATTGTCTATCACGCTCGGCTGAGTCATACTCACCGTTAATTTTGAGAGCAAAAGCATGATAAGAGTTCCCTTTTTGGACCTCCCGGGAGAATTCGAAAGCTTGCGCGGGGAAGTGTTTCCGGCCTTTGAAGCCATTTGCAGATCCGGCAGGTATGCTCAGGGCCCGGCTTCCGCGGCATTTGAGGAAGAGTTCGCGGCATATTGCGGAGTCAGGCATTGCGTCAGTGTTAACACGGGCTCCAGTGCGCTGCACTTGGCTCTCCGGTGTCTAGATGTCGGGCCAGGTGATGAAGTTGTTACAGTTGCAATGACGTTTATTGCCACTGTTTGGGCAATCAGCTATGTAGGGGCGCGGCCTGTCTTGGTTGATATTGAGCGAGCGCGACGCACCATGAATCCTGCGAAGCTAGAGGCCGCCATCACCCCGCGCACTAAGGCGATTATCCCAGTGCATCTGTACGGTATGCCGGCCGACATGGATGCTATTTGCAGAATCGCAGACAATGCAGGTATTCCGGTGGTGGAGGACGCCGCCCAAGCGCACGGCGCGCGCTATTGCGGAAAGCGCGTAGGACAGTTTGGCAAAATTGCCTGCTTCAGTTTTTATCCTGGAAAGAATTTGGGCGGATACGGTGAAGGCGGTGCCCTCATGACCAACGATGACAAGATAGCGGCTCGCGCTGCTTCGCTGCGTGACCACGCTCAGACCGAAAGGTATTTACATAATGAGATTGGGTATAACTATCGACTCGATAGTCTTCAGGGAGCGGTGCTGAGCATCAAATTGAGGCGCCTTGACGCCTGGAATGATCGGCGGAGACGGCACGCGGCGAGTTACGCTGAATATTTGTCCGGATCGGCGTATGAATTGCCAAGGACCTTTCCTGAAAGTGAATGCGTCTGGCACTGTTATGTGATCGAATGTAACCGGCGGGATTGGGTCCGGCGGAACCTGCTGAATTGTGGAATCGAAACCGGCCTACATTACCCGCGCCCCGTGCACCTCCAGGAGGCATATGCGCATCTCGGCCATCATGTTGGCGACTTTCCCGTAACTGAAATGCTTTGCCGGCGTTGCTTGTCGCTGCCGATGTTCCCGGAATTAGCTCCGACGCAGATTTCGGCCGTTTGTGGGGCGTTGCTTGATTGCACAACTTAGCCAACGTGCGGCTGTGCGGTGAACAAGGCAAACAGGAAGTCCGCTGTGGGGCCACACATCCGCGCGAAGCGTCAATCTTTAGGGAAAGTCGCAAATAAGCTTATGACATGATGCTGTTTCGTCGAATTTTTTGCGCCCACCGACGTGAGCGGGTTGAGTCTGATTTCTTCGATGTCTTCCATGGAGAGACACTCTTGGCGCTGCACGTCCGATTTGGGTTGTCGCGTAGAGGAACCGACGCTTCGGATAAGGTTGTCGCCACCGGCGAACGAGTGCGGGAGCTTTATCTCATTACGCCGGAACTGCAGTGGCGCTATCCGCTCGGTCTTCTACCGGTTGGGCAAAAGAGATTTGTAAAGTGGCTTTTCGGCAAAGGTCGAGCTCAACATAATGTTTCCAACGCCGACATTTTTCGATTTCTGCATCAAACCGCCTCTGATTTACGCCGAGGTATCATCGAGACCTATTTGGTAAACCCAAAATGGCAGGAAAGGTTTCCATACGCTCTGCTGCCAGATGGGCAACGGCGCTTCTTGCGCTGGCTGTGCGGACAGTTCCCGCGGTTCCGGTCTTTGCGCCAGATTAACAATCTTTGCAGTGACGCCTTTTCGCCCAAGTGCTACCGAAAGGCAAAGGTTTTTGGCGTGAACATACTCGCCCACTTTTGTTATCCGTCCGGGCTTCAACAGGCGGCGCTTGCGGTCAAGGCGGCGCTTGAATCGGCGGACTGTTCTACTTCGTGTCGAGACGTTCCCGCGGGAGTCGCGACGGATCTAGCGCCAAGAGCGGATTGGCTTGGACTTGAAGCTCACCCAATTACAGTAATCAATGTGGCGCCGGTGCCGCATTTCGCTAATTGCTATTTACGTGCGGGGTTGCATCGGCGCGAGGGTGTCTATCGAATCGCCAACTGGTATTGGGAACTGGAGACGGCACCCGCAGAATGGTCCGACTTCGCTGGATTAATCGATGAGATTTGGGCGCCCACCCCCTTTGTTGGCGCCGCGATGCGCGCTACCATGCATGTGCCGGTGTACGATATTCTGCCGGGCGTGTCGTTAGGCAAAAGCGAGGAGATTTCCCGTGGAACCTTGGGAATCCCGGACAACCATTTTCTCTTTCTATTCATGTTCGACATGTGCAGCGAGATCGAGCGCAAAAATCCTATCGGTCTGATCCACGCGTTTCGCCGCGCCTTTGCGCCGAACGACCGCGCAAGTCTCCTGATTAAATCGAGCCGCGGTAACGCTGATCCTACTGGATTGAGGATGCTGAAGGACGTGGCGCGGGAGAACGCAGTGCTTCTGTTCGACGAACTGACTTCGCGGGAGCGCGCTCTCGGCTATACCGGAATGTGCGACTGCTTTGTCTCATTGCACCGTGCGGAAGGCTTTGGTCTAGGCTTGGCCGAAGCAATGCTTCTCGGTAAGCCAGTTATCGCTACAAATTATTCTGGTAACCTCGCCTTCATGAACCAGGACAATAGTTTTCTTGTGGATTACAAAATCATTGAGATCGAGAAAAGCGGTCCGATTTATAAGAAAGGGTTTTGCTGGGCAAATCCTTCGGAAGATCACGCCGCGGCGCAAATGCGGGAGGTGTTCGACAATCGTGACGAAGCGGCGAAGCGGGCAGAACGAGGGCAACTTGAAGTGATGCAAAAGCTCTCTATCGAACGGGCAGGCTGCCGCATGAAGGAGCGCCTCTCCCAGATCTGCCGTGAACACGCGATTCCGGGCTGTGCCCGAGTCCCCAGTGTATAGGTGCTTCTATTAACCCGATGATCGAATCTGTTCTTGATGAATTCTCCAAGACAGAGTTCGATTTTCGGGAATTCGCCAATCCTTCTGATCCACTCTCCGCGCTTTTTGAAGAATGGATTCCCTATTATCGGCTGAAGTATTGTATCGCGAAAGCACTTCAACCTCAGTCGATACTTGAAGTCGGTGTTCGCTTTGGCTACTCCGCGAGGACATTTCTCGAGGCCAGTCCGGCCGCGCAGCTCCTGGGGATCGATCTGGATTGCAGCCGATTCGGCGGCCAGGCCGGAGCGTTGGACTGGGCGCGCCGGATCACCGCCAATCACAACGCTCGGTTCGTGGTCGGCGACAGCCAAAAAATGAAGCGATTCCCGGGCGGGATTTACGATCTTATCCACGTAGACGGCCAGCAGGACGGTCTCGGGAGCTTCCACGATTTAAGGCGCGCAGTTTCCCAAGGTCGATGGGTTCTCCTCGACGGCTATTTTTGGACGCGCCAGAACTTTTTCAATGCCAATGATTTTCTGCTCAAATACAAGGACATCATCCGCTACGCCGTAACCATCCCGGGGTATGCCGGTGAATTGCTTATTCGGGTGTCAGATGATTATCTCGCAGCCGTCAAGTCAGTTCCTTCCTCCGGTGCGGGAACGAGCCGCGAAATCGTTGGTTTTTATGATTCGAATTACTATTTGAGAGATTGCGGGGGGTTCGATGTCTTTCGCCGTTCTGGGGGTAAGCAACTGGGGGACGGGCGGCTTATCTCGCTCCTGCGCTTAGCGCGGCTCGGGCACGGCCATGCCGCCTTGGATTTGGGTTGTGGGCGTGGTGAAATCGTTTATCAACTGGCCCGCCGCGGATATGAAGTGACAGCGGTGGATTATTCGACTGCCTCAATCGCACTGGCGAAAGGGTGCTTTAAAGATGAAAACGCTGCGTTGTGTGAGCGAGTCGAATTCATCTGTGCCGATGCTACCAGGCTTGAGCTGGGACGCAAGTTTGATGTGGTCATTGCCGGCGATATCATCGAACATCTCGCCCCGACGGAATTGTCGAGACTGCATGAAACGGTCGGATGGCACCTGGAGCAAAATGGTATTTTCCTAGTTCACACTTATCCAAACGCCTGGTTTTACCGACGACACTGGCCGCGCCTTCGCGCCGCTGCGAGCGAACTCGGCGCGTTCCTCCCGGCGGAGCCGCGGAGTCGATACGAACTCCTAATGCACATTAACGAACAATCGCCCGCCCTGCTACAACGGAGTCTTAAAAAAGTTTTTTCCCACGTCAAGGTGTGGGTAGGCTGTTCGGACGCACCGGGTGAGAATCTTATGCGCCGGTGCAGCATCAGCGAGTTGATCAGCGCGCCCGAAATCTATGCGCTAGCCTCCCACTCACCGCTCGATCTGGAGCGTGCTAAACAATTACTTTCGCAAAGCAGATTGTCCGCCGGCGTGCATTCGTGCATAAGATTGGAAGTCTGTCAGTGCCCTGCCGCGGTGGGCGCCACCGCGATATTCCAAGTCCACATTCAATTGGTTAATGATTCAACTCAACAAATCTCAAGCATTGCGCCATATCCCATTCACGTATCTTACCACTGGCTGGCAAAGGACCTCGATCGGATGATTATCTATGATGGGCTTCGCACTGTCGTCCCCGATGTAATCGAGGCAGGGGAGACTTGCGGAATGGACGCGAGCATTCAAGCCCCGGCTAACTTAGGTGACTATCGGCTGATGATCACGCTCGTGCAGGAGGGCTGCTGCTGGTTCAATGACATGCCAGGCGGCGCGCAAAATGTGAGAGAGATCAGCGTCGTCTGATTCAACGTATCGCGCCGTAAGTTGATGATTCGGGGTATCGCGCAGGTCTGGGGGAAGCGCATCCGCGAAGAAAGTTTCGGCCTCCATTTCAATGAGGCTGACGAAGGGACAGCCGAAATCCGGACGCTTTCCGCCGGTGCGGTCGACGATCAGCCCGACACCGACGGCCTGTCCGCCCCGTTGCCGCACGATAACGATGTTCTCCCGGACTCGCTCGCCGCGCGTCACGACATCTTTCGCCACGATAAGCTTCTCGCCACGCGAAATTGTAAAGGCGCAGCGCAAGACCAGGCCGCCGGCTTGTTTATCGGCAACATATGCCGCTCGCCTAACGAGCGGCCGACTTCCTTGGCCGAAATTGATTCCGACGAGCGCCGGCGAGATCACGCTATCGCATTCGAGGTCTCGCAGTTTGTCCGCGAGCTGCGCGCAGACCCGCGCCGCGACGTCCGTGTGCTGGAGGAGGAGCGCGCACTGGAAAAATTGCCGGCTGTGCAAACCGGCCCGGAGCACAAAGTGCCCTTCCAGCAAAGCGCCGGTCTGGCGGAACATCGCCAGCGAATCGTCGTTGATCCAACAAAACGAAGGTTCTCTCAAAAACCGCCGGACCCGACGTAGAAGAGGGCCAATCGGCACCCATCCGCCGCGATCGCTCACCGGTAGGCGAGCTTGAATCCCGTCTAACGGCAAATTCTAGAAGCCATCTCATAAATAG
>PNAA01000027.1 GCA_003169975.1 Spartobacteria bacterium | reverse complement strand
CCAACTCCGACTCCAACCGAAACTCCAACGCCCACCCCGACGGAGACGCCAACTCCCACCCCAACCGAAACACCAACACCCACCCCAACTTCCACCCCGACGGAGACTCCAACTCCCACTCCAACCGAAACGCCTACACCGACTCCGACCCCAACCCCAACACTAACACCAACACCAACGGAGACTCCAACACCTACCCCAACCGAAACGCCAACCCCGACTCAAACACCCACACCCACACCCACACCGACGCCGTCCCCGGTTCAGTTGGTCAGTATCGTCTCAGAAATGATTCACGGCGGCTCTGGCACGTATGACATCGATCTGACGAGCGGCACCGGCGTCGAATGCAGAAACGGGGCGGGCGGCAACTACACCCTGATTCTCACCTTCTCGAACAACCTGACCAACGTTGACAGCGCCAGTGTCGGTTGCGGCTCGGTTAGCAGCAGCGCCATCGGCCCGAATCCGAATCAATACACGGTCAACTTGAGCGGCCAGGGCGCGTGCAATGCCCAATACAATACCGTCACACTGAGCAACGTGGATGATTCCATGGGCAACCACAGCGACACGGTTCTTAGCCCGCCATGGGGCCTGCTGATCGGCGACACGACCGGCGATGGCTCGGTCAATGCCGGCGACATCGGCCAGACCAAATCCCAGTCGGGCCAGCCAGTCACCGGTTCCAACTTCCGCGAGGATGTGACGGTCGACGGCAGCATCAACGCCGGCGATATCGGGCTCGTGAAATCAAAATCAGGCACCGGCCTGCCTTAAAGTCTGTGTCCGAGGGAAAAGACCCCTCTGATGGCAAGCGACGCGCTTGCCTTACAAGTTTGGCTTTTTCTTCAGAAACTCGGACGGCACGGCGGCCGTCCCTCCAAGCGGCAGGCGAGGCGCCCGCCCTACAAATCTTTTCCTGCTTTCCTGATCAAAAAAGAAAATCCTGTTCATCCTGTCCAACCCTTTCTGGTTTCCTGGCTTCCTGATTTATTCATCCCCGCGGGCGACACTCCGAACGCACGCTGCTCGCGAAACCATTCGGAGTTCGCGAGCAGGCGCCCGCCTCTACAACCTCCCCTTGCTTATTCCCAAAAGCGGACTAACCTCCCGGCTCTTGGATAAGTTCTGTTCTGTTCGTAGTGCGGTAGATCGTCAGGTGAGATTCCTCATTGGTGATTCTGAAACCCGATTCCCGGGAACGGCTCTGAAGCTCGCAGGTATTGCTCCAACGAATCACTAAAAATGAAACTATACGTAGGTAATCTCTCTTTTGAGACCACTGAAAATGATCTGCGCGATCTCTTCGCGCAACACGGCACCGTCACCGACGTCGCCATCCTGAACGATCGCGAAACCGGCCGCTCCCGCGGCTTCGGCTTCGTCACCATGGGCGACGCAACTTCCGCCAATGCGGCGATCGCGGCGCTCAACGGCAAGGAAGTCTCCGGCCGTGCACTGACCGTGAACGAAGCGCGCGCGCGCGAAGAGCGTCCGCGTTCTTTCGCCGGCGGCGATCGCCGGTAATTCGACCGCTTTAGATTTTGCGGGCCGGCGCCCCCGATTAAACGGGAGCGCCGGCTTTGCGCATCAAAGTACCCAAATGGCTGTAGACCCAAGAAAAGCGATCGAGATCGAAGGAATGGTGTTGGCCGTGCTGGCCGGCACCATGTTTCGGGTGCAGTTGTCGAATCAGCACGTGGTGCTCGCCCATATCTCGGGAAAAATGAGAAAGCGCTTCATCCGCCTCACAACCGGCGACCGGGTGAAATTGCAGATGTCGCCTTACGATGTGGACAAAGCGCGCATCGTTTATCGGCTCGGCTAGCGGTTTGATCTAACCGCCGAGGGGGCGGAGCAGAGAAAAATCCGGGAGGTAAACAGGGAAACTGCTGCCACCGGCCCCGGGCGATTGTTCCTCGCTCGCGAGAGTAAGTCGCTCGCTGATGGAAACAGAGACTCCAGGAAGGCGGAGCGGCTGCCCTGCACGTTCAATAATTATGGCACAAAAGCCCCTTTCAAGAGCGATACTCGGTCTCTGCGGGAATCGGATCGTCCCCGAGCACACCTCACCACCGTTCTAAGTCGGGATTCGGGTCTCGAGTCCGACTTCCGTGGAAAGTAAGCTATGCGGGGTACCGTGTTGCCGACGACAGTTGCGCCGCAACCTAGCGAAATTCTTCTTTCCGTCACTTGTGGGCGGGCACAACTTCGTTACCTAGGCTTTCCCGCGCGCCGGGCATTCGTCCCGCCGGCTCTGCTTTTTATCCCGTGTGGGCGGGACGGGGCGGGATCGTGCCGGATGAACAAGCCGATCGCGCCGTATAGTAGCAGGATGAAACGAACCGGTTGCCGGCGGCGGCCCGACGACGCGTCTTGATCACCAGCAACCTTGTGCGGCATATGAGCTGCTTCTCCCAAGACAGTGCTCGCTACCTGGCACGATGGAGCAGCTATAACATCAAAATGCGAATTTTCCTCACTGCGGTTCTTGCTACCAGCGCCGTCCTGCGGTGCACCGGTGGTCCGATCGATTTCAGCCCCACCAGCAGCCAGCGCGAACTCGAGGGGGTTGTCTTCCACCAGCTCCTGTTCCACCAAGATGGCGACGTCATCAGCTATGAACAGCCCAGGGGCTGGACCTGTATCGGCGGTGGGTCGCAACTTAAATTGAAAGCGACGACGCCCTCGCAAGTGGAAGCCAGTATCGACCAGGTCGCGCTCGCAGCGCCGCAAGTCTTTGACGAGCCGACGACGAACCAGCTGAAGCAGTCTGTCCTTGCCTTGGCGCCGGGTGATGCGCAAAACGTGCAATTGGTGGCGGAAGAACAGAGCCCGCTGCGGATCAAGCAACAGGACACGTATGCGGTGACCGTCGGCTATAACTATTTCGGTGAGGATTACAAACTGAGCGTGCTCTTCGCCAACCTTGGCGACCTGCAACTGCGTTTTCGGCTGACAGCGCGGAAAGCCGACTTTGACGGGATGCAGCGAGCCTTTCGCGGCAGTCTGTTCAGCCTGCATTGGCAGTAGGATTTGGATAGTCGCCAACGGACGTTATTCGGATAGCGGGTAAGGCTCGTGCCTTGGTCGCGGCCTCACTGCGGCGAACTCTTTGTGACGGTGTCACGCGTCCAAGAGCAACGGGCTCCGCTCCAGCAAAATCTCAACCCGCAAGACGCGCGCACTACCCGAACTGCTTTGCGCCGCCGACGAGCCAAGGCACGATCGGGACGACGGAGATCCTCCGGAAGCAAACGGCGGAGGACCGTTATTGCATGTACCAGCGAGAGCGAATGTAGTCGTAGGAGACGAGCACGCCGGGAGGCGGCTTGGAGACGAAGTTGGTGTCGAAATACCAGGCGCGGTTGGGGGGGTTGTAGACGTTGGAGGCGCCCCAGTGGCCGATTCCTTGCTGACTCGTAAAGAGCTCGATCATGGAGCCGTAGTAGGTGACTGTCTTGTTCGACCAGTCCTCGAGGAAGCGCGGAAAGTTTTCCACCCCGCCACTGTAATACCCGTTACCGGAGGGGACGATACCGGAGATGATACCGGCATTGACAGTGGTGTTGGTCGCCGCTGGCACGGTGCCAGAGAGTGCATCCGACCATGAGTTGGACAGAATGGTGACGGCGTCGGAGATGATCGCCGCTGGCTGCCGATTGTAACCAGCGACGGTGGGCTGAGTAGGATCGCCAGAGTTGGAGGGTGGCTGAGTAATGGCGGTGGTGCCAGTGTTGAAGTCTCCCTGGACGTAAATCGGGTTGGCACTGGCGACGGTGAGGCCACTCGTGCCGCCCCCGCTGCCGTCGGGAAGATTGGCGCCATTCTTGAGGCGAATGCCGCGCTGTTTGCTCGAGTCGTAAGGATTGGTGGCGGCGTTGAAAGGCAATGAGGGATTTGTAAGAACCGCACTAGTGTCGGTGATGTAGATGATGCCGTTGAAGGCGCCAAAGTTGCCGGCGTTGATGGCGGTTGTAATCACACCAACGTCGAGCGTGGCGAGCCGGATGCTGCCGTTGCCAGTGGTAGCGCCTTCCCGATTGTCGGTAATTGTTTGGTTGGTGGTAACGGCGCTCGTGAAGGCCGTGGCGATTTTCTGATTCGTGCCGCTGCTGGCATTGGTGATGTCGGTGCCGGCAGAATTGTAAATCTTGACGTTGTTTGAAGCGTCAATCGTGACAACAGCGCCGGCTTGGGTCTGATACCGGTAGGGATCCAAGGGAGTGGGTGTGCCACCAGGGAGAACGTAGTCGACCAGAACGTGATAATCATCCAGAACAACGCCATAGGGCTGTTGCGACTGGTCGCTGGTCGGTGGCTTGCCGGTGGCCCAAGTCGGGCTGGTCGGAATCTCGGGGTGCTGGTTATCCCCGGGCATGAAGCCGATCGACCAATTATCCACATAGGTGGTATTGCCGTTCAGAAAGAGGGTATTGTGTCCAGTGTACAGGTTGCCGTTGGAATGAACATCACCGTTCACCGTCATCGGCGCGCCGGGTTGGATCTCGAGGTCGGAGGTGTAAAAGATGGCGTAGCGCCAGAGTGAGAGGGTTTGCTTTTGAAAGATGCGGCGGACGCGAGCGACGACATTGGCGGGATCGCTCGCGTTGGTCAGGTTACTGGCCTTCGTCGAGAGCGTGGGAATTACCACATCGGCGGAGGCGAGATAATAGTAGCTAAGGTCACCGTGATCCGGACCAGCAATGGGCGCGGGGGTGGATGTACCGGTCGTCTTCGTGTTCCAGTTGGAGTCGAGAGGATAAATCGCGTAATTGGAAAGCGTATACTGAGAGACGCCGGGAAAATCGCCGGGCGTTGGGGTGGGAATTTCGTTATCGAAATCGCTGCGCATGAATACTTTGGTCTGATTGGTGCGACAGATCGCACGCCACGCGGAAAAGGCCATCTCAGTACTGGCATCCCCTATATTCATGGCCTGGCGCAGGAGCAGGCTGCGCCGCGTGTTGCGACCGATCGAGTTGGTGTATTGCATGGCGAGGTCGATGAACACCGCCACGACGGCCATCGTAATGATGGTCACAATAAGGGTGTTGCCGGCCAGGGAATGACTTCGGTGATTTATTTTCATTGGGAATTGGTCAAGCGACAGCGAAAGGGAATTTTTGAGCTGAGGAACATGTTGACCGCGCCATATCCGCGCGCGCTGCCCGTTGGATCGGCCGCGGAAAGGTCGACCGCAGCCACGAAACGGTTTTGTGGTGTCGGCGGCGAGCCAGGCGAAAAGGGAATAGTAAACGGCACAGTGGAAGTAATGTATCGCGTGATGACTTTGTAATTGTTGAGGTCATTGGTGGGGTAATAGCGCAGGTCGCCGCCGACGACCGCGTAGGCCCTCCGCACGGTGATAAACGCGGTGATGATGTAAGTGGTCCCCGTGCCGCCCTCGATCCCCGTGCCGGCTATGTCGACCGCCGTTCCGATGGCTTGGGCGAAGTTGAACTTGAGATTCGCGCCGGAAGCCGTTGTGCTGACGATGTCGAGCTCGATATTGTGCGGAGGGATGTTGAGCCGCGCGCCGGCGGGGGGCGTGTAGCCCGGGCAGTAGAGCGTGATTGAAGTATCGGTGGCGCTGGCATCCACGACCACTGGGAAGGGTCCGGCCGAGAAACTCTGAAACGAAATCCCCGGCGCGGTCACCGGATTGCCGGAGCCGTCAAGGATGTTGGCGATTGGCTGGAGGGTTGCATCGACCAGCGCTGGAATCGAAACCGAGCTGTGAATGTTTTGCAACATCTCGTCGACGCCGGCGCGAGCCTGCTGGTGAGCGGTGTTTACCGCGGTATTTTTTGCGTAAAGCACCATCCCGCTGTTCAAGACGAGGAAGATCATCAGGCCGACGATCGCCGTGATGCCCATCGAAACCAGAATTTCGGGCAAAGTGAATCCGCGGGGCGGTCGAGGGGACGCAGTTGTCATACGTCGGAAGCCCGCATCGCATTTAGCTGCACTCGGTAAGTCTTGTTCCGGTAAGTGTAAGTGACGACCACCGTGGCCGAATAAAGGTTGAGATTCTGGCTCTGGGTCACGACGTTGTTGCTGACGACGGTCGTCACCATTTGACCGGTCACAGTGAGGGTGTGGCCATTAGCGCCGCCCAGCTCGTTGTAAAGAGTAACGGTCTGCGGGGCGCTTTGCCCCAAAGTCCAAGTGTAGGGAGGCGCAGCTTGCGATCCAAGTTGGGGTGGCGAGTCTTGAGGATTAAAAGGGCCGTCTGTCAGGAGAAAGTCGATCTGGTTTTGCGCGGCCGTCTCCGCACCGGTATAAAGGCGGGCGATGGATGCGTAGTTGTTCGCTTGCGTGAGAGCCCAGATCGAGCTGCCGGCCATAAGGCCGAGGAGCGCCGTAGCGATGAGCACTTCGACAAGAGTGAATCCGAGGCGACCGGCGTTTTTGGCAGAGCGTGAGTTTTCGACGGCAAGATACATGGCAAAGGTTTTTTTTATGGAGCATTGTCTGTGCCCGACAACACGGAAAGGCAGGAGGGGACACCAGGTCTATAATTTCTATAGCCAAAGCCTACCAACACCCTCTGATTTTACGGGACTACGGGCATTTCGGAGCCACGTTAAACGCCTCTGGTGCCAGAGGTCATGCTGAACTTGTTGATGCATGTGTACCAGCCGCCCACGAAGATGGCATTGCTCATATTGAAACGACACCGCAGAGGATGCGGAGAACGGGGAGTAATTCGGAGCAATGAAACAACTTGCTCCTGGTTGAGTTTTCAACGTCCAACCCCGAAAGCGTTCGGATTTCAATTTCCGATCTCCGAACTCTGATTTCTGATTTGTCCGCCGGTCTTGCGGGCGGGACGCTGGCCGCTACACTCACCGCATGCCTTACAAAGACCTCATTCCGCCCGTGGGCGACAAGATTTCCAGAACCGAAAGATTGAATGTGCCGGACCGGCCGATCATTCCCTTTATCCGCGGTGACGGCACCGGGCCCGACATCTGGGCGGCGAGTGTGCGGGTGATGGATGCCGCCGTCGAGAAGGCCTACGGCGGGAAGAAAAAGATTTCCTGGTTCGAGGTCTTCGCGGGCCAGGCGGCGAAGGACAAGTTCGATGACTGGTTGCCGGATGACACGGTGACGGCCTTTCGCGAATACCTGATCGGGATCAAAGGCCCCCTCACGACACCGGTGGGCGGCGGAATCAGCTCGCTCAACGTGGCCCTGCGGCAGATGCTCGATCTCTTCGTTTGCCTCCGGCCGGTCCAGTATTTCAAAGGTGTCCCCTCGCCCGTGAAACGTCCGGAGAAAGTGGACATGGTGATCTTCCGGGAAAACACGGAGGACATTTATGCCGGCATCGAGTGGGCCGCGGGCACGCCGGAAGCGAAGAAGATTCTCGATTTTCTGGAGAAGGAATTCCCGAAGGCATTCTCCAAGATTCGCTTCGGCACGGAAGCGAAGGCGAAAGGCTTCTGGCAGGAGGTGGGCGCGAAGGATTTTCCGACCGACGTGCGCGTCGGCGTCGGCATCAAGCCGGTGAGTTATTCCGGCACCGTGCGCCTGATTCACAGCGCGATCAGTTACGCGATCCAGAACAAGCGCAAGAGCGTCACGCTCGTGCACAAAGGCAACATCATGAAATTCACCGAGGGCGCGTTTCGCGATTGGGGTTACGAGGTCGCGAAGTCGTTCTTCGGCGCGGAGGAACTCGACGGCGGGCCGTGGTGCAAGATCCCGGCGGGCAAGCCGGGCGCGGGGATTGTGATCAAGGATGCGATTGCGGATATCACGCTCCAACAGGTGCTGACGCGACCGGAGGATTTTGACGTCATCGCGACGCTCAATCTGAATGGCGATTACCTGAGCGATGCGCTCGCCGCGCAGGTCGGCGGGATCGGCATCGCGCCAGGCGGCAATATCAATTACATCACGGGCCACGCCGTTTTCGAAGCGACGCACGGCACCGCGCCAAAATACGCGGACCAGGACAAGGTGAATCCGGGCTCGGTGATTTTGTCGGGCGAAATGATGTTCCGTTACATGGGTTGGACGGAAGCGGCCGATCTGATTCTGAAGGGATTGAACGGTGCGATCGCGAGCAAGCGGGTGACGTATGATTTCGCGCGACAGATGGAAGGTGCGAGCGAGATCAAGTGTTCGGCTTTCGGCGATAACGTGATCGCGCACATGTAGGGGGCGGCTCGCGCGGGGAATTGTAGGGCGGGCGCCCCGCCTGCCCGGGTTTTAATCGTCGGCAAGCGGAGCGCTTGCCCTACAACCGAGGGCGGATTAAATCTCCGACCATGTACTGCTTCCGCGTTCCTGCCGTCGCCCTCGCCCTAATGATTCTGCCGCTGTCGCTTTTCGGGGCGCCGTCGCCCGCGCCCGCCGCCGGGGGCGCGACCGCGCTCCAGGAACGGGCCGATCAATTTCTCGCTCTCGTGAACGCAAGCTACAAGGCGCTCTACACCGTGAACAGCGAGGCGCAATGGAAAGCCGTGACCGACGTGACGCCGGCACACGACGCCGCTTCCGAAGTCGCAGGCAAGGCCTACGCGGCGTTTAACGGCAATCCCGCCTTGATCAACGAAGCGCGCGACCTGCTGAAGCACCGCACGGAATTACAGCCGCTGACCGTGCGCGAGCTGAAACAGGTGCTCCTGAATGCCGCCGAATACCCGATGACCAACCCGTTCCTCGTCGGCCGGCGTATCCAGTCCGAAACCAGACAGGCGTCGCTGATGAACAGCTTCCAGTTCAAATACAAAGGCAAGCCGATCACCGCCAACCAGATTGACGATCTCCTGAGCAAGAGCACCGATCTCAACGAGCGCAAAGCCGTCTGGGAAGCATCGAAGGAAATCGGCGCGACCTTGCGCGATAATCTCGCGGTCCTGCAAAACCTGCGCAACGGCGTGGCGGGCGAGCTGAATTATCCCGATTATTTCTCGCTCGAGGTCGCCTCCTACGGCATGACGACGGACGAGATGGTGAAGATGAACGAGCAGTTCATGAAAGATCTGCGGCCGCTCTACCTCCAACTGCACACCTGGACGAAATACAAGCTGGCGGAGAAATATCATCAGCCGGTGCCGAACAAGATCCCGGCCCACTGGTTGAACAATCGCTGGGCGCAGGATTGGATCGGGCTGGTGGAAGCGGCGGATATCAATCCTTATTTCAAAGGAAAAACCGCCGAGTGGATCGCGAAGACGGCGGAGGATTTTTATCTCGGGCTCGGATTCAAACCGCTGCCGGCGTCCTTCTGGGTGAAGTCCGACCTGTATCCGGTGCCGCCGGGCAATCCGCGGAAGAAAAACGCCCACGCCTCCTGCTGGCACATCGATCTGGAGAACGACATTCGTTCCCTGCAAAGCATCGAGCCGAATTCAGAGTGGTTCTTCACTGCGCATCATGAGCTCGGGCACGGCCATTATTTTGAATCCTACACCCGGCCGGAAGTGCCGCCGCTCCTGCGCATCGGCGCCAATCCCGGATTCCACGAGGGCATCGGCGAGCTGGCCGCGCTCGCTTCCAGCCAGGTTCCTTATTTGCAGGCGAAAGGAATTTTGCCGGCCGATTTCAAGGCGGATAAGACGCAGTTCCTGCTCGACGACGCGCTCGCCCGCTCGATTCCGTTTATCTTTTTCGCTTCCGGCACGATGACGCATTGGGAAGCTGACGTCTACGCGCACCAGCTCGACAACAACGAATGGAACGAGCGCTGGTGGAAATACGTGAGCAAGTTCCAGGGAGTCGAGCCGCCGAGCAAACGGACCGAGGCGCAGGCCGACTACGCGAGCAAGACGCACATCAACGACACGCCGGCCTACTATTACAATTACGCCTTCGCGACGGTGCTGAAATTCCAACTGCACGACTACATCGCGCGCCACCTTCTGCATCAGCCGCCGCAATCGTGTAATTACGCCGGGAACAAGGAAGTGGGCGCCTGGCTCGAAAACATCCTGAAAAAAGGCGGCACCGAAGATTGGCGCAAAGTGCTGAAGGAGGCGACGGGCGAAGATCTCTCCACGCGCGCGATGGTCGACTATTTCCAGCCGCTCATGGCCTGGCTCGAGGAGCAAAATAAAGGCCGCAAAATTGGCTGGGACGACGACAAAGGAAGCGACCACGAGGACAAGGAGCGCGAAGAAGAGAAAGAAAAAGAGAAGCGCGGTTAGCAGCAATGTGGGTGGGGCCTTTGCGCCCCGATCTGTGGCGATGCGTTAGCTCATCGGGGCACAAAGGCCCCACATTAAAATTGAGACGACACAGGGAGACTCTTTCCATTAACGTCGGGACATGGCTATGAACTCTCTCTGGAAGCGATTTCAGAAATACTACCTGCGCTACGACGACCTCGGCTTCTCCGTCGATATCAGCCGAATGCGGTTTCCCGATGGCTTCCTCGAGAAAATGCAGCCCAAGGTCGAGCAAGCCTTCGCGGCGATGCGCGAGCTCGAGGCCGGGGGCATCGCCAATCCGGACGAAGGCCGCATGGTCGGGCACTACTGGCTGCGCAACCCGGCGCTCGCGCCTAACGACCAGTTGCGCGCCGACATCGTCGAGACGAACGCGCGGATCAAGCAGTTCGCCGCTGCCGTCCACGCGGGCCAGGTGGCGAACGAGCAGGGCAAGCGGTTCGGTCACGTCCTGCTCATCGGGATCGGCGGCTCCGCGCTCGGTCCGCAGTTCATCGCCGAAGCGCTCGGCTCGGCGCACGACCCGATGGACATTTTCTTTTTCGACAACACCGATCCCGATGGTTTCGATCGGGTGCTCGAAAAGATCGGCGGAGGGTTAGCGCAAACGCTCGCCGTCGTGATCTCGAAATCGGGCGGCACGAAGGAAACCCGCAACGGGATGCTGGAAGCGGCCGCGGGTTTCGAGAAGGCTGGACTGCGATTTCCGAAGCACGCCGTGGCGGTGACCGGCGTCGGCAGCGAGCTCGATAAAGTTGCGGAAAAGGCCGGCTGGCTGGCACGCTTCCCGATGCACGATTGGGTCGGCGGCCGCACTTCGGTGATGAGCGCGGTCGGGTTGGTCCCGGCGGCGCTGGAGGGTTTCGCGATCGACGATTTTCTCGCCGGCGCGGCGGCGATGGATGCGCACACACGCGCGCCGGAGCGTGCGACGAACGCCGCCATGCTGCTCGCGCTAATGTGGTTTTACGCCGGCGACGGCCGGGGAAAAAAAGACATGGTCATCCTCCCCTACAAGGACCGGCTCGCGCTCTTCAGCAAGTATCTGCAACAGCTCGTCATGGAGTCGTTAGGCAAAGAAAAGGATCTCGCGGGAAAAATCGTCCATCAGGGGATCGCGGTTTACGGCAACAAAGGCTCAACCGATCAACACGCCTACGTGCAGCAGCTGCGGGACGGCGTCCCGAATTTCTTTTCCACCTTCATCGAGGCGCGCCAGGATCGCGCGGCCGGCCGGTTCGAAGTCGAGGACGGCGTCACGAGCGGCGATTACCTGCAGGGCTTCCTCCGTGGCACGCGCGCCGCGCTTTATGAGAATGAGCGCGACTCGATCACCCTTAGCATCCCGCAGGTCGACGCCTTTCAGGTCGGTGCTCTGATCGCGCTCTACGAACGCGCGGTCGGGTTCTACGGATCGCTCGTGAACGTGAACGCTTATCATCAGCCCGGGGTGGAAGCGGGCAAGAAAGCCGCGACGCGCATCCTGCAATTGCAGCCCAAGGTCCTCGGCCAACTTTCCGCGACCGGCATCACGGCCGACGGGATCGCGCAGGCGATTGGCGCGGATCCGGAGGATGTTTACCACGTGCTGCGCCACCTCGCGGCCAACGATTCGTCGATTCAGGCCGGCAGCGAGGGGCCCGGCAGTGAAAAATTTTCGCGGATCAAGTAGCGGACCGTGGCTCAGCGCCTAGATTCGTTCCGCCTGCGAACCGACAACGCTCGGGGCTCTTCATGTCACAAGCGGAACCGAACATTTCGTGGAAGGAGGTGACGAAGTTCATCAGCCAGCTGAATCACGACCTGCGCAACCATCTCAACGCGGTCGAACTGCACGCTGCGTTCCTGAGCGAAATTGCCGAGGGGCCGGAACTAACGACCGAGATCAAACGACTGCGCGAAATGACGGGCGAGTTGGGCGCGCACCTGCAGCGGCTTGCGCACTCGCTGGCGGCGATCCAGCCGAACCTAATGCGCTATCCGGCGGTGGAATTTGTCGAAGATCTGCGCGCCAAACTCGCGCTCGATCAAGCGGAACAATCGGCCGCGATCGAGTGGCAAATTTCGTTAGGCGACGAAGCCCTGGAAATTGATCCGCAACTTTTGCAGGAAGCGTTCGTCGAACTCCTGACCAACGCCGGCACCCACGGCCGGGCGGAAGGCGCGCTCGTTTTCGCGGCGGGCCGCAGCGGTGAATCGGTCGAGTTTACCCTGTGCGAACCGAAGACGGAGTTCCACGGCACGACGGAAAACTGGGGCGCGCGCCCGCTCCGGCAAATGCGGAACGGGCATTATGGTCTTGGCCTCTTCCGTGCACGCAGTATTTTCGAGGCGCACCATGGCAATCTTTGCGCCCAATTTGATCCGGCCCTCTCGGTCCTACGCACGACCGTCTCTCTCCCCCTGCTTGTTTCCTAAACTGCCGCGGGCACGACGACGCCGGCCGGGAAATTTTCGATGACCGCGGAGAACCGACGCATTCTGATCATTGACGACGAGCGTCCGATCTTGCTCACGCTCGAGGCGTTGCTCGGCCGGCATGGCTATCAGCCGGAGGTGGCCGCGAATGCATCCACCGGGATGCGTTTGCTCCAGAGCAAATCGCCGGCGCTTGTCCTGCTCGACCTGCAACTGCCGGACGCCGACGGCCTGCAGATGCTCGAGCAAATCAAAGCCGACTGTCCAGACACGCAGGTCATCATCCTGAGCGCGCACGATTCGTTGAACAACGCGATCGAGTCGATTAAGCGTGGCGCGTTTCATTTCATCAGCAAGCCGTATGCGCCGGAAGAGCTTCTCAGCCTGGTCGAGAAAGCGCTCGAGAAGCAATCGCTTCTCCGCGAGACCATCGAGCTGCGCGAAACCACCCAGCGATTAAAGAAGCGGCTCGCGCAGGCCGAGACGCGGCTCGCGCCGGTTTTCAAGAGCAAGGTGATGCAGCAAATCGATGAGCTGATTTCCGCGATGGCGCCGTCCGAGGCCAACGTCCTTATCACCGGCGAGAGCGGGGTCGGCAAGGAGGTGATCGCCAATGTGATTCACAGCCGGAGCCGTCGCGCCGAGAAAGCGATGGTGAAATTGAATTGCGCGGCTTTCCCGCAGGCGATGATCGAGTCGGAATTGTTTGGCTACGTGAAGGGCGCCTTCACCGGTGCGATGAATGATTTCCGCGGGATGATCGCGGAGGCCGAAGGAAGCACGCTCTTTCTCGACGAGATTTCCGAGATGCCGGCGGAATTGCAGACCCGATTTCTGCGCGTCCTGCAGGAGCGGGAATTTCGCCCGTTAGGCAGCACGAAGACGTTGAAAGCGGATTTCCGGGTCGTCGCCGCGACCAATCGCCCGGTGCACCAGGCGCTCGCCGAGAACCGGCTCCGCTCTGATCTTTACTATCGATTGAACACTTTCCAGATCGAGTTGCCGCCGCTGCGCGAACGGAAGGAGGACATCCCACCAATGGTCGCCTCGTTCGTGAAAACCTTCGCGTTGCAGCTCGGGAAACCGGAGCCGGCGATCTCTCCGGAAGCGTTCCAGAAACTGCTCGAGTACGGATGGCCGGGAAATGTGCGCGAGCTGCAAAACGCCATCGAGTATGCGGTCGTGCTCGCGCGGCAGGACCAGATCACGGTCAAGGAATTACCCGCGGAGGTGCGACTGCCGGTGGTGTTGCAAAAAACCGAGCGCGCAGCCCAACAGGCCCAGAGCCCGGCGCGGAGCCTGAACGACATGGAGCGCAACGCCATCCTCGACGCGCTGGCCCAATGTCACGGCAACAAAAAGAAAGCCGCCGAGTTGCTCGGCATCCAGCGGCCGACGCTCTACAACAAGATGAAGCGCTACGCGATCCAGCTGTGAGGAAGCGGGAGTAATGAATCTGCGAGTGTTCCTTCCAATACTCCGTCACTCCATCACTCCATTTCCCCGTGTCCCGTCATCAGGATAAAGTTTTGCAACACGCGGAGCGCGAGCTCGCGCCGGCGCGCGACGCTGCGCCGACCCATCTCCTCCCGCTCTACCAGAAGTTTCTCAAGATCGAAAACCACCGGCTGCGACTGCGGCATCAGGCGGGCGGCGGCGGCCGCGAAGTTTGCGCCAGCCGCGCTTCGCTCATCGACGTCCTGCTCCGCCATATTTTTGCGGCGGCGAGCGCTTCGGCGCAGGAAAAGAACGGGACAAAAGTTGCCCCGGTGAGTCTGATCGCGCTCGGCGGTTACGGCCGCGGCGAACTCAACCCGGGGAGCGACATCGATGTCATGTTTCTCCATCCGCACACCGGCGACGAGGTGCCGCAATCGCTCGCACACACGGTCGAGCAGGTTCTTTATTTCCTCTGGGACATCGGCCTCAAAGTCGGACACTCCACCCGGTCGGTGCGCGAGGCGGTGGCGCAGGCCAACCGCGAAATGCTGACCAAAACCGCGATGCTCGAGGCCCGGCACCTGATCGGTGACGTCGCGCTATTTCAGCGCTTCCGCGCGCGCTTCCGGACCCAATGCGTGCAGGGGCACGAGAAGGAATACATCGCCGCGCGCATGGAAGACCAGGCACGACGGCACGAGAAATTTGCGAACAATGTTTACCTGCAGGAGCCGAACGTGAAACGGGGCTGCGGCGGTTTGCGTGATTATCAAAATCTTCTCTGGATCACTGATTTCAAGGAAGGCGCCCTCACGACCACGCATCTGGTCGGGAAGGATTGGCTCAGCGCCGGAGACCGTCGCCGGATTGATCTCGCCTACGATTTTCTGCTGCGGGTGAGGACGCAGTTGCACTACACCAATGAACGAACCACCGATGTCCTGCATCTGAGCCTGCAATCGGAGATCGCGCGCCAACTCGGCTACCTCCAGAAAACGCCGGTCGCCCGGAGCGAGGCGTTTATGAAGGATTACTACGAACACACCCGGAATATTTTTCGGATCACCGAACGGCTGACCGAACGCTTCGCCACCGGCACGGCCACGACCACGCGCCGGCTGTTCTTCCCGCTGCTGCCCCGGCGCAAAGCGCGCGAAGAGTACTTCGAAAACTTCTTCAGCCGCGGCGGACAACTGCACGTCTCCGATCCCCAGCTTTTCACCCGCCAACCGGAGCAGTTGCTGAAAGCGTTTGAGCACGCGCAGGAGCGCAAGCTCGAACTCAGCGCGGAGCTGACCGACCTCCTGAGCCGCCGCCGCCGTTTGGTCACGCGCGAGTTTCGTTATGGCAAGGCCCCGCGGGAGATTTTCGCGCGCATTCTCCGCCGCAAAGGCGAAGTGGCGCGCATTCTCCGCCGGATGCACGAGGTCGATTTTCTCGGCCGTTATCTCCCCGAGTTTGGGCCGCTCACCTGTCTCGTGCAGCACGAATATTTTCATCGTTACACCGCGGACGAACACACCCTGGTCTGCCTCGAAAAACTCGATGCGCTGCGGGATACCGAGAAGCCGAAGCTGCAGCCCTACCGCAGATTGTTCGAGGCAATCGTCGACCCGTACGTGCTCTATCTCGCCCTGCTCTTGCATGACACCGGCAAGGGCGTCGGGGCGCGGCCGCATTCCGAAGCGAGCGCGCTCTTCGCCCAGGGGGTGGCCGCGCGTCTCCAACTCTCCTCCGAGCAGCGCCGCTCGCTCGTCCTGCTGGTCGATCATCACGTCACCCTCTCGACCATGGCACAGCAACGAAATGTCGATGACCCCGCGACCGTTATTGAGTTTGCGAATATCGTGAAGTCGCAGGCAAATCTCGACGCGCTGATGTTGCTCACGCTCGCCGACGGCCAGGGCACGACCGATACCTGGTCGGATTGGAAAGAGTCGCTCGTCTGGAATCTCTATCACGCCACCGCGCGTTATCTGCAGGACCAGGAGGGATTCATTGCCCAGGGGAAAATCGAGCGCGACCGCCTCCGCAATGCCGTCGCCGAAAAGCTCGCGCCCGATTTTGCCGATGAAATCGAAGCGCACTTCGATTACATGCCGGATAATTATTTCCGCACCTTCCGCGCCGAGGAAATCGTGGCGCATCTCGATCTTTTTCGCACGCTTTGGCACAAGATTTACCTGGAGGACGTGCCTTCCTTCGCCCCCGCCCTCCGTTGGGAGGCACTGCCGGAGCAAGGCCACAGCGTGGTCTCGATCTGCACCTGGGACCGCCAGCACCTTTTGGCCAGCATCGCCGGCGCGTTCGCGGTGGCTTCCGTGAATATCTTGAGCGCGGATATTTTTATCCGCGGCGACAATCTGGTGCTGGATGTTTTCCGGGTGCGAAACAAGCAGCTCGCTCCGGTGACCGACGCGCGCGAAATCGTCACCGTGGAATCGACCCTGCGCACCGCCTTGCAGACCGAGCGCTTCGATTTCGCGCCCCTGCTCGCCGACGTCCGTCCCGAGACGGCCGGGCGCGCGCCAGAGCTTGATTTCCCGACGCGCATCACGATCGGAAACGAGAGTCATCCCACCTGCACCTTGATCCAGGTGGAGACGCCGGACCGGCTCGGCCTGCTCTACGATCTCGTTGCCTGCCTGGGACGGAACAATGTTTACATCACCCTCTCGCGCATCAGCACCGACAAAGGCGCGGCGATCGACACCTTTTACGTGACCGACACGACGACCCGCGGGAAGATCACAGAGGCGAAACGGATCGAGCAGTTGCAAAGGCAACTACACGAAGCCATGCTTGCGCCCGCCTAACGACCGGCCGGCGCGGACGCGGTTTTGCTGAAACGACCGATGCGTTTACCTTCCGCTTCCACTTTCTTATGAACGTCCTCATTCTTGCCGCCGGCTACGCGACCCGCCTTTATCCACTGACTGAAACGAAGGCCAAGCCGCTGCTGGAAGTGGCGGGCAAACCAATGATCGAGTGGGTGCTCGATAATCTCGCCCCGATCCCCGATCTCGGGACGATCTACGTGGTAACGAACGACAAGTTCGCCCGGGATTTTCAAGCCTGGGCCGACCGCTACGCGCAGGCTCATCCGAAGCTAACCTTCAAGATCGTGAACGATGGTTCGCGGAGCGACGCCGATAAACTCGGCGCCATCGGCGACGTTCGCCTCGTCATCGATCGAGAGGGACTAACGAGCGCGCCGCTCATCGTGGTGGCGGGCGATAATTTGTTCAGCGAACCGCTGGCCGATTTTGCCGCGCAGGCGCGCGGTTCAGCCGCGACGCTCGCGACCTACGACGTGGGCGACCTCGAGGCGATCAAGAAATACGCCAGCATTCAGACGGACGCCGCTGGCGTCATCACGCATTTCGAAGAGAAGCCGGAAAAACCCGAGAGCACCTTGACGGGGATCGCCCTATATTATTTCTCGCCGGAAACGCTCGAGCTTTTCACCACCTACATTGCCGCCGGCAACAATCCCGATCAGCCTGGTCGTTTTATCCAATGGCTCTACCCGCGGCGGCCGGTGAAGACGTATCAAATCAAGGGGACCTGGTACGACATCGGCAGCAAAGAGACGCTGGAGGAAGCGGGCAGAATTTTTGCCCAATTCGCAAAGTAAAACACAATGTGGGAGGGGCTTTTGTGCCCCGATCCGTTGTGGCACGTTTCGCCGATCGGGGCGCAAAGGCCCCTCCCACGTTCTACTTCAGCCGGCCCTCATCGAACTCGATCAGGTCGAAGTAGGTCCGAATGTCCTTGCGACCTTCGCCACCGGCCTCTTTCAAAAAATGGAGAAAGCGCGCTTTCTTCACCGCGGTGTCGGGATGGCGCGCAATCATCGCCTGGTTCCATTGCGCGATCTCCGCCGGCGAATGCTGGACGCCCGTTCGGCGAATCCAGTCCAAAATCGCCGCGTCATCGTCCAGCTCGTTCGCCATCTTCTCGAAGGCGTCCGGATCGATCTTCAGGAAGGCGAGGAGATGTTTGTCGAAGCCGACGGTTTTGTAGTTATAGCCGTTAAGCAGCCCCTGGCGGTGGAGGCGCGCCTTGTCGATCAGGCGCGGCAAATGGACGTAATCACCGAGCCGCTCGTAGGGACTGCGCGGAAGCAGTTTTTGCATTCGCCGCAAACTAGGAGGTCGCCGGCAAACCGAAGGGGTGCGGAGGCGAGCCACGCGACTTGCCCGGAGCGCGCGGTTTCGTCCCTTCGACGACCGGCAACAATTCCGCCTGCTCCCACGTTTTTTGGCCGATGACCAATTGGCCGGAGAACGTTCCGCCTTTTTCCACGTTGATCGAGCGGGCCACGACGTTGCCGTCGAGCGACCCCGTGCTTCGGATCGTCACCAGCGTTTGAGCGACGATCTCGCCGGACATCCGCCCGCGAATCTCGATCGATCCGACCTGCAACTGCCGAAAAAATTGCACGTCCGCTTTTTTCCCGATCACCACCAGCGGCGCCGTCAATTTTCCCTGAACCTTGGCCGGCGCCCGAAATTCAACCTTCTCGAGACAGTGCAGACTGCCGCGCAGTTTGCCCTCGATGACGGCGGAGCGGCAGATGACACTGCTGCTGCTAAGGTCTCCCGACGAGGTAACGTGCACCTCGCCGTGGGTGCGAATGGCCCGGCTGAACGCCGTGTTAATTTTGTAATCGCGCAGGTCCATGTGGACGCTGCACGAGGGACAAATCGTGGAGGTCGCGGCGGAATTCAGTTTCTGCGTCGCGCCGCAATCGAAACACGCGACGGAGGTGATCCGCGGCCGGTTCCAGAGGCCCTCGAAACGCCGGAGCAACGATTGCGCAGCGACGACCCCGCCGAGCTCGAGGCTCGGTTTTGCCTCAACCCGCTCGGCGACGACGACGAAATGTTTGCCGCATTGCCGGCAAAGCGTGCTCTTGGCTGCGGCATATTCCATCTGCTTGAAGCCGCAGTGTGGACACTCCACGCTGAGCTTGGCAGGCGACTTGGCCACAAACTTACCGTGTGGCTACTCGTTAGGAACGACTCGCAAAGGCCGCTTTCGAAGGCGCCGGCGATTCGTCATTACGCACGATCTCCGGACGGCTTCCACCGCTGTTGGAGCCGGCGACTGACTTCCCGCTGGTCACCTCGGATTTGCCGATAAAAGTGGCACCTTCCTCGATCACGAGGCGGGCCGCTTTCAGGTCACCCTGGAGCGTGCAGCGCGATTTCAATTCGCAGCGTTCGCCGACCGTGATGTTACCGTGCACTTTTCCATAGACGGTGATCGACTTGGTCTTGATCTCGCCGTGAATGTCGGCGTTCTCGCCGATCGTCAACACGCCATCGGAATTGATCTCCCCTTCGACTTTGCCGTCGATCAGCAATTCCTTTTGAAATTTGATGCTTCCTTTGATCTCGACATCACTCGAGAGGACGTCTTTGCCAGAATGTTCGGCCATATATTTTTGGTGCTCGGTCATGGTTGGTGATTTCGGTGTTTCCTCTCGATGAGAAGAAAAGTGATTGTCCTCAGCATAAGTCGAGCCGGGCGAAAAAGTCTCGGCCGGCGGCGCGGGCTTCTGTGGGATGAATTTCTTTAACACGCAGCATTATTAGGAGGCGGAATTGTTAATGTCAACGTTTACGACCGCCAAAGGCAACGATTTTTAACGTAAATTTCGCACTTGGTACCCCTTTCAGGCCCCGTTTTGCCAGGCAAGTGACAGAAAGCGAGGCGCTTGCGACGGCGTTCGGTCGAGCGTGAAGCAAAGCGCGTTGGTCGGCGCCGGAACGCCGAGCAGCGCCGCCGAATTTTCCGCAACGCGTTCGCCATCGTAGGCCAGGACCCAGTGCACATCGTGCCGGCGGAGAATTTCCCGCGCGTCATCCGGCGAAGTGGCGAGGAAAAAACGCGCACTCGCGACGATGCCGGGGAGACTCTCATGCGAGCTGCCGGCGACTACTGGTTGACCCGACCAATACGCGGTCGCGGGCGAAAGCCACCAGGGCGCCAGCACCGGCTCGCGCCTTGCACCCGCCAACGCACTCGCCGCGGCCCGCCATTGCGCTGCTTCGATTCGATTCTCAATCCGTCGGTCCATTACCTCTTCGTTAGGCCAAAACTGCCCGTGCCAAAATTGGAGCAAGGGCAGGACGGAAAAGGCGACCATCAACCAGGCCAGCGACTTTCGCCTAACGACGGCGATTTGCGCGGGAATCGTGAGGCTGAAGACAACCGCCAGAAAATATCCCCAGCGCGCCTCCCAGAGAGTCAGCAAGAAAGAAAGCACGAGCAGGCCGGCGAAGACCCGCGGAATGCTGCGACGCCGCAGCGCCAGCGTGAGGAGAAGCGGACCGAGGAGAATCAAGCCGCCGCACCAGGAAAGCCAGATGGGATTCGTTAGGCCGACGTGTCGGAGTTCGCCGACGGTCGCCGACCAGCCCGCGAAAAACGGCTGCCCGCCGGGCAATTCCGGCCAGCGCCGTTCCACCAGCGCGGCCAGCAACACGAGGCCGAGAAGAATGAACCAGCCGACCCGGCGGAAGCGCGCCGTTAATTGTGACCGGGATCCAATGAGCGAGAAAATGGCCAGCCCGCCAAGCAGGACGAGCGGCTCGTAGAGCGAGACCCAGAGGGCCAATCCCCAACTCGCTCCGCTCACCACGCTCCAGCCGCGCGACGGCTTTTCCTGCGACGTCCATTCGGCCGCGAGCGCGACGAGGAGCACGACGATGAGCAGCGACTGCTGGTCCGGCCGGCCGAGCGCCGTCCCGTGGGCAAGAATCGCGCTCAAGCCGTAAAGCAGCAGCGCCGCACAACGCCCCGGCTGTTCGAACCGGCGCGACCACCACCAAAGGAACCAGCCGCCGAGCAACGCGAGGAGCGGCGAGACGATCGCACCGGCAAGATCGAGGGGCTGCCCCGCAAATGGCCTCAGCGCAAGAGCCAGCCCGAAGATCAGGTAATCCAAAGGCGCCATCGTGTGCGGCGTGATGCCCGCGGGAAAATTTTCAAAGTCGTGCTGCCTAACGACTAACCCGGGATGCTCCGCGACCATCCGCACCCGGGTCATCCGCGCATAGCAATCGGCATCCACGAAGTAGATTCTTCCGCCGACGAAGACGTCCTGATAGTTCGCGCAACGGGTCGCGAGAATGAGCGCACTGAAGAGCACAATCTCCAGCGCGACGCGCAACCAACGTCCGCTCAAGCGAAGCAAATTGTTGGCAACTCCGACCCGAAGGTCGCGAGCACGCGAAGGATTTCGGCGTCGGCAATTGGAAATTGGAAATGAAACTGGGCCCACCAGGATTCGAACCTGGGACCAAGGGATTATGAGTCCCCTGCTCTAACCGCTGAGCTATAGGCCCGGATTGAAAAATGAAAGCACGAACTGCATTCCGCGACCAACCTCGAAATCACTCGGGGTTGCTCTAACTCCGAAAGCTTTCGCGAGCAAACCGCTAAGCCCTCGGGGGCCTCCAAAAAGTCTGTCATTCTGATCCCGCAGTCGCGGGAGTAGAATCTCTGACTATTTCCGCGCGCAATTCGTCCTGAAAAACGCCAGAGATGTTTCGCTTCGCTCAACATGACAAAGCAAGGAGAACGGACTTTTTAGGCGTCGCCTTAGGCCTGAATGCTGACGCTATGAAAGCACGAAGAGCGATCAATCAACAAGTCGGAAAACTCACCAACGGCATGCTGACTGCTGAATTTTCATCCGTCCGATGCACCAACACCGTTGGAAATTCCGCGACTCTAGCCGGAACAGCGCAAGCTTTTCCGCTGGAATTTTCTCCGGCACGCGGGATAGAACGGCCTGCCCAAACCATGTCCACGGCTAAAAAATCGCGACACAAACATCGCCGGATCGTTCTCAAGTTCGGTTCCGGCACCCTCACCCGGACAAACGCGCCGGGGCTTGACCTGAAACAGTTCGCGCGCCTCAGCGCGGCAGTGGCGGGACTCATTCAGCATGGCTACCAATGCGTCACCGTGACGAGCGGTGCCGTCGCCGCCGGGACGAGCGTGCTTGCCCTCGCCGATCGCCCAAGCGACCTCGCCACCGCCCAGGCGAGCGCCGCCATCGGTCAATCAAAACTGATGCGCGCGTATGAAATGGCTTTTGGGCGCTACAAATTGAATGTCGCCCAGCTCCTCCTTACCCACAGCGATCTCGACAGTCGCACCCGCCGCGCCAACGCCGGCAACACTCTCGAACGCTTGCTCGCCGCGGGTAATGTCCTGCCCATCATCAACGAAAACGATTCGGTCGCGACGGAAGAACTCAGCTTTGGCGACAACGACCGGCTCTCGGCCGAAGTCGCCACCCTCGCGGGCGCCGATCTGCTCATCATTCTCACTCAGGTCGATGGCCTGCTCGATGAGAACGGCAAGGTCATCCCGCTGGTGCGCGACATCGATCAGGTAAAAAAACTGGCCAACGGCACCAAAGGAAGGTTCGCGCGCGGGGGAATGATTTCCAAACTGGAAGCGGTCAGGATGGCGGTCGACGCCGGGATCACGACCGTCATCATGAATGGCCGGCGGCCCGACCGCATCCCGGCGGTGATCGCGGGCGAGAATGTGGGTACAAGGTTTCTTCCCAAAGCGCGACCCGCGCGCAAAACGAAACGTCGTTAGGCGAATGGACCTGAACGAACAGATCCAGGATTTTGGGCGCCGTGCACGTGGGGCCGCTCGTCTCCTCAGCCAAATTTCCAGCGCGCAAAAAAACGCCGCCCTGCTCGCGATGGCGGACGAGATCCTCGCGCGCACCGCGACCATCCTGGCGGCGAACGAAAAGGATCTCGCGACCGCGCGCAGTCGCAATCTCTCGAGCGCGATGATCGATCGCCTGACCTTGAATCCGCCGCGGGTGGAGGCCATGGCGCAGGGCATCCGCGAGGTCGCCACCCTGCCCGACCCGGTCGGCGAAGTCATTCGCGAATGGACCTCGCTGAGCGGTCTCCGCATTTCCAAGGTGCGCGTCCCGATCGGCGTCGTTGGGATCATCTACGAATCGCGCCCGAATGTAACGAGCGACGCCGCCGTCCTCTGCACCAAGACGGGCAACGCCACCATCCTGCGCGGCGGTTCGGAGTCGATCCATTCCAATCTTGCGATTGCCGAGGCACTGGAGCAAGCCGGCGCCAAGGCGGGCTTGCCTAACGACAGTGTCCTGCTCATCCCGAGCACAGATCGGAGGGCAGTGCGTTTAATGGCGGAGATGGACCGCTATATCGATCTGATCGTTCCGCGCGGCGGAAAGGCTTTGATCGAAGCGGTCGTCCGCGCCGCGCGCATGCCAGTGATCAAACATTCCGACGGCATCTGCATCGCCTATGTCGACGCGGAAGCCGACCTCGACATGGCAGTGGAGATCGTGGTCAATGCGAAGACACAGCGGCCGGGAGTCTGCAACGCGATCGAAACCGTGCTCGTGCATCGCGCGGTGGCGCCGGATTTCTTGAGAAAACTCGCGCCGCGCTTTGCGCAGAAGAAAGTGGAGGTGCGCGCGGATGAAAAAGCCTTCAGCGTCCTGGCCGCGCTCGACTACCAACCGCTCCGGCGCGCCACCGAAGAAGATTGGAGGACGGAATTTCTCGATTACATCCTCGCCCTGCGAGTGATCGATTCGCCTAACGACGCCATCGCGCACGTCGGGCAGTTCGGTTCCCATCACAGCGATTGCATCGTCACGCGCAATGAAGCAACGGCCGAGCAATTCCTCCGCGAAGTCGATTCCGCGACCGTTTATTGGAACGCGTCCACTCGCTTTACCGACGGGGGCGAATTCGGTTTCGGCGCCGAGATCGGGATCAGCACCGACAAGCTCCACGCCCGCGGCCCGATGGGGCTGGAGGAATTGACGACCTACAAATACGTCATCCGCGGCCAGGGACAGGTGCGAACCTAGAAGAGTATCGCGGATCGCGTCGCCGTCATCCTGAGCGCAGCGCAGCGCAGTCGAAGGATCCCGTCGCGCCACGAGAAGGTCGCGCCACGGGATCCCTCGACTTCGCTCGGGATGACAGAGAGGCGCGTCTATTCCGTCCGCAACGCGGTCATCGGCGTCACCTGCGTCGCCCGGCGTGCCGGGAAAAAGCACGCCAGCAGCGCGGCCGCCGCGAGCAACCCGCTCGACAAGACGAGCGCGACCGGATCCGCCGGGCTGACCTGGAAAAGCATCTGTGCAAGCGCCCGACCGATTCCCAACGCGAGCAGAATCCCAACTGCCACGGCAAACGCTGTCTGCAACGCGCCCTGTTTCATGATCAGGGCAAAGACATCGCCGCGATTCGCGCCCAAGGCCATTCGAATGCCGATCTCGCGCGTGCGCCGCGCCACTGCATACGCTTTCACTCCGTAGACTCCGACCACCGCAAGGAGCAACGCGATCCCGCCGAAAATGCCGAAAAGGACCGCGCCGACGCGGACGATCCAGAGCCCGATATCTTTCTCGATGAAATCCGAGAAGGCCGAGATTTTCAAGACCGGCAAATCCGGATCGACCCCGCGCAGAGCCTGCCGCACCGTGCTCAGTTGCGCCGCGACCGCCGCCCGATCCTTCGTCGTTAGGCGAACGTGCAGATTGATCCCGCCACTGTAGCCCTGCGCGAGCGGAACGAAGAGTCGTTTCGGCAGGGAATTGCCGAGGACGTCGTGGCGATGAGGACTAACGATACCCACGATCTCCATTTCCGAGGGCGAGCCATCCGCCGGCGGCTGGGTGTAGCGAATGCGCTGGCCGAGAGCCTCCTCGTTAGGGAAAAGCTTCTGCGCCATGATTTCGTCGATGATCGCAACCCGTGGCGTGTTCCTGTTCTCGGCTTCAACCTGGCTGAAATCGCGTCCGCGCAGCAAACGCACCCCAATCGACTCGAAGTAGCCGGGCGTAACGGCGTTGAACAATCCGTTCATTCCGGCATCCTTCGCGTTCGGATCGGACTTTGCCATGGGCGCGGCCTTGGCCGGCATGATGCGGCGCGCGTTGGTGAAATTGCCGTACGGCACCATGGTCGCGAGCGCAGCTGCACGAACCCCCGGAAGCTGCCGCACCCGCTCCAGCACCTTGAACATCGTTCGCGTGGCGGCGGCTTCGTCAGTCTTGCCCAGGGTAAAATCCATTTCTGCCACGATCCCGTCGCGCGCCTCGAAGCCGGGATCCAGCCCGCCCGCCTTGAGCGCGCCGCGCAAGAATAATCCCGCGCTGAAGAGAAGCATGAGCGAGAGAGCAATCTGCGCCATCACGAGCAAATGGCGCCCGGCAAAGAAACGATTGAATCGCCCCGCCTGCGCCGGATCACCGACCTGCTGTTTCAGGTCCTTTACGAGATCGGCACGCGTGGCTTTGAGGGCCGGCCCCAAACTGAAGAGAAGCGTCGCGAGCAGGCAAAAGAAAAACGTCGCGGAGAGCACGAGGGCGTCGGGACGGAGATGCACCACCATCGAAAAGCTCATCGAGCTGAAGAGCGCGCCGAGTGATTTCAAGAGCAGATCATTGCTCCAGAGACTAACGAGCAGTCCAAAAAATCCCCCGACCAGCGCGAGAAGAAAACCTTCACAAAGCAACTGCCGCACGATCCGCCAGCGCGATGCGCCCAGCGCCAGTCGGATCGCGATTTCCTTCGCGCGCGCCGTGCCGCGAGCGAGCAGCATGTTGGCGAGATTGAGCGACGCAATCAGGAGAACGGCTGCCGCCATCCCGATGAGCAAAACACCGATGAGCGTCACAGGACCGTCGTCTTCCGGCTGCGTGCTCATGCTCAAACGGGAGGGCGCTTGGATTTGCAACTCCCGTTCACCGTTGGAATCCGCCGGTTGGATCGCCGTCAACCTTTGCGCGAGCACGCCGAGCCGCGACTGCGCCGTGGAAATCGTCAGGCCGGGACGCAGGCGGGCGACGAGATTGAGGGTATAGTTTTTCGGCTGCGCAAGATCGCTGAGCAAGCCGGCGTCGCTGAAGGCCGACCCGATCTGCGAGTAAAGCCCGAGCGGCAGCCAGAGGTCGGGCGCGATGAGCGCGTTAAGCCCGCTAAATCCTTCCGGCGTGATCCCGATAACCGTAGCCGGCTGACCATTCACCGCCAGGGTACTGCCGACAAAATCGGCACGGCCACCCATCTTCTTCCAATAGGAGTAGCTCGCGACCACGACGGCAACGTTAGCGTTCGGCCGGCATTCCGATGCGGTGAAATAGCGCCCCAGCGCCGGCTTCACGCCGACAAGTGAAAAAAAGTTCTCTGAGGTCAGGAAGGCGAAACTGCGCCGCATGGCTTCGTTCCGCCCGACACCGATCAGCGCAAACTGAAGGCCGGCGACGTCCGAAAAGACATCCGTGTTCTCGCGCAGCGCGCGCATTTCGTTGTAGGAAAATTGCCGGTAATCACGACTCGCTCCCTTGCGCGCGGTAAAGACATTCACCACTTCGGCCGGGCGCAAGGGAACGACGGGACGAAGAATGAGCCCGTTTACGATCGAAAACATGGCGGAGTTCACGCCCAGCGCGAGGGCGAGAGTGAGGACCGCGATGGCGGTGAAACCCGGCGTCTTGCTCAGCTGCCGGAAAGCGAATTTGAAATCCTGGATCATCGTGGGTGAGATGCGGCCTGAGTCAGTTTTGGATTCAGAATTGATTTGCGGTTGCGCCGGCGGCGGCGCGCCGGAGTTTGGACACGCCATGGGAATACCGATCCAAAGTCTCCACATCGGAATGCAAGTCCGTCATCCGCGCTACGGCGTCGGGACGATCAAATCGCTCACCGAGCATACCGCTGATATCACTTTTGATGACGCGCCGCGGACGGTCGATCCCTCGACGAGCGAACTGACGGTCGCCGAGCCGACCGCCAGCCTAACGGAAATGCAGATGCCGCTTTCTGCGCTCATCCGCCAGACCGCGCAGGGGATGGTTGACGCACTCGGTTTGGAAAAACCGGATCAACTGGTCGAAGGACTGGCGACGCGCTGGCAGCAAGGCACGCTCGCGTTGCGGCCCGCCGATACGTCGTTGCAGGCGAAGGAGGTGCCGCTGGAAACGTTCTTTCACAAGATCGTGATGATTCGCAACAACCTACGCGTGCTCGAACAGAAGGTGAACGCGAATGAGAAACTGAGCGACGCCGATAAGTTCGATCTGCAGCAATACATCACTCGCTGTTACGGATCGCTCACTACCTTCAACGTGCTGTTTAAGGAAAAAGCTGAACAGTTCGGAAGTTAGGCTTCCAGCCTGACTCGGCCGACGGGCATCTGCCCGTCGAACCAATGAGACGCCAGGCTGGAAGGCTGGCGGCCGAGTCAGGCGGGACGCCTAACTTCCGACGAAAACGGTCTTCGCGTTCATGAATTCGCGTATGCCTAACGAACTAAGTTCGCGACCGTAGCCGGAACGCTTGACTCCACCGAAGGGGAGCCGCGGATCGGAGGCCACCATCGCGTTCACGAAAACCATCCCGCAATCCAATTCGTCCACGAAGAGTTCCTTTTCTTTCGAATCGTTGGTCCAGACACTCGCGCCGAGACCGAAGTCGCTTGCATTCGCCAGCGCGATCGCCGCCGCCGCATCCGGCACGCGAAAGATCAGCGCGACCGGGCCAAAGACTTCCTCCCGAAACGCCGGAGCATCCTCCGGAATCTCGGCCAGTACGGTCGGCGGATAGAAGTTCCCCTTCCCTTTGCCCGGTTCGCCACCCGCGAGCACCTTCGCGCCCGCGGCGATCGACTTCCGTACCTGCTCATGTACTCCATCGCGGATCGAGGGCGTGGCGAGCGGCCCGATTTCGGTCGCCTCGTCGAGCGGGTCGCCGACCTTCAGCGCGCGCATTCTGTCGACGAATTGCCTAACGAACTCGTCGTAGACCGACTCCGCGATCAGGAAACGTTTGCCCGCGATGCACGACTGTCCGCTGTTCTGCGTCCGCGCTTTCACCGCCGTCGTGAGGGCGACTTCGAGATCGGCGCTCGGCATGACAATAAACGGATCGCTCCCGCCCAGCTCCAACACGCACTTCTTAATCACCCGACCGGCGGCGGCCGCCACTTCGCTTCCGGCCTTGTCGCTTCCGGTCAAAGTCACCGCTCGGATGCGATCGTCCCTGATCAACCCCGCGACCTTGTCCGATTCAATCAAGAGCGTCTGAAAAACACCCGGCGCAGCCCCGGCCCGCCGGAAAATATCTTCGATCGCGAGCGCGCACTGCGGAACGTTCGCGGCGTGCTTGAGCAAGCCGACATTCCCCGCCAACAGGGCCGGCGCGGCGAAACGAAAGACCTGCCAGAAGGGAAAATTCCACGGCATAATGGCGAGCACCGCGCCTAACGGCTGCCAGCGGACGGAACTGCACGCGGCCGCGGTCTGAATCATTTCCTCCTCGAGAAAGCGGTCCCCGTTCTCCGCGTAATACCGACAGCCGACGGCGCATTTGCGCACTTCATCGCGCGCCGACCCGATGGGCTTGCCCATCTCGAGCGTGATGATGCGCGCGAATGCATCGACCTCCTGTTCGAGCAAATCAGCAGCCTTTCGCAGGATGGCGGCCCGCTCCGAAAAACTACTCTGGCGATGAGTTCGGAACGCGCGCGCCGCCGCCGCGATCTTCTCCTCGATGGCCGCGGCACCTAGTTCCTGAAATGCGCGCAGCGTCTCGCCGGTCGCCGGATTGATCGAAGCAATCGCCATCCATCAGTCAACAGCGGCAAGCCCAGGTTGACAACCGCCGGAGTGACCTTGTCGATTTGGCCGGTCGTTCGCGGCGACAGTCCGGTTGTAGCCGCCGCCCTATGGGCGGCGCGGACATCGGCGTGGAAAGCTGCGTTCCGGCTTCGCTCTCACGCTTCGCCTAGCTAAGCGGCTACAACTATGGCACGACCGTCAGCGTGAGATCGTTGCCGTCGCCGCCTTCGTAGCTGGCTTGGAAATTGTTTCCGTTCACGGTCAGGATCGCACCGCCGGCTAGATTGCTGAAGGTGCCGCTGATTGGGGTCGTGGCGGTGTTGCTGATCGCGGTCAAGACGAGGCCTTTCGTCAGGGTGCCCTGCGCAGTGCCTTGAAAGGCGAAAGTAGCGCCGCTGTTGATGGTGACTCCGTTGGCGATCACTTTGTCCGTTCGAGCCATCTTCTTTTTCGCTTTGAAGGTGTAGGTATAGGTCGAGTCCGAGTTCAAGGTGAGCCCGCTTTGGATGGTGAGGGTGCTTTGCGTCGTGGTCCCATGGGCCGGGGCAAGAAAAGCTCCTGTCCCGCTGCCCGTGCCGACAATTACAGCGCCGGACATGATGCCTTTGCCACCTATTGTACCCGCATTGACACTCACCGCACCAGTGCCCGTGCCTGAGCCCGTGGTATTACTGATGACCAACGTACCTGTACTGACCGTCGTGCCGGCGGTATAGAGATTCACGCCGCTCAAGGTTAATGTGCCACTGCCGGTCTTAGTCAGTCCGCCGGTGCCGCTGCCACCGATTGGGCTGCCGGGATGGAGCACGCCGGAAAAGGTGGTGCTCAGGTTGTTCGTGCCGACCATCAGAGTGCTTTTGCCAATGTAGATCTGGCCGTCGCCTTCGATCGATCCGATGGAAACGCTGGGGCCAGTATGACTGCTCATATCCATGTAGCCATTGCCGAAAAGCTCCAGGCGTGCGGTTCCGCCGAGCGAGCCGCCTTCGAAGCTAAAGCTACCGCCTCCGCCGCCATTGGTCCCTCCGTTGGCGATAAGCGTGGCATTGCCCGCACTCGGTTTAGCTTGCGAAAAAGAAGTCGCCGCGCCTGTCGCGCCGCCCACTGTGGCACCGTCGTTGATGATCGTGCACTGGTCGGCAGAGGTACCCGTATAAACGAAATTGGTCTGCCCGCCAACCCCGCCCGCGACGCTCGCCCCCAAATTGTGGAAGGTCCCGTCGCCCGCAGAGCCACCGCTGAATCCGGCAGTGCCTGGGCTGCCCGTCGTCGCATTCCGCGCCTGTTGGGTAAAGATCACTGGGCCAACGATCGTTCCTTGGTAGCCGAACCCGAAGCTGCCGGCGCTGCCGTTATCGGAGACGGCGACTAGGTTCTCTTCCACCACTGAGGAATTCACGACGCCCCCGTTGTCAAACTGCACGCTGACCCCGGGCAACGCCGTGATTGTAAAAGCGTCGGCGTCCGCGTTGAAAATAATGTCATCCAGAAGAATGGTGCTGGAAATGCTGACAGCGGTAATGTTAGAGGTAGCAAAGGTCGCAACATCAAACCCATTCGGGACCGTGCCAGAGGACCAGTTCACCGGGTTATTCCAGTTGTTATCGCTAGGGCTAGCCAGCACGTGCCGCTACCGGCATGAATGGTTCCAGCCGTGAGAATTATTGCCATGCCCGAGAAAATGGCCTCTTTGATGCGCCGCCATAAGGAAGGATTAAAGGAGACAGCACCGGCATTTCCTTGCTTTGTTAGATTTAGAGTCGCCGCGTTCATGTCTTTTTGTCTGTTAGAATGCATTTGTAAATAGTTCGGCTGGTAGCTCCCCTAAGTCATTGCAAATGACCGTCCAGAAACGATAAGACATCGCCGACGATTTGAACGGTTGCGTTCCCTACCTGACCGTCCGGCGTGTCCCAATATGCGAAAGCGTGCTCGCCAATTCCAGGAATGGTGATGATCCTGTACAATGCGGGATCGATCGACAGACTCTGTAAAGCACATTGAATATCAATAATTTGGTGGAACGGCATCGTATCATGTTCACTATTAATAAAGAGGGCTGGTTTGAAGGGTCTGTCGGGCGTGGGTGCGTGCAACACGTAGATGGGTGAAACCGTCCTTTGGCTCGGACCGCCATTCGGATCAATCTGGACACAGGTATTCGTATAGTTCTCGATAAGGTCTTGAAATCCTATCAACGGATTCGGTTGATAGTTTTCCGGGGTGCGATCCGCAAAATCATAGGCGCCTGAGAGACAGACAATGACATCCGGCCGATCATCATGCCCACCGGAATTCCAATATGGCCAGACGTTTACGACACCGGTATCAAAGGCCGCAAAAGCCGCATGGCTTGCGCCGGATGAACCGCCGATGACAACAACTTGGAAATTTTTGCAGTGAAGGTCAGCTCTCGCCGCCCGTATGATAGCCTTGACAGCATCTGTCTGTTACGGCGGCCGCCCGGAAGTAGGATCGTCGTGACAGGCTTGGCCCTGAATCAATCCACACGGTGCCAGCGGATAGTCGGCAACAAGGGTATAATAGCCGGCCTTCTGAAGGTCGGCAGCAGGCTGCATCAGCGATCCCGAGAACGGGAAGCCGGTATAAAATCCGCCTTCATGGAAGATGATGGCAACGGGCCAAGTGGGCCCGCCCGAAGTCGGTTGATAGACCCGCCATTGCAGAACGACACCGGTGCGTTGGCCATTGGCGTCCTGGGGCTGAAATGCGTCGGGAATTGGTGTGGCGGGCGGCGGGTCGGCAGTTGGATAAGGGCTGGCTGGGCAAGGCGGAGTTGCGCAAGGCCCGTGGACCGATAATGGACATGTCTGAATGGGTGTGGCCGTCGGAGTCGTTGTGCAGGTCGGAGTAGGAGTAGGTGTCGGTGTCGGCGTGGGTGTCTGAGCATGGGAACTGAATCTGAGGCCGAAAAGCACAAAGAGAAAACAGCCAACCGTTACCAGACAAAAGAGGGGGAGGCTCTTGAGAAAGGTTGAAAGGTTGAAAGGTTGAGAGGTTGAGAGGTTGGGAGGTTGGGTCTTCGCTGGGTTTCATGATCGTAGCTCGTTAGGGATGGTTTGGGGGTCGGAGAAAAGCGGGAAGACTGCTGGGCGAAGAAAAAGATGCGCGTTTCATCGTTTCATGGGGTGATCGGGTCGCGAACCCGAGGAGAACAGAAAACCGCGCCGGTCGTCAAGATTATTCTTTGCAAACCTCTTGCTTATTCTCGAACTGCCTTTTGGTGAACGCGGTCCGCTTCGCTTATATCAGCTTAAAGAAGAAGTTTCTAGAAAGCTGCGCGGCGAGCCTTGTTAGGGCAACACTGATCGCGGCCATCAGTCCAGCCTCCTGCGCACTTGCCGGGGTCACCGACCCCAGCTACAACAAGGCAACCATCCTCTCGGCGGCGATGTGTCTGACCGTCGAGTTCGCCGAATCCGTAGCTTCGCCTTAAATTAATCGAGAAAAGTAAGAGGGATATTCGCCTAACGAACTGACGGGACGATCGCTCAGAACTGAGGCGGGAGAAGTTTTTCGAAGTTCCGCATGTTCTTTTTCGCGGTTCACCTGACGCGATCGTTTCCGGCACGACACCTTGGCAACGCGACTCTCCACCCGCATATTCGTGGAATGCGGAAGACCAATCGCTCGATCGTTCTGATCGGCTTCATGGGAACGGGCAAATCGGCGGTCGGCCGGCTCCTCGCATTGCAGGAGGGCTGGCCGAGATTCGACACCGACGAAATGATCGCGACCGCGCTCAAGATGCCGATCAGCGAAATCTTCGTCCGGCTCGGAGAAGATCGGTTCCGCGAAGAAGAGACCGCGGTCTTGAAGAAACTGGAGGTCGTTGCGCCGTCAATCGTCGTGACGGGCGGCGGCGTTGTCATGCGGCCGGAAAATGTCGCGCGTCTGCGTGAACTTGGGAGCATCGTTTGCCTGACGGCCGATTCGGCAACGTTGCTGGAACGTCTGGGCCGGCGATCGAACCGGCCGCTGCTCCAGACCGACAATCCTGCCGAGACGTTGCAGACGCTGCTCCGGGAACGAGAGCCATTTTATCAAGAGGCGGCGGATTTTACGGTCGATACCTCCTCTCTCAGCCACGACCAGGTCGCTCAATCGATCCGCGATGTCCTTGCGCTCTCCAACTGAAATAAAAATCGAGCTGCTTCGGCGCGCGGCCGAGATCGGTTTCGATGATTGTCGCATCGCGCGGGCTGATGCACCGCGGCACGCGGATGAATTCCGCGCGTGGCTCGAGGCGGGTGCGGACGGCGAGATGGATTGGATGGCGCGCAGCGCCGAGAAGCGCTGCGATCCGCAAAAAGTGTTGCCCGGCGTGCGTTCGGTCGTCGCGCTGGCGATGAATTATTGGCAGGGAGATGGGAAAGGCAGAAGGAAGAAGGCAGAAGGAAGAAGTGCGGAGGGCGGCCGAATCGCGCGCTACGCGTGGGGGGATGACTATCATGACGTCCTGGAAAAGAAGTTGCGGGAGCTGCATGCGTTTCTCGCTGAGGCCGGCGGGCGGCAGAAGTTTTACGTCGACACCGGCCCGGTATTGGAACGCGACTTTGCCGCCGAGGCCGGGATCGGCTGGCACGGCAAGAGCACGATGTTTCTCAACCGCCGGCTCGGGACCTGGTTCTTCCTCGCGGAAATTTTTACCACGCTCGAGCTGGCGCCCGATCCGCCGCAGGTGGCGCGTTGCGGATCCTGCACCCGCTGCATCGATGCCTGCCCGACCGCCGCAATCACGGCGCCGCATCAACTCGACGCCCGCCGCTGCATTTCCTACCTGACGATCGAGCTCAAAGGCAGCATTCCCCTCGAATTCCGGCCGCTCATCGGCGATCGGATTTATGGCTGCGACGATTGCCTCGACGCCTGTCCCTGGAATCGCTTCGCGCAGGTGGCGCGCGAGAGCGCGTTCGCGGCGCGGCCCGCAGTCGCGCAAATGCGGTTGCGCGATTTTCTCGCGCTCGATGACGAGCAGTTCCGGGAAGTGTTTCGCGGGTCGCCGATCAAGCGGATCAAGCGCCGCGGTTTTTTGCGCAACGTCTGCGTCGCGCTTGGTAACGTCGGGACTGAGGAAGATTTGCCGTCGCTCGCGGCGGCCGCGCGCGACCGCGAGCCGCTGATTGCCGAGCACGCCACGTGGGCGATCGAACGGATCGAAACGCGCTTGAGTCCTGCGTTGCGCGAGCTGCAATGGTAGGGCGGGCGCTCCGCCTGCCGTCCCACAACGACGATACACGCATGGCAAGCGGGGCGCTGGCCCTGCACAGACGTTGGCATGCGTCTGGCTTCGGATTGAACGGGAAGTGTTTGCAAAGGTCGAAAGAGCCGCTAAATCCTGAGGACAACCCTCGTCTCTGATGCATCAAGCCGCCGCGCCCTCACCGACCGTTCGCCGCAAACGCAAGTCCCGGCGCAAACTCTACATCTGGCTCGGAATAGGCGGGCTCATCCTGATCCTGATCATCGGTTCCGTCATCTCGGGCAAGCGCGAGAAGCCAATCGAAGTGACGACCGAAAAAGCAACCCGCCGGACAATCGTTGAGACCGTCTCGGCGACCGGGAAAGTGCAACCGGAAACGGAAGTGAAGATTTCGCCCGAGGTCGCGGGCGAGATCATTGATCTTCCGGTCGAGGACGGCAAGGAAGTGAAAAAAGATGACCTGCTGATGAAGATTCGGCCCGACTCTTACAAAGCCATCCTCGAGCAGCAGCAGGCCGCGATCAGCACCGCGCAGTCGGTTAGCGGACAGCAGAAGGCGGCGATGACAAAAGCCGAGCAGGACCTCGCGCAAGCGCAGGATCTTTTCCACAAGAAGCTGATCTCTCAAACCGAAATGCTCGCTGCGCAGACCACCTACGACGCGGCGAAATCGATGTATCAATCGGGTCTGCACAGCATCGAGGGCGCGCAAGCCAGCTCGAGCCAGGCGCGCGATCAGCTTTCGAAAACGACCATCTACTCGCCGCTCGACGGCATCGTCACGGTGCTCAACAGCAAGCTCGGCGAACGCGTCGTTGCGACGAATCAATTTGCCGGCACTGAAGTCATGCGGGTGGCCGATCTCAACCACATGCAAGCTGTCGTGGACGTGAATGAGAACGACGTTGTGCACGTCAGGCTGGGCGATTCGGCGAAGGTCCAGATCGACGCCTACGGCGACCGAAAATTCAGTGGCAAAGTCGAGCAGATCGCCAACACCGGCACGACGACGGGCACCGGCACGCAGGAGGAAGTGACCAATTTCCAGGTCAAAATCCAGCTCGAGAAGCCCGGCGTCAGGCTCCGTCCGGGCCTCAGTTGCACGGCCGAGATCCAGACCGACATGGTGAAAGACGTCGTCGCCGTCCCGATGCAAAGCGTTACCATTCGGACCGGCGACAGCAACCTCAGCCCGGAAGAGATCGAACAGAAAAAGACACTGGCGGCGGCCAAGGAAAACGCCGACAACAACGCCCAGGTCGAGAACGAACGCCTCGCCAAGCAGGAGAAAAAAGAAGAGCGCGAGAAGCTGCGCAAAGTCGTTTTTCTGAAAGACGGCAGCAAAGCGAGAATGGTGGAGGTCACCACCGGGATCGCGGACGACGCGAGCGTCGAGATCAAGAGCGGTGTGAAACCGGGCGACGAAGTCATTTCGGGCAGCTACAGCGCGATCAGCCGCAAGCTCAAGGACGGCGCCAAAGTGGTGATGGAGAAGGCGGAGAAGAAGTGAACGATAGTGATGGGTGACGAGTGACGAGTTTCTGGGTAGGAATGCGGTCATGAAAACTAGTACCCGCAGCTATAAGGATCTCGTTGTTTGGCAGAAAGGAATCGCTCTCGCGAAAGTCGTCTACCGGATAACGCGGGGCTTTCCGACCGAGGAAAAGTTTGGGTTGGTTGCTCAGATGCGAAGAGCGGCGGTTTCAATCCCCTCCAACATTGCCGAAGGTCAGGCGCGCCACACGACCGGCGAGTTTGTTCAGTTTATCTCGCACGCGGAACGGTCGCTCGCAGAACTGGACACCCAACTGATTCTCAGCCTCGAATTACAATTCTGTCGCGACGCCGATGCCGCTCCCCCTTTTCAACTAATCGAAGAGCAGCGCCGAATGCTCAATGCCCTGCGCCGCAAACTAACGGCGCGCCCATAACTTGTCACTCGTCACTCATCACTCGTCACTCCCCCTTGTCATCGACATCGAGAACATCACGAAGGAATACGTGATGGGCGAGGAAATCATTCATGCCCTGCGCGGCGTGACTTTGCAGATCCGGCGCAACGAATACCTCGCCGTTATGGGTCCGAGCGGAAGCGGCAAATCGACCCTCATGAACATGCTGGGTTGTCTCGACACGCCGAGTTCCGGGCGCTACGAGTTTAACGGCAAAAATGTCTCCGAGATGGATGGCGACGAACTGGCCACGATCCGCAATCGCGAGATCGGTTTCGTTTTCCAAACCTTCAACCTGCTCCCCCGCTCCACCAGTTTGCGCAACGTCGAGCTGCCGCTGATTTACGCCGGGATCGATCCCGAAGAGCGCGAGGAGCGCGCGACGCAAGCGCTGACCGACGTCGGGCTGGGCGATCGCCTGACGCACAAGCCTAACGAACTGTCCGGTGGCCAGCGCCAGCGCGTTGCCATCGCCCGCGCACTGGTCAATCATCCCTCGATCATTCTGGCCGACGAGCCCACCGGGAACCTCGATTCCAAGACCGGTGAAGAGATCATGGCGCTCTTCGAAAGCCTCTATCAACAGGGCAACACAGTGATTGTCGTGACGCACGAGGCCGACATCGCCCGCCATGCCCGGCGCAGCGTCCACCTGCGCGACGGCGTGGTCGAGAGCGACGAACTGGCTCCGCTCCCGCCGCCCGCTGCGATGGCGGTGGCGGTTGAGTCGTTAGGCAAGTGATGGAGCGTTTCCTTGGCAGCGCCTGTAGCCGCCGCCCTGTGGGCGACGCGGGGGTGAACGTTATTTCACAAACGACGCTTGCTCCCGCGCTTCGCAGAGCGAAGCGTCTACAAGGCTCGAGTCGTTAGGCTATTCATGAAACGTTTCCTTTACGAGCTGACCGAAAGCTGGAAAATCGCCGCCGCTCAGATGGTGGCGAACAAGACCCGCTCCATGCTGACCGCGCTCGGCGTGATCATCGGCATCGTGGCAGTCACGCTGATGGGCACCGCGATCAACGGCATCTCGACCGGCTTCGACAAAAGCATGGCCGTGATCGGCGACGACGTGCTCTACATCTCGCAGCGACCCTGGACGCGGATGAACGACTGGTGGAACTACCGCGACCGAAAAAAAATCCGGACCGAGTACGCAGACAAAATCAACCACGCGATCGCCGCGACGCCCAACTCCAACCTGATGATCGCGGTGCCGACGATGAGTCTGCTGCGCAGTGTGAAAGCGGGCGACAACAGCGTGGACGGCGTCTTCATCCTCGGCACGACCACCGACTACACTCTGATCTCGACGCTCGATTGCAGCGAAGGCCGCTTCTTTAACGAACTGGAATCTCGCGGCGGAGCGGAAGTCTGCGTCGTCGGTTATGACGTGGCCGATGCGGCTTTCGCGGGCCGGAGCGCGCTGGACAAGAAGGTCTTGATCAACGGCCACTCCTTCAAAGTGATCGGGACGCTCTCCCGCCAGGGCACTTTTCTCGGGCTGTTCAGTCTCGATTCGATCGTGGTCATCCCGTTGCCCGCGTTCAAAAAATATTTCAGCGCCAAGAGTGAAGCGGATGTGCGGGTCAAGGTGCGCGACAAGACACATATGGCGGACGCGGTCGACGAGTTGACGGGCATCATGCGCCGGCTGCGTTCCCTGCCGCCCGAGAAGAAGGACGATTTCAGCATCAACGAACAACAAGCCTTCAAGAGCACCCTCGACGCGGTGAAAACGACGATCGCGATCGCCGGCCTCTTCATCACCGGTTTGTCGCTCTTCGTTGGTGCGATCGGGATCATGAACATCACTTTCGTGAGCGTGAAGGAGCGAACGAAAGAGATCGGGACACGCAAAGCGTTAGGCGCGCGGCGCCGGACCATTCTGCTGCAGTTCCTGATCGAGTCGACAGCGCTTTGCCTGGTCGGCGGGCTGATCGGACTGACCTTCGCCTACCTGATGTGCTTTGGGATGGCGGCAGCCTTTCCTTCCTTTCCGATTCGTTTTTCGTTCGGCCTGGTCATCGCGAGCATGATCGTCTCGGTCCTAACCGGATTGGTCTCGGGGATCGCGCCGGCGTGGTCGGCCTCGCGACTCGATCCGGTCACGGCCTTAAGGTATGAATAAGGCGTGTGTAGACGCCGCCCTATGGGCGGCGAAAGGGAATACGCTGCAGCTCAGGCTCGACGCTTTGGGCCGCGCTTCGCAGAGCGAAGCGTCTACAAATTCCAGCCATGAACTTTCGTGAGATCCTAACGATGGCCCTCTCCTCCGTCGGGGCGAACAAGCTGCGTTCCGCTCTCACCATGCTCGGCATCACGATCGGCGTCTTTTCCGTCATCTCGGTGATGACTGCGATCGGCGCGATGCAGGCGTCGATTGAAACCGGCCTGACGCTTTTCGGCTCGAACATCTTCCAGTTCGCGAAATACCCGATCAACGTCCGCGCCGGTGGGAGCGGGCAGAAGAAATACGAAAACCGGCGCAACATTATTTACCGCGAAGCGCAACGCTATGCCGAGCTGATGGAGGGCAACGCGCAGGAAGTCTGCCTGAAGGTTTTCGACGACGGCAAGCAGGCGGTTTACAATGGCGTGAAGACGACCCCCAGCCTGACGATCGTCGGGACGAATAAGAGTTTCCTCGCCGCCAACGCCTACACTCTCGCTTACGGCCGCAACTTGAATGATGAAGATGTCGCGCTGAGTCGCCCCGTGCTGGTGGTCGGCCGCGCGATCGAGCAGCGGCTTTTCCCGCACGAATCGCCGATCGGCCGCGTGATCAAACTCAGTGGCCACACCTTCACCATCGTCGGCGTGATGGCCACACGTGGCACTGCTTTCGGGATGAGCCAGGACGACATCGCGGTCATGCCGATCACCCGCTTGTTCGAGGATTTCGGCTCCGCCAACCGGACGATCAACATCGCGACGCAGTCCTCGTCCCAGTTGGATTACAACCGCACCTTCGACCGCGGCGTCGGCGCGATGCGCATCGCGCGCGGGTTGCGGGCGGAAGAGCCTAACGATTTCGAGATTTACACGAACGACTCGCTCAAGAGCGCCTTCGTTTCCGTCGCCGGGGTCATCCGGATCGGCGCTTTCGTGATCAGCACGATCGCCCTCCTCGCGGCCGGGATCGGGATCATGAACATCATGCTGGTGAGCGTGACGGAGCGGACGAAAGAGATCGGCGTGCGCAAATCGATCGGCGCGCGCGAGCGCGACATCCTGCGCCAGTTTTTGGCGGAAGCAGTGTTCATTTCCGAAGCGGGGGGGATTCTCGGCATCCTGCTGGGGGTGCTGGGCGGTGATTTGCTCGCGCTCTGGCTGAAAGTGGATCTCATTTTCCCGTTTGGCTGGGCGATCGCGGGACTCCTCGTCTGCTCCGCGATCGGGATCGGTTTCGGTCTTTATCCCGCTTACCGGGCGGCTTCCCTCGATCCGATCGAGGCGCTGCGCTACGAATAAGCGGCGGCCGCCGCCCTAACAATCCCTCCCGGGGGCATGCAACTTGCGATTGCGTTGTTTTGACATGTACGCGCCTTCTCCTATCCTCGGGCCCTTTCTACGCTCCTAACGTGCCCTCGAATCCGCCAACTCCGGCTTCCGAAAACCTCCCGCGCGGCATTCTGCTCATCGAGGATTACAGCGCTCTGAGGGTCGCGATCTCGTCGGCTCTGCACAAATTTGCCCCGCTTCATGGCGTACAGGTGGCGCGCACTTTTGGGGAAGCCGAAACGGCCGCCGCGGCCATGCGACCGGAGCTCTTCGTGATCGACCTGGATCCTCCCCCGCTCGGGGATGTCGAGTTCTTCAACAAATTGAAAGCGCTATATCCCGATGCCCGCGTGCTGGCGATCGCGGCGGGCATTTCGCGCGACCTGCGGGCCGCGCGCGGGACCGCCGGCGGGATTCAATTCATCGAAAAGCCGTTCGATCTCGAAGAGTTCGGGGCCGCCGTGCAGGCGCTTCTCGGGCCTTGGGGGCTGCCGCCCTCGATCAATTACCGCGGAACGCTGCGCGACCTGCATCTCGTCGACATCGTACAGCTGAAGTGTCTCGCCCTCAGTACCGCCGTCGTCCGTCTCGAGATGGCGCACGGTGCCTCCGGTGACATTTTTTTCCATAAGGGGCAAATCCGCCACGCCGTCGCCGGGACGATGAGCGGAGTGGACGCACTCGAGGAAATCCTCAGTTGGACGGGCGGGACCCTGAGCCAGACAGAACCCACCGGCGCCTGGCCGAAGACGATCAACGTCGCCTGGCCGGTACTACTCCTGCCGTTCGTTCGCAAACTGGCCGAGCAGGAGAAGAAATCGTCAGGCAGGGCCGCGGCACAAAGCGCGCCGGTCGCGAAAACCGGGAAGAAGATTCTCGTGATCGACGACACGGAGATGTTGCTCGTTTTCGTCGCCGACGTCCTCGCGACCGCGGATCAAACTTTCCAAATCGTCACGGCGTCGACCGGTGCCGAAGGTTTGAGACTCGCGGAAACGGCACGTCCCGATCTGGTGCTGCTCGATTATAGCCTGAACGACATGACCGGCGACAAAGTGTGCCGCGCCCTGCTCGAAAACGAGAGGACGGCGCGCATCCCGATCCTGATGATGTCCGGCCACGTGACCGAGCTGATCAGGACGGCGGAAGATTATGAGAATGTGGTCGCATCGTTGCCGAAACCGTTTCTCTCCGGCGAGTTGATTAACACGGTGGAGAAATTGCTCGCGACCGGCCGGCTGCCAACGGCCCTGCGTCCGAAGGCGGCGCCCAAACTCGCGCCCGTCGTTCCCCCGCCGGCGCCGATGCCGTCTCCCGTGCTGCCAGCCGAGAGTCCGGCGACGCCCTTGCCCAACGGGCACGGCATTGGCGGCGGTGAAGTCGCGCCGAAGCAGCAGCCACCCGCGGAAGTCCCGCCGCCCACGCCGCCCGCCAGCGAATTGCCGAAACCCTCGATCCTCGAACAGCCGGCGTGGCCAACTCCGCAGGTCCCGGCGTCGGGCGTGAGGCGCGCGGAGGTGAGTGTCACGCTTTCGCTCCAGGTCGTTTCGATGCAAATCACGCCGTTTTTCCGGATGGAAGGGATGAAATTGCAGCCGGTCAACTCGACCGTCGCGGTGAAAATGGCCGAGCGGGAAGAGCTCAATGGTGTGTCTCTCGAGACCGGCTTTCGCCTGGGCGCGATCGGACTGGGCGTTGACGGCCACGTCGATACCGTCCGGTTGGTCCCGACGCGGCAACCCCCGCAGTTGCCCGCGGCTGGAAGTTCATTCGCAATCGGAGCCATGAGCCTCCAACCGGCCAATGCGCATCAATACATACGGCTTACGTCGCAGGCGGATGAGTCGATGCGCGTCCGGATGACGGCGCCATTCGAATTGCTGACGGTCGAGTTGACCGCGGCCTTTGAAGTGGCCGCAGTCCTGCTGAAACCCCACGGCAGCACGGTCCTCGTCCGCAATGGCAGCGAGAGTGAGAGTGCGCCGTTCGAAATCCAGGAAGTGGAACTTAACGGGGCAGCCGAGCTCCGCGCCCTGATCGTTAGGGCTTTACCCTAACGTTGCTGTCTGTAGTCGGAGGCGGTGAGCCCGGCGGAGTGCCAGCGTCGCAGCCCTCGCCGGCGCCAACGAAGGTCAGCCCGCAGGGGCGGGACGTTCGTGCGTGAACCAGAGGAAAACGAGCGCGGCGAGAATGCAACCATCGAGCACGAGGTGCCAGGTCAGCGTCAGGTTGCTGCTCGCGCTGCCAAAACAGCCGCAGGCGACATCAATGCCGTGCGCCTTGGCCCAGAGCGTCGCGCCGACAAAAACGAGCATCAACCCAATGGTGATAGCGAGCGCCCCGGCCATGAGCCGATGAAATATGAGCGCGAGCCCGCAAAGGATTTCCAGCCAGGGCAGATAAAAGGCGAACCGCACCCCGACCGACCAGGGGATCATCTGGTAATTGTTGATCGCGCTCGCGAATTGCACCGGATCGCGCACCTTCAATATCCCCGCGTAAACAAACACCGCGCCCGCCAAAATGGCGAGCGCTCGCCTAACGAGACGCCAGTTGAAGCGATGGACCTGGTCGCGATCGTTGGTCACGGGTTGTTTTTCTGCCATTCTTCCCACCCGCCCTGCAGGACAAAAACATTCTTCAGTCCGGCCTCGTTTCGCAGGCGTTCCGCCACCTCATGGCTGGCGTTGCAAGTTTGCCGGCTGCAGTACACGACCAGTTTTCGCCCGGGCGACCAGACCGCCAGCACCTTCGGCAGGAGCGTGTTCCAATCGTCTTCGTTCAAGAGCATCGCCCCCGGCACATGTCCGCCGGCGAACTGTTCTTCCGCCCGCGCATCGATCCACAGGGCGGCGTCGCCCCAGTCTTTGGCCTGCGCCACGCTCACTGGTGCGGAATCGACCGGTGGGTGCTGCCAAGAGGTCGCGCCCCGGTAGTAAACCGCCTGCCCGATCGCCGGGAGAAAAGCCAGCCCCAGCAGCAAAAGGACCTGTCGGACTAACGAAAGGGGCACAAATTACTTCGGCACCGGCTTCGCCCGGCTGTCCACGCGGACATTAACGTAAAACGATTTCGGCGCGTCCTTCGGGAAATCCGGTTCGATCTTCAGCGCGGCGTTGATTGGCCGGCCGCTTTCCGTCGGCGTCACGATGATGCGAAACGTCTTTTCCTTGGGCCCGGATGCGACTTCCGTGGCGATCGACTTGTCGGTCGACGTGACCGTTAGTTTGGTGACCGGAAAGTCGCCCACCTCGGCGGTAATCGTTTTCGGGCTGAGCACGTCGTTCGCCGACCAGTAGATGAAGGTGGGCGCCACCTGCAGGAGTTGCGGAATCGTCGCCGTTAGTTTCAGGACGGTCGGCTGGCTCGCTTCCTCGTCGGTCACGACGGTGATGGTCTTCTTCTGCACGCCGGTACGGTCGCCAATATTAAAGGTGGCGACGATCTCCCCGCCCTCGTTAGGCGCGACGAGGTCTTTGGCCAGGGCGGCCGTCGTGCAACCACACGACGGATGGACCGAGGTGATCTTGATCGGTTTATCGCCGGTGTTCTTGTATTTGAAATGCGCGACGGCCGTCTTGTCCGCCAGGCTCGGATGCAGGTCCGCCTCCGTGGTTTCCCAGACGAGGGCGGCGCGCGCTGAGCCTTCGAGCGCGAGGAGCAGACCAAAAGCGACGAGCGCGGTGGTAATTTTCATAGTGTTGTCTAGAAAAAGAAGCCGAAACCAAGATTTCCGCCAACGGAATCGACGCCGTAATTCGGCAGCTTGATGGTCGCGTTCGAAATGTGGCGATACCCCGCCTCGACGACGATCGACCAGCGATCGTTCAGCATCAGACGCGTGCCGCCCACGCCTTGGAGATTAAACTCGACGGGTAGACTGACGAGTCCGCCCGACGCTTTCTCGGAGATGTCGGTGTAGACACCACCGGCTCCGATCTGCAGGTAGGGAATGAGACGAGCCCGCGGCTGGACGAAATTGTAGCGAATGAAAAGCGTCGCACCGGCGGTGACGTTGCCCGGGCCTTCAAAGATGGGGCCCGCAAACGCTTCCCCGAGGACCTCAAAATTGCCCGCCAAGAAACTCGAGCCATGCGGATTGCTCAACATCATTCCGAGGCGCAGACTGTCGACCGCGAGATCTATCGAAGGCCGGTTGTTGCCACCGCGATCAAAAAAGAAGAACGCGCCGGCGACGTTCTGAAATTCCTTCGATCCCTTGGCGAAGTTGCTGTCGACCTCCCGCCTCTCAATGGTTTGGACCGGTTCTTCCGTGCCGGCGCGAGCGTTGCTACTGACGAGAAGCGCGAAGGCACAGGAGACGAGAATTTGTTTCATCTTGCGCGCGATAGAACGCCAGCCCGGAAGTATTGTCAACCGGCCTTGGAGAAGCTGAAGCGGACGCAAGAAGGCACTCGCCGAATCGGGCAGCCCGGTCACCTTCCTTTGCCGTAATGCTCCCGGACGTAATCGGCCACCGCCGCGCGCCATGGGCGCGGCGTTTCCCCGGTCAGCTGCTCGTATTTGTCGGTCGCCAGAACGCTATAACCCGGCCGGCGCGCGACAAAGTTTGTCATCTCGCCTAACGACACCGCAGCAACCGTTCTCGCCTTCATCGGGACGCCGAACTCGTGGCAGCAGTCGAGCGCCCACTGCGCGTACTCCTGCCAGCTGCACGCTCCCCGATTCGCCAGATGAACGATCCCGCGGACCGCCGCCGAATCGAGCAGCGGTCGCAGCAGAGCGGCAATGTCGGGCGTATAGGTCGGCGTGGAAAATTTGTCGGCGACGGCCGCGACCTGTTCCTCGGCCCGCGCTTTCCTCAGAATCGCGTCGACGAAACTCGGGCGATCCGGGCCGAAGACCCACGAGACGCGGATGACCAGCGCGCGATCGTTCGCCGCCAACACCCGCTCCTCGCCGGCCCGCTTCGACTCGCCGTAAACGCTGATCGGGTCGACCGGATCCTCCTCCGTGTAGGGCGTCCGCTTTTCCCCATCGAAGACATAGTCGGTGCTGACATGGACGAATCGCGCCTCCTTCTCTCCGCAGACCTCTGCGAGCACCCGGGGCGCCTCGGCATTCAACTTCATCGCCTCGTCACGATGGTTCTCGCAATAATCCACGTTCGTTAGGGCAGCGGCGTTGATCAGGACGTCAAAGGGCAGCGGCGCAAGCGTCCTGCGCAACGCCTCCGGTTGCCCCAGATCGAGCTGGGCGTGAGTAAACCCGATCGTCTCGTCGCGCGACGCATACTCCCGAACCAGGGCCGCCCCCAGCCGTCCACCGGCTCCCACCACGACGATTTTCGGCTTAGTGTTCACAGGATCAAAAACGAAATGCTGATCAATCATGCTGATGAACCACAGGTGTCACCCGCAAGCAAGGCGCGACCCTTAATTGCTCGTTGTGGTTGGTTCAAGCGCGACCGGCGGCGGCTTGTAGCCCGCCTCAGGCGGGTGATCCCCGCGGGAGCGGCGGCGTCTCGTCTGGACGCGACCGGGGTCACCCGCCTCAAGCGGGCTACAAGGACACGACCAATCGGTCGTTAGTCTTGACAGCTGGCCCGGTATTAGCTGATGTTTCGAAATTATGCGCGCGATCTGGAAGGGCAGCATCAATTTCGGTCTCGTTTACATTCCGGTCTCGGTCTATCCAGCCACGAAGGAGGAAAAGATCAGTTTCCGGCAGCTCCGGGCGACGGACTTGAGTCCGATCCGTTATAAGAAGGTGGCCGAGGCCGATCAGAAAGAGGTCCCCGCCGACCAAATCGTCAAGGGCTTTGAATACGAGAAGGGGAAATGGGTCACGCTGAGCGATGAGGATTTCGAAAAGGTCCAGATCGAATCCACTCACTCCGTCGAGATCACCGACTTCGTCGAGCAGGCGCAGATCAACCCGAAGTTTTTTTACAAACCGTATTTCCTCGAGCCGCAAAAAGGGGGCGAAAAAGCCTACGCACTGTTGCACAAGGCGCTCAGCACGTCCGGCCGAGTCGGGGTCGCCAAGGTCGCCATCCAGAAGCGCGAATACCTGGCGGCGGTGAAACCCGACGGTCTCTTTTTGATCCTGGAACTGATGCACTTCGCCCAGGAAGTTCTCGAACCCGCATCGCTCAACAGCGCCGAAGACAAAACCGTCTCCCCGCAAGAGTTGAAAATGGCGACCGCGTTGATCGACGCGATGACCACGGAATGGGAGCCGACCAAATACAAAGACCAGTATCAGACCGCGCTCATGCAGCTGATTGAAGAGAAGGCGCAGAAACGCGCTCCCGCAGCCAAACCGCCCGCGCCCCGCGTCCAGCCAAACGTGATCGACATGGTCGCCGTTCTGCAGCAAAGCTTGCAGCGCGCGAGCCACCAGAAAAAGTCGTCGGCCAGTCGGTCGGCCGCGACGAAGTCGACCGCGGCCCTCGTCAAACGGAAGCGCAGATCCGTCGCGGCCTAACGTTGGCCATCGTTTTGCTTTGCCGCCCGCGCGGAGCGAAATCACGCGACGAATGCTTGTCGCTCCCGGGCCTGGGGAACTCGGCGGCAGGGCAACAGAATCGTTACGGAGCACTGCTTGCGACGTGGCAGCACGCGGGCGGTTAGTAGCGTAACAAGGAAAGGAACTGTTATGCAACTTGCCGACTCAAACCCAACTGCGAACCTACAGAAACGGAATCCCGGCCGGGCAACGCCCCCGCCCTCAGGTCGTCGCCTTGCGCGCCGGTCGTTCCTGGGGCGCCTGGTAACCAGCGCGGCGGTCATTGCGCTCGTTTTCCCCGCTTTCGCCCAAAGCGCAAAGGCGGCAGATGGCGACCTTAATCCGGCATTCGGCGCCGGCGGCCAGGTGACGACCGATTTTAACCACAGCACCGACATCGCCAACGCGGTGGCCATTCAAGCGGACGGCAAATTGCTGGTCGCCGGAACCACCTACACCAACAATGATTTCTCCGGCGAGGACTTCGCCATCGCATGTTACAATGCGGACGGTACCCTCGATACCACCTTTGGCGTCAAAGGAAAAGTGACAACAGATTTTCCCGGCCTGGCCGCTGAGATCTCTGCGATCCTTGTCCAACCCGACGGCAAAATTGTGGTCGCGGGCGGCGCCTTTCCTCTCTTCGTTTTCCTCGGGGACTTCGAGCTGGCTCATTACAACCCTAATGGATCGCTCGACACGAGCTTCGGTAATGGCGGCATTGTCACAACCAGTTTTCCCGGTCAAGGAAGCTACGCCTTCGCCCTGGCACTCCAAACCGACGGAAAAATCCTCGCCGCCGGAACGGACTTTGTTAACTTCTCCAGCGACGACTCCTCCAACACTGACTTCGCCCTCGCGCGTTACAATCCGGATGGCACGCCCGACGTGACTTTTGGCGGCGGCGGTCAGATCACGACCGATTTTGATGGCTTCAATGACGATGCTTTTTCCGTCCTGCTTCAACCTGATGGAAAAATCGTGGCCGTCGGTTCCGCTAAGAATCCGACGAACTTCTACGACTTTGCGGCGGCTCGTTATCTGGCCAACAGTAGCATCGACCCGACCTTTGGCAGCGCCGGGAAGGTGCGGACGGACTTCGGCGATCACAACTTCGATCAGGCGCGCTCCGCCGTGCTTCAGCCGGATGGTAAGATTGTTGCGGCTGGATTTGCCATCTCCCACAATGGAGGAGTCCAGAACTTCGCCATTGCACGCTATGGCTCGAATGGAGTCCTCGACACCGCCTTTAGTGGCGACGGAATGACGCAAATCGATTTCGGGAGTTGCTGCCAGAGTGCTTACAGTGTTCTCCTGCAAGGCGATGGCAAAATTATCGCCGTCGGATATCCTAACCGAGTCATCAGATTCTGACTTCCTGCTGGCGCGTTTGAACACGAACGGGGCGCTCGACACGACCTTTGGCATTGGCGGCGAAGTCCGGACCTCATTTGGCGACCTGAATGGCGGAGCCAACGCCGCCGCACTCCAGCCCGACGGCAAGATTGTCGCGGTGGGGTTTCAAGCCACCGCGACGAATAGGTTTGCTGAGTTTGCCCTCGCGCGTTACCTCGACGGTTCCAGCACTCTGGCACTTACCTCCGCCGTGTCACGCAAGGCGCATGGCAGCGCCGGCCTCTTTGACATCGCTTTGCCGCTGGTCGGCGAACCGGGCGTAGAGTGCCGGAGCAGCAACCTGGCCCATACCCTCGTCTTTACCTTCAGTAGCAACGTTGTCAGCGGCAGCGCTGCGGTGACGGCCGGCACCGGCAGCGTCTCCGGACACCCGATCTTTGCCGGAAACACGATGACCGTAAACCTTGCGGGGGTCACCGATGTGCAAAAAATTACGCTGACTTTGAGCGGCGTGACGAGCAGTACTTCTCAGGTGCTGCCGGGTACCGCGGTCAGTCTAAATATGCTGATCGGCGATCCGAATGCCGACAAGACTGTAAATAACTCCGACGTCAAACTAACAAGAGGGCAAAGTGGCATGCCGGTTACCAGCGCCAACTTCCGCGAAGACATAACCGTCGACGGAACAATCGGGAATGCCGACGTTAGGACCGTAAGATCCGCCTTTGGACACAGTCTGCCGTGATTGTTCACCGCAGCTTAAAGTAAAGGCAATCCCGCCTACCGACGCGCGAACAAGGTCACGCGATGGCGGCTTATCTCCGCCCGCCGTCCCACAAAGAATCGACGCAGCTCCGCGTTGTAGTAGTGACCGTCGTCTTCGCGATTGAAACCGAGACATATACAGCCACCGGGACTAAGATGAGTCTCGAGGTCATCGAGAAAAAATCCCCACTCCTTTACACCCCAAAGGCCCGGACTCTTATGCCCGTTGAAGCAAATCATAAAGGCCGTGATGAGGTCGAACTTTTTTTCCAACTGCGGCAGGCGCTGGAAGGGCTCCACCCGCCAGACAATGCGGTCCAGTCCAAGCAACTGGGCCATTTCGCCATACATCGGCACTTCATCAATATCGAGACCGACTGCGTCGTGCCCCAGCCAGTTGCAGATGTACAGGAAATAGCCGGTGCCGCAGCCGATATCCAAAATCCGTTTGCGCCGCCCGAAATCCAACTCCAGGTCGCGCACGCGTCGCAGATTCTCATTCATCCACTTGGATAAATCGAGATACTTGGGCCACCCTTCGCCCGGGTCGGCGACCGCATGACGTTGCCGAATCGCTTCGAATCGATCGCCATCAATCGTCTTGATGAGTTGCTCGGGATCGCATCGCACCCCGAAGGGGCGAGCGAGGACGGAGCGACGGAAATGACGCCGGGCGCTTTCGAGAGCCTGCGCGTTTCCTAATTTTTCAATCTTTTGTGAAAGTCGCATGGCAGCCCTTGCGGGACTTTTATACTCTTACCCTTTATCCGACCGGACTCCAATGCAGATTGCGACGAGGTTTGTCGTTCAAGCAGTATCCCCCGCTACTGAACCTTATAAGCTTCCACCAGGCCGACCCCGACACCGCCGTTTTTCCCCGCCACTGTCGCCGTATAGTTCCCAGGTGCGAGGGTGCTTTCGATGGCGGACTCAAGTGGGTTAGTCGGAGCAAGCCCGCTGGCCTGAATTTCGGATTCCTGAGTGTCGGCCCAATTATCGTTGGAAGCCAGCAGCGCGCCATTAGCATCGTGCAACTCCATCGTCGGGTCGGCCAGGGCATTGGGGATCCCCGCCTGGATGAGCGATGGGCCGAGCGCCCGCACGACGACGGTTGACATCTCGGATCCACCGATAATAAAACCTCCTATCAGGATATTTGTCCCGGTTTGGACGAAACCCCGCGTGCTAAGATTCTCGATCAGCGCGGGCGATTCCTGATTGAGATCATAAACCTCTGCCAGCCCGACACCGGTTCCACCATTCACCCCGCGAACGATGGCGGTATATGTGCCGGGAGTGAGATCCGCCAGGATGGCCGATTCCGCCGGATCAGTCGGTGCAATGGTGGTGGCCCGAATCGTCGCCGCCTGATCGGTGGTAATCACTCCGCCAAGCAAAGTCGTTTCCCAGTTGTCATTGCTCCCGATGATGGCTCCGCTGGAGTCATGCAACTCGAGAAACGGATCCGCGAGAGTCCCCGCGACACCTTGTTGCGCAAGCGATGGGCCGATTGCGCGAAGCAGCACTTCCTTCGTTCCAGTTCCGCCAATGATAAACCCGCTGATCGCCACCTGGTCGGCCACGCCCACCTGCAAACGGGCGGACACATTGAGCAACTTTGCCGCCGCCGTGCCTACATTAACCGGCAAGGTGGCCATCGCGTAATCACCAGCGGCGTTCGTGGCCGTAACGTGAACGTTATAGACCCCGACGGCTGGAAAGGTCTTGACCGGGTTCTGGGCATCCGAAAAGGTCCCATCGTCGAACGTCCAACTGTAGCTCGCGATCGAAGACGAGGGATCAATCGCCGTGGCGTTGAATCGAACTTCGATTCCGGCGGGACCGCCCGCGGGGATTGCCGCGGCCGTAAGAGTCGGCGGCGTGTCGATTTTCTTTTTCAAGAACCAAGGGGTCGCGGTCGGATCGGTCTTGAAGAAAGTAAGGAGCTGGCTTGCCACTTTCCCGACACCGGTCGATGAAGGTTGGATAAAATCTGTCTGGAGATCGCTACAAAGCCAGGTAAGTCCATCCGAGCGGGGATTTGTGCCATCAACCCAAAGATAAGGGCCCCAGCTGAGATAGGGCGCCACGACGGGTCCCTTGGAGGCATCAAAGTTCAAGTTACCAGTTCCGTTGATTTGATCCGCGATCGTCCACTGCACCGCAAATCCGGTTTCGTAGGCAAACGGCTCCGGACTAAGCTGTGTCGGGTCATTCGTGTAAGCTCGCGTGCGCGACGCGAGGTAGGTAATCTGGACGTTTGGATAGCGCGATTTCAAAGTGCGCAGGATCGTCTCGATATCGGCCTGCAATTTTTGGGCATGCGCGGGAAAGGCGCCGTAGCCCATCGGATAGTCAAGGGCCTGCTTCATCCACACGACTTCCACTTGGGCCGCGCTGACCCCCGCCACACTGAGGCGCTGCGCGAGAGTTGTCCAGGCATCGTTATTCGGATCGGCCCACGCCGCGGCGTCCTTCCCGCCCTGCGCGCCGTCCACGATGGTCAGCTGAGGATCCTTGCTGGGATCTGCGTCCGCTTGCGGCATAAAAGAATTGGCACCACCGCTCGCAAACTCTTCGGTGGCATTGGACATTCCGATCGAGATAAGTCCTATTATCCCATGGCTATTGTCCACGTTGCCGGACGCATCAAGCGGCTTCACCTGGTTCGCCTCTGCGAGCCCGGCAGTTTCATGCTGGATCGGTCGAGTGTCGCTTCCACTTGGATAGAGGCCGCCTTCAAAACCCTGGTAGGTTCCCGCCCCCAAGTCAGGCAGTGGAATATTTCCGGTCGACGTGAGCGAGCAATCGCCGCGCGCCGCCAGCGGAACGAATCCGGCCGCTGCGACCAGGAGCGAGCCAACCACTAATAAAGTAATATGAGATCGCATCGTAACCAATGGAGTGGTGGAGCGTCGGCCGCGAAACTTCGCCGCCGCAAAGACCCTGCGGAGGCCGCCACAGTCGCGGGAGAACATGAAACGCTTCATTCCATCTGCTATCGACCGACTTTGCCAGGCAGCAAGACCGAATTCGAATTCTTTCAAGATCGTAATTCTACGGTCATGATCCATCGCTCGGTCGTGGTTTCCCGTCACCGCTCTGCCTGCGGGACGAGATGACAGTTGTTTCCAGCCCGACAATGAAAGATGCTGGTCAAAGCCGGCAAAGCAGACCATGGTCTGTCGGAACAACACCGATCAGTCCGCGAATAGTTCGTAGCCTGGTCAACCACTTATCAAAGACGAAGCCATCCTTTGGAGTCACTGACGCCTATGCACATTCTGATTGTTGAAGATGAACAAAAAATCGCGGCCTTTATCCGGCGAGGTCTGACGGAGAACGGCTTCGTCGTAGATGTGGCAGAAGATGGCGAACAAGGTTTGGAATACGCGCTGGCCCGAAAAGTGGACCTTATCATTCTCGATGTCGCGCTGCCGAAGCGCGATGGCTGGTCGGTGATGACTGAGCTCCGGCGCGCGGAGATTCACACCCCGGTTCTCTTTTTAACGGCGCGCGACAGCGTGTCTGACCGGGTGAAAGGATTTGACCTCGGAGCCGATGACTATCTTATCAAGCCCTTCCATTTCTCGGAACTTCTCGCGCGGGTGCGCTCGCTCTTGCGGCGGTCGCCGGAGCGTCGGGAGGAAACGATCACAGTGGGGGATCTGGAGATAGATCCTCGGCGGCACAGAGTAACGCGGTCGGGAACGGCCCTTAACCTTACGCCCAAGGAGTTTTCGTTGCTCTTATTTCTCGCTTCTTCCGCCGGCGACATCGTCTCACGCACCGAGATCGTCGAACAAGTCTGGGACATTAACTTTGATACCGGAACTAACGTCGTCGATGTTATGATGCGTCGTTTGCGGGCCAAGGTGGATGACCCTTTCGAGAAAAAGATGATCCAGACCATTCGGGGTGTTGGTTATGTCCTCAAAGCCGACTGATTCCATCCCCGTCCCGAAGACCTTGCTCGGTCGCCGCTCCTGGTCGATCGCGTTTCGGCTGGTTCTCCTCTTTACGGTTGCGGCCGCCGTGCTGCTTCTCGCGGCGATGGCGGCGTCCTTTTTTACCGTCATGAAACACGTCGGGCACGACAACGACCGCTACCTGACCGACAAGCTGGCCGCGCTGCGCGCCGACATCGCCTCGGACGCTGGCCCGGAATCTCTCGCCAACGAACTAAAGATCATCCGCGCGGCTGATAAGGCCTATGCGGTGCGAGTGATGAACTCGGCTGGGAAAGTCGTGGCGGAAAGCCCGAAGATGCAGCAGCTCTTGCCGATCGCGGTCTTTCCCAAGATGCTCTGGTTGCCGGGACAGCGCCCCGAGCCTGAGATTTATTACGCTCACAATCGCAAGACTTTTGCGCTCGTGACCTCGTTCGCTGATGTCGGCAACCAGCGCCTGACGGTGCAACTCGCGCAAGATCAAACGCACGACGTACAATTCGCGAGCCGCTATGGGGCGCTCCTCGCCGGCATGCTCGGTTGCGCAGTCCTGACCTGCGCGGGAGTCGCATTGCTCGTCACCCGGCGGGGCCTGCGCCCGCTTAAGCAGCTGGCCGAGTCGGTCGAGCGGATCGGCGCGACTCATCTGGATGAGCGGATCTCCATCGAGCGATGGCCGGATGAACTGCAACCGCTCGCGCTCGGATTTAACAAGATGCTCGGCCGGCTGGAAGACTCCTTCACCCGTTTGTCGCATTTTTCCGCCGATCTCGCCCATGAATTGCGCACGCCAATCGCCATCCTCCGCGGCGAAGCGGAAGGAGTGTTAACCAAGCCGCGCACCCCCGAACAATACCGTGAGGTGATCGAGTCCGGCCTGGAGGAACTGCAACGCCTCTCCGGAATGATCGATAACCTGCTGTTCCTGGCGCGCGCGGAGACGATCGGCTCACTTAATCGCAGTTATATCGACGGACGCGCGGCGATCGAGAAGATCCGGGAATTCTATGAGGCTGTATCGCAGGATCAGGGGGTCGAGATCGTTTGCCGCGGCAAAGGGGAAATTTATGCCGAGCCTGTCCTGTTCCGGCGGGCGTTGATCAACCTGATCACGAACGCGCTGCGCTTCACTCCGTCGGGAGGCAGTGTCACTGTCTCACTCGAACATCAGGAGGGTGAGAGTAACGTGTCAGTCGCCGACACCGGTTGTGGTATTCCTTCCCAGCATGTCCCGAATTTGTTTGACCGCTTCTTTCGGGGTGATGCCCCGCGCAGTGCCCAAGGGACGGGGCTTGGCCTGTCGATTGTGAAATCGATCATGCAAATTCACAACGGCGCCGTTTCGGTGCAGAGCGACCTCGGCAAGGGGACGATCGTGACGCTGACGTTTCCAGACCTTGAACCTACCACTAGCTAAAAAAATCGTCGCTGTTCGCCGGAATCGAAGCCCTGCACTGTCCGCCCAATGATAGTCAAAGGCGTTTGTTGGCGCGGAAGTTACTCGGTAGCCTGCAGACGCGAAGGTAAGAATGAGGCGTGCATGGTTCCGGCCGGCAGGAATTGGCGGTTCCGATTTTCTCGTGCATAGTAATTCTACTCCCCGCCCAGCGATGAAATCGAAAGCTCTTTTCTTTTCCCTCCTGCTCTTTGCTACCCACTCGCTTTTTGGCTACGCCCTGGAAGGCGAATCCTGGACCCTGGATCGCACGGTCGCGATGCAGTTATCGCTCGGTGGGCCGAAGACTCTGAGCGACGGATTCACTTCCTTCAACGCGTCGGCACAGGACGCGCTGAACCTCTGGAACCAGCATCTCACTCATTTGCAGTTCACGGCCGTCCTTGCCTCACCGGTCGCTCCGGCGAGCGGGGACGACGAGAACTCGGCTTTCTTCTCCAGCACAGTGTTTGGCGACAAATTTGGCACCAATGTGCTCGCAGTGACCCTCTATGACTTTCGCGGGACCACGATGGAAGAAAGCGACACCGTTTTTAACACGGCCTACATTTGGGATTCCTACAACGGCCCGCTCAACGCCAGCGTGCCGGATTTTCACCGGGTGGCGCTCCATGAGTTCGGGCACAACCTCGGGTTGAATCACCCCGACCAGGCCGGTCAAAACGTCGTCGCCATCATGAACTCGATGATCAGCAACATCGATACCCTTCAGCCGGACGACATCGCCGGGGTGCAGTTTCTCTACGGCACAGGACCCGCCTACCAATCTTCCGTCCCCGCGCCGGTGCTGGCCAATATCTCCACCCGCGCCTTCATCGGCGCCGGCGACAACGTGTTGATCGGTGGGTTCATCGTGCAAGGAACGCAACCGGCGACCGTCGTCCTGCGCGCGATCGGTTTCTCGCTCAGCGCCGCCGGCTTCACGGACGCGATCTATGATCCGACGATCACGGTCTACGATTCGAACCAGCAAGAGATCGCAATGAACGACGATTGGGCTTTCACTGGCGCAGACGCGGAGACCATCGGGAGCTACCATCTCGATCCGCCGAACAGCCGTGAATCCGCCCTTTATCTCACCTTGCAACCGGGCACCTACACGGCGGTCGTGCAGAGCTTCTTCGATGCGCAGAATCCCTCGATGCCGGGCGTTGGGTTATTTGAACTCTACGATCTCCACACCACCGGCGGCCGTGCCGGCAACATCTCGACCCGCGGCCAGGTGCTGGGCGACGACAACGTTCTCATCGGCGGATTGATCATCGGTGGAACCGAAACGAAGACGATCATCGCGCGCGCGATCGGGCCCTCGTTAGGCGCGGCGGGCGTGGCCAACCCGCTCGCCGATCCGATGCTCGAGTTGCACGACAGCAACGGCAATCTCCTGCAATCGAATGACGACTGGCAAACCGGACCCGATGCCCAGACGATCACCGCGGACGGCCTGGCGCCGACGAACCCGAAAGAATCGGCCCTCCTCGCGACTCTCAACCCCGGCGCCTACACCGCGATCGTCAGCGGCGTCAATGGTGCCACTGGTATCGGGCTGGTCGAAGTCTACGACCTGAGCCCGGTCCCGTAACCGTTTTCGTCAGGCGGGAGGCAGCAATTCTTTGGCCCGCGCCGCGGCGGCTTCGACCGCGGCCGATAATCCGTCGGCTGTTTGCCGCTCCTCCATGCGGGCCAGGCCGGCAGCCGTCGTTCCACCGGGCGTGATCACCATCCGCCGCAGTTCCTCCGGCGAAAGTTTGCTCTCGAGCGCGAGCTGCGCCGCGCCGCGGACCGTTTGCGTGGCCAGGCCTAACGACACTTCCGCCGGCAATCCGCACTTGGTTCCGCCCTCGGCCAGCGCCTCAATCACCGTATAAACGAACGCCGGCCCGCTCCCAGCGAGCGCGGTCACGGCGTCGATCTGCCCTTCGTCGACTTCCGTCACCGTCCCGATAGCGGCGAAAATTTCGCGCGCCCGGGCGAGATCCTCCGCCGTCGAGCGCGACCCGCGCGCCACCGCCGTGGCCGCCTGGCAGACCGCCGCCGGCGTGTTCGTCATCGCCCGCATGAACCGCGCCTTCCCCTTCCCTTCCATCGCCGCGACACCGACCCCGGCGGCGAGCGAAATGACCAGCTTGCCCTCGAGCGCGGCCCCCATCTCGGCAATCACGCCGAGCACCACTCCCGGCTTCACCCCGATCAGGATCACTTCCGCCTGCTCTGCGAGCTCGGCGTTCTCGGCGGTGAAACCAACCGCCACCTCAGCGCGCAACGCCGCGCGCGCCGCCTCGTTAGGCTCGCTCACCAGAATTTCCCCCGGCAGGCAGAATTTCGCCCGCACCAGGCCACGCATGACCGAGCCGGCCAGTTTGCCGCCGCCGATGAAACCGAGCCGATACCGCAGGTCATTGGTTTGTAAACTCATAGGAAGAGCGGATATTAATCGATGGTAAGCGTTGGTGTAAATTTCGGTCTCGACCTCGTAGCGGAAATCAAGGCGCTGAAAAACGAACGCCGGGCCGTCATCCTCGCGCACAATTACCAGGTACCGGAAATCCAGGATATCGCGGATTTCGTCGGCGATTCGTTAGGCCTGAGCTTCCAAGCCGCGAAAACCGACGCCGAAGTCATCCTCTTCTGCGGCGTCCACTTCATGGCCGAGACCGCGAAGATTCTAAACCCGGCCAAGAGAGTCGTCCTGCCCGATCTCGACGCCGGCTGCTCACTCGCTGAATCGTGCCCGCCGGAGAAGCTCGCGCAGTTCCTGGAAGCGCGCGCCGAGAAGGACTACTACGTCATCGCCTACATCAATTGCAGCGCCGGCGTCAAAGCGCTCTCCGACGTCATCTGCACCAGTGGCAACGCCGAAAAAATCGTGCGCGCCGCGCCGGTCGATCGCAACATCCTCTTCGTGCCCGACCAAAACCTCGGCGCGTGGGTCATCGAGCGCACCGGGCGCCCGATGGATCTGTGGCAGGGCAACTGTTACGTGCACATCGAGTTTACCGCCCGCAGCATCGGCGCCATTCATGCCGAGTATCCGGGCGCGCCCGTCGTCGCGCATCCCGAGTGCCCCTACGCCGTGCGCCTGCTCGCGGACGAAGTTTGTTCGACCGAAAAGATGGTCACCTTCTGCAAAGAATCGCCCGCCAAAGAAATCATCGTCGTGACCGAAGCCGGCATGTTGCATCGGTTGAAAAAAGAGATTCCCGGCAAACTCTTTATCCCGGGTCCGACCGACCGCTGCGCCTGCGCCGAGTGCCGGTTCATGAAAATGAACACGCTCGAGAAAGCGCACGCCGCGCTCCTCCATCTCGAACCCGAGATCATCTTGCCCGAACCGCTGCGCCGGCGCGCCGAAGCGCCCATCCTGCGCATGCTCGAATTAAGCCGCTAGCGCCCTGGATCAGAAGAAGGGAGACCGGCGTGGCGGAGCCTGGACTCGCCGCGGCGAGCCCCCCTGAGGAACGCGCTTTCGCGCGTCGAGTCTCCCGCGCGGATGACGCCGGAAAACTACGGAGGCGTCCCGTTAACCGCATCCGAGACGCCTTGCAGCAGCCCGCGCACGGCACGCTCACCCTCCGATTCCTGGTCCACGGGCTCCCCGCGGATCGCCTTCCGTTGCGGCCGCCGCGCCGCCGCGATTTTCGCATCGCGGCACCGTCGCAGCACCGCGATATTCTGTTTCTCCACATCGGAAAATTCGCTTTTCTCGATCTCGTCCGGCGAGACGTCAGTCCGCGGTTCGTACCAGGAAAACTCCGAGAAGGTCTTCTTGATTTTAGGGTCGCGAAAATTCGCGCCATGCCGGGCGAGCATTTCGTTAATCGCATAACGGATGTCGGATAACTCCAGTTCATTGGCATCGGCTATCGTGACGGGTTCTTCCCGCGTGGCGGGAAATTTTTCACCATCCATCTCCGTGGACTCTTCCGCGGGAGATGAAGCCTCCGCGCCCTGGGTGGTCGCCCCCGTCCTATCCTGCGCGTCCGCCGATTCGTTAGGCGCTCCGCTCCCGGATCCGTTCGCCGGGCCTTCGGCCACGGCCGGCGGTGGCTCGATTTGTTTCGTGGTCACGTCATAGGTGCAGGTCCAGGGCTCGGGCAATGCGGCATCATCCTTGGTCGCGACCGGGGCGACCGAGAGAGAGATTTTATGCGAGTCCGGTTCCCACGCGATACCGTCGATCGTGACGCGACTGCGATCTGTATTCGCGGCCTGCTGCGTGTCGCCGAGGTAACTCTGCCAGACCGCATCCTGCAGCCCGCCGCCGTTCCCCCGCAATCCCTCTGGGACCTCGTATTTCAAAGGAGCGGCGCTGACGCGATGGTAGAGCTGCGCCCCGCTTTCGGCGCCATCGCGGCTGTTCAAAACAACCCACTCGTCGTTGGGCGAAACGACCACCCACGCGTTGCGCTTATACTGCGCGAGCACCGTCGTGTTGGACGGATTGTGCGCATCCTGCAGCGCGATTTGCCGGATGCCCTTCTGGCGGTCGCGCATGTACTCGATCCGCAGATTCCCGCTCGGAGTTAAGACTTGCCGCTCGAGACGCATGCCCGCAGGCGCGGGCGGCGGCGCCGGCTGGTGATGCGCCACCGGCTGAGCCTGGGAACCGGCGACCGGAGCCGGCGGCGCCGCCTCGGCTGGGCCCTTTTGCGCGGGTCCCGTGTCCGCCGCCGATTTTGTCCAGCAAGGCGCAAGAACGAGGAGTCCAAGAATGCACGCGGCCAGCACACGCGCGCGAACGACAACTGGCACCGCAATCCAACGACAATTCATGTCGCCATTTGCCCAATTTTGCCCCCGTGATGTCAATCAAAAAAATCGTCTTCTAACGAACACGGTCGCCGATTAGGTCGACCGCGAAAAATTTCCTTGCCATGGCTCCTCCTCTTTGTTGCACTCGGGACCATCGGAGAAGCCCTATGAAAAAGATCGTTTGTCTGTTCGTCCTGCTCGCATTGACCACTGGCGTCCATGCAGATAATAAAAAGAAGAAACCCGCGCCGAGCAAGGCACCTGCCAAGGCGCCGGGCGGCGGCGGCGCGCACCCAGCGGGTATGCCGCACAGCCCGGGACAGACGGGCAGCCGCTCAGGCATGTCGCACGCCAACACGCACACCGGCACGTCGGCAACCAACCGATCCAAAACCCACTCGACGACCGGCGGGCCGACCTCGGGAAAAACCGGGCAAGCCGGCAACAACGCCCACAGTTCCAATCCGCTCCTGAGAAAAGGCGGCCAGGCCGGATCGAGCGGACGTGGCTCGAATCCGCTGACCCGAGGCAACAATCGGCAGGCGGGGGCGAAGAGCACCAATCCCCTGGGGAAAAAAGGCGCATCGCAGGCCGCCATGAACGGCCATAACCCGAACATGAATGGCAAACGTGCGCTCGGCGCGCAGAATACGCGCGGCTTCAACAATCGCGCCGGCAACTGGCAGCGTGGTGCACACGCGAACTATCGCGTTCGGCCCTATCGGGACGTCTTTCATAACTACCACGCCGTCCGGCACGATCGCGGCTGGTACACGAGCCGTTATGATCGGGTCGTGGTGGTGGGTGGGGGTTACTATTATTGGGACGCGGGTTACTGGTATCCTGCCTGGGGTTACGACCCGGCGTTTTCCTTTTACGTCTACGACGGCCCCATTTACAGCTACGAGAATCTCCCACCCGACCAGGTCACGATGAACGTCCAGACCCAGTTACAGGACGAAGGCTACTATACGGGAGAAGTCGATGGGCAGGTTGGACCCAAGACGCGCGACGCCATCGGCGTTTATCAGGCCGATCACAACCTGGAAGTTACCTCCGCCATCGACGAACCGACCGTCGAGGCACTCGGGTTGACCGGAACTTCCTAGTTCGCCCGCTAGCGCCAATCTACGATCAGCGCCAAACTGCCCAATTGCGGGCGTGGCACCCGATCTGACGGCGATTCGACCATCGCGACCGTCCCCGACGCTCTAATGCGACGGGAAGCCAGGTATTCCTGGAGCCGCAGCCAGAGCCGCGCGAATTTCAGTTTGTTTTTGCGGCGCGCGCTCCCTAGCTTCTGCGCCAATGCGTCGTCCTTCGCCCTGGCTCATCCTGGTGGTCATCCTCCTCGGCGCGCTCATTTTGCGCGAGCCGCGCTTGCAACAGGTGGAGGACGTTTTTCTCAGTTGGTTTTTGGAAAATGCCGAGGTCGTGCTGCCACCGGCCCAGGTAACGCTGGTCGAAATGGGGCGGGACGATTTTCAACGGATGACCCCGGCCGAGCAGGCGAAACCGCTGCCCAAAGGCGAGGCCGCTCGCCGCTCGCTCTCGCCGCTCGAATACGCGCTCTTTCTCCAGGCCGTGTTGGAATTTCAACCGACGGTCGTCGCGATCGAACCGATCGTGATCTGGCCCGATCGCGACAAGGATCAGGAGCAGGTCTTCATCGACCAGGCGATGCGCGTGCCGAAGCTGCTCGTCGGCCTCGAGCTGGGCGGGAAAGGCAAACGCGATCTCGCCGCCGACGACGTGGCTTCGTTTCCCAACGTGACCGGGAAACGCGGGGGCCTGGCGGAGTTCTCCGGATTCAGCCGGCAGCCCGATGACGACATCCGGCTCATTTCCACGCCGGGGTTCACCAACCTGCCTAACGAATTGACGAACCGGATCCGGGTCCCGATGCTCTTCGAATATCGCGGCGAGATCGTGCCCTCGTTTCCGCTCCAGGCGATCATGCTCTGGCTGCGCGCGACCCCCGCCGATGTCAAGGTGGAGCTCGGCTCGCAGATCATTTTGCCTAACGGATGGAAAATCCCGATCCATCGCGACGGGACGGTCACAATCAATCCCGTGGCCGGGCAAAGCGTGCGGCGCCTGACGTTGAACGAGCTGCTGCTCGCCGCCCAGGAACACGAGAAGCATTGGCCGCCGTCGATCAATGTCGACAATCTGAAGGACCAGATCGTCGTCCTGCGGATCGCGGAGGATCCGCTGCAGCCGCGCAGCATTTTCTCGGCCACGATCGCGACGATCCAAAGCAACACCTATGTGCAACCGACCCGCTGGGCCGTGGCCTGGATCATCATCCTGGCCGCGGCGTTGCTCAGCTGTTTTCTCTGGATGATTTCGAAGACCAATCTCGTCCTCGGCGCGATCGTTTTTTGCGCCGGCTACGGCCTGCTGAATCTGGCCGCGATTGCCCGGGACCACGTCTGGCTGCCGACCTTTCTCCCGTGTGCGCTGCTCTCGTTTCTCGTCGTCGTTAGGCTCGCGGGTCGCCCGCCGACTGTGAAGCACGAGATCGCGGTCACCGGATAAATCCCTTTCGCCGGAGACGTCGTCCCCAGCCCGCTGGGTCGCGCTCGGAGTCGTCGTCGGTTTGAGGCGAGCAGGAGCACGATTAGGAGCACGAGCAAGAGTGGGCGGAAGTGCTCGGGGGGGGACTTGAACCCCCATGCCTTGCGGCATACGCCCCTCAAACGTACGTGTCTGCCATTTCACCACCCGAGCGGGAGAGAAACATGATTTTCCAGCAGCCCGCGCATCGCCGCAAGTCCTCTTTCGCGCTTCTGCTTCGTGCTCCTACTCGTGCTCGTAATCGAACTCCTCTCCTTCCCCGAAGAAGTTCCGAGCAGGGCCCAGAAGCTGCATCTATGATTGGCGCAGATGAAGCAGCACCCGGGTATCGAGCAGGAGCACGAGACGGAATGGGTCAAGATCGACCTCCACATCCACACCCTGGACGATCCCCGGGACCATCTCGACTACACCGCGCATCAGCTACTCGCGCGGGCGCGCGATCTGGGGCTTGGCGCGCTCGCCATTACGCTCCACGACACGGTCTTCGATCGGCCGGAAGTGTTCGCCGACGCCGCGGCCATGGGAATTTTGTTGATCCCGGCGGCGGAGATGCGGCTCGAAGGCGCGGATGTAGTGGTGCTGAATGTTCAGTCTGACGAAGTGGAAAATCTTCGCACCTTTGCCGACCTGCGCCAGCTCCGCGCGCGCCGCGGAGACTCGCTTTTCTGTTTTGCGCCGCACCCGTTTTTTCTCCTCGGCGCTTCGATTGGCAATCGCCTTTTGCAGGAAATGGATTGCTTCGATGCGATCGAGATTTGCCACTTTCACAAGGGCTGGTTCGACCTCAATCGCCGCGCGCGCCGGGTCGCGGCGGACTACGGAAAGCCGCTGCTCGCGACCTCGGATGCGCATCGCCTGCACGCCTTCGGTGCGCATTACACCAGCGTCCCGCGGCCGCGCGTGCTGACGGTCGAGGAGGTGCTGCGGGCGTTGCGCGAAGGCCCGCATCGCCTAACGAGTCCGTCGTCGAGCTGGCGCGATCTGCTCAGCGTTTTCTATTTCGTCTTCGTCAAGCATCCGCTGCGTAAACGTCTCGGCCGGGGAAGAAGCCATCGCTGTCCCGCCTGACGCCGGCCTTGTGTCGCGGGTCCGATTGTGGCAGACCTACGCTTCGACTTTTCCGCTATGAAAACGCGAATTTTTAGCTGCCTGATCCTGCTCACGGCCCTGGCTTTCACGGCCTGCCCGACGACCAACCCAAAGAAAAACGCCAAGAAGCCTGCGACGAAGCCGGCCCAGACAAACGGAGAAAGTGCGGATGTCGATTTCCAGGCGTTCGTCGGCCGGCTGCGCAAGGCGGTCAAGGCGCACGACGTGAACACGGTCGCCTCGATGATGTCGACCGATTTCGCCTACGTGCTCGGAGCGACGCCGGCGGAGGATCGGCAGGGGCCCGGCGTTTTCCAATACTGGGATGAGAACAATCTTTGGATCGAACTCGATGGCGTTCTTTCGGAGCGGTTCGTGCCCAAGGAAAATTATATGGTCGCGCCGCCGCAGTTCGCGGATCCAGCCTCCGAATACACCGGTTATCGGGCGGGAATTCAGCGGGTCAATGGAAGCTGGAAATTTGTCTACTTCGTTAACGGGTGATCGGGAAGTGACCAGTGATCACTTCCCCGGCCTCCCCCACCGGCCGCCGTTTGTTTTCGTTAGGCAATTGCTTCATTGGGAGCCGGGCCAGAAGGCGGAGTGCTCCGCTCTTTTCCCGCGCGACGACCCGATGTTTGCCGGTCATTTCCCAGGAAATCCCCTCGTTCCCGGCGTCATCCTGACCGAAGCGCTGGCCCAAACCGCCGGGATCGCTGCTGCCTCCGGGTTTCCCGAAAACGAGCGTCCGCTTTTCCTGCTCTCCGCCATCCGCACGATGAAATTTCTTGCCGCGGTCCGGCCCGGGGAGGAGATTTTGCTGAATGCGGAGAAGCTGGCGCAGGTGGGCGAGCTCTGGCAATTCAAGGTGCAAGCCAGCGTGAACGGGAAGCCGGTCGCGGAAGGACAGCTGGTTCTCAGTTTGACCCCGGAAAGTTCTTCCGCCGCGTTGGAATAGCGCCGGCTTGCGCTACTCTTAGACTCTGGAACGCCACGAGATGCACCTGCCCGAATTCGCGATCATCATTCCCGCCTGCGACGAGGCCGCCTGCATCGGCCCGGTGCTCGATGAATTTCTCGGCGTGGTCGATCCGGAGAAACTCGTCATTGCCGTCGGAGTGAACGGATCCTCCGACGACACGGCGGAGATCGCACGAAAACGTCCCGTGCTCGTGGCGGAAAGCGAGCAACGAGGCTACGGCCATGGCTGCCAGGCGGCGATCGACCTCACGAAAAATCTTTTCCCCTCAATTCGCGCCTACGTTTTCTGCGCGGGCGACGGCGCGACCGATCCGCGCGATCTGCGCTCGATCACTGCGGCTTACGAACAGGGCTACGACCTGGTGCTCGGCAGTCGCACCATGCGTCTGCGCAACTGGCGGTCGATGACCGTGCGACATGTCCTTGCCAACGCCGCGCTCGGTCTCTGGTGCGGCCTGCTCAGCGGCCGGCGCTTCAGCGATCTCGGTCCGCTCCGGATGATCAGCCGCCGCCTGTTCGAGAAAATCGCTCCGCAAGAAATGACCTTCGGCTGGACGATCGAGGCGCAGATCGCCGCGGCGAAACTTGACGCCGCAATCTGTGAAATCCCGGTCACCGAGCGCCGGCGGATTGGCGGCCGGCAGAAAGTCTCCGGCGTCACCTGGCGGCGCACGCTTTCGATCGGCTGCAAAATCGTCGCTGCCGGCTATCGCACCTGGCGAGTTTTTCCGCCGCAGCCGGCGCGGGGGAAACCGGTCTTCGCGCGTTCCAACAGCAGCCGGCAACGCGAAGCGTGAAGTGGTGGCTGCTGCTGGCTGCTGCCCTAACGAGCGGCTGCGGATCTCTCGGCAAGGCGCCTTTGCCCAAGCTCGCGGCCGGCGAAGCTCCGCGCTCCGTCCCCGCGGAGGAAGCCGGGGCGGCGAAGCTGCGCGCTACGGATGTCATTTATTTTGGCCTAACGAAGGAATCCGCGACCGACCGGCAGCCGGCCTGGCACATCATCGAAACCTGGCAGCGCAGCGGGCAGCGCGTGGCGCTCGGCTGGACGGAGCTTCCCGCGACGCGGCAGCCGCTGCTCGATCGCTGGCAACGGCAGGAAATTCCGACGCAACAGTTGCTCGACCAGCTCAGCGCGCCGGAACGCGGCGAGTGGCTCCGCCGCGGCTTGCGCCCAGACCTCGGGCAGCTCGCCCTCGGATCGCCGAGAAATCTTTTGCGCAAGATTCGCGCCGGCGAAACGCTCTCCGTCGAGGAGCGCGCGCTCTTGCCGCAGGATTACCGGCCGCGCCCGGAAGCGTTCGATAATTTTGTGGATCGCGTCTCGACCTCCTCGCGGCTTCGGCGCTACGATGTGGCGAGCCTTTACCGCGCGCATCTCGCGGCGGAACAGATGATCGCGGAGAACATCGTCCGGTTTATGCGCGCAAATCCGAACGCGAAGCTGCTCGTTTTTTTGCCGGACGACGTGATGATCAACCCGCGCGAGGTGGCCGATTTCGCCGCCCAGAAAGCGCCCTTGCGTCAGCTTATCCTCGATCGCGCAAAGACGCCGTCTGAAACGCGACCGCAATTATTGACCCGCCGCCCGGGCGCGGCTTTCGAGGTCGTAAATCGTCCCCCAGAAACCGGTCGCCACGACTGCCGCCTTGCCGCGCCACGGCTGCGAACTTGAGCCGTAAGCGCGCGTTTCCTCCTCGCCCCAGAAGAGGTAGCGCGTATGCAGGGCCCGCGCTCGTTCCCGCCAATCGGGCGCCCCGAGCATGAGTGCCCTGAGTTGCTGCTCGACCGTCCCGTACTCGAGGCCCTGCGTCCAGAGATGCCCGGGATAGCCGAGCACGACTTTGCGTCCATTCAGCAGGAGAAGATGATTGTAGGTCGGGAAGGCGGCGAAGCGCGCCTGGATCGGCAACTTGCGCACGACGGTCGCAACGGCATCGACTTCCGTCCGGTTCGCAATGTCAAACCCGGGCGAGCCGACCGCGAGACCGCCCAGGAGACTAACGAATCCGGAAGCGAAGAGAACAAAGCAAACTCCCGCCCGCACCGGCAGCGGCCAGCGCGCGATCAATTCGCGCCACAAAAAGGGCAACGCGATGAAGTAAGCCCAGACGATCAGCTTCGTGTTGTCCCAACCCCACGGCGCGGTCTTGACGAAAAGCGCGAAGACAAAAATCGCCGCCGCCGGCATAACAAAGGCGAAGGCGGGTGAAGGGAAAAGCCGTTCCGCGATCGTGCTCGGGCTCGTGCTCGTAATCGTAATCGTAATCGGCGTTTCTCGATCAGGAGCACGATCACAATCAGGAGCAGGAGTGAAAGTGGGAGCGGGGAAGAAATCCCGCCACGTCCGCCAGCCGACGACGCCGACGAGCGCGATCATCGCGGGCAGCATGAGGCCAAAGTTGTAAATCCAGAACCCGAGTGCCCATGGGATCTTGACGAACCAGAATTCGAGCAGAGGACCAGCGAACGACGGATCGCTCTGCACCCAGCCGGGCGCCCAGGCGAGAATCGATTTCGCCTGAAAATGGTCGGTGATCATCCAGACGATCGCGCTCGCCGGCACGAACGCGGCCGCAAGAAGGAGAGCGATTTGTTTGCGCATCTCCCAGGTGCCGATGAGCAGCCAGCAGGCGAGCACGGCCGAGAGCGCGAGAAAAGTGTGGACGTGGAAGAGCGGCATCGTCGCGTAGATCGACCACTCGACCCACCACGGGATGAGGCCGCGCTGCGCGCCGGGATTTTCCGCGGCCGCCAGCGGATAATATTTTCGCCGCCAGTGCAACAAGAGGAGCAGGCCGGCCGGGATCGCGTAGAGCAAGCCGCGCTGGGTCACGAACATCGCCAGCGGAATGCTTTTCCACGCAATCTTGTCCGCCTGGTAATCGGCGAACTGAAATTTCTTGAAAAACTCGTAGCCGGCGAGCCCGCCATTAAAGAGAAAGCCCGCCACCCCAAACGGACCGCCCCAGCGATAAAACCCATAGAAGGTCGCCGCCGAGCCGAGCAGCCCCGTCCAAACGAGCCCGCTGATCAAATCGATGTGCTGGAGAAGGAGAAGCGAATTGAACAGATCGACCCCGGCGGGATAACGCAGGCTGCTTAAGAGGTGGATCGGATTGTCGGGCCAAAGCGGGACGCCGTTCGCGAAATACTTGATGTAAGTAATGTGGAGCGAGAGATCGCCGAGATTGTTAGGCGACTGGATCTTCCAGTGATTGCCGTCCGCCCAGAGGAGCCAGCAAAACGAGCGCACCGCGAACATCATAAAGACGATTCCCACCGCCCAGGCCCAGAAATGCCATGGCGGCCGGGGGGTGGCGACCACTTCCGGCGGCAGTTTCATCCGCCGCCGCGCACGCTTCGATTTCGGCAGGGGCGGCTGAGGCTGACGAGAGACAATTTTCCGCGCGGCGAACGGCGCCGTTCCCATCCAGGCAACGATCGCGGCCACGACTCCGAGAAAGAGCGCGAGCCCGGCGAAACCTCCATCGAGCCCGCCACCGAGAATGCCGAGGAGCAGCCCGGCGATGGTTGCGATGTTGACGAGAGTCAGTCCCGCCGCAAAGAACTTCATCGAGGTGTCGCCGGCGGCGGTGCGGGCTGGCCGATGAAGTCCGGTGTCTTGCCCCGGAAAAGTTTCCCGAAGGTCTTCGCGTTGAGGTAAAGCTTCGAGGTGTCCTGGTAGGGCCGAATAGTCATCGGCTCAGTGAAGTAGCTCTCATGCAGCTTTTTCTCCACTTCCGCAATGCGGTCACTCTGCACGACAAGGAAATCCGCATCGAACTTGCCCGGCGAGTTATTATTTTCGTAGTAGCCGACGTTCCCAAAATCGCCCAGCAGCCAGGGGAACGGATAAGTGCTGGTCCGGATGAAATGACCGACCATGCGATAATTAAGGGGATTGCTCCGCACCAGCCGCATCAACGGGTTCATCAGTCTATAAATATCGTTGTAGGTCTGGACATAGACATAAGGCTCGCTGTCAGTGCTGCAGCGGAAGTAATTCAAAAAAATGGCCATCGCCAGCGACATCGCGAGCGCCAGACCAACCGCGCCGCGTTGCATCGCTCTCATCACTCCTTCGCTTATTTTCGAAGACTGCCCGATCATCAGACCAAAGCCGCCGCCGAGCAGAGCCACGAAAATGGCGGAGCCGAATAACCGCTGGCCGATTTCCCCGCAGACCGGACTCGTGCTCGACGCGGCGATCGTGATCTTGATGGCTTCGCTCAGATAGACCGACCAGGTACAGTTCGCGGGCATCGTCGCGGGCTGGACCAGGTAACTGGCGACCGCTCCCAAGCCAAAGCCGATGAGCGCAAAACCGGCCGCGTAAAAGGCCGGGCGCGGGATCTTCCGGGCCGCCGCCGCCGCCGCGAAAACGAACAGGAATGGCCAGACGACGCTGATGATGATCCACGGCGTCTTGTAATGGATGATGCTGTAGGCCACGAAAAGCCCGACGCCATAGATCGCGAGATAGCGGATGACAAAGTTCTTAAAGAACTGGCAGGCCAGACAAAGGGTGAGCCCGATGAAGACCGGCCACTCGTAGCGCATCGTCAGCTCGAGCCAGTAGGGCCAGGGCTTTTCGTGGCCGTTGCCGTTCGAGCCGGTGCGATACCAGGTGCCGAAGGTCTGGTAGAGCCCTTTGAGGCCCGGCCAGTTGAGAAACGTGCCCGAGTAAAAGAAGACGATGAAAAAAATGCCGGTCCCGGCGATCATCGCGAGATCGACGAGGTCCCACTGTTGCCGCGCGCGCTTCAGATCGGGCAACGGCGTTATCTGGTGCGAAATCCAAAGCACCACCCCCGCGATCAGCGCGCAGCCGATGTGGATGATGTAAGTCTCTTTCGTCAGGATCATCCCGGCCACTCCGATCCCCACGCACCAGAGGAAACCACGCGTGCCGAACCGCCAGAGCCCGAGTAGCCCGAGCACGAAGAGCATCGAGAAAAGCAGCAACCACACTTCGTGGATCGAGTAGCGCCCGTAAAAGATGAAAGCCGGCGAGATCGCCATCGCCAACGCGGCGATTCGGCTGACCGTGCGCCCGACCAGCGGCTCGAATTTGAGCGTCAGGAAAATCGACCCGATGCTCGCCAGCACCACCGGCAGCCGGAGCGCCCAGATGTGGCGACCGAAGAGCGTTTGCGCGAGGAGGAGAATGTAGAAATGAAGCGGCCCGTGATAATTTGTCGGATCGTAACGGTAAAAGCCGTTCCTCCGCATCTGATCGACGAACCAGCCGTTGATCCCCTCGTCGAAGTGCGGCGGTTTCATGCTCAGGAGGAGGAAGCGGAGGAGCGCGCCCAAAGCGATGATCGCCCAGAACGTCCAATCGATCCGGGCGAGTCGCTCGGCGAGCGGCAGCGGCGGGGCAGCGTCAATTTCTCCTCGCGCGGACTGCTCTCCGCTGTTAGGTAGCGCTCCGATGCGCATCTTGGTGACAGGCGGCTGTGGGTTCATCGGGAGTAACTTTATTCGTTACATTCTGCAACATTACAAGCCGGCGTACGTCACAAATGTCGATGCCCTCACCTACGCCGGCAATCTGGCCAATCTCGACGGCGTCGTCGAGGAGCACGGCGCGCGCTATGAATTTTTCCAGGCCGACATCGCCAACGCCGACCAGATGGACACCCTCCTGCACGAGGAGCAGGTTTACGCGATCATCAATTTCGCGGCCGAATCGCACGTCGACCGGAGCATCAATTCCCCGCAAAATTTCATCCACACCAACGTCGTCGGCACGAGCGTGCTCCTCGCCGCCGCCCGGCAGCACGGTGTCCAGCGCTTCCTCCAGGTCTCCACCGACGAAGTTTACGGTTCGTTAGGCGCGACCGGCAAGTTCACGGAACAATCGCCGCTCGAGCCCAGTTCCCCCTACTCCGCGAGCAAGGCCGGCGCCGACCTCCTCGCCCTCGCCTCCCACCGCACCTTCGGGCAGGAAGTCATCGTCACCCGCTGCTCGAACAACTACGGCCCCTGCCAGTTCCCGGAAAAACTGATCCCGCTCATGATCATCAAGGCGCTCGGCGACCAGCCGCTGCCGGTTTACGGCGACGGCCTGAACGTGCGCGACTGGATCCACGTCGAAGACCACTGCGCCGCGCTCGTCGCCGCGCTCTTCAAGGGCAAGCCGGGCGCGGTCTACAACCTCGGCGGCGACGGCGAGATGGTGAACCTCGAAGTCGTTAGGCTAATCCTCGACCGGCTGGGCAAACCGCACAGCCTCATCTCGTTTGTGACCGATCGCCTCGGCCACGACCGCCGTTACGCGATCGACTCCTCCTTCGCCCGGCAGGAGCTCGAGTGGCACCCGCTCCACACCGCGCGCGAAGGCATCGCCGCGACCGTCGACTGGTACCTCAACCATCGCGATTGGTGGGAGACGCTGCTCCAGCGCACGGAGCGCTTCGATTAGCCCGCGATTCGTTCGATCTCGGAGACCACTCGCGCCAGCTCGTCGAGCAACGCACTGTCGCCATGCGCACGGAAAGCGGTGACTAACGAGCGATAATACCAAAGCGTGCCCTCCTTGCCGCCTTTGAAGCGGCTCCAGATTTCGTCGCCGTCTTCGCGCAGGTTGTGCAGGATCGCGCGCGCGTTGTGTAATTTGTCCGACGCCGAGACGAGCCGCGTCGAAGCGGAGGCTGACTTTAAGTGCGCGATGTACTTTTCCTTCCGTTCCCGCCACGGCGGCTTTGGCGTTTGATCCGTATCGGTGCAGCCGGCCACGATCGCGCCGACTTCTTTCCCAAATTTCTCCTCGATCTCGCGTTGCCGCTCCGCTCCGCCACAATCCTCCACTGCGTCGTGCAGGAGCGCAGCGATCGCCTCGGTTTCATTCGCGCCGTACTCCAGCGCGATCGCGGTGACGCCCAGGAGATGGCCAATGTAAGGAATCTTCGTCTTCTTGCGCAGTTGCCCGCCGTGGACGCGCGTCGCGTAAACAAGCGCTTCTTCGAATTTCGGAGAGAGTTTCAACAACTTATTGTGACCGCAGATTACGCGAATGTCACGGGTTCTGCGGAGAGACGTCGCCCGCCTTGGGACGTGGCGAAGCCTTTACGTCCTGCCTTCAGTCCGCCTCAGGCGGATCAGCTTTCATCCTTCTCCCTTCATCCTTCATGATTTCCTCGCGCCACGCCTCTTTTTCCTTTGCGAGGACGAGCGCCCCCGCTAGAACTGCGCCCAGAGATGCCGACCCCGGAAGAACTAGCGCGCCAACAAATCGATGCGCTTCTTCAGCAATGCGGCTGGACGATTCAAGATTACAAGCAGCTCGACCTCTCCGCAGGACGCGACATCGCGATCCGCGAAGTCCGATTGAAAGAAGGCCGTTGCGATTACCTCCTCCTCGTCGATCGCAAACCCGTCGGCATCATCGAAGCCAAGAAAGCCGGCGTCACCCTCTCCACCGTCGCCGATCAATCCGGCCGCTACGCCGAAAATCTCCCCGACTTCCTGCGCGGCAACTTAGTCGGCAAGCTTCCCTTCCTCTACGAGTCCACCGGCATCAAGACCTTCCTCCGCGACGAACGCGACCCGCATCCGCGCTCCCGCCGCGTCTTCGCACTCCATCGCCCTGAAACCCTCGCCAAATGGCTCGAAGAACCCGACACCCTTCGCCACCGCCTCGCCCAGATGCCATTCGTGTAATGACACTTCTTAATTCTTCCTTCATCCTTCTGCCTTCGCGTGTCTGCTCCATCCAACGCCCTTACGCCATCCTCCGTTCTTTGTTCCTTTTGTTTTTGAAGAAACTTACCACAGGGTCAGATCATGCGAGGAGACAGGCAACGCGCTGCACGTGTTCAACGAAGCGTGTGGATCGCGCTGTTTCTGAACGCTGGCGTAACGGGAAGCCGCACTGAATGACAAGAGAACAGCTCAAACAACTCGAAAAGGATCTCTGGGCAGCTGCCGACAATCTGCGCGCCAATTCGGATCTTAAGCCGAGCGAATATTCGACGCCCGTTCTAGGTCTGATCTTTCTTAGGTTCGCGGACAATAAGTACCGGCTGCACGAAAAAGAAATCCTAGCCGAATACGCGAAGCTCAAAGGCACGCGACGCGAGAGAACGGTTTCAGATATCGCCATCGAAAAGTGTGGGTTCTATCTGCCCGCCCACGCTCGATACGATTACTTGCTAAAGCTGCCCGAGAGCAAAGACATCGCGAAGGCGCTAAAGGAGGCGATGAGGGATATTGAGAAATACAAGCCCGAGCTCGAAGGTGTCTTGCCGAAGGATGACTATTTCGACCTTACGCGCGATCCGAAGACGCGGACAATACCTAACGACCTGTTGAAGAACTTCGCAAACATCCCATCGGATGCTGGCGGTGATTTGCTGGGACAAATTTACGAGTACTTCCTCGGTGAGTTTGCTCGTAGCGAAGGACACTGAGGTGGCGAATTCTTTACGCCGCGCTCTGTAGTGCGTTTGATGGTGGAGATCATCGAGCCGCACGGCGGGAAGGTGTTCGATCCTGCCTGCGGGTCTGGCGGCATGTTCGTTCAGTCTGCGCACTTCATTGAGGAACATCGCAAGGAATTAGCCAAAGGCGTTGACAGCAGCGTCTATGTCTACGGACAAGAGAAGGTCCTTGAGACAGTCAACCTCGCGAAGATGAATTTGGCCGTGAACGGTCTCCGCGGCAATATCAAGAAGGGCATCAGCTACTACGACGACCACTTTAACAGCTTTGGAGCATTCGACTACGTGCTCGCGAATCCGCCGTTCAATGTCGACGACGTCAGCTTAAACCGAGTTGAAAAGGACCGACGCTTTAGCACCTACGGGATCCCGCGGAATAAGAGCAAAGCTAAGAAGAAGGACAAAGGTAAGGAAACCGTCCCAAATGCCAATTATCTTTGGATCGACCTCTTCGCGACATCACTTAAGCCGAAGGGCCGCGCAGCACTCGTCATGGCCAACTCTGCCTCCGACGCACGCCATTCCGAGGCCGATATCCGCCGCACGTTGATCGAGAAGAACCTTATCTACGCCATGCTGACGCTGCCCTCGAACATGTTCTACACCGTCACGCTCCCGGCCACACTCTGGTTCTTCGACAAGGCCAAGACCGACGACCGCATCCTCTTCATTGATGCTAGAAGCTATCCGAAAAGTA
>PNAA01000035.1 GCA_003169975.1 Spartobacteria bacterium | reverse complement strand
ATCGGCACGACGCCTTGGGAGGATCGAAGGGGCTGCCAAACTAGAAGGCCAACCAAGAGGGTAGTAAGAAGTGTTTTCATAGGGATTCTCCAATCTTGCCGACCCCCGGTGGCGCATGGCGGAGCTGCCGGACGGACCGATAATGATCCTGTGCCAAGACATGGCAAGACAGATCTGGGTTCTTTTGCGATTGTAATCTTGCGGTCACAATCCGGAAAACCATGCCGATTGGTAGATGCCCTCGGAGCGCACCAATAGCGTGTCCGGCCAGCGGTTGGCTGATCGGATGGCTAGGAACCGTGGATAGCGCCGCCAGCGTGAATCAAGGACAACGATAGTCAGCGCGGAGCTGGCCACGATCACTGCCGGCATTACGACAAAACGAAACCCCGCAGCCGCGAGGAAGTGGTACATTGCGAATCTTTGGCTTGACTCCTGAATAGGGGGAAATAGGGGTCAGGCAGCAAATCTTGACAGGAAGCAATCTTGCAGGATGAGGCGGACCGGCGGTTTCTTTGGGAATGGATTCGCTGTCAAAAAAATGATGCCTGAGCTTGCCCTATCTCCGTTCCCCGGCTGCTTTCCCGCGCCCGAGTCTAACGCCTGGTTGGTTCCGTCGATTTCTAACCACGAAGAGCACGAAGTTTCGGAAGTTAGACACCCTCCCTGACTCGGCCGACGGCCGTCCTCGCCCGTCGGCTAATGGGACGTATTATGCGCGATCTCCGCCAGCGATTTGATCACCTGTGCGTAGGAAAATAGGGGTCAGGCAGCAAATCTTGACAGGAAGCAATCTTGCAGGACGAGGCGGACCGGCGGTTTCTTTGGGAATGGATTCGCTGTCAAGAAATGATGCCTGACGCCTATTTCCCCTTCGCGATTACAAATCAGCTTCGCCTCGGCGAACTCTACCGGATCGGCGCCTTCATCAGCGTCGCGCTCATCCTGATCGCCGCGTCGTTCGTCTATCAGCGCTTTATTTCGGGCGCCGGCCAAAAGATCACGCCCGGCCTGACGTCAGCGAATCTTAAAACCCGTCACCAGCGCGTCCGTCGCTTTGTAATTCGCGACCGGCGAGTTCACATCGCCGTCGATATTGGTATCGACCCGCGAAACACCGTCGCCGCTCGCGCTGACCGAATCGAAAAAGGTCGTCATTCCGCCGCCGAAGTTTCGCACATCGAGCAGCAGGTTGCCCTTGGTGGGATCGTAGAAAAACGGAGTCGTTAGGTTAATCACGATGTCGAAGTCCTTCGGGTTGCTTCCTCGATTCTTGCTTTGCAAAGGAAGCGGGCCGCTAAAAACCACCGTGTCGTCGGCACCGACGTTATCCGCAAAAGTAAGGCTGAGCGCGTCGTCCGCGACACTCGTGGTCGAGAGATTAATTTGGACATCAGGAAGCGTCGCTCGGAAGCGTTTGCCGGTGCCGGTGTCCGGGCGAAAAACGATCTGCGTAATGAGGCCGCCGCTGCCGATGCTGGCAAACTGGGACGCCGCATAAAGCTGCTGATAACGCATGCTGAGGATGTGCGGCCCGATGTCGAACGGGAACGAAAGCGAGGGAAGAGTCTCGGTCCCTCGCGAGCTATTCGGGACGACAACGGTGGGGTCGATCGCGTAAGTGGACGCTGCGACGAAGCACAGCGTGCCAGCAACGAGAAAACGGAAACCGCAACGAACGGGCATTTGGTGGTTCATGCCGCCCATGCTGTGAATTAGGCTGGCGAACGTCAATCCCAATGTCTCAGGCCCTTTGCGGTTCCACCACGCGCGGGCCGCTGTTCCCTGTTGCGCATGTCCGCCGCGGAAAATCCGGGGTGGCTTGATCGCAGAAGAAGCTGGAGCTTCAGAGACAAGTGCGTGCCCAAGCTGGAGCTTGGGCACGAGTAGGGAAAATAGGGGTCAGGCAGAAAATCCTGACACGAAGCAATCTTGCAGGATGAGGCGGACCGGCGGTCTCTTTGGGAATGGATTCGCTGTCAAGAAATGATGCCTGACCCCTATTTCCCCTTCGGTCGGGGCTTCACTCCGAAGAGTTTTCCTGCGATAGTGGCCACCCACTGCGATTTTTTGCACAGCCATGGACGAAGAGACGGCACTTCTGACCGAATTAATGTTGCAAGCAGAGATATTCTGTTCGCGCGTAGAATCCGGGGCGGACGATCTGCCGGACATGCCGGCGAAAGACGAATTCCGACTGAAGATAAGCCAGTGCAGGGGGAGCCTGTCGGAGCTCCAGAAGCTGCTCGATGAGGATAAGCTGACAATCGACAATGCGTTGACCGCGGCGACCTTTCGGCAGCTTATCATGTCGCTCATGTGGGTGAGCTTTCGGGCACGGGATTTGGTCGATTACAGGCTCTTTCGCAAGCTTGTGCTCATCGAATCGGGATTCACCTACCTGCTGATTACTGGCCGAAAGCGAAAACCATGAAGAGCGGCGACAAAATCGTGATAGTTAGTGCTGCGGGGCACCGCTACGTCGAAACGAGGTGCATGTTTTTCGCAGCCAAGGAGGTGCGAGCCCTTACTTAAGCTCCCAAGTGATTGGCTTAGTGCGACGAAATCTTCCGTCCTCGCGAAGCAATGACCCAATCGACCCTTTGCTGACCGACCGCCGCGGGGAAATCAGATCAAATAGCTCTGCCTCTGTCATCGGCCGCGCCGCGTGACGAATAAAATCGGCCGAAATGTCGGCGACCGTCCGCGCTTCAATATGATTCCACTCGCGGAGCGCCCAGACACCGCTTCGCCCGATTGGCTTGAAACGCTTATCGCCCGACAACGCGCTTCCGACGTTTCGAGAAGCCCTTACGGAGCCCGCTTTACCCTTAAACTTTCCGATTTCCGCCGCGAGCTCTCGCGGGCGCATTGGCGTGCCTCTTTCGCGAAGGATCCGCTCGAGCTGGTCGGTGATCCGCCACATGTTTTCGACGCGAGCCCGGATTCTGCCCTTGGGGTTAAATTCTTCCACGCCCAGGATCGCTTTGACCAAAGCAGGGATTTCGGGAAGTCTCGGGGCGGTCTTTCCATCGGAACGGCGAAGCTCCCGGAATAGTTGCTGTTTGGAAAGCCCTTTCGGGAACTCTCGCTTCAGTAAGCGTGCGGTATCAGCAATGGCACTTCTAAGCGGCAACACGCTTCGATCTTTTGGCAGAACGATGGCCTGGATTTGCGCGCGAGCCGGGCGCACGACCTGATAGTCGATGATCGAAAAAAGCAGCTTTTCGACTGGGGCGACTTCAATCGCAGTAACGCCCCAAGTCTCCTCCAATACTCGTTCCCACTCCGTATAGGTAAGTGCACGACCGTGCGTTGCGCTTAGAGCTCCTCTGAGCTCGCGCAGTGGAATGAGGAAAGCGTGACGAAACCGAAAACGACAGCCGCGGTAATCGTCGTTGAAGATCGCTCCTCGCAGCATCCGCAAAACCTTTTCCTTAATAAGTGAGGTCGCCTGGCGGGTGACCCCCAAATGTCGCCCGGTCGCCTTTGCCGAATCATGCCCCAAGAGAGATCGCCGGAAGAATAATTTCCCACGCGCGCCGCAGGCGGACTCAACAGCCGTCTCGAGGAGCACGGGAAAAAGTTGCAAGAACTGGCGACCGGAAAGTTTGGAAGAATCCTTCTGGGGCAGGATCAGAAAGTGACGATTCGTTGCATAGCGGAGCCAATCAACGCGGCCGTCCCTGCCGATGGATCGAGAGAGCGAATAGAGCGCCTCTTCGATTTCGGCGACCGATTTCGGTCCGGCGCCTTGTGCAACAAAACCACGACGTGCGGCCAGGATCAGCTCGCCGATTGAGCTGACACGTGCGCCGCCGAGAGCGTTCGAGGCGCGCGTGCCAACGTGAAGCAAACCAACCGGGCTGGCGCGAACTGAGGGATCCAGAGCGCCTAACCGTGGATTCTCGAACCGAACAGGTGGCGGGTATTCTCGTCTTTGTCGTGGCACTAGTTTTTTCCTAACCGGCCACACCGAGCAGAAGGATCGTTAGGCAAAGCTCTTGGATGCATGAAGATCGCATTTTCAGATGGAGCGCTTGCAGAAAGCAAGCAGTTTGAAAGAGGGACAAGATTTACAGGATGAACAGGATTTTCAGAAAACCCTCCGGCTCCTGTTCTTCATCCAGTAAATCTTGTTAATCCTGTCCAACCATGCCGCCTCGGCGCTGGCTCGCGCGCTCGCGTTGGTCGCGAATGGCCGGTGAAAGGGTAATAATATATTTGACAAACCTTGGGACTGGAGGCGATAATCCGGGTCGCGATCAAAAAAAAGTTCTCCCGCCGTGGGTGGAACATCCGTTCCGGCTGCTTAGCTGGTATCGCCTGAGCTCCTGCTAACGCGACGCGAGAAAGAAAACCGCGAAGGAGTTAACTCCGTCTTTGCACAAGAATAGAGTCTGCCGATCGGGGTCTGATCCTTAAGAGACGCGACTCCGACGCCCCGACCCAATGAGCGCTCGCGACTATTTGGCGACGCCACCCTTGTTCAGGATAACGCTGACGGTGCTGCCGCCGTAATAAGAGTTTGCGGTGGTCAGGTCGGGTGCGCCGTCGCCGTTCAGATCCGCGATTGTGACGAAGAAGAAGGGCGACGTCGAGACGCCAGTCGTGTAGCGGATGTTATGGGCCAGAGTTCCGTCACTGTTGCCGTGAAGGACAGCGACGTGTTGTCCGTCGCACACGGCCACGTCCCCTCTCCCGTCGCCGTTCAAATCTTGCGCGGCGATCGACGCCGGATTCATGCCGGTCGCATACTCGACGCCGGGTTGAAAAGTTCCATCACCGAGACCGAGAAAGACGCTGACCGTTCCGTTTCCGAAGCTTGGATTAGTAAAATTCGATACAGCCAGGTCAGCGTGTCCATCGCCGTTCAAGTCCACGACGGCTACCGCCAGAGGGGATGAACCGGTGGCATAGTTGACTGAAGGATTGTAGGTCCCATCGCCTTTGCCTAACAATACCGAGACCCGGTTCGAGCCGTTACTTACGACCGCCAGGTCCCGTTTGCCGTCCTGATTGAAATCGCCTTCTGCGACCGAAGAGGAAAATGAGCCGGTCACATAATCGGTGTGCGCCTGGAACGTGCCGTCACCCCTGCCGAGCAGGATAGAAACTGTGCCTGCGGTGGAATTGGCGACGGCCAGGTCGGGATGGTTATCGCCGTTGGCATCCGTTACGGCGACAGAAAGCGGGCCTTTCCCGGTCGCATAAGTGACCTGACTTTGGAAAGTCGCGTCGCCGTTGCCGAGCAGAACGCTGACGGTGTTATCATCGAGATTGGCGGTCACGAGGTCCATATTGCCGTCGCCGTCGAAATCCGCTGCGGCGATGGAGCGGGGCGAATGTCCGGTCTCATAATCAACCGGCGGCTGGAGGGAGCCATCCCCGTTGCCAGAAAGCACACTTAACGAATGACCCGCGTTGAACGGGGGGCTACCCGCATCGGCAGTCGCTTCATCGAGGACCCCATCGTGGTTGAAATCCGCTACGGCGATGCCTGTGGCCCCGACGCCGCTGTCGTAATCGACGCGCGTGGCAAAGGTCCCATCGCCACGGCCGAGTAGCACGCTCACGGTCCCGAAGTAAAAGTCTGCTACCATGATGTCGGTTTCGCCGTCGTCGTTGAGGTCACCGACGACGACTCCGTTGGCTCCTTCGCCGGCGCCGTAGTGAATGTGCGGCCGGAAAGTTCCATCCCCGTTGCCTAACAAGACTTCGGCGGAGTTCGAATAAAAAGCGGAGGCGACGATATCGGGGTTGCCGTCGCCATCGAAATCACCCACCGCCACCGCCGTCGGAAGAATCCCAGCCGCGAAAGTGAGCGGACTTTGGAAGGTCCCGTCGCCATTGCCCAGCAGAACGCTAACTGTTCCATCGAAACCATCGTTATCGGTATCGGCGGTAACGATATCGAGCTGGCCATCCCCGTTGAAATCACTCGTGGCCAGCGCGCCCGGGCCGACCCCGGTCGGGAACTCCCGGTGATTCTGAAAGGTGCCGTCCCCATTTCCTACCAAGACCGTCACTTGATCGCATCCCGCATCGGCTATGAGCAAATCAGCTTTCCCGTCGCCGTTGATATCGCCCACCGCCACGGCAGAGGGATGGCAGCCGGTCGGATAAGGAACGTGGTGCTCGAAAGTGCCGTCGCCCCGCCCGATGAGCACATTCACTTCTCCGCTCGTCGTGCCGTTCGCCACTGCGAAATCCGCCCGGCCGTCGCCATTGAAGTCTCCCGCTGCCACCGCTACTACGCCGAGACCCACCGGAATATCGACCGGTGACTGGAAAGTCCCGTCGCCATTTCCCAGGGCCAGGCTGACCGCTCCGCGTTCCCCGGTCGCGACGATATCGAGCTTGCCGTCCCCGTTGAAATCCGCCACCGCCACACCGCGCGGAATCTTGCCGGTGAGCACAAATGTCGGCTGCCGAAAACTCCCATCGCCTTTGCCTAACAAAATGCCGACTCCGCGGCTCCGCGATAGGCTACCGGTGACGAGATCCAGGTTTCCGTCGCCGTTAAAATCGCCGCCGACCAGGACGGAAGTGTAACTGGTGGCCTGGAATTCCGGCGCATCGATGAAGTCGCGCGCCTGCGCGGAGCTGGAATAAACCACCAGACCAAGCAGAGCGGCGACGGCAATGGAGATCAAAGCGTTTGTGGCATAAAACATTTTCATAAGATATTCGGCCCTCTTATAAGATTTTTGACCGCACCTGGGTCGGCTCCTAGAGGTGCTTTTACCCGGAAAAGCAAACGGCAGTCAAGGTTTAATGGAGCTCGATCCGCACGCATATACGAGCCCACAAGCACGAACACACCCGCGAAAGCGATCTAGATGCCTTTGCATTTCATCGAAAATGACGTTTTGCAGTTCCATTGCGCGCGGTTTTATGTCGGAGATCTTCCATGCCGCTTCTGGCGAGCTTGGCATTTCCAAACCGAATCGATTTGCCGCTTGTGCGGCAACGTCACATCCGATTTCCTTTAGGTCTTCGGCAATACTTTTGCCGAACATTGACCCGAATCCCTCATTTCATTAGACCACTTGCCGTTTTCGGCTAGGCAAATAAACCATTGGAGTGACGACCCAATATTAACCAATATTCCGGCGCTGAATTTATTCATATCGTACCAGCTAAGCAGCCGGAACGGATGTTCCACCCACGGCGGGAGAACTTTTTTTTGATCGCAACCCGGCTTATGAGGCATTATCGCCTCCAGTCCCAAGGTTGGGCAAATATAGGCACTGGCTCAGTTTGAAATAAATCTCGCCAATCCCTGCCCGTTCAAGCATATTCCGGGCATGGCAAAGAAATCCAGCGTTGTCCCGAAAGACGTGAATCAGAATGCGGCGCGCATCGTTGCGTTGACGACAGGAGAACAAATCCCAAGAAATGTTGCGGGGAATGCTGAACAACGTCTGCGCAGCCAAGCAGCATCAATCTTGGGCAAGCTGGGCGGAAGCAAAGGCGGCAAAATGCGCGCAAAAAGGCTGACAGCGGAACGACGGAGCGAGATCGCCAAAGCCGCCGCCAACAAGCGATGGGGAAACCGCTCCTGAAATATTATTGGAATATTTCAATTAATATTTGACAACACCGTTCTACCCGGACAGAATTGCTTCTGTCATGACCCACTTCGACGGCAATAGCATTCTCCAACAGTATTTGGCAGCCATCAGGGACGCAATTCAGCGAGGCTTTGCTGAATACGCTTCGCTTTACGGGCATGTCAGCGTGGTACACCATCCGCGCAGCCGTGCTACCGTCATCCACGATCACATCGTGGCGCGAGCCAAAGAGATTTTTGACGAATTTCCAGGAATTCATTTCCTGAGCGGGGCGCCTCGCAATCTTTTTGATGTTGATGGCAAGATTGTTCTTCAATTCAAGAAGTTAAGGCGCACCCTTCTTTCCTCGAATTATCCAACGCAGCTCGCCTTGGCATTCGAGCGCCAGCAACGCGTTGACGGCTTTCCGGAAATTCCGCCCAAATTGCCTAGATTGGCGGCAGGATATGTTCCAAGTAGAGATTTTACGTCAATCGACGGCATATACGTCACCTTTGCCGAAGGGAAGCGACTGAAATGGTTTTTAGATATTACAAACGAGGGAGATCAGGCACTTCCTTTCCAACTCCCGGAAACACCACCACAAGATGCACCAACAAAAAGAGCGCAGCCCAAGAGAGCCGAAAGACCCGGTTCAGATTCTTCGGCTGCCGATCAATCCTGAGATGGTCAAGCTCGCACGCGAGGCGCGCGGGCTAACTCAAAAGCAGCTCGCTGAAGAAATCGGAGTTTCGCAAGGCATGATCTCCAAACTGGAGGACGGCCTTATGGCAGGCTCGGTCACATATGACTTTGTCAGTAAGGCGACCGAAGTGTTGAATTTTCCCTACAGTTTCTTTACGCAGTCCGGTACTGCGCGAGCAGCGTGTGCGTCCTTCTATCGAAAGAAGGCATCATTGCCATCCAGACTTCTAAGCCAATGCGACGCCTTAATGAACATCGACAGGCTTAGGATTGAGAAGCTTTTGGAATCATGTGAGCTAAGTAAGAATCCGTTGCCTTTCCTTGACCCAGACGAATTTAACGGCGGCCCGGCAGAAATCGCAAATCGACTGAGAACCCTATGGAAGATCCCACGCGGCCCAATCCAAAACATGACGAAACTGGTAGAAGATACCGGGTGCGTGATTGTGCATTTTGACTTCGGCACAAAGAAACTCGACGGACTGAGTATCTGGGGTAAGAATGACATCCCTATTGTTTTCCTAAATCCCACCCTGCCGGCTGCGCGTGTAAGGCTCACTCTTGCCCACGAACTCGGACATATAGTTATGCACCGCATTCCATCCCCAGATATGGAAGATCAAGCCATGCGCTTTGCCGGAGAATTTTTAATGCCAGAATTAGACATCAAGTCACAATTCCTACCTTTTAGCATTGATCGCCTGGCGCGTCTTAAACTTGCATGGAAAGTGTCAATGCAAGCTCTCTTGATGCGTGCGGAGCAATTGGGTATCGTGACACAAAGATACGCACGATATTTGTGGATGCAGTTTGGCAAATACGGCTATAGAACACGCGAACCGCACGATGAGCAAATTCCATTAGAAGAGCCAAAGCTGCGACAGGAGTTAGCCCAAGTGTATTTAAATGATCTGGGTTACAGTCATGACGAACTGGCTGACGCCCTGGGCATGAAGGTAGCGGATTTTCGGCAGGATATTTTGGGCATCGGAGATTACCTCCGAGTGGTGAAATAAAAATTTAGAATCAGCGCAAAAACTTGTTGACTATGCTTAGGCGTCTAAGCATAATGGTGACATGAATCAACTGAGCACCGATGAACGGGCGCGAATTTTGGCCGCTCTTGTCGAGGGAAATTCCATCCGCGCTATCGCCCGCATGACGGGCAAGTCTCGCAACACTATCGACAAATTGCTCTGCGATCTTGGCCGCGCCTGCTCCGAATATCAGGACAAGACGTTTCGCAATCTTTCCTGCAAGCGTATCCAGTACGACGAAATTTGGTCGTTTGTTGGCGCGAAAGAGAAGAATTGCACGGCGGAAATGAAAGCGTGCGGCGCTGGCGACGTATGGACCTGGGTCGCGCTGGATGCTGACACAAAGTTGGTTCCGTGCTGGTTTCTTGGCGAACGTCACGCGGGCGCGGCCTATCATTTTATGCACGATCTTGCCGAACGTCTGGAGCACCGTGTTCAGCTCACCACAGACGGTCACCGCGCCTATCTGAGCGCCGTCGAAGATGCGTTCGGCGCGAACATCGACTACGCGATGCTCAATAAGATTTACGGCAACGCGCCAGAGGGCGCAGAGGTGCGCTACAGCCCCGCAATCTGCATGGGAACGAAGCGGGCGGTGATCTCCGGCAAACCCGACTTCAACCACGTTTCCACGTCCTACGTCGAGCGCCAGAACCTCACCATGCGTATGTCCATGCGCCGGTTTACGCGCCTCACAAACGCGCACTCGAAAAAGCTGGAAAACCACGGGCACGCAATCGCGATTCACTACATGTATTATAATTTCGCTCGCATTCATTCTTCGCTCCGTGTCACTCCTGCGATGGAAGCGGGGATCTCCGATCACGTTTGGTCGATTGATGAGATTATCGGTTTGCTAGAGTCGAATCGCGGCTGATCTGTTTTACCAATGGTGGCGCTCCTATTGCTCGGTGCGGTTTCCGCATGGATTGGCTACGATGCTATTTCAGCGGTGCGGTCCGGCGTGACGAAAGCACGAGGTTTCCGCTATGAGCGCACAAAGCATCCCGCTTGGTTTTGGTTTGCCGTCACGTTTCAAATCGGCGTGGCCATTTTCCTTTTCTACGTGATGCTGAGTAATATAATTTCAAACTGAGCCACTACCCAAATATATTATTGCCGGTGAAAGGGGCGACGCGCAGGGACAAGACTACCCGGCTTTGGGATAGCTCGCCTTGTCGTCGGCGTCGAGCCAGTCGAAGAGCGTTGTCGTCGCCGGATCGAGCCCCAGCTTTTTGGTCTCCGCGATGAAGACATCGCGTTTCGCGGGATCGTTGTAGAGCGAAGCCTTTTTCAACTCTTCGATCCACGCCTTTCTTTCGTCGTCAGTTTTCGGACGGCCGTGGGAATCGACCCATTGCACCATCTCCTCGTCGCTCGCACCTTTGGCCACCTCCGCTTTGAAGTTGTCGCCGACGATCCGTTTCCAACCGAAGAGCATGTTATCGAGCGGACAATCGAAATGATACTCGCCGATAGTGCCCGCCAGCAGAGCTCGGCATTTATCGAGCGTGCGGCCGAGAATCACATATCCGCCGACGAGGGTTTTCGGGCTGCGTGGAGATTCTTTGCTCAGATCCTTGCCAGTCACTTTTGCTCCCATTCCGGTCCGAATGATTGGTTATCCGGAAGGTAGGTCGAGCGCAGCAGCATGAAGCCGACCGCGCCCGACCCTGTTCCCCCCAGAACAAGAATACGACTACCAAGTCGGCGGCCTGGAAGCAAGCAAAAAACGCCGGTCATCGGAAATAATTCAATCGTTGCGTCCGGCCGTATTGAGGCCCGCCGCGGTTTTGCGCGGAAACCGCGCCGGCCACGGCGACAAGGAGGATCGTTAGGGCAATTTTTGGATGCATGAGGTTCGCATTTCAGACGAAGCGAGAAAGGAATGTGGGAGGGGCCTTTTCGCCTCAAACGCGCCGCGAGACCAGCAAGCTCGCGCGATGCTCGTCGCACCGTCTTTCGCCGCACCAAGGCGGCTCCCACGTTATCGCTTCCTCAGCGCTGGCTGGCGCGCTCGAGCCACTGCTGGAGTAATCGTGACCGACCGACCAGGGAAGCAGCCGGTTTGACAACTCCGGCGGGCCAGCAACTACTTGTCTTGACCCGAAAAATCTTTGCCGCTCCCGTTCGTCACAACGCGGCCATTGTACACTGGCTGTGACCCATAGGAATAGTACGGGGGCGGATACCCATAATAGGCGTAGCCGTATGGAGGATACCAATATGGATAGCCCCATCCCCCACCCGGGAATCCACCAACGACAAACCTGACGTTCCCATGCCAACCGTGCCCGCCCCATCCGGGACGGCCGTGCCAGCCCCATCCGGCGTGACCCTGCCAATGGGCCGCGCCAGGGGAGCCGCCATGACCACGCCACTGCGCGTTGGCCGGAGCGGCAAAAACGAGCAGGGCAGCACCTGCAAATGCAACAATCAAAGCTCTCCCAAGTTTCATAAATCTCTCCTTATTTGAATCCGCACCACGTTCAATCTATTCGATGTGGAGAATGTACTCTTCCGCGCGGCCATTCGTGTCAAGATCAAATTCTTCTCCGGTTTGCGGATATTGTCCGCGACCGTCGATGACGATGTTGCGCTCGATGGTGGCGTCGTCGTCGCCAAACACGTGCACTTCGCCCGCGCCGCCCCCGAAGCGTCCGCGCGCGTAGGCGATCGCCTAGCGCTTCGCGTCGGGCGCCGAAAACGCTGGCTCGACACCGGGAGCCTCAAACGAAACCCACGCGCCGGAGAACCTTTTCGATGGCCTGATTTGAATGATCTTCGTTTGCCAACACGCTCAGCTGCCTTCACAGGCAAGAAGTTCTGTTATTTCCCGGCGCTCCCCTTTTTGCGTTGCAGCGGAGTTGCCGCCGACGATCCGTTTCCAACCGAAGAGCATGTTATCGAGCGGACAATTGAAGTGAATACTCGCCGATAGTGCCCGCCGGCAGAGCTCGGCATTTATCGAGCGTGCAGCCGAGAATCACATATCCGCCGACGAGGGTTTTCGGGCTGCGTGGAGGTTCTTTGGTCAGATCCTTGCCAGTCACTTTTGCTCCCATTCCGGTCCGATTGATTGGTATCCGGAAAGTAGATCGGACGCAGCAGCATGAAGCCGACCGCGCCCGACCATGTTCCCCCCAGAACAGGAATACGATTACCAAGTCGGCGGCCTGGAAGGCAAGCAAAAAACGCCGATCACCGGAAAATAATTCAGCCATTGCGTCCGGCCGAATGGAGTCCCGCCGCGGGATGAACAGGATTTTTCGACAACCCTTCGGCCACCGTCCTTCATCGAGCAAATCCTGTTAATCCTGTCCAACCACGCTTTGTCAGCGTTGGCTGGCGCGTTCGAGCCATTGCCGGAAGTAATCGATCGTCCGCACGATCCCTTCTTCGAATTCCACCTTCGGTTCCCACCCGAGAATTTTTTTGGCCCGCGCGATGTCGGGCTGGCGCACCTTCGGGTCATCCACCGGCAGCGGCTTGTATTCGATCCCCGATTTCGTGCCGGTGATGCGAATAATCTCCTCGGCGAATTGTTTGATCGTCATCTCCCGCGGGTTGCCGATGTTGACCGGCTCGTGGAAATCCGATTGCGAGAGACGAAAGATCCCGTCGATTAGATCGGAGACGTAACAAAACGAGCGGGTCTGCGAGCCGTCGCCGAAAATCGTGAGCGGCTGGCCGGCGAGCGCCTGGCCGATGAAGGCCGGAACGACGCGGCCGTCGCGCAGCCGCATCCGCGGGCCGTAAGTGTTAAAGATGCGGACGATCTTCGTATCCATGCCGTGATAGCGGTGGTAGGCCATGGTGATCGCCTCCGCGAAACGTTTCGCTTCATCGTAAACGCCGCGGGGCCCGATCGGGTTCACGTTTCCCCAATAATCTTCCTTCTGCGGATGGACGAGCGGGTCGCCGTAGCATTCGGAAGTCGACGCGAGCAGGAAAGTCGCCTTCTTCGCCTTCGCCAGGCCGAGGGTGTTGTGCGTGCCGAGGGCGCCGACTTTCAAGGTCGGGATCGGCAGTTCGAGATAATCGATCGGGCTCGCGGGCGACGCGAAATGAAAAACGTAATCGATCTCGTCCGGGACAAACAGGTATTGCGTCACGTCCTGTTTGATGAAGCGGTAGTTTTGGTTGCCGGCCAGATGTTCGATGTTCGTGAGGTGTCCCGTGATCAGGTTGTCGATCGCGATCACGCGATGGCCTTCCGCGAGCAAGCGGTCGGTCAGGTGCGAGCCGAGAAACCCGGCGCCGCCCGTGACGACAGTGACGGGTTGCTTGTTGGCGCGTGCGGGCATGGCGGGTCTATCTAAATGCACGCACCGCCTTTTGCGAGCAGAAAGGCGAAAGCAGCCGCGTCCATGCCGCCATCCGCTCGTGGAGGGAAGCGCGCGTCGCTTCCCGCGAATTTACAATGACACCACGAAAAACACGAAGGGCACGAAGGGCACGAAGGGCACGAAGAAATTAGACAGAATTTAATCTCTGCCGTTCGTGCGCTTCGTGGCCTAGGTTGGCGGCTACGGAACGACCGTGAGGGTGAGATCATTCCCATCGCCGCCTTCGTAGCTGGCTTGGAAGTTGTTGCCGTTCACCGTCACGATCGCGCCGTCGGGCAGGTTGGCGAAGGTGCCAGTGATCGGACTGGCCGACGTGTTGCTGATCACGGTCAGGACGAGGCCTTGCTTCAATGCGCCTTGCGCGGTCCCCTGGAAGACAAAGGTCGCTCCGTTGATGGTCACTCCATTGGCCACCCCCTTGTCGGTGCGCGCTTTGTTTCGCTTTGCTTTGAAAGTGTAGGTGTAGGTTGCGTCCGCCTGTAGCGTCAGTCCGCTTTGGATCGTGAGCGTCGCTTGCTTTTGGGTCCCGTGAGCCGGGGCGAGGAATGCTCCTGTCCCACCGCCCGTGCCAATCGTCACCGCACCAGAGACGACCCCGCCGCCGCCTAACGTGCCGGCGCTGACTTGTACAGCGCCAGTGCCGGTTGCAGAGCCTGTCGTATTGCTCACGACGAGCGTTCCCGCGCTCACCGTCGTGCCGGCAGTGTAAAGATTCGCGCCGCTTAAGGTCAATGTGCCACTACCTATCTTGGTCAGTGCGCCTGTGCCGCTCCCGCCAGTGGAACTGCCGGGATGGAGCACGCCGGAAAAGGTGGTGCTCAGGTTGTTCGTGCCCACCATGAGGGTGCCTTTGCTGAGATAGATCTGGCCGTCACCTTCGATCGAGCCGATAGAAAGACTGGGGCCGGTGCGTCCGGTCATGTCCATGTAGCCGTTGCCGAAGACTTCCAGGCGCGCTGTTCCGCCTAACGAGCCATCGTCGAAGAGAAAGTAACCTCCACCGCCTCCATTCGTGCCGCCGTTGGCGATGAGGGTGGCATTGCCCGCGCTCGGCTTTCCCTGCAAGAAAAGCGTCCCGCCGCCACTCGCCCCGCTCGCGCTCGCGCCATCGTTCGTCACCGTGCATGCGTCAGCCGAAGTGCCAGTATAGATGAAATAGGTCTGCCCACCGACCCCACCCGACGAGGTCGCACCAAGACTATGAAACGTCGCCGGGCCGGCCTGCGCGATTTCGAAACGGACATAGCCAGGAGCGCCCGCAGCCTCGCTTGTCGCCTGCTGGGTAAACATCACTGGGCCGACGATATTGCCGATCTCAAAGGTGAAACTCCCGGAGCTATTACCCTCACTCTCCGCGACAAAGTTCTGCTCCGCGCTCGACAGATTCAGGACCGTATCCGTGATCCCTAGCCCGACGCCTGGCTGAGCAGTGATCGTAAAGACATCGGCATCCGCATCGAAAATGATATCGGCAATCGAGTCACCTTGCGGGATAACGATATTGTGAATGGTCGAACTTTCAAAAGTCGCATCGTCTCCTGCCACCGGCACCGTGCCCGACGACCAATTCGCGGGATTAAACCAGTTGTTATCCGCCGGGGCTGCCAGCCAAGTCCCGCTCGCAGCCGACGCGGGATGAGCGGAAAAAAGGAGGATCGTGATGAAAGTGAGGCTAAAGAGCGGGATCGCCGGCACCAACGGCAGGGTAAAACGGCGATTCTTCATGGGTTTCTGGGCGTCGCCAATCGGCGCGGCCCTCTTTTACCAAGAGCTCGCAGCCCTTGGCAAGCCTAAAAGTGCGATGCAAGCTTCCCCAAACGTCACCACGAAGAACACGAAGGAATCAGAATTCTTTCTTCCGCTCCTTCGTGCTCTTCGTGTCCTTCGTGGTGATTAGGGAGCGACCGTGAGCGTGAGGTCATTCCCGTCGCCGCCTTCGTAGCTGGCTTGGAAGTTGTTCCCGTTCACGGTCAGAATCGCGCCGTCGGGCAGGTTGGCAAACGTGCCGCTGATCGGCGTCGCCGCCGTGTTGCTGATCGCGGTTAATGTCAGACCTGTCTTGAGCGTGCCTTGATTGTTGAAAGTGCCGCTAATCGGATTTGCCGACGTATTGTCGAAGAGGGTGAAGACGACGCCGTTGGGGAGCGTGCTGCTCCCGCTTGCTCCGAGTTTGGCGAGCTTCAATCCCCCTTGCGCTTGGACGACAATTGGCAATTGTCTCGGCGTCTGAGAACAGAATCCGTTCAGCTTTCCGCGCTTGTTCTTGCGGCGAGTCTTTTCGTTGGTTGCGCATCGCCTCGACCCGTTTCGTGGCGCGAAGCGGCCATGCAATCGCATCCCTGGGGCCATTACAGTGGCGCGCCGGTGACGAGCTGGAATCCGGACGGTCGCAGCATGACGCTCTTGCGCGAGCTGCGTTACACGGACCCGAAAGGGGTCGTCTGGGTCGCTCCCGCCGGGTCAGTGGTCGATGGTGCGTCCATTCCTCGCTCTCTTTGGTCGTTCATGGGCGGACCGTTCGAGGGAAAATATCGCAACGCGTCAGTCCTGCACGATGTTTCCTACGATCAAAAACAACGGCCACCGCAGGATTGCGATCGGATATTTTATGCTGCGATGCGCTGCAGCGGGGTGGGTGCGGTCGAGGCCAAAACGATGTATTATTCGCTACTTCGGTTCGGGCGGCATTGGAGGTTCAGTATCAAGCGCGCCAAGCCGGTCAAAGTCGGGGGCAAGATCGTGGCTCGGGCCGAGCCTGCGTATCCACGCGCGGTCGCGGTGAGTCAGGAGGAAATCCAATCGGCCCGTGATTGGATTCGCAGCGCTGCGCCGACTCTCGAACAGATCGAGCAACGCGCCGAAGGGGAACCGCGTTGATTGGCGGCTACGGCACGACCGTCAGCGTGAGATCATTCCCATCGCCGCCTTCGTAGCTGGCTTGCAAGCAAATCGGGGACGTGCGGAAGCAACATCCCTCCGAATCCAAACGTCCGCCGCGGCGGCAGGCCTCGGGACGCGCAGTAGCAGCCTTCGGCGACCGGCCATGGCTTTTTTCGCTCCCCGGCAATTTCGAAGCGATCAGCGAGTCGAGCGCGCGCAGGGTCGCGAGTTTCTCCGCAAAGCAGAATCGCGTTTGCGCGGCGAAGTCCGGGAACGCTTGCTACTCACACTCCCGAGGCACGGCGGCGGTCGGCCAGAAGCATTCCGCCGCGAGTCGAAAACCTTCGGCGAAGTTGCCATTCTTCAAGGCATCGCTGACGAAAAGCTTGACCAGGCTCAGGGACGTTTGCAGATGCTCGTAACCCTGGGCATCGGGGCGTTCGCTCAGATCCTCTTTGCATTCATCCGCGAGCTGGAAAATACCGTCGAGGAGGTTGCGCTGCGTCGCGCCGCAATACTGGGAAAAGTTCTCGCTCACGACCAGAACGAAGGCGTTGGCAGTTTGTAAATCCATAATTTGTCCGGTGATTGTTGCATACCGTCTCTGTCAAATTAGTGTCGGAGAGCTTACAAAGCGGCACCCATGGCAGCATAAATGCTGGCAATATATGAAATTTAGGTAATTTTTATGAAAGCTCCGACTGGCGCCCTCCGTCTTGAAGCGCAGGCGGAAACTCAATCTATGAATTCAAAAACGGACAATGTGGTGATTATTGGCGGGGGACCAGCCGGATCGGCTCTGGGATGCTACCTGTCGAAAGCGGGCATCAAGAACACGATTTACGAGGCGGCAAATCATCCCCGGGCTCACGTTGGTGAGTCGATGGTCATGTCGTCGGTCCAGGTGTTTGACGAAATTGGATTTCTGCCGGTGCTGGAACGGGAAGGCTTTGTGAAGAAACATGGCGCGTCCTGGCATCCACCCGTGAGCAAGGGTGAGGCGGACATTGCGTTCAGCGAGTTTCCTTCGCCGCACGTGAAGCAGGATTACACCTACCACGTCGACCGGCAGAAGTTTGATCTCCTCATGCTCAAGCATGCCGAGAGCCTCGGGACCAAGGTTTATCAGGGGGTCAGCGCGACCAAGGTCTTGTTTGATGAGAACAATTATGCCTGCGGGGTGCGAATGCGTTTTGCCGAACAGGAGATTGATGTCCCGGCCCGGCTGGTGGTGGATGCGAGCGGACGTCAGACCCTGCTCGGGAAGCAGCTTAAGGTGAAGAAGAACGACCCCATCTTTGATCAGTTCGCGGTCCACGCCTGGTTTGAGAATGTCGACAAGAGCAAAAAGGCCTCCTCGGAATACATCCACATTTACTTCCTGCCCGTGGAACGGGGTTGGGCCTGGCAAATCCCCATCACGCATGAAATCACCTCGATGGGGATCGTGGCGGAGAAGGCCGTGTTTAAGGGCGGGCGGTTGCAGCCGGGCGAATATTTTCAGAAATACGTCGACTCGAACCCCGACCTCGCGCATGCGATGCGCAACGCCAAACGCGTCAACGATTTCAAGCTGGAGGGCGACTACAGCTATAAGATGGACACCTTTGCCGGCAATGGCTTTGTTTTGATTGGCGACGCGGCCCGATTTGTCGACCCGATTTTCTCGTCGGGCGTGAGTGTGGCGCTCTTTAGCGCGAAATATTCGGCAGAACGGATCAAGTACGCCTTCGAAAACAACGACTTTAGCGAGGCGGCCTTGAAGCCATACGAAGTGAAGCTTCGGTCCGGCACAGAAATCTGGTATGAATTCATCCGGCTCTACTACAAGTTACTCCCGGCCTTCACTCATTTCATCAAATCGAAGAAACACCGCATCGAGGTGCTGCGTCTGCTCCAGGGCGAGGTGTTTGATCGTCGGGATGTGCCGGTTTTAGATGCGATGCGGAAGTTTATCCATACCGTCGAGACAACACCCGGTCACATGTTCGCTGGTGTGCTTTCTGACATTTCCATCGATTGAGCTAAAGGCCCGACCTGTCTCACGGATAAATAAGTTCCGCCGAGGGACCATGCTTGGGCCGGCTTTTCCTGCTGCCGAAGAGAGTCAAGAGCGGGCCGGTCATGACGGTCGTGATCAACGCCATGAGGACGAGCATGCTGAAGGCACGCTGCGACAAGATATGAAGCTCGTATCCGAGATTCAGGGCGATGAGTTCCATCAGGCCGCGAGTATTCATTAAGGCACCGAGCTGGAGGGATTCACGCCACTTGAGGCCCGTGAGGCGAGCGGCCAGAGAGCTCCCGCCAAGCTTCCCGACAGTCGCAAAGGCGATGATGAGCAGGCAAATCAGCCAGTAGATGCGACCGTGCAAGAGGCCGATCTCGGTGCGCAAACCCGAGGAGACAAAGAAGACCGGCAGGAGCAGGACGGAGCTGATGTTTTCGAGTCGCACCCCGAGCTTGGCTCGAAACCCGCCCGCTGTTGGCATGATAAGGCCGGCGACGAAGGCGCCGAAAAGCGCGTGAATACCGAGCCATTGAGTGCAGAACGCACAGGCCAGGACGATGGCCATGACGATCGCGAGCAAACTCTTGGCTGGCTTAGGTCGTTCGATTGCTTCCTTGCCGAGCCAGCCGGGCAAATTCGGCTTGATGACAAAAAACATGACCGCCACAAAAATCAGCACGAAACCGAGGCAAAGCGCGGCGGCAGCAAAATCTGTCGACCTGGCGAAAGCGACGAGGAGCGCGAGCAACCCCCACGCCGTCGCGTCGCCAATCGCGGCGCAAGCGGTGGCAATTTGCCCTAACGAAGTCCGGAGAATCTCGCGGTCCTGCAAGATACGGACGAGGACGGGAAAAGCGGTAATGCTCATCGAGACGGCAACGAAGAGGGCGAAGGCGACAAAAGACGCGCCGGGTTGGGCCAACCGCTCGTAAAATAGGTACGCAAGCCCGGCGCCGAGAAGACCGGGAATGGCAATACTGGCGTGGCTAACAAGGATGGCCGTGGAGGCTTTTTGCCGCAGGTCTGCCCAGTCCATCTCCATGCCGACGGCAAACATAAAAAGGCAGACACCCATCTGGCTCAGGAGGCGCAAGGCATCAAGGGATGAAGCGGCGAAAACAAACTGAAATGCATTGGGCGCGAGCCACCCGAAAAGCGAAGGCCCGAGCAGAACGCCGGCCATCATTTCCCCGACCACAGCCGGTTGCCCCCAGCGGGTGAAAATCCAGCCGACTCCATACGAAACTGTGATCACGGCAAAGAGTTGGAGGAAAAACCGGCTCAGTGGATCCTCCGCGTTTCGCAGCAAACGCTCCTCGACCGACTCGCCGAGCGAAACGGGAGCGTTCGGCACGTCAAGCCTATTTACTTGGCTCGCCGCGGGGGTATTAACAGGGAAGCCTGGCGCGGGCAGGTGGCTCCCGGCGCGGAGAATGAATAAGATGCCGAAGGCAGCAATGCCGACGATGAGCAAATAAAGACGAGCAGTGCGCTGCATGCGATGATCGCGCCCTACCGATCACGCGGCCGAATGGGCGAGACGTTGTTCCCAACGGCCGCTAGAGAGCCAGCTCGGCGGTGCGCTCTGCGTCCCGCTCCACCATATCCTTAAAGACTTCTTCCCAACGGCTGTGGCAGGAGGGTTGCACAAAATCGTCGCGATCAATCACCAGCTTCTTGTAACGCCGGAATTGCTTGGGATCCTCCAGGATTTGGAAGAAGCCTTCGAACTTCTGGTAGTTTTCGAAGAAGTCGCCTGAGAGCATGTAATGACCGGCCGCCATCGCGTTCTCGTGGTCCTTGTGCGTCTTTCCATCCGCGCCCGCCTGCGCCCAGGTAACGCTATGCGGGTTGTAAAACAGCCTGATCATGCGATGCACGAAATTGTAGGCGCCGGATACCTGCTTGTAGGCAGTCTCCATGGCTTCATTCTTGCCGTTCAATTCTCCCCTAAGCTGCTTATTGATGGCGGCACTGACGAGGGACGAAGTCTTGATGGAAAGAAACACGCCGCTGGAGAAAATCGGATCGATAAAACCACGCGCGTCGCCCACCATGGCGTAATTGGATCCGTAATGGTTCTTGACCTCGTAAGAGTAATTGCCGTTGACCTGCATCGGAATAAGCATATTGCTCCCCTCGAGCAGACCCTGGACGAACTTCGAATGCCTGAGTTCCTGCATGCAAAGATCCTGCTTCCAATCCTTTGACCCTTCTTCCTTTAGCTTACGCTGCTGATCCCGAAGGTAGGAGTTCTGCGCCACAAACCCGGCCGTGATGCGATTTTCGCCGAGGGGGAAAACCCAGATCCAGCCCTTCTGCTCAAGACCCATGTAAATGATGATGGACAGGCCTTCTTCGAGCCCACCGGTCAACTTTACATTTCCCCAGTGCGACCAGATCGCCGTCCGGTCGAGTTCCTCGCGGGGCTTGCGCCAGCCGCTCTTCGCGCCAACGAAAGCGTCGCGCCCGCTCGCATCGACCAGGAAGCGGGCCGAGTGTACGCTCTTCTTGCCGGATGCATCCAGACTGGTCACGGTGACTCGGTCGCTTTCGCTGGTAATATCAGCCGCGACAACGGATGTCTCTTCACGGACTTCGGCGCCATTCTTCGCCGCATTTTTCAAAAGGATGTGATCGAACTCCCCGCGGATGACCTGGAATGAAAGATAGGTGTCGTCCTTGATCACGTGATCGAAACACCAGGTGGTCGAAATGTTGCCGTCGCGATCGATGAACCGCACGCCCGGCTTGCGGACAAAGTTCTTCTTTAACTGGTCTATGACACCCAGATCCTGCAGCAGCGGGTAACAAAAGGGCAGGAGCGACTCTCCAACATGTTCGCGGGGAAATTTCTCTCTCTCGAGCAGGAGCACTTGGTGCCCATTGCGAGCCAGCCAGGTGGCCGCACTGGAACCGGCCGGGCCACCGCCGATTACGATCACGTCGTGGGTGTTAGTTTTTGACATAAGAGTATCCGAAGGAGTTACAAAGCGCGTCGACTAAATGGTCAGGGTGTTTCCTCACCGCTCGGCTGCCCTTCTAATGGCGTCTTGGAGGCGATAAGCTGTCCCATGCTCCGCAGCGTGGCGAAGTTCTCCGCCAGGAGTTCCTCATCTTCGATTTGAATGCCGAGGTCGCTCTCCATAAAGGCAACGAGGCGAATGAGCGCGAGCGAATCGAGATGGAGTGGCTCATCCGGATCACTGATCGGCGGCAGAGGCGCGCGCGATTCGTCGAGATATTCCTTGAGCTTTGGCGGTATGTTCATTTTTGAAAGCTATTCCAGGCCGGCGGGCAACGGAGGATGCAGGCCCCTCTTACGTTTCAGCCAGTTTCATGCCCCGTCCACGCCCGATCCACTTCTCCGTGCCTGCGACCGGTGAATCCGGCTCCCAGAGCGGAGCGCGTTCCGGATGATAACGTGAGCCGATTGGGATGGAGTAGTCATCGGCGTCGTATTCACGGGTCCGCTTGAGCAGCTTGCGGAACGACAACATCGAAGGCGACGGCTGGTGTTCAAACTCGTAGATCCGGCCGGCGAAGGCATCGGTCATCTGCTCGGTATAGCGCGAATGCACGAAGGTCGAAAAGGCGAACGGCTGTTCCCAGAAGAGATCGATCATGTCTTCGAGGTTATCGATCCCCTTCTCGCAGGCCATCTGATGCGCGGCGAAAGGATTCTCCTGATTATCCAGCTTGCCCTCGAGATACTGGCGGACGAGCGGGGCGGCGAACTCGCCTTCGCGCATTGTGACAGTGAGGCCGAAAGAGAAGATCGGGTCGATAAAGCGGTGTGAGTCGCCGATACAGATATAGCCCTTCCCGCAGAATCCGCGCACTTGATAGGAGTAGTTTGGAATCACATGCACTTTCTCGGCGAGGTCGAGCTTCGGGATGCGGCGCGGGAGCTCGGGATTGATCGAGAAAAGCTCGCTCCGGTAATATTCCTCCGGCGTCTGCTTCTTTTCGAGGAAGTTGGCCCGCGGCGTCACCATTCCCACGCTCACGACGTCCTTGTCGATCGGGATGAACCAGGCCCAATGAAATTTTTTGGCGTAGAAAATGAGGGTGTTATCCTTCGCCATTTCACCCGTCGTGCCGCTGCCGCGGGTCGCACCACGCACATGCGAGAAGAAGGCGACCTGTTTATCGTAGCTACCCATGTATTTCGGGCCGGTGACCTTTTGATTGGCGAGGAAGGTGGACTGGCCGGAGCAATCAAGCACGACCTTCGTCTCGATCTCTTCTTCGCGTCCATCCGGATAACGGATGGCGATTCCGCGAAGGGAGCCATCGGGATTCTGGAGCGCCCTGGTCGCCACGCCCCGCATGATCTTCGCCCCACGGGTCTCGGCCTCCTTGAGCATCATCGCGTCAAACTCGCTCCGCCGCACCTGCCACGTCGTCGATTCGGAAAGCATCCAATTTTGATCGCGCGCCGAGACTTTCACATACCAGCTATTGGTCGCGTTGGTGCCATAGACCCTCACGCCGTGCTTAATCGGGTTGGCCATTTCATCCATCTTCTCCCCCAGCCCCAGGCGTCGCAGGACCTGCGCCGCTTCACCGGTGAGCGATTCGCCGATGTGGAACCGCGGAAATTCCTCCTGTTCGAGGATGACCGGGGTGATCCCCTCGCGGAGCAGGAACATGGCCGCGGCTGAGCCGCCAGGCCCGCCGCCGATAATGAGGACATCAATTTTCATATGATCAAAGGAGCTTCGACTTTTGGCATCCTCACGTTCGACCGAGGAGCCGGCGTGTTGGAGAAGAAGCAGGGATCGAGCCCGACGCGCACCGTTCTGCTTCCTGCCATCATTTATAATACTTCATCAACCGAACTTCAAGCATTGAAAAACACTTTTGCCCGAAATGCAACATTTCTGTAAGGTACAGGAAGGGGCTCCCTTCCGCCGTTTCCGGGCTCGACTCTGCGCCGGCTCGGCCGTTTCATGCTTTTCGCACAGGCGAAAAGGAGGTCCTTCCATGTGTCGAAATATCAAAACTCTGTATAATTTTCAGCCACCAGCGACGGACGAAGAGATCCGGGCATCAGCCCTTCAATACGTGCGAAAGCTCAGCGGTTTTGCGCAGCCGTCCAAGGCGAACGAACTCGCGTTCGCCCGTGCCATCGACGAGGTGACCCAGGCTTCACGCGCCCTGCTGGATTCTCTGGTGACCAAAGCTCCGCCGCGCGATCGCGAACTCGAAAGCGGTCGCCAGATTCCGCTCCCGAATGGGGATCGGGATCGCCTAGCTAGCCGGGGCCCGACGGAGCGCATAAGCTGCGCGCTCAGTCGGCGCCCGCCAGAGCCGGCCCTGCGCGCAAGCCGCCCGCTCGACTTTCCCGCCTGAGCCTGTTCTATTTTCTTCCGGGGAACGCTGCATGAAGAAAATCAACACCAACGAAATCGAGGAACTTTCCTGGTCTTCGCCCAAGGCAAAGTTCGTCGGCGCGGGCAAGGACATCTCCGAAGCTCTCGGCTGGGATCCGCAGGCCGCCGACGCCAAAGCGCGCCATCCCTTCGCGGTGGAAATCCTGCGCATCCCGCCGGGCCAAACCCCCTACCCTTATCATTCGCATGCCGCGCAATGGGAGTTCTATCACGTCATCTCCGGCCAGGGTCTCGCGCGCGATGAGTCAGGCAGGACACCGATTGCCGAGGGGGATGCTTTTATCTATGCGCCGGGAGAAGCCCACCAACTCATCAACGACAGCTCCGACGACCTGGTCATCTATGTCATCGCCGACAATCCGATCGGTGAGTCTTGTTATTATCCTGATAGCCAGAAATGGCTCGTGCGTTCGCCCGAACGAAGACTCTTGCGGGGCGAGGCATTGGATTACTTCGATGCCGAAGAATAACCTCCGAATTTTAGGCTGAGCCCGTCAAAATCTCGCCACCGCCCATGAAAAGAAACCACAACCAATCCCACTCCGGGTCGGGACACGGAAGACACACTCAGTTGGGAACATGCTTAAACAGAAGGTAAGCCGGCGCGGCGGAATCAGTAACTTGAAGGAGAAAAAATGACAGCTATCGGACGAAAGACTTGGGCGATCGCGGAAGGATACATCCCGGGACAAAGCACTGGACCAGCGCCCGCCATGACCAGCCACGAAGTCGCGTGTTTCCTCAACGCCGGCGAGCGCGACGCCCACATCCGGGTGACGATTTTCTTCGCCAATCGCGACCCGGTGGGACCGTACACCTTCACGGTGCCGGCGCGGCGGACGAAACACGTCAACTTCAACGATCTCAAGGACCCGGCGCCGATTCCGCGCGACACCGATTACTCGAGCTTGATCGAGAGCGACGCGCCGGTCGTCGTGCAACACTCGCGACTCGACTCACGCCAGGCGGAAAACGCACTCCTCAGCACAATCGCTTATCCGGTTGACTGAAGAGTCTGGTCGCCAGCACCGCGGGCAACACTCGGAGGCGACCCCGCCGGCGAGACGCGCTTGAACCAGCGGTCACATCGGCTAACCTCCGCAGCGGATGCCCGACCCGGCCGATTCTTCCAAGCTTGAAGAGACCTATCGCATCGCGCGAAGCGGATTGCTGGCGCGCGGCCTGTGGAGCTTGTGGCTTGCGCGCGAAGAGAACGACGAACTTCTTTTCGGCGGCTTCGCCATTCCCGCCCCGCGATCTGGCGATGCCGCTGAGATTTTTTGTGAATGGGATTGAATCTCCTGTGATCGAACAACCAGTCGATCCAGCGATGGAAACCATCGTGCAACGCTTCGGACTAAGTCGCGACTCCGCCCAGTATACCTTTCGCTGCGCCATGCCCATGGCCCAACTCGGCCAGACCGAAAGTCTTCGGGTCGAGTTTCGGCCCGGCGCCGGCCGCGAGCTATCGCCTTATCAAGATTGGTACTTGCGCCTGGCGCCCGGATTGCAAGCGGACGTTACCCGCCGCGTCCGCGTCGCCGCCACATCCGACCCCATCTTTTTCGAATCGATGGGGTTTTCTGCCTGCCTGGCGATACGCCGCGCGTTACGCGAATATTTCAATCGCGATTACGCGGACTACGAGGCGATCCTGGACTGGGGTTGCGGTTGCGCGCGAGTGGCGCGTTTCGTCACGGAATTCGCGCCGCACAAGCTGGTCGGCATCGACATTGACCCGGACAATATCCAATGGTGCAAAGAGAACATCGCGCTGGCGCGGTTTGATTGCATCGACGTTGATCCGCCGACCCGGTTTGCCGACGAAAGCTTCGATCTCGTCTACGGAATCTCGGTCTTCACGCATCTTTCCGCGACCGATCAGGACCGGTGGCTGGCCGAATTGCAGCGCATCACCAAACCGGGCGGCGCTGTCTTAATGTCGGTGCATGGCGAGATCGCCTTTTTTCGCGGTGATAGCGACCTGCAAAGGTTCCTCGCGCTCGAGAAAGAGGGGTTCTACCTCTACGGCCGCTGCCCCGATCTCGATGAGGTCATGCCGGAGATGAAAGAAAGCGAGTATTACAAGAACGTTTTTCACAGTCGCCGTTACATCTACGAACATTGGAGCCGTTATTTCGAAATCGTCGATGTGATTGACGCCGTGATCGCCGGACATCAAGACTTCGTGATCATGCGACGCCGCTGAAAAGTAGCGTGCTCGCTCCAATAGCCACGCGCGATTTCCGGTGCTATTACGCTCTGCGTGAACCCGCGAGTCGCCTTCGCTTACTAATAGCCATCAGGCGCTAACTAATAAGCGAAGTTAATGCCGCTGCGCACCATTCCAAAGTTATTGCGGGAGCCATTCACAACGTTCCAACTGAAATCGTTGATGATCCCAATGTGCGGAGTCAGCCTGACTTCAAACCCTCCGCCAAATTGGCCGACCGCTTCAGTTCTGCTGCCGATGTGCTCCGTCCGAAACAGCACTCCGATCATTTAGATACTCGGTAAAGGCATACGCCCCGAAGACGTCAATGTTCCATTCGTTGTCGGCGTACCGTCCGGGGGACGGCTGCCGCGCAATCGCGACATTCCTCGAATCACTCTCTGAGCCTCCTGGCTGCTGGAGAGCAAACACGCCAGGAGTAGCGCGGCCACTGCGAGTTTGTGCATTGCGTCGGCGCGCGCAAGTCTACCGCACGTAATTTCCTGGCAAATGACGCCAGTCCGGGTGCAGTCGGAGGATCTCATATCGGACGCTGAGCCCGCCTGATGCGGCATTTGACTTTCCGTGATAGGGCTTGTCAAGCATCTTTCTTTCATGACGCTCGATCATCGTTAGGCAAGGTTGTCATCCCGAGCGGAGTCGAGGGATCCCGATGAGCTACCCCAAAGGGAACTAACATGAATGGAAGCTGCTCTGGGTGCCGTCGCGACGTTCCCGGAAACGCCCCGGGATCCCTCGACTCCGTTACACTCCGCTCGGGATGACAATCGAGGAACGCTTGGCCCGCGGAATCGACGGGCTGGCCGGCGGCGCGAAAAGAGCGTAAAGAAGCGTTCGGCACACACGATGGCTTACGCTTCCTTCTCCCAATTCCTCGAGGCGCTGGACCAGGCCGGTGAACTCCAGCGTGTCACCACTCCGGTCGAGACCGATCTCGTGATCGCGGAATGGGCCGACCGCGAAATGAAATCGCCTCACGGCGGGAAGGCGCTTCTCTTCGAACAGCCGATTGTCGACGGGAAGATCTCGAGATTTCCGGTCGCGATCAACACCATGGGTTCGGAGAAACGCATGGCGCTGGCGCTCCGCCTCGAAAGCATCGCTGATCTCGCCCAGGAGATTCAGCTCATCCTCAAAGCGAAACCGCCGACCGATCTGCGCGAAGGCTGGAGCTTGCTCAAGCAGGGAATCAACCTGCTCCATGCGCGGCCAAAGCATGTGAAATCCGCCGCCTGCCAGGAAGTGGTGCACCGCTTTGCTGAACGTTCAACGTCCGACGAAGTGACGCTGCGCGAGCTGCCGATCCTGCAATGCTGGCCGAAGGATGGCGGGCGTTTCATCACCTTGCCGAATGTCCACACCCGCGACCCGGAGACCGGCGCGCGCAATCTCGGGATGTATCGAATGCAGGTCTACGACAGCCAGACGACCGGCATGCACTGGCAGGTGCACAAGGTCGGCGCCCGCCACGGCAAACTTTATTACGAACGCAACGAGCGGATGCCGGTCGCGGTCACGCTTGGGGGGGACCCGGCTTACACCTTCGCCGCCACCGCGCCGCTGCCGGATGGGCTCGACGAGATTCTCTTCGCCGGTTTCGTGCGCAAGAAATCGGTCGAGCTGGTGAAGTGCCTAACGAACGAGCTGGAGGTGCCGGCGGATGTCGATTTCGTGCTCGAAGGATATGTGCAGCCCGGCGAGACGCGGCCGGAGGGTCCGTTCGGCGATCACACCGGCTTCTATACCGCGGTTGAGGATTATCCGGTCTTCCATCTCACCGCCATCACCCACCGGCGCGAGGCCGTTTACCCCACGACCATCGTCGGCGTTCCACCGATGGAAGATTTCTATCTCGGCTCGACCAGCGTGCGTATTTTCCTGCCCATCTTCAAAATGAACTTCCCCGAGATCGTCGACATGGCGTTGCCGGCGGAAGGCGTTTTTCACAACCTCGTTTTCGTCAGCATTCGCAAGCAATATCCCTACCAGGCCTTCAAGGTGATGCACGGCCTCTGGGGCATGGGGCAGATGATGTTCAGCAAATACATCGTGGTGGTGGATGACGATTGCGATGTGCAGAACACGAGCGAAGTGCTCTTCCGGCTCTGCGCCAACACCGATCCGCAGCGCGACAGCACGATCATCACGAACCCGAGCGATTCACTCGATCACGCGCCGACTGTGCAAAATGTCGGTTCCCACATGGGCCTCGACGCGACGCGGAAATTGCCCGGCGAAGGTTATCACCGCGGCTGGCCGGAGCTGGTGCGGATGAATGAAGAGACGCGCAAGCTGGTCGACGCGCTGCGTTGTAGCCGGGGGCGTTGACCCCGGCCGCGCGAATTTCGCTGCGACGGCTGCCGGGGTCACCGCCCCCGGCTACAACAAACCAGTCGTTACGGCCGGATGAAAATTCCGTTGGTCGACGGATCCCTCACCCAGGAACCGGGCGGTACACCGCGCACGTCGATCACGTTGTGCGGTGGATACGGGCTGTAAACGTAGCCCGGTGTCCTGGTGGGACGCGCGTAAGGATAGCCACCCGGAGGCGCGTGATAATAACGCGCCTGATCTTCCGCAATCGACGCGCCGACGAGGGCTCCAGCCAAGGCTCCCGCGCCAGCACCGATCGCTGCGCCTCGGCCGGTGCCGGTCGCGGCGGCACCGATCAGCGCGCCGGTGGCTGCGCCGGTAAACGCGCCGAAACCCGCTCCCTGGCCGGCCGGGGTTTCGCAGGAACTCAGGCCGGTCGCGAGAAGAATCGCGGCCGAGACCGCGGGTAGAAAATATTTTTTCATAGTGCTTTGGATTCGAACCGCGCAAATCAGACGGATGCTCCGCCCGGTTATTCAAGGAAACTTCAGCAAGTGCCGGGTCACATGCAAGAACTTTGCAAACTTGCTCAACCCATAGTCGCGCTCGAAGACGCGGAAGCGATCCTCCTCCATCTGCCGCAAGAGTGCGTGATAGATCGAGGCCATGATCTGGGCGCTGACCATCGAGCGCCGATCTTCCCGGGGCAGGAGCGCCGCCGCCTTTTGAAAATAACCGTGCGCGCGGTCCGCTTCGAATTGCATCAGCCTAACGAATCGTTCATCATGGACCCGCGCCGCCAGATCGTCCGGGGAATAACCAAATCGCGCCATGTCCTCCCGCGGCAGATAGACGCGACCGTTGATCAGGTCCTTCTGCACATCGCGCAGGATGTTGGTCACTTGCAAGGCCAGCCCGAGCTCGATCGCGTAATCCTGGCAGGCCGGATTTCGGTAACCGAAAATCTCGATACTGACAAGCCCAACCGCGCTCGCGACCCGGTAACAGTACTCGCGCAAGGCCGCGAAGGTTTCGTAGTGCGAAATCGTCAGGTCCATCTCCACCCCGTCGATAATCTCTTCCAGCATCGCCGGGGTGATCGCGTATTTGCCGAGCAGGCCGCGCACGGCGGGCGCGACCGGCGACTCGCCCGGCACCGGGCCGTGGAGCGCTGTCCGCCAAACGGTCAGCCGATGAGCTTTCTCCCCGGTCGCCACGTCGGTCGCATCCGCGATGTCGTCGATCAGCCGGCAGAAGGCGTAGAAGGCGGTGATGTCGCGCCGCCGTTCCGCGCCTAACGACACGAAAGCGAGCGCGAGGTTCGATTTGCTGGCGCGGGTGATCTGCTCGGCGCTGGACGAGTCGGTCGGCACGGCGTCAGTAACGGATCCAGGTTTCACGATTGACCCGGCCAATCTCGCATTGCCGAAAGAAACAGACCCAGCTCGCGAGCAGCCAGCCGGTGACCAGCGCGCGCGCCAGGTCGTAGCAGAGTTGCCAGAGAATAAGGGCGAGCGGCCGTTCCGTCGCCGCGGCGCGGATGACCGCGTCAGAAAACGCGAGGAACCAGTAATGCAGACCGCAGATCAGGAGGAACCAGCCGAAGCGAAAGGCGTTTCGCGTCACGAACTGCCAATGCGCCCGGAAAGCTTCGCGCAAAGTTTCGTTATGAAGAACGAGCGAAACCTGCATCGCGGAGAAAGAAATGATGAGCGCGGCCATCGCGCAACGGCCGGCCGGCAAATAATCGAGCACGCCCGGCACGTCGCGAAAATAGGCGAGGAGGAGCGGGAGGCGCAGCAGGAGGGTGCTCGCGAGCACGACCAGGCCGAGCCAGCGCAGAACGAAGCTAAACCGGCGCATGGCGAAACGGAGGAGCGCTCCTTCCCGGAAATGCAGCCCCTTGATCCAGGCCAGGCAGACCGTGATCAGGTAAACCTGAAGGTAAACCGCGCAGAGATATTCGAAAACAAACGCCACCGTATCGACCGCGGCCGAGGTTTGGAGGAGATGCGCGGGGGAAAGAAATTGCGCTCGATCCGGCAGTTGCCAATAGATGAGCGGCTTGATGAGCGAGGCGAGGGCGCCGAGCAAAACCCCGAGATAAATCAACCACCCGCCGGGGCCGAATTGTTTCCGGAGCGCGCGCGCCAGGCTGCGGTGCAGGCCGCGCCAGTTTGCGATCAGGAGCAGCGCAGCAATGACCGAGAGCGGGAAGGTGGTCGCGGCGGCGTCGAAAATTCCGGCGACGGCTTCGACCATGTGCAGCAGGCTCTCGCGCCAAACCTGGGAAAAGAGCGGCCAGTGCCACGAATCCCAGAAGGCGAGCTGCTCGAGGCGCAGGTCGGCGGCGGATTGCAGCGGGGTGAAAACGGCGAACTGGAAGGTGGAATAAGCGAGGGCGAGGAGCGCAAAGACGAACCAGAGGCGTTTAAAGCGCAGGTTGCAACGGAAGCCGTCGCGCAACGCGATGCGCACCGGGTTCGTCCGCATGACAAGCAGATAACCGCCGAGCATCCCGAGCAGCGGATAGACGCGCGGCACGGCGGAGAACATGGCGAACGACCTCGGCCTAACGAATTAAACCCCAGTGCCAGCTGAACGGCCAGTAAACGAAAAGCCCCCGGCCGACCAGGTTTTCCTCCGGCACCGGCCCCCAATAGCGGCTGTCGTAGCTGTTATAGCTGTTGTCGCCCATCGCGAAATAGCTGTGCGGCGGAATAACGAAAGGGCGATCCGGCGCGCCGAGAAACGCCTGCCCCGGCGCGTAACCCTTGTATGGCTCTTGCGCAGCCATTACCCGTCGAATGCCGAACCTGCTGGCCGGCTCGCCATTGATGTAGAGCTTGGGCGAATCGATCCGCAGCTCGTCGCCCGGCGTGCCGGTGAGTCGCTTGATGTAAAAGGGCGCGCCCGCTTCCGGATCTTCGCGAATGCCGAGGATGTGATTAGTGCGAAAGACGAAAACGTCGCCCCGGCTCGGATGAACGAAGTTGTAGCTGAACTTATCGACAAATACCTGGTCACCGGTATCGATCGCGCCGCGCGCGATGACCTGGCCGCGGTGATAGCGGTTGCCCGGATAAACCTGGAAATCCTGCCGCAAAATTTCCGGCGGTGCGTAAACCGTGAAGGATTCGTGATCGCATTCGATGCGCGAGAAAGTGAAGAAAAAGAGAAATTTCTTCGAGGTGACGTTCTCCACCGTGTTCTCTTCCTCCGAGACGACGTCGATGTAGTTGCGGCCGAGGACGACGAAATCGACAATCTGCTTCAAAAAGTTAGGCGCAGGCTCGTTTGTGGGACGGCCGATGATGCCGTTAAGCGTGGGCTGCATCGAGCCGGTCGGGATTTTGAACGGCTGGAGGAAGTAGGAGCGAATGCCAATCGCGACCACGATGGCGACGAGGATGACTTCGACGTTCTCGCGCCAGACGGCGTCCTTGTGCGGCGGCGTGTGCGTGGTCAGGAGCGCGTCGAGCCGCTCCGATTCCTCGTGGGTGGCGCGATTATCGCGCGCCTTCATCGCCGCCCGCACCTTCTCGATCTGGGCCTGGAGCTCGGCGACTGTGGCCGCGCTCAAGCGGTCGCGCCGGTAACGAATCAACTTCTCCGCGTGGCGGATGAGGAGGTGGCTGTGCTTGATGTAGCGCGGTTGAAACATGCGGCGAAACGCTAGCTGAGGAATGGGGTTTTCAAAGAGTATTGTAGACGCTTCGCTCTGCGAAGCGCGGGTATGGGCACGGATTGAGCAATGACGTCGAGACCCGCGTCGCCCGCAGGGCGACGTCTACAGGCGGGTGGCGCCTCATTGCGACGACTTCAGGACGGCGATGAAAGCCTCTTGGGGGATGTTGATCTTCCCGATGCTCTTCATTCGTTTCTTTCCTTCTTTTTGCTTCTCGAGCAACTTGCGTTTGCGCGTAATATCACCGCCGTAGCACTTCGCGGTGACGTTCTTGCGCAAGGCCGAGATGCTTTCGCGCGCCACGATCTTGCCGCCAATCGCCGCCTGGATCGCCACCTGGTAGAGCTGACTCGGGATCACTTCCTTTAATTTCGACGCCAGCTGCCGGCCGCGCGGCTCGGCGCGATCGCGGTGCACGATGGTCGAGAACGCATCGACCGGTTCACCGTTCACGAGCAGATCGAGCTTCACCAGCTTCGAGGCGCGATAGCCCGCGTGTTCGTAATCCATCGAGGCGTAGCCGCGGCTCATGCTCTTAATCTTGTCGTTAAAGTCGACCAGGATTTCGTTCAACGGCAGCTCGCAGTGCAGCATCACGCGCTTGGTGTCGAGCGACTCGGTGTGATCCATCGTCCCGCGTTTCTCGAGAATGAGCTGCAGGATGTCGCCGATGCACTCGTTAGGGCAAAGGATGTAGGCGCGCACGATCGGCTCGCGGATTTCCTCGATCACGCTCGGGTCGGGCAAGTGCGCCGGGTTGTCGACCAGCACGACCTCGCCGCGCGTCGTCAGGACTTCGTAGATCACGCTCGGGGAAGTGGCGATGATGTCCATGTCGTACTCGCGCCGGAGCCGCTCCTGGATGATCTCCATGTGGAGCAACCCGAGGAACCCGCAGCGGTAACCGAACCCGAGCGCGACCGAGCTTTCCGGCTGGTAGACGAAGGCCGAATCGTTCATCCGCAACTTGCCGATGGCCGTTTTCAAGTGCTCGAAGTCCGCCGTGTTGATCGGATAAATTCCACTGAAGACCATCGGGTGAATTTCCTGGAAACCGGGCAACGGTTTTTTCGCCGGGTGGCGCAGGTCGGTCATGGTGTCGCCGATCTTCAGTTCGGAGGTCGTCTTGATGTTGGCGATGACGTAACCGACGTCGCCCGCGTTGAGCGTCGCCTGCGCGAACATCTTCGGAGTAAAAACGCCCACTTCCTTCACCTCGTAGCGCGTGTCGGTGCTCATCACCTTGATCTGTTGGTTGGCTTCCACCTTGCCGGAGAAAACGCGCACGTAAGCCACTACCCCCCGGTAAATATCGAAGACGGAATCGAAAACCAGCGCGCGTAAAACTTCGTCGTTAGGCTGCGGCGGCGACGGGATGCGATGCACCACCGCCTCGAGGATCTCGTCGATCCCGATCCCCATTTTCGCGCTGCAATCGATCGCCTCCTCGGCGGGAATGGCAAGAATTTCCTCGAGCTGCCGATGGACCGAAGGCAGGTCGGCGTTGGGTAAATCGATTTTGTTGATCACCGGCACGATCGTCAGGCCCTGCTTGTGAGCAAGGTGGACGTTCGCGACCGTCTGCGCTTCCACACCTTGTGCGGCGTCGATGATGAGAAGCGCGCCTTCGCAGGCCGCGAGGCTGCGCGAAACTTCGTAAGCGAAGTCCACATGCCCCGGGGTATCGAGCAGGTTGAGCCGGTATTCCTGCCCGTCCTTCGCAGTGTAGCGCATCGCCACCGGATGCGCCTTGATCGTGATCCCGCGTTCGCGCTCGAGATCCATCGAATCGAGGAGCTGATCCTGTTTGTCGCGGTCGTGGATCGTGCCGGTGCGTTCGAGCAGGCGATCCGACAGGGTCGTTTTGCCATGATCGATGTGCGCGATGATGCAGAAATTGCGGGTCAGCTCGATCGACATGAAGGGGCACACTATGCGGGCGCGCCGAGAGATGGTCAACGGAACGGCAGAGCGGAGAGATTAACCGCAGAGAGCGCAGAGGAGGAATTGGAATCTGACCGCAACTGACATATTCTCTTCCCCCAGCGTCCTCTGCGACCTCTGCGGCTAATCCAATGCGGCAATCGCTGCCTGGTACGCCGGGACCGTCCCTTCCACACTCGCTACCGTGACGTTCAGGTCTCGCAGGAGCCCGTCCTTTAACCCGTAAATCCAACCGTGAACGACCAACTCCTGGCCACGTTCCCAAGCGTCGAGCGCGATCGTGGTCTGGCAGACGTTGGCCACTTGTTCGATGACGTTGAGTTCGCAGAGGCGATTGGCCGCCTCGGAATCACTCCTCGCGCGGGCCACCGCCACCTCGTGTTTTTGTCGCACGTCCTGCACATGGCGCAGCCAGTTATCGCTCAAGCCGAGGCGATCGCGCCGAAGCGCGGCCCCCACGCCACTGCAACCATAGTGACCGCAAACAATGATGTGGCGCACCTTCAAGATATCGACTGCAAATTGCATGACCGACAAACAGTTGAGATCAGTGTGCACAACGATGTTGGCCACGTTGCGGTGGACGAACAATTCGCCCGGTGACAACCCGACGATTTCATTGGCCGGCACGCGACTGTCGGCGCAACCGATCCAGAGATAGCCGGGCGATTGCTGGCGCGAGAGTTTGACGAAGAAATCCGGCTCCTGTTGCCGAATGCGGCCGGCCCAAGCCTTGTTGTTCTCGAAAAGATGATCCAGCGTTTGCATGCACGAGGTGATCGTCCGCCTCACGGAAACAAGATCATCGCCGGTTGGAGGAGGCGAGCGATTTTCATCACGCCCCTGGTTGCGCACGCAGACGGCGAACGAAGCGCGTGCGGTTCACTGGCTCAAACAGGTTGCGCGTGTAGAGCGGGATGACGCGCTGATGATTCACGTCGACCTCCAGGTCGAGCGCCGACCACCCGCGCTCGGTGGCGCCGGCAATGACTGCGGCGAGCAACTGCGAGCCCACTCCGCGGCCGCGCCATGGCGGCAAGACATACAGTTCCTCCAGCCAACCGCTCCAGCCGCCGTGTTCAAAACTGAGAATGCGCGCCGCATAGGCAACACCAACCGTCGAATGGTCACAGGTCGCGGAAAGAACAAAGCCCTGTTCGGGCTGAGTCCGGAGGACGCTCAGCGCCGCCCGCAGGATGTCGTGCGAGCTTTTGACGCCATGCTCGCGCATCTGCATCTCAATAAGCTCGGTCAACGGTGCGAGTTCCTGTGCGTCGAGTGGACTGATTCTGATTTCGTTCATCGGGTCATCTGGTCAGGCGTTGAGGAATACGCTCTTCCGGAGCTTTTGTAGGGCAAGCGCTCCCGCTTTGCCAATCGCTTTGCCCCGGCAGGCGGGAGCGCCTTGCCTAACGATGTCTCCCGCGGGGACAAGCCGAATCGAGCGCGCCAAGATTTAAGGCCGCTTGTTTCGGTATTGCTCTTGCAGATAACGCAGAAGCGTCTGGTTATATTCCTCGGCGTAGGCCCGCGCCCGGAGAACGAAGCTGAAGTTCTGCGAAGGCGAGGCAAAGATCCGGAAATGTTGCTTGATGAATTTCGTGCCGTGAATCTCGACCAGGCGTGCATAGCGCTCCGCGCCGGGCACGACCTTCCCGTGCCGGTCGACGTTGATGAAACGTAAATCGCCTTTCGCGATCGCCGCGGTCGCGTCCTCCTTCGGGTGGGCGAATTCCGGATAAATAAGATCGACCCCCGGAACCGCATCCTGAGCGCTCGCCAGCGGGAAGGGCGCCAGTCCGACCAAGAAAATCAGGAGCGCGGATTGGAATCGATTCATCACGGGAAACAAACATACCGTCCTGCGGCGGCCGCCGCCAGCCTAACCGCTGTCGCCGCTATCGCTATAGCCGGGATCGGAGATCCCGGCCTGCTGGATGGCGTGAGGAAAGCCGGGATCACCGATTCCGGCTACAACAGGCCGTGACAGCGCGCTAAAAAAAAGGAGGCGCGCCGGCCATGCGGCGCGCCTCTCGCGAGTTCCAGCGTTGATTTGTTCCGCTACTTTTCGTAGCGCTTCGAAACTGCGGCCCAGTTGACCGTGTTCCACCACGCCTTGAGATAATCCGGCCGGCGGTTTTGGTAATTCAGATAATAAGCGTGTTCCCAGACATCGACGCCGAGCACGGGCGTGTTGCCGTCCATCAGCGGGCTGTCCTGGTTCGCCGTTGAGATGATTTCCAGTTTGCCGCTCTTGTTCTTGATCAGCCAGGCCCAGCCGCTGCCGAATCGTTTCACCCCGGCATCGGCCAATTTTTCCTTGAAAGCGTCGAAGCTGCCGAAGGTGGCTTTGATATCGTCGGCCAGCTTCCCGGTCGGTTCGCCGCCGCCGTTCGGGCCCATGATTTGCCAGAAAAACGAGTGATTGGCGTGGCCGCCGCCGTTGTTCCGCACCGCAGTGCGGATGTCTTCGGGGACGGCGCTGAGGTTGCCGATGAGGTCTTCGATCGATTTGCCGGCGAGGTCGGGTTTGCCTTCGAGCGCCTTGTTCAGGTTAGTGATGTACGCCTGGTGATGCTTGTCGTGATGGATCTCCATCGTCTTCGCATCGATGTGCGGCTCGAGCGCGTCGTTGGGGTAGGGTAATTTTGGTAATTCGTATGCCATAAGGCTTAATTCTCGGGCCGCTTGGCGCAGTTGGGTAGTGCTTTTTTTTCGCGCGCGGCGCGGGCGCGCTGACTTGCGCAAGCGAACCGCAGAGGTTACTTCCACCGAGTTTGACCATGGAAAACATCTCCGTCCGCCGATTGGCGAATCTGCTCCTCGCTCTCGCCGTTTTGCTTGGTGTCTTCGCTGCCTGCCAAAAGAAAACTGAAACGGCGGCTGCGCCGGCATCTCCCACTCCCGCCAAGGCGACGCCCGCAGCAGATACTCCCGGTGCCTCCAGTGCCTACAGTGCTGCCGTCCCTCCGCCGATCACCGGTCCGGTGACGCCTGCACTCGTCAGCCAGGGAGCCGATTCCATCACGCAATATCTCCATTTCCCGAAGGATCCGGAGTCGGCGTTGGCCAACGGGGCCGTGCAGTTCTACTGCGACATCACCGAGGAGGGAACGGTCACGGCAACCCAGGCCCTGATCGGCAGCACCGATGCGTTCCGGAACGCCGTGCAAACGGCGCTCGATTGGGGGCGCTTCACGCCGGCGACGATCGACCAAAAGTCGGTCCCGGTTTATCTCGGCGGGACCGTTCTTTTCCTGCATGAAAATGGGGAAGAGGTCATCGTCGTCTCGCTCACGACGGATCGCGATCGAGTGCGCAGGATGACAAACTACATTCAGCCGCAATTAATCGGTGGGCTGCGCCCCATGATGGAGCGAGCGATCAGCTCACTCCCACCTGACAACAACGACGTGTCCGGCAAGGCCGAGGTCATGGTGACGATCGATGAGCACGGCGCACTCACGGCCACTTCGAAAATCTCCGAGAGTCCCAAGGGCAGCGGCCTCGGCACCTTGCTCGAAAATGCCTTGAAGAGCGCGCAGTTCACTCCCGCCTACGAAAATGCGAAGCCCGCGTCAGGCACGATCAACGTCGTCGCGGATTTCGACCAGTTTTAGCGCGAACCGGCCGACACCTACTCCGTCTGGCCGTCGTCGTCCGCCATCTTCTTGAAATGCAGCTGGCCGACCCGGCGTCCGTCGGTTTGTGAGACGGTGACAATGTAATCCTCAATCGGGACCTGCTCGCCCTGCTTCGGGAGATGGCCCAGCAAATGTGTGACATAACCGCCGACCGTGCTGACATCGGAGTTTTCCAGCTCGATATTCGCCAGGTCCCGCAACTCGTAGAGACCGACGCCGCCGTCGACCATGAACTCGTGATCGTTAATCTTGCGAAACTCCGCCTTCTCCATGTCGAATTCGTCCTGGATATCGCCCACTAATTCCTCGAGCACGTTCTCCATCGTCACGATCCCCACCGTGCCGCCATACTCGTCCACCACCACCGCGAGATGCGCGTGCCTAACGAGAAAGAAGTTGAGCAACTTCTCGAGCGACATCATCTCCGGCACCGGGATCAGCTCGCGCTTGATCCGCGTCAGGTCTGGCTGCGGGTCCCGCATCAAGGGCACCAGTTCCTTGATGTGAATCAGGCCGATCGTGTTGTCGAGATGCCCGCGGCAGAGCGGGAAGCGGGTGTGCCTTGATTCCAGCGCCTTCTTCACGTTTTCGTCGAAGCTCTCTTCGAGATCGAGATAGACCACTTCGCCGCGCGGCGTCATGATATCGCGCACCACGCGGCGGCGCATATCGAGCGCGTTGACGAGAATGTCGCGGCCGATCGAGGAAACTTCGTCGGACTTTTCGCTCTGGTCGAGAATCAGGCGCAGTTCCTCCTCGCTATGCGCCAGCTCGGCGCCGCTCACCGGCTTGAGGCGCAGCATCTTTTGCAGGAAAAAATTGGACGATTTATTCAGCAGCCAGATGAACGGCCGAAAGATCAGGTGAAACATCGTCAACGTCCGGACGAGCCGGAGCGAAACAGGCAGCGGATTCGTGATCGCGACATATTTCGGCGCCAGCTCCCCGAAGACGATGTGCAGAAAGGTTATCCCGAGAAAGGCGAGCACCACGGAGACCGTCGTTACGATTGCCGGGGAATGAATGTGGATCAACCCGAAGGCCGGTTGCAGGATCGACGCAAGGAATTGTTCGCCCGCCCAGCCCAGGCCAAGGCTGGCCAGCGTCACGCCGAGCTGCGTCGCGGAAAGATAGGAATCGAGATGAGCGCGAATGTGCCGCGCAAGAATGGCTCGCCGCTCGCCCTCGCCGATCAACGTGTCGAGCTGGCTGCTCCGCACTTTGATGATGGAATACTCCGCGGCAACGAAAAAGCCGTTCAGGGCCACGAGCGCGGCGATGGTCGCCAACTTGCCAAGCAACACGCCGGGCGAATCCCATTGCGTGGAGACGCCTTCGGCGACCACGGCGAAAGCAAAAAAATGAAAAATGAAGGTCATCGGGCGGGCGCAAACCGTCGCGCCCCGCGGGGCCCAGCGTGGGCCAAGCTACCAGCTCGACTTCGTCACACCGGGAATGAGACCGGCGGAAGCGAGCTCGCGAAACGTCAGGCGGGAAATCTTGAAGCGGCGAATGAAGGCGCGGCGGCGGCCGGTCACCTGACAGCGATTGACCACGCGGGTGGGGCTGGCGTCGCGCGGGAGCTGCGAGAGGCCGATGTAATCCTTTTTCGCCTTGAGCTCAGCACGCAGGGCGGCGTATTTCGCCACCGTCTTGCGCTTGCGCTCGTTGCGATTGATCCACGAAGTCTTCGCCATAAGGAACGCGGAAGTTAGCGGGAAAACCCCACCGCGCAACTGATTTTGTTCCCTCTCACCTCTGAAGAACGACCGCCGTGTCGTCCCAAACATGGCCGGGGAGCGCGCATTGCTCCCACCCAAAACCTCTCGCGCAATCAGTGATCGCCCGTTTGTTACCAGACGCCGGTTCAGTTCGGCGAAGAAGTTAGGCGGGTTCCCGACCTCGGAACCCCTCACTTCTCAGGCCCGATAAGCTCCGGGCCGGTGAGGAGTTGCTGGAAACCAGGATCCTTGCGGATTGGGTCCCAGACCGGATCGATTTTCAGTCGCTGGATCGATACGACCATGCCCGCGGGAAGCAAAAGTACACGCCGGAGCGTCTTGACTGCGTCGGCTGTCTGGCCGGTGCGCGCTTCGATTTCTGCCAGGCCGGCCAGAACTTCCGGACCCTCGACGTCGTCCTTTTCCGGCGATATTAGCTCCGCCGTCTGGCGGGTGGCCGTCAGAGCCTCGGCGTTGCGTCCCAGCGCCGTGTCGATCCAACTCAGCTGGGTCAGCGCATAACGATCATCGGGCTGCTCGCGCAGCCTCGCTTCGACCAAGGCGCGTCCGCTCTCGATTTCGTCGCGCGCACTCGTCGCATTACCGGTCAGCAGATGAATCGCGGCTCTGGCGGAAAGGCGGTCGCGATTCTCGAGCGGGTTGGTCTCTTCCTTGTCCCAGACTTTCAAGGCAGCTCCGTAATCTCGCTTGATCACATCCACATAAGTCCACGGGCCGATGATACCGGAGATATCTCCGGCAAATTTGTCGGAGCTGGCAACGAGTGAATCCGCCGGGAAAGCGGCCAGCATTCGCGCGGCCTTTTCGATATCGCCGGTTCCATTGAGGCAGCTTAGGATAACATTCACCATCCCGGCCAGGTTGTGCGGATCGAGCGCGAGCGAGCGTAATCCGGCGCGGTTTGCCTCGTCCCACATTCGTAGCCTGCAGTAAGACGCGCCAATCTGCGCCGGGATGGTACTATCCCGCGGATCCAACTCCTCGCACTTGGCCAGCTCAGACAAATGCTGCTTCCATCGACCTTGACGCCGATGGACGTGCGCGGCGTAATCCAGCGCCCGCACATTGTTAGGTTGCAACTCTAGGGCACGCTGGAATTCCGCCAGAGCCTGATCGTATTGCCAATGGCCAAGGTAATAATATAAGCCCAGCGCGATATGCCTCTCCGCCAGGTCCGGCGCCAACCGCAGGCCGCGATTGGCTCTGCTCTTAACTTCTTCAAGCTGTGGCTCGCTCAAGCGCTTGAAATACCAGTGCTGCCACATCTCATTCTCCGCCAAATCTGCCATGGCCAGAGCGAATTGAGGATCACGCGCGATCGCCTGTTGATACCAAGAAGCGGCCTGTTGGTAGTCTTCGGGCTTGCGGGAAGCCTCGGCCTCGCGTTCGGCGTATTCACCTTTCAGGAACATATCGTAAGCCTCGGGATCTTTTGTCGGCGCGGCCCCTATCGTATTAGCCTCGTTAGGCGACAGCTTCGCTTGAAGCGCATCCGCGATTCCCTGCGAGACTTCGCTTTCGACCGCAAAGACGTCTTTCGCTTCGCGATCATAAGTCTTCGCCCAAAGATGCGTGTCGGCGCCCGCATCGATCAACTGCACATTGACCCGCACCTGGTCCGCCGCTCGCTGCACCGTCCCTTCCACGACATTGGCCACGCCCAGTTCTCGGGCCACCGTCTTCAGATCGTCCGGTTTGCTCTGGTACTTGGCCGTAGAAGTTCGCGAGATGACCTTGAGATCGCCGATGCTGGCCAGCTTGGTCAGAATTTCGTCCTGAATCCCTTCGGCAAAATACGCGTTGGCTTTATCGTCGCTCAGATTTTCAAATGGCAGAACGGCAACCGACTTGTCCGGAACGGTTGGGCCGACGGCCGCGGGCGTTGCGGAGGTAGGTGGAGCTGCGGGACGTGGATGAGCGAAGAATTTCACGGCGGCCGGCGCGAAAATCACCGCGGTAATGGCCAGACCGATCAGCGCGCAGAACACAACCGCCAGAGCGATGATCCGCGATTTGCGGCGCGCGGGCGCAGGCGGCGCGACCGCTGATTTCTCCTCCGCTTTTGATTGGGCACATCTTTCCGGCGGCGCCGGATTGCCAAACTCCTCGGTGCAGAGATTGACCAGGTGAAGACGAACCCCATGTTTCACTTCGCATTCGCCGAGGTCGTGCAGGCACGCCGACCATTGCCGATATTGCTCCAAATCTCCCGCCACCCGATTGGAGAGCAAAATGTGCCCGGCATCGCCGCAATCCATTACCCGCTGGGCCATGTTGATCCCGGCACCGGCAATGTTGGTGCGCCCGCTCACATCGGTTACTTCGCTCACCGGCCCGCTGCGAATACCCATTCGCACCGCAATCTCCGGGTGCGCCTTGAGTGCTTGCGCAATCTCGAGCGCGCATTTGGCTGGTTCCTCCGAACTGTTCCGAAAGACCAGTGCCATCCCGTCTCCAGTAGGCAGCCGCACGAGCTGCTCGTTGCTCGCCTCACGCACCTGCGCCGTTGCCAGCACGATGTCGGTGAGCTGGCGCAGCCGCTCCTTCTGTTCTTCAATTAACAGTTTGGAATAACCGACAATGTCGATGAAGAGGACGTGCCCGATCTCGAGCCGAAGGTTGTTCTCAGCTTCAGGCGCCATTCATCCTCCTGCCCTCATGGCTGCTTATCTTCACAAAGTTTCTGGAAGCGCGGATCGTTGCGCAACGGATCAAACATCGGATCGAGCCGGAGCAGCGCGGGAGTAAGCGGCCGGGCCAAAGCCATGAAGCCAGGACACGGTATCGAGAGTAGTTTCTGTAAAGCGGCGATGGCGCGGTCGGGTTCGCCCATTTGCGCCGCCACCCGGGCGAAGATCTCGATCGGCCGGGGACCCTCGGCCGCGTCTTTCTCGATCGGATTCGCTGCCATGGCGCGTTCGGCCAGAGTCAATGCGGCGGCCTTGTCACCGAGCCCCATATTGGTCAGCGCGAGGTCGCCAAGCAAAACATAGTTTTCCGGCTCTTTTTTGAGGTAGGATTCCAGTTCGCTGCGCGCCTGTCGCCAACTTTCCTGCGCGGCGGCATGATCGCCGGCGACTGCTTGGGCCCAGCCCAACGAAACGCGCAGCTCGCCAACTTGACCCAACGCCGGATCAGACTTGGCAATCATCTCTTGTAGCCGAGGAATGACCGTCGCAGGGCGGCGCTCCAGGATCGCTTGGTAAACTTGCACGTCCCAAAAGTTTCCGACGTTTTCGGGATTCGGATGCAGCGGAGCAAGGAGCGCAGCGGCCCGCGGAAGATCGCCCTCCGCTTGTGCAACACGCGCCTTTCTCAAGAGGGTATCCACGTCATCCGGTATGATGTTGAGAACCTGATCGAACTTTCGCAGTGCTTCGGGGAAACGACGAAGCATGGCATAGTAAAATGCGTGCTGGGTGAGCAGGCCAACGTTGCGCGGATCGAGCCGTTCGGCTTCGTTGAAGTAGGTCTCACTCAGGTCCCACTGACCCCGCCTCCGCGCGACATAGGCCAGCGACTCAGGAATCCGACTACTATTCGGCAGAAGCTGGCGTGCTTGCTCAAAGTAACGCACCGCCGTGTCGTAATCTCTCAGACAGCCGTAGGAGTAAGATCCCTTGGCCAATACGGCTTCGCCGAGATTGGGCTGAAGTGTGAGCGCGGTTTCGGCGGCCTGCCGCGCCTCTTCACGCAGGGCGACCGTTGGTTGAAAACTTCCTGAGATGTAGCCGCTCGCATCAACGATTGACAGGTGCGCCCAACCAAGGGCGAACTTCGGGTCCAACCGCACCGCTTCTCTCAGATATTTCTGTGCGCCAAGGGCGTCAGCGCGTATGCCAGCCTTGAGTGTATAAGCCAGACCGCGCAGGTAGGCATCATAGGCCTCAGGATTGTCCGTCAGTTTGGCCGCGATGACTTCCGCTTCCCGACCCGTCAGGTTTGCCTGCAATTGTTCGGCGATCGCCTTGGCCACTTCGCTCTCGACCGAAAAGATGTCGGTTAGTTTGCGATCGTAGGTATCAGCCCAAAGATGCGAATCATTAGCCGCTTTGATCAACTGCACGTTCACCCGCACGGCCTCGCCGCTCTTCTGCACGCTGCCTTCCAGGATGTGGGCCACCCCCAGTTGCTTTGCGATCTCCGACAGGTTTTCGGGCGCGCTCTTGTAATGCTGCGTGGATGTGCGCGAGATCACCTTTAAATCAGCGATCTTGGATAAGCGGGTCAGGATTTCGTCCTGAATCCCGTCCGCGAAATAGGCGTTCTCTTTATCGCTGCTCAGGTTTTCGAAGGGCAAGACGGCAATCGATTTCTCCGAAACATGGGATGTCGATTGCGCTGGTTTCCGCAGGACGAACAGAAACGCTGCCAGGATCGCCGCCAAAAGCAGGAGGGCCGCGGCGATCCCGGACCAACGCATTCGGGTCCGGTGCTGCTTGCTCGCTCGAAACTTTCTTGGCAGCTGCGGATTACCCACGCCATCCCCGTAGAGATTGACCACGCCGAGACGCACGCCGTGCTTTACTTCGCATTCGCCCAGGTCGTGCAACTGCGCTTTCCAATGTCCGAAATGCTCCAAATCTTCCGCCACATGCTTGGAGAGCAAGATGTGACCGGCATCGCCGCAATCCATCACCCGCTGCGCCATGTTAATGCCGGCCCCAGCCACGTTCGCTTTGCCGCTCACATCGACCATCCCGCTCACCGGGCCGCTGTGAACGCCCATTCGCACCGCAATCTCAGGATGCTGCTTGAGTGCTTGCGAAATTTCGAGCGCGCAGCGGACTGGTTCCTCGGCGCTGTTGCGAAAGACAAGCGCCATCCCATCGCCGGTCGGCAATCGCACCAGTTGCTCGTTAGGCGCTTCGCGCACCTGCGCGGTCGCGAGCACGATCTCGGTGAGCTGGCGCAGCCGCTCCTTCTGTTCTTCGATCAAGAGTTTCGAATAACCCACCAGATCGATGAACAAGACATGCCCAATCTCGAGCCGCAGGTTGTTCTCAGATTCAGGCGCCATTCATCCTCCTGCCTTCATGGCTGCTTCTCTTCACAAAGTTTTTGGAAGCGCGGATCATTCCGCAGCGGATCGAACATGGGATCGAGCCGGAGCAGCGCGGGAGTCAGCGGCAGAGGAATCCTGAATCTGGCTCCGTACGATATTGAGAGCAGTTTTTGTAAAGCGCCGATGGCGCGGTCGGGCTCGCCTGCCTGAGCGGCCACCCGGGCGAGAATCTCGATCGGCCTGACACCAATATTCGGATCCTTTTCGATCGGGTTCTCGGCAATGACGCGTTCGGCTAGCGCCAGCGCGGCGGCTTTGTCACCAAGACCCATATCGGTCAGCGCGAGATCGCCCTTCAGGCTATAATTGTCCGGCTGGTCTTTGAGGAACGATTCCAGTTCGCTGCGCGCCTCTCGCCAGGTTTCCTGGGCAGCGGCATGGTCGCCGGCGACTTCTTGCGCCCAGCCTAAACAGAATCGCAGTTCGCCGTTTAAGTAACCCAAAGCCGGGTCCGGTTGGGCCAACACATCTTTCAGTCGAGCTATGATTGGTGCCGGGCGACGCGCCAGGATCGCCTGGTAAATCTGTATCTCTAACACCTGGGTCTGATCGGCATTCGGATGCAACGGCGCGAGGAGTGCCGCGGCCCTCGGAAGGTCGCCTTTCATTAAGGCAACACCCGCCTCCAATGCCAGCGCGTAGGGGTCATCTGGCGCGACATCTAAGACCTGATCAAGTTTTCGCAGCGCTTCGGGGAATAGACGACGTCCGATATAGACAAAGGCGCGTTGCGTAAGAAGGGCAACGTTGCGCGGATCGAGCCGCTCCGCCTCGTTGAAATACGACTCGCTTTGGTCCCAGCGGCCTCGGTGGCTTGCGACCCGACCCAGCTGCAAAAGAACCTTACTGTTATTAGGCAGGAGCTGGCGTGCTCGCTCAAAGTAGCGCTCCGCCGTGTCCTCATCCTTCAAGATGGAGGAATAGTAACGCCCCTGTGCCAATACGGCCTCACCGAGATTGGGTTGAAGAGCGATGGCGGTGTCGGCTGCCCGCCCGGCTTCCGCGCGCAAGGCAGCGGTTGGTTGAAGAGTCAGGGTGTAGTAGCCAAAACTCTCTGCCGAGGACAACTCGGCCCAGGCCATGGCGAACTTCGGATCCAACCGCGCCGCTTCTCGCAAATATTTTTGTGCGCCCAGGGCGTTGGCCGGTGTAATTTCTGATTTCAGAGTGTAAGCCATGCCGCGCAGGTAGGCATCGTACGCCTCCGGATTGTCTGTCGGTTTCGCGGCAATGACTTGCTCTTCCTGGCCGGTGAGGTGCGCTCGCAACTGGTCGGCGATGGCTTTGGCCACTTCGCTCTCGACCGAAAAGATGTCGGTTAGTTTGCGATCAAAGGTATCGGCCCAGAGATGAGAATCACTAGCTGCCTTGATTAGCTGCACGTTGACGCGCACCGCGTCGCCGACCTTTTGCACGCTTCCTTCCACGATGTTCGCGACGCCAAGTTGCTTCGCTATTTCGGGCAAGTTTTCCGGCGCGCTCTTGTAATGCTGTGTGGATGTGCGCGAGATCACCTTCAGATCGGCGATCTTGGATAAGCGGGTGAGAATCTCATCCTGGATGCCGTCGGCAAAGTAAGCGTTCTCTTTGTCTTCGCTCCGGTTTTCGAAGGGTAAGACAGCGATTGATTTTTCCGAAGCAGTTGATGTCGATTGCATCGGCTTCCGCAGAATGATCAGGAACGCGGCGATGATGGCCGCGAGAAGAAGGAGTGCGGTTGTTAGGCCGGCCCAACGAATTCGGGTCCGTTGTTTCTTAAGAGCCTGGAATCTTTTTGGCAGCTGCGGATTGCCAACTCCATCTCCATAGAGATTGACTACGCCCAGACGCACTCCGTGCTTCACTTCGCACGTCCCGAGGTCGTGCAGGAGCAGCTGCCAATGGCCGTATTGTTCCAAGTCTTCCGCCACATGCTTGGAGAGCAAGATGTGTCCGGCATCGCCGCAATCCATCACGCGCTGCGCGATGTTTATTCCCGCGCCGGCGACATTGGTCCGCCCGCTAACATCCGTCACTTCGCTCACCGGCCCGCTGTGAATTCCCATTCGCACCGGGAGTTCCGGATGCGCCTTGAGCGCTTGCGAAATTTCGAGCGCGCAGCGGACTGGTTCCTCGGCGCTGTTGCGAAAGACAAGCGCCATCCCGTCGCCTGTTGGCAATCGCACAAGGCTCTCATTGGTCGACTTCGCGACTTGGGACGTAGCCAGCACGATCTCGGTGAGCTGGCGCAGCCGCTCCTTCTGTTCTTCGATCAAGAGCTTGGAATAACCGACCAGATCGATGAACAAGACATGCCCAATCTCGAATTTGAGGGCTTGTTCGGCAGGCATACGCAACCCGCTATTCTTTCGGCGCGAGATCAGCGACAATTTTCTCGAAGCGCGGGTCGCCGCGCAGCGGGTCCCATTGCGGATCCCGTTTAAGTCCGCCAAAGGTCACGCCCCCCGGGATTTGCTCGGAGATTGCCAGTTGTTCGAGAGCAAGATCCTCCTCACCGATCCAAGCGTAAATGACTGCGAAAGTGTTAATCACTCCCGCGCCGGCCAACGCGTCCTTGGACAATGGCAACAACTGCTGAGCACGGCGTCCTTCACGCACTGCGTCCTCCTTTCGCCCGAGAGCCGCGTCGATTCGGCCAAGAAGTCCCCATGCCGCCGCGTTATCGGATTGATCGCGTGTGACTTTTTCCATAAGCGCGCGGGCGGCACTAAAGGAGGTGCGCGCGGCGGCCGCATCCCCAAAGGTGCGAGCCGCAACGCCGGCAAACCATTCGCGTGGGAAGATAAAGTTGCTGCCCGGCGAGATCCCCTCGGCCGGGATGGCGGCCAAGGCGCGATTGGCTTCGGCAGAGTCGCGCTCGTCCAGCGCGCAAAGGAACAGAACATCGGCGATGTTTTCCGCGGCTCCCGGTTCTTCTGCCAGAATCGCAGAGAGCTCCTTCCGCAAGGGTCTGCTATCGGCTCGTTCGAGGAGCGGCTGCAAGGTGCTCGCGATCCGAGCGAAGTAGTCGCGCGGCGAGACAACGCTCGCACGCTCGGCCAGCCGCGCCGCCTCGGAGTAGCGGCGCAAGATGCTGTCAGTAGATGCCGCTTCCATGAGGATCTCAAAGTTACGTGGGTCTAACTCAACCGCGCGCTCCAGGTTCCTGGTCGCCTCTGTCCAGCGACCCTGACGACGGTCAATGAGAGCCGTGACAAAGTAGATGTCGGCATTGTTCGGGAGTGTGCGCCGGGCGAGATCCAGTTCAGCGCGAGAACGGTCATAGTCGCGAAAACCCTGGTAGGCGTAGACGGCCAAGGCCAGGTGCACTTCGCCGGCATCTGGCTGGAGCTGAACTGCATGCTGGATCGCCGTGTTGGCAAGCTCACGGCGGGCGGGTGTGTGGTCGTAACCACCCCAGTAGATTTTGATGTGCACCCGGCCGAGCAAGCAATAAGCGAGCGTAAAATGCGGATCGCGCTCGACCGCTTCCTCAAGAAGATGCACCGCCTGCAGAAGATTCTGCTGCTCAGGCGCCCTGAATTCGAGTTGCTTGGCTTCAACGTAAAGTGCGTTGGCGGCAAGATTCGTGGTAGGTGCGCGTGCAATGGCCGCTTGCTCGGCCGGTGAAATTTTGGCGCTGAGCTGATCCGCGATTTTCTGCGCGATCTCGCTCTGGATGGCGAACACATCCGCCAGGTCACGGTCGTAGTGCTCGGCCCAGAGATGCACGTCGGAGCGAGCGTCGATCAGCTGAGCATTGACACGGACACGATTGGCGGCTCGCTGCACGCTGCCTTCGAGCAAATGGGCTACGCCAAGCTCTTCTCCGATCCTGCGCAGATTGCGCGGCGCGCCAGTCTTATATTGCATTACCGAAGTGCGGCTGATCACCTTCAAGTCCGCGATTTTCGCCAGATCGGTCAGGATTTCGTCCTGCACCCCATCGGCGAAGTAAGCGTTCTGCTTTTCATCACTCAAGTTTTCGAAGGGCAGGACGGCGATACTTTTTCCCGGTGCAGACAGCGTCGATTGGCCACGATAACGGGAAAACATTGCGAAACCAGCGACGATTGCCGCAAGGGCGAGCAACGCTGCCGTCGTGGCCGCCCAGCGCATGCGTGCTCTGTGCTTCTTCAGGGCTTGGAACTTTTTCGGCAGTTGCGGATTGCCGATGCCATCGCTGTAGAGGTTGACCACGCCCAGCCGCACGCCGTGTTTCACTTCGCAGTCGCCCAGGTCGTGCAGTTGCGCTCGCCAATGGCCGTATTGCTCCAAATCTTCCGCCACATGTTTGGAGAGCAAAATGTGACCGGCATCGCCGCAATCCATCACCCGTTGCGCCATGTTAATCCCGGCGCCGGCAATATTGGTGCGCCCGCTCACATCGCTCACTTCGCTCACTGGGCCGCTGTGGATTCCCATTCGCACTGCAATCTCCGGATGCGCTTTGAGCGCGTGGGCGACTTCCAGCGCACAGCGGACTGGTTCCTCCGAGCTGTTGCGGAACACTAGCGCCATCCCATCGCCGGTCGGCAATCGCACCAGTTGTTCGTTAGGCGCTTCGCGCACCTGCGCGGTCGCGAGCACGATCTCGGTCAGCTGGCGCAGTCGCCCCTTCTGTTCTTCGATCAAGAGCTTGGAATAACCCACCAGATCGATGAACAAGACATGCCCGATCTCGAGCCGAAGGTTGCTCTCAGATTCGGGCGGCATTCGTCCTCCTGGCGGCCGGTAAACGGGCAGCCGCGACCTTGGAGAGATTCCGCCACTTCAGCTCGGCGAATTGGTCGGTCTTGGCATTCAAGGCGGAAAGTTCATTTTCTGGTAGAGCGCATGGAAGCGCGGATCGGAACGCAACGGATCAAATATCGGCTCCACTTTCAGCCAATCTAGCCACACCGACCGTTGTTCGTAAGCTTTCTCCAGCCAGTCGATCGCTTGGTTATCTTCATGCAAGCCCAGATAGACCAGCGCCTGACAATAGGGACTAACCCAGTGGTGTCCTGCCGCCTGATACAGTTTGTCGAGTATTTCCAGCGCTTTGTCTTTTTGTCCATCCATGCCATAAACGTAGCCAAGCAAGGCAGTCACAATTGGCTCCGGTTGCATCTTCTCTGCCAAACTAATTTCCTCGATCGCTTTGGCGTAGTTTCCGCGATGCATTTCATTTATTCCCAAAACCGTGTGCGGCAGATAAAAACTCGGGTCAAGCTCCATGGCTTTTTGGCACTGTGCGTTTGCCTTGTCGTAATCCGCTTTCGCTTCCGCGCCGGAGGATCTCCATGCTCTCATCTGGTAAGGCGCACCCAGGTCTATGGTGATGATCGGCGAAAGCGGATCCAGCTCGGCTGCGCGTTCCATTTCCTTCAGCGCTTCATCCGTGCGTCCGAGAAAGATCAGCAGCCATCCATATTGCCAGTGCGCAACGACGTAGTTCGAATTGAGTTGGATCGCGCTCCGGAACTCCCTTTCCGATTCTGCCCAATCGAAGTCGATCCCAGCCGCCACCGCCGCCAGGGCGGTGTGGGCTTCGGCTAACGAATCATCCAACTCCAGCGCCCGATGCGCCGCGGCTTTCGCCTTCACCCCGGCTTGGATCGCGTCAATATCGGCATCCGCAGTATTCCAGTAAACGTCCGCTATTCCGGCCCAGGCGAGGGCGAAGCCCGGATCGATGTCCTTGGCGCGGGTGAAGTGCTCTAGCGCCTCCGCGACACTCTTCTCCGTTTGCCGGTTCCAGCTGTGACGGCCCAGAAGATATTCCTGCAAGGCGGCTGGGTTGACCGCCTTCGCGCTGCTCGGTCGCGGAGATTGCTCAGTCGAAAGTGTCCCCTTGATCTCACGCGCGATGTCATCCACCACCTGATCGCGCATTTTGAAAATGTTAGTCACTTCTCCTTCGAACTTTTTCGCCCAAAGGTGCCGGTCGGTCGCAGCCTCGATCAACTGCACATTCACGGTAATGTGATTGCCGTCGCGCAGCACTGAACCTTCCACGATGCCGTCGGCGTGCAGCTCCTTTCCGATCTCCGGCATCGATTTCGCCGAACCTTGGAACTTCAGTGCCGATTGGTGAGATTTCACCGTGAGCGCGCCGATCCCGCTCAGTTCCGTCGTCAACAGGTCGGTCATCCCATCGGCAAGATATTCCTGATTGGTCTCGCCCGAGTAGTTCTTGAACGGGAGCACGGCGAGCGACGTGATGCGTGATGGCGAAGCCGGCGTCGCGCCGCGTTGATACATCAGCCACCAACCGATGGCGGCCGCGAGGAATGCGGTGGACATTACTAAAACGGCGGCGATCAAACCAGTGCGGCTCCGCTTCCTGATCGCACCCGCCGCCGGGGCGGACAGCTTTAGCTCGTTAGGCTGCTTGAACTTTTTCGGCAGAGCGGGATTGCCCAGTTCACCGGTGTAGAGATTGACGATTTGGAGCCGAACACCATGCTTTACTTCGCATTCGCCCAAATCGTGCAGGTTCGACGACCATTGCCGGTACTGCTCCAAATCCTCCGCGACACGTTTCGAGAGCAGGATGTGTCCGGCATCGCCGCAATCCATCACCCGTTGCGCCATGTTGATCCCGGCCCCGGCAATGTTGGTGCGCCCGCTCACATCGCTCACTTCGCTCACCGGGCCGCTGTGGATTCCCATTCGCACTGCAATCTCCGGATGCGCTTTGAGCGCGTGCGCAATCTCGAGCGCGCCGCGCGCCGGTTCCTCGGAACTGTTGCGAAAGACCAGCGCCATCCCATCGCCGGTCGGCAATCGCAACAGTTGCTCGTGGTCGCTTCATGCACCTGCGAAGTCGCCAGTACGATCTCGGTGAGCTGGCGCAGCCGCTCCTTCTGTTCTTCGATCAAGAGCTTGGAATAATCGACAACGTCAATGAACAACACGTGCCCGATCTCAAACTTCAGTTCTGGTGATTGAGTCGATGGAGGATTCACGGCAGTTTCGCGTACTCCGCCCTTGCCTCCTTGAGAATTGGAACATCGGGGTCGGCGTTTTTCCACAGGGCGAAGAAATCGTCATAAGCACCTTTCGCTTTGGCGGCGTTCCCGGATAGGGAATAGGCACGTGCAATTCCTAAATGTGCCAGCGCGCCGATTGGTTCATTTCCGACCACTCCTGAATGATCGAGAATTTTCTGAAACTCGGTGATCGCCGCCGATCCGTTTTTTGCCGCCAGATAGCTTTCACCGCGCAGATAAACCGGGTAGAGCGCAAACGTGAAGTCGTTGTTCGTGTGTCCCAACTCATAAGGAGAAGAAACCGTTAGCGCTGCGACTGCGTTTGCGGCATTGCCGGTCGTCAGCGCAAGGCCAGCTCGCGCCATTGGCAGATAGTCGAACTGCACAAAGGTGTCTTGAGAGAACCGCTTTCCCAGGTCATCGATCAAACGATTGGCGTTTGCGGCATCACCCGTGAGTGCGAATGCGATCGTTGAAAATCCCTCCGCATTCTTTCCGTTTGTTTCGGCAATAGCAGACTGGGCGTCTTCCTTGGCGACAGCGGAACGGCCAACGATTGCTTCCCTCACGGCATTGTGTCCCAGATATTCCGCGGCCGTTTCCTTTTCCTGTGCTCGTCGCGCAGAATCCACTGCATGTCGAGTCAGCTCGCGAGCCTTGGTGAATTCCCCGCCGCAAGCGGCAGTTTCGGATTCGAGAAACAGCATTTGATCCTCGACACCGGGTATTCCCATTGCCGCCGAGGCCTGTTGTTCCATGCCGACGGCATCGTGTTGCACGAAATCCAGCATATAAACGACGACAGCGACCCAAGGGGAGTCGACATTATGGACACGCGCGTCCTGGAGAGTGGACTTGGCCTCAGCGACGCGGTTGAGCCACTGGTCGGCGTACATCAGACTCACGAGATTATTGCCACTTGCAGGGTTGATCCTGAACGCATCCTGCGCCGCCCGATGAGTTTTCTCGTAATCTCCGAAACCGGTGTAGACAACCCACAGATACACTCGAGCGTCTTCATCGCGAGAATAAGTCTGCGCAAACAAGTCGCAGGCTTTGCGAGCAGCCTCCAGATTTCCAGTCACCACATATTCGTAAAACGCAGAAATGTGTAGCTTCTCCCGATCACTTGTTCGATCACGCAACTGGTACGCTTTGCGTGCGTTTTCAGCTGCGACGGTGAGTTCGCCTTGGGGTTGGTAACATTCAGCCAGGCGCAGATAAGCCATGGCAAAGTCTGGATCCAGGGTGGAGGCCCTTTGAAAAAACGGTATGGCGGCGACGTAATCGTTAGTCACATCAGAAGCCTTTATACCAAGTGAATACGCTTGCAGTGCCTCCAGCGACGGAGTGGTCACGTCTTCGGGTAACGCTTCGTATTTCTGGATTGACGCCAATGATTCGCCCAATTTTCGACGCAAGCTGCTTGCCGCCTGACCGAGCGCTTTCAGCACTTGCTCTTTCCCGTTGGCGGTGACTTGTTCTTGCGCCAGCGGATCGCCAGTGCGGCAGTTTACCGCTTTCAAACCGACGACATACTCGCTGCCCAACATCGAAATCGAACCTTCGATACTGGCGGCGCTTCCAATGCGTTGACCAACCTGGCGCGCGAGCTCCGGCGTAAGCCGGGCGTCTTTAGGCTGTGACATCAGCGCGAGAGTCTGCGCGATCCGCTGATCCGAAATAAAACTTAGAAACGGCGATTGCTCCAGCTGCGAAGCGAGCCCTTGCCGCAAAGTGCCGTCGAACACGGGATCACCGGTGGTATTTGTAAAATCCGCCAGGACGATCGTGTCTTTATCGGTCAGGGGCTTGCCTTGACGCAAACGGTAATAACCTCCGCCCCCTATTATTAAGATAACGAGTAGAGCGGCAGCCGCGATCTTCCAGAGCCTGGTGGTTCGAGCCACTTTCTCCTGGCGGAATTTTCGCGGGACTTCTCGGTTACCAATTTCATCGTCGTAGAAGTTAACGAGAGATACTTTGTGACCGTGTTTCACTTCGCATTCGCCTAGCTCGTGCAAGTAAGGCTTCCAACGCGGATAGTGTTCCAAGTCATCGGCCACGTGCTTCGACAGCAGGATGTGACCGGCGTCGCCGCAATCCATCACGCGCTGCGCGATGTTAATTCCCGCGCCGGCGATGTTGGCTTGCTCGTTTAGATCAGTGACTTCGTTGACCGGACCACTGTGAACTCCCATGCGAACGCGAACTGCGGGATGCTCTTTCAGAGCCTTCGCGATTTCCATGGCGCATAGCACTGGTGCTTCCTGACTGTTCCGAAAAACAAGCGCGCCACCATCGCCCGTTGGTAACAGCAGGAGTTTGCCTTCCGCTTCCGCGAGCCTGACCTGCTCCGTGCCGCGCACAATCTGTTTTAGTTTTTGAATTTGCTCGCTCTGCACGTTGATCAGAAGTTTCGAATAGCCGACGATGTCGATGAACAAGACGTGGCCGATTTCGAATTTCAGGTCGGCCGATTGAGAGGACGTTGGATTCAAGGCAGTTTGGCGTACTCCGCTTTTGCCTGAATCAGAAGAGGGACGTCCGAGTCAGCGTCTTTCCAGAGAGTGAAGAAGCTCTGATACCCACTTTTCGCTTTGGCGGTGTCCCCCGATAGGGAATAGGCACGTGCAATTCCTAAATGTGCCAGCGCGCCGATTGGCTCATTCCCGACGATGCTCGCATGGTCGAAAATTTTCTGGAATTCGCTGGCCGCGGCGGCGCCGTTTTTTTCTCCCAGATAGGCTTGGCCGCGGAAATAGGCGGGATAGAGCGCAAAGGTGAAATCGTCGTTCGTGTGTCCGAGTTCGTAAGGGGCCGCGGTGGACAGCGCCTCCACCGCTCCTTGCGCGTTTCCGCTGTTGAGGGCGAGAGCGGCTCGAGCCATGGGCAGGTACTGAGTTTGAACAACCGTGTCTTGTGAAAAGCGTTTCGTTAGGTCGTCGAGCAGGCGATTGGCGTTTGCGGAATCGCCGGCCAGCGCGCAGGCAATGGCGGAAAATCCCTCCCCGTGTTTGCCCTTGATTTCGGCCAGGGCAGACTGTGCGTCCTCTTTCGCCCAAGTTTCCTTTCCGACCAACGCTTCTCTGAGCGAATTATGCCCCTGATACTCGGCGGCAGTTTCCTTTTCCTGCGCCCGTTGTGCTGAATCGGCGGCCCGGCGCGTGAGATCACGTGCTTTGCCTAACTGGCCGTTGTACGCTGCCGTTTCTGATTCCAGAAAGAACATTTGATCCTCGAGCCCGGGTGTCCCGACCGTCGCAGCCGCTTGTTGCTCCATCCCAGCAGGGTCGTTCTTGAGAAAGTCGATGACGTAAAGGATGAGCGGCACCCACGGTGATTCGAGTTTCTTGTTGCGAGCCTGGTCGATCGTGACCTTCGCTTGATCCAGTCGGTTCAGCCACTGGTCGCAGTAGATCAGACTGACGTAATTGTTCGAACTGTCCGGGTTGATCTTGAAGGCTTGTTGCGCCGCCGCGTCCGCCTTCGCATAATCGCCGAATGCGATATGGATAAGCCAAAGAGACACCTCGGCGTTCTCATCGCGAGGGTAGGTTTGCGCAAGTAATTCGTAGGACCGGCGGGCAGCATCAAGGTTTCCGTGAACGACGTATTCGTAAAACGCGCTGATGCTGAGTTTTTCGTGGTCACTTGTTCGCTCGCGCAACTCGTAAGCCTTCGCGGTGTTTTCTGCCGCAAGCCGGAGCTCTCCCTCAGGTTGGTAGCATTCGCCTAACATGAGGTAGGCCATGGCGAAATTCCGATCGAGGGCGACAGCGCGCTGAAAGAACGGTATCGCCGCGAGATAATCATTCGCGATATCGATGGCTTTGTTGCCCAAGGCATAGGCCTGCAGCGCCTCCAGCGAAGAAGTGGTCGTGTCTTCGGGCAATGCGTCGTACTTCTGAACCGACGCCAGCGATTCACCCAGCCTTTTTCGTAGCTTCGTTGCCGCCTGACCAAGCGCCTTTAGGACCTGCTCCTTTCCGGTGGCTGTCTCCTGTTCTTGGGCCAGCAAATTTCCACTTCGACAGTTCACCGCCTTCAGCGACAGAACGTACTGCGTTCCCAGCGCGGAAATGGAGCCTTCGATCACGGCGGCGCTGCCAAGCCGTTGACCGACTTCCCGGGCCAGGTCGGGCACGAGGCGTTCGGTCTTGGGCTTCGACATCAGCGTCAGGGTTTGGGCAATGCTGGAGTCTGAGACCAGGCTCAAAAATGGTGTTTGCTCGAGCTGAGACGACAATCCTTGCCGAAGCGTGCCGTCGAAGACCGGATCACCGGTCGTGTTCGTGAAATCGGCGAGAACGATTGTGTCCTTGTCGGTCAGCGCGTTGCTTTGACGGGAATAGTAATAAAATCCGCCCGCTACTATTAAGATCACGACCAGAGCGGCGACGGCGATCCTCCAGAGCTTGGTTACTCGAGCCAGTTTCGCCTGGCGGAATTTCTGCGGCGTCTCTCGGTTCCCAATTTCATCGTCGTGGAAGTTAACGAGAGATACTTTGTGACCGTGTTTTACTTCGCATTCGCCTAGCTCGTGCAAGTAAGGCTTCCAATGCGGATAGTGTTCCAAATCTTCGGCCACGTGCCGCGAAAGAAGAATGTGACCGGCATCGCCACAATCCATCACGCGCTGCGCAATGTTGATTCCAGCACCGGCGATGTTGGCTTGCGCGTTGAGATCAGTGATTTCATTCACCGGGCCGCTGTGGATTCCCATTCGGACCCGAAGTTCGGGATGATTCTTTAGCGCCTTGGCAATTTCTAGGGCGCACAAAACCGGCGCTTCCGGGCTGCTGCGAAAAACGAGTGCGCCGCCGTCGCCAGTTGGCAAGCGCAGCAGCTTGCCTTCCGCTTCAGCCAGGCGGACCTGCTCGGTTCCGCGCACGATCTCCGTTAACCGTTGAATCTGCTCGCTTTGCTCGTTGATGAGCAACTTCGAGTAACCGACGATGTCGATGAACAGGACATGGCCGATCTCAAACTTCACGTCGGAGGGACGTTTGGGCGACTCGTCGCTCATTTGGCGTTGTCCTGACAAAGCTTCTCGAAGCGCGGATCGCCGCGAAGGTTGTCCCAGTCGGGATCGAGGCGGAGCAGCGCGGGCGTGAGAGGCGGACCGAACAGGCCGCCTTCATAGGGGACTTGCAGCAAATGCTGGACGATGGTCAGAGCCGCATCCTTGTCACCGAAGCGCGCTAAGATTCGTGCACGATTTTCCTCGTAGGACAGCCCGGCGCGCGCGTCACCTGCGCGCAGCGCGATGGCTTTATCAATCGCTTGCAAAGCTGGATCGCGTTCTCCCAGTCCGGCCAGAGCCGAGGCGCGCAGATAGATGAAGTGGATATTATCGGGCTGCTCCCGTAAGCCTGCCTCTGTGTTTTCGCGAACGGTGGTAAATGTCGCGCGCGCCGATCGCTTATCCCCGGCTAGCTCCTGCAGCTCGCCCAGGATTTGTGCGTCTCGCAGCCACTCAAAACCTGAAGTCGTCCGCTGCGCAAAAGCTTCGAATAACTTGAGCGCGCTCTTCGGATTGCGCCGCAGCTTGGCCTGATACCAGACCGCACCGACCGCATCGTAATCCACTCGACCCGGCGTTATTCTGTCTACGATGAGCTGAGCTTGATCGAGCTGACCGCGAGCGTGGAAGATCTGGGCTTTAATTCCTAACAAGTTAATATCATCTGGCCAGATCTTCAGGGCTTCATTGACCACCCGGAGGGCAGCATCGAAGTCGCGCACATCGCAACGCATGTAAGCGGCGACCTTTCGCACGAAAAGATAACGCGGATTTAAGACGACGACCTGGTCCAGGCAATCGATCGCTTTTTGCCATTCTCCCATTCGTTCGTAAGTGAACGCGAGTAGTTGGATAACGTCCGCGTTGCTCGGCCAAATCAGATGCAGTTGTTGCAGCACGTCGCGCACGCCTTTGTTGTCGCCCAGGACAAAATAGCCAAAGTCGGCGCGAGCCAATTGCGTTTCGGGAAGTTGCGGTTGCAGTTCTTCCGCTTTGGCCAGGGCTTGTTCGGCCGCCACACGTCCAGCTGGCGTGACATCGGCGTAATAGAAACTGACGGAGTGGGCATTGGAAAGACCGGCCCAGGCGAGAGCGAACTGTGGATCGAGACGGACTGCTTCTTCGAAAGAAGGGACCGCCGCGCGTAAGGCGTCTTCGTTTCCCTCCCACATAAGCGCCTTACCTCGCAGATAAGCTTCGTAGGCGGCGGGATTGTTCGTAGGCTTCTGCGCCAGAGCCTGTTCTTCGGAACCGGTGAGCTTGGCGTTGAGAGCCGACGCGATGCTTTGTGCTACTTCCGCTTCGACTCCGAAGATGTCATCCAGTTTGCGATTGTAACTCTCCGCCCAGAGATGATCGTCGGTGGCAGCTTTGATCAACTGGACGTTAATATGCACCTGCTGGCCGGCTTTCTGCACACTGCCTTCGAGGATGTTTGCCACCCCCAATTCTCGCGCAATCTCGGGAAGGTTCTCCGGACTACTCGTGTAATGTGCCGTCGAGGTGCGTGAGATGACCTTGAGCGCACCGATTTTTGCCAGGCGGGTGAGAATTTCGTCCTGGATGCCTTCGGCGAAGTAAGCGTTTTCTTTGTCACTGCTCAAGTTTTCGAAAGGCAGGACCGCGATCGATTTTCCCGAAACGATCATTGTCGGCGCCGTGCTGGACGGAGAGGCAGCGGCCTTTTTCTGAGACTGATCGGGCGATGATCTGGAGCGAAGGAGCCAAAAAGCAATCCCGGCTACAAGAAGGATGACCGTAGCGAGCCCGACCCAGCGCAGCGCCACCTCTTGACCACTCGGTTTACCGGTAGTTCGTCCCACTTTCTCTGCGGCCGTCAGGCTTTGCAGCTTTCCCGGAACCGCCGGATTACCCAAGTCCTCGGTGTAGAGATTAACCAGATGGAGATGGACACCATGTTTCACTTCGCACGCCCCCAGGTCATGCAGCTGTGGCGCCCATTGCCGATATTGCGCGAGATCGTCCGCCACCCGTTGCGAAAGAAGGATGTGACCGGCATCGCCACAGTCCATCACGCGTTGCGCCATGTTAATGCCGGCACCGGCAATGTTGGTCCGCCCGCTCACATCGCTCACTTCGCTGACCGGGCCGCTATGGACTCCCATCCGCACTGCGATCTCCGGGTGCGCCTTGAGCGCCTGCGCGATCTCGAGCGCACAGCGCGCCGGTTCCTCCGAGCTGTTGCGAAAGACCAGCGCCATCCCATCGCCGGTGGGTAGCCTAACGAGTTGCTCATTGGTTGACTTCGCGACCTGCGAAGTTGCGAGCACGACGCCGGTCAGCTGGCGTAGTCGCTCCTTCTGCTCTTCGATCAACAGCTTCGAATAGCCCACCAGATCAATGAACAAAACGTGCCCGATCTCGAACCGCAGATCGCTCTCGGATTCAGCCGCCATAGATTGAGCCCCGTTTCAGCTCAGCGAAAAAATGATGCAGGCTCACGACTTGCAAGCTCCTTACTTCGGAGGCCCGATCAGCTCCGGGTCGGCGAGGAGTTTTTGGAAACGCGGATCTTTGCGGATCGGATCCCAAACCGGATCGATCTTAAGCTGCTGAAGAGAAATCCAATTGCCGGCCGGGATCGAGAGCAATCGCCGGAGCGTCTTGACGGCCTCGCCGGTTTCGCCTGCGCGCGCCTGAATTTCCGCGAGCGCGGCCAGCAAAGCGGAACCAGTGAGAGCGTCTTTCTCTATCGGAGTTAAGTCCACCGCCTGGTGCGCGAGACGAAGCGCGTCGGCATTGCGCTTGAGAGCAAGGTAGACCCAACTCAGCTGGATTGGGGCGAACTCATCTTCCGGCCGTTCGCGCACCCGTGCCTCAAGTAATCCACGCGCTTTCTCGAGTTCATCTTGCGCACCCTCCATGTTGCCATCGAGAACGCGAACCGCGGCCTGTGCCGCAAGCCGCGCTCGGTCTTCATCGGCGTAGCCTGTTTCCGTTTCGCAGGTCTTCAAAGCGGCAGTGAAGTCACGCTCGACGACGTGAAGATAGAATTCCATGCCGCTGTTGCCGATTGCCGCGAAGTAAACGAACCGTGTGTCGGGTGGAAACGTTGCCAACGCCCGCTTGGCCGCGTCGATATCGCCTTTCCCAAAAAGGTAACTGAAAAATACGTCGCGCATACCGAGCAAATTGTGCGGGTCGAGGGTCAAGGCCCGCGCCCCGGCGCGTGGCGCGTCGTCCCACATGCGCAGATTCCAATACGAAGCTCCAATGTTGGCTGCCAACGATGCGTCACGCGGGTTTCCTTCTTCGCACTTGGTTAATTCAGAAAGGGAACGCGCCCATTGCCCCTGACGACGATAAATGTAGGCGGAGGCTTGCAGCGCGTTCGCGTTGTTTGGTTGCAGTTCTAGGGCCTTCCGAAATTCCTTCAAAGCATCGTCATACTGCCGTTTGTTATAATAGTAGAAGCGGCCCATGGCGAGATGCGCTTCGGCAAGATTCGGCGCGAGAGCCAGAGCGCGGTCCGCAACCCTCTTTACTTCGGCTAGTTCAGCTTCGCTCAGTCTCGTCACGAACCAGTGTCGAAGCATCCGGCTATCGGCGAGACGCGCGGCGGCCAAGGCAAAATTCGGGTCACGATTCAAGGCCTCCTGGTAGAAGGCGGCCGCGCGATCGAATCGCTCAGCTTTGAGCGAGCCCTCTGCCTCGCGCTCCTCGTATTCGCCTTTCAAGTATGAGTCGTACGCTTCCGGATCCTTGGTCGGCGCGGTAGCAAGAGTATTGGCTTCGTTAGGCGAAAGCTTGGCTTGCAGCGCATCGGCGATCTCCTGCGAGACTTCGCTCTCGACGGCAAAAACATCCTTGATATCGCGGTCGTAAGACTTGGCCCAGAGGTGCGCATCCGCACGCGCATCGATGAGCTGCACGTTGATGCGTACTTTGTCGCCGGCTCTTTGCACAGTGCCCTCCAGAACGTTCGCGACTCCAAGTTGTTGCGAGACCGTCTTCAAGTCTTCCGGCTTGCTCTTATACTTTTCGGTGGAAGTGCGAGAGATAACTTTAAGGTCGGCGATGCTGGCGAGCTTGGTCAGAATCTCATCCTGGATGCCTTCCGCAAAATAGGCGTTCTCCTTGTCGGAGCTGAGGTTCTCGAATGGCAATACGGCGATCGATTTCTCAGGAACGACCGGAGCGATTACTGGGGGCGACACGGAGAAGACGGGAGCCGGCGGCGGTGCCGGAGCGCGCTGATGAGACAAGACCTTGATAGCCGCGGGCGTGAAAATAATGGCGACAATTGCGAGCCCGAGCAGCAGGAAGATAAGAACGGCGAGAGCAAATAGCAGCCACTTGCTCCGGGGCGGCGATGGCGCGGCTGGGGCCACCGGTTTCCTTTCACTCTGCCGGAATTTTTCCGGGAGCGCGGAATTGCCGAGCTCCTCGGCGTAGAGATTAACCAGATGCAGCCGAAGACCGTGCTTTACCTCGCACTCGCCTAGGTCATGCAGGCGCGGCGCCCATTGCCGATATTGCGCGAGATCATCCGCCACGTGTTGGGAAAGAAGGATGTGGCCGGCATCGCCGCAATCCATCACCCGTTGCGCCAGATTGATCCCAGCTCCGGCGATGTTGGTGCGGCCGCTTACATCGATCACATCACTAACTGGTCCACTGTGTATCCCCATTCGTACCGGAATCTCCGGATGTTTCTTAAGCGCTTGCGCAATCTCGAGCGCACAGCGCGCCGGTTCCTCCGAGCTGTTGCGAAAGACCAGCGCCATCCCATCGCCCGTCGGCAGCCGCACAAGTTGCTCATTGGTCGACTTCGCCACTTGCGAGGTCGCCACCACGATTTCGGTGAGCTGGCGCAGCCGCTCTTTCTGTTCTTCGATCAAGAGCTTGGAGTAGCCCACCAGATCGATGAACAAAACGTGCCCGATCTCGAACCGAAGATTGTCCTCCGATTCAGCCGCCATTCATGCTCCTGCCGGCCACCGCATCAGCAACCACGACTTCGCAGACATGACGTCGCTTCAGCTTGGCGAAAATACGACGCGCATTCATGCGAGATTTGCCACGGCCGGTCAATTTACCGGCACTAAATCGCCCTGAACACCTAAAACGCAACCGCGCATCAATCAGGCGGACCGCCGGGGCCGTTGGGGACGTCGCCCTTGGTCCCGGTTCCGCGGGCGACCCCCTTGGTCAGCGCTTCCATGGATTCGCACTGAGCGCCGGGCGTTGATTGTGGGCACGACCTTTGCAAACGTCACGCCCCGCAGGCTCTCACGGCTCACTTCGCGGACTTTTTGTCGCGCGGCGCCTCTTCCCGCGTGCGCCGGGACGATTCTTCCGCGCGTCGCAACCGTTCCGATGTGCGCGGCGCCCATTCCAGCCCACCGCGGGATCATTCCGACGTGCGGCCAAATCATTCCGGCGTACCGATAAATCGTCCCAACGCGCCGATAAACCATTCCAGCGCACCGATAAATCTACCCGACGCACCGGTAAATCGTCCCAATGCACGCCATTTTTCTCCGCAACAAACAGTAAACCAGATCGTCACATCGAATGCCCATGCCAAAATCCAGCCATATCAGCCAACCGACGCCGACTTCGGCGTCGCGGCGACGTATTACTTGCCCCGCGGCAGGCCGCCGAGTTGGGCGTGGCGCGGACAGGTGACCAGGTGATCGTTGACCATGCCGGTCGCTTGCATCAGCGCGTAGCAAATGGTTGAGCCGACGAACTTGCATCCACGCTTCAGCAGGTCACGACTCATGGCATCGGATTCGGGCGTGCGCGCGGGCACGTCGGCCATTCTGCGCCAGCGATTCTGGATTGGCTTGCCGCCAACGAAACTCCAGAGATAGGTGTCGAAGCTGCCGAATTCTTTGCGTACGAGACCAAAGATTTTCGCGTTCTGCATTGTCGCGGCGATTTTCAACCGGTTACGCACAATGCCGGGATCGTTGAGCAGCCGTTTCACATCGCGTGCGCCGTAGCAGGCAATCTTTTCCGGGCGAAATCGGTCGAATGCCTTTCGATAATTCTCGCGTTTCTTAAGGATCGTGCTCCAGCTCAACCCCGCCTGCGCGCCTTCAAGAATCAAAAATTCAAACAGCTTCCGATCATCATGCACCGGCACGCCCCATTCGTCATCGTGATAAGTGATGTTTGGCTCGCTCGTAGCCCAAGGACAACGCGGCATTCGCCGAGCATGCCCCGTGATCACCGCACTGAACAAGCAAGAAGGTGAATCATCATCAAATCAGAGGACGAAAGGCAAAGAACAAAGAAGACCGGTTCGCTACCCGTGGTGAAGAATTTTCGCGATTTTTTCCATGGTGTTCCAGCTGCGATTGGTAACCGGGACACCGAGGAGCTTCTCGATCTTGCTAAGGTAGCTGATCGCCTTCATCTGCCGACGATACAGACCCAGGACGAATCGGCCTTGGATCGCGATGATCTTCACCAGCCAGTCGTCGTCCGAGGGCAGACTGAGAGGAAGAGGGGGCAACGCGCGAAGTCGTTTTGCTAACACGCTCACGAACCGGACGATGTCCGGGCCCGAGGGTTGTCGTGAGAATGGATCCTTTGAGGCAAGCTTGCTGATGTCGCGCGGGGGACAGATCATGATCTCGCATTTAAACGGCAGCTCGCGAACGAGCGCGGCCCGCAAAGCGGTCTCGCTTATATCCTCGCGGACGACGAACGTCCCGACCGCGCCAATGCTAACAACCCCGAACCGGGCTAACTTCCGGGCGAGAATCGCCGGTTGAAATCGATTGTGTTTGCCTACGTTCGCGGCACGGAGAAATACGACCGAAGGCATGGCGAGCTAGAATCTCGCGATTTCAAAGAAACTAACAAATGACCTGCTACGGCGAATTCGTCCGTTGGCAGCGGCGGCTGGAGTGAGCCAGCGGCGCAGCTTGTACGGGGCTTCATGAAGTAGCGCTCGGAATGATCATCATCCACCTGCGGCCTTGCCATGATCAGCAGGAAGACGCAGAAGGCGCGTTTGAGGAAAGCGGGGTAGCGCTTGATTCATTTACTGCGTCTTGGCATCTCGCCAGCGAGCAGAAGAGCGTCGGGATCATTCCTTCGTTGACGCCTCCCGACCGCCGCCGGAAGTAACAGGATGATGGAAGAACGCATGCGGAAGATTGAGGCGCGGATCCAGCGGGCGCCCGGTCTGCCCGAACCCGAGCGGGAGAAGCTTTTGCAACTGGTCGCGACCCTGCGCGAGGAGGTCGACGCCCTCGCCCGGAGCCACGAGGAGGACGCGCGCAGCATTGCGCATTTTCTCGATGCCTCGACCCATGAAGCCAGCCGGACGGAAAAGCAGCCCAAGCTGCTCGAGGCCGCCCGGAATGGACTAACCGCGTCGGTTGAAAATTTCGAAAGCTCGCACCCGCGTCTCTTTGCGACGGTTAACCAGGCGTCGGTCGTCCTGGCAAACATGGGGCTCTAGCCGGGCTGGCTGATATTTAAGCGCAGCGGTCGCAGAGATCGAAAGCTGAATCTGAAATTTTGGCCTGCCTCTGCGTAATAACCCGCCCCCAAACAGCCGATCGAATTTTGACCATGGGGAAAAAGAAACCGACTCCACTGAGAGCGCCCCAAGTGTGCCCGGTCTGCGGCGAGGATGTGCCGCGCAGTGCGGTCGCTTGTCCCGAGTGTGGCGCGGATCACCATTCCGGCTGGCGGGAAGACGCCGGGAGTTACGACGGCGTGGGCATGCCGGACGACGAATTCAACTACGATGAGTTTGTCGAGCAAGAGTTCGGATCATCATCCAAACCAGCCGCCATCAAGATGGTCTGGTGGGTGACGGCCATCCTTGTGATCGTCGTTTTTGTCGCGATCTATCTCTATGCAGCGCGCGGGTGATTCGGTGAGGGTCGCAGAGTGCGCAGAGATCGAAGGCTGTAGTTGAGGCCCTTGACTAGACTCTGTGTTCTCTCTGCGGTTAGTAACCCGCGCCCCGAAGATCCGATCATGCGCTTTTCCGCTTGCTGCAGCCCCGCGAATCTGCCAAAACCGCATCGTGATTGAGTCGACCTGTCCGAGTCCCGGGCTCCGCCGCTGCTATGCAGGTCTTTATCATTTGCCCTACGACTAAGAACTTTGGAGACATCGCTTTCACGCCGGGAGTAAAAGCCGTCCAGGAGGCTCTTGGCTCACGCAAGACTTATGCGCGCCTGGAGCAGATCGAGCGTCGCATCAGGTTGACCGCGGAGGAGGTCGAGTTTGTCGCGCAGAGAGATTCGTTTTACCTCGCGACCGTGGGTGAAACCGGCTGGCCTTATGTCCAATATCGGGGCGGACCGAAAGGCTTCCTCCGGGTGACCGACGAGCAAACGCTGGGCTTTGCCGATTTCAAGGGGAATTGCCAATACATCAGCACGGGCAATGTCATCTCCACTCATCATGCCTGCCTGTTCCTGATGGCTTATCCCAACCGGCTGCGTCTGAAGATTTGGGCGGATGCCACTATCTCGGAAGACGCCGACCTCATCGCCCGCTTGCAGGTGGCAGGCTATCCCGGCAAGGTCGCGCGAGCCTTTCAGTTTCAGATTCGCGCCTTCGACTGGAACTGCCAGCAGCATATCGTTCCTCGTTACACCGTCGAAGAGTACAACTCTACTTTCCAGACAGGGCCGCCCACGAAGAACACCTGACCATGCGGTGACGCCCCCGACCGCGGTTTTGCTGCACATAGGCGCTGCACTGCGCGCGCTCCCCGCGAGCAGTAACGTTACGCAGATCATTCCTGCGTTGACGCGTTCCGGCGACCGCTGGTAATAACAGGATAATGGAAGATCACCGGCGATCCGCAGGAACGCGCCGCAAGGCTGCGCAAGAGGGAAGCGGGCTCGGGGCGGCATCCGGTAGGCAGAGCATCGGCGAATCAGTCTTTACATTCCGCTCGCCGTCGTGAGTCAGGACCGAAATAATCAACACAGGAAGACAAAAATTATGAAGAAAAACAATTCCAAGAAGACCCTGGAACTCGTGAGGAGGCGCAACGCGCCGCTTGCCACCCGCACCGATCTCACGCCTGCCGCCACCAAGGACATCGCGGGGGCGATGAACGCGATTCTGGCTGACGTGTTCGCGCTTTACCTGAAAACGAAAAATTTCCACTGGCATATGAGCGGCCCGCATTTCCGCGACTACCACCTGCTGCTCGACGAACAAGCCGATCAGCTTTTCGCGATGACCGATCCGGTCGCAGAGCGAGTCCGCAAGATAGGCGGACCGACGCTCAAATCGATCGGCCACATCTCTCGCACGCAGCGCGTGGTCGATAACAATGCCGATTACGTTGAGCCCCTCGACATGCTTGCGGAACTAGCGGACGACAACCAGACGTTGGCGGCGCGCTTGCGCGAGACGCACAATGTCTGCGACGAACATCGCGACGTCGCGACCGCGAGCTTGATCGAGGTGTGGATCGACGAGACCGAACGCCGGACGTGGTTCTTGTTTGAGGCGACCCGGCGACGGAATTGAATCAGCGCCCAACGCGCCGGCAAGGCGTGTGCCTGGCGAAACGGTCGACGCGATTGAAAGCGTTCGCTCGGCAGCCAAACTGCGTAGGTTGGCAGGATGTTTCCGATCCAAACCAATTCGCTGCCGCCAAACGCTGAGGCGCTCCGCGCAGCGCTGGAGCAGAGTCTGCGTCGGGTCGTTAGGCCGACGGGACCGATGGTGACGGTGGAGGAAAAACAGTATCCGGACCTCGCGGTGATCCGGGTATCCCTCGATGGCGCGGATGCCGGGGAGCCGCCGCGGCCTTTGCCGCCGGTTGGGGCGGTCGAGCCGGCGTTGCGGGTGGCGCATTTCGAGATCAGCGGGCGGCCGATCCTAGTGCAGCAGGCAAAGGTCAAACTATCGTGCACCGCGCGGGACGTGTGGATCGGCCAGGGACGCGACCAGGATGGCAGGGTGCTTCTGCTTTTGCAGGATGCGACGGATGGGAACGTGGAGGCCTCGATCGCGCTGGCCGATCTCGAGGCGCTCGTGCTCGCGGGCGCGAAGGCGGAGGCCGCGAAGCATGGCGTGACGGTGGAAGATGTGCGGATCGAGCTGCGGTCGCGCTCGGAGCGGGCACTCGACGTGGTAGTAGAGGTGCGCGCGAAGAAGCTTTTTCTCAACGCGGCGGTGCGGATCAGCGGCAGCGTGGCGATCGATGAGCAACTGAATGCGCGGCTCTCCGGTCTCGAATGCGCGGGGGAAGGAACGCTCGGGACGCTGGCCTGCGGTTTTATCGCGCCGCACCTGCAGCGGTTCAACGGGCGCGAATTTTCGCTCATGGCGCTGCCGTTAGGCGAAGTGAGGTTGCGTGAAGTGCGGATCGCCGCGGACCGCGAGCTGCGGGTGACGGCGCAGTTTGGGCGAGTTGCCTAACGACCGCGGTCATCCCGAGCGCAGTCGAGGGATCCCGTGGAGTTACCTAAGGCTTCGCGACGGGATCCCTCGACTGCGCTGCGCTCCCGCTCGGGATGACATCGTTGCGTGACTCGCGCCGATTCGTTAGTCTGCTATCCCGACGAATGGAAACGGCAACGGCCATCGCTTCGCCCAGGGGGCGAGGTCCAAGCGCTCTCGCGATCTTGTTGGCGCTGGCTGTGGCTCGGCTAGCCCTGCATTGCGCCACCAATTGGCAATATGGATTTCATCGCGACGAACTAGGCGTGCTCGATGACGCTCGTTATCTCGACTGGGGCTATGTCTCGTATCCACCATTTACGCCGTTCGTCGCGCGCATCGCGCTGACACTATTCGGGCCGTCGCTCGTCGGGCTGCGCTTCTTCGCCGCGCTGGCGCAGAGCATCGCGATGGTCTTGATCGGCCTGATGGCAAGGGAACTGGGCGGACGACGCCGGGCGCAGGTGATCGCCGCGCTAGCGGCGGCGACTTCGCCGGTCGCAATTTCCATGGGGACGCTCTTCCAATACGTCTCCCTCGACTTTCTTTGGTGGGTGACCGCGGCGTATTTCCTCATCCGCCTGTTGCGCGAAGATAATCCGCGCTGGTGGCTCGCGATCGGCGCGGTCCTCGGCCTCGGGATGATGACCAAATACACGATGATCTTTTTCATTGCGGGCCTCGGCGCCGGGGTCGTCCTCACGCCGGCCCGGCGTTACCTGAAAAGTCCGTGGCTCTGGGCGGGTGCGGCGCTTTCGGTCGTGATCGTTCTGCCGAATCTCATTTGGCAAACGCAGCACCATTTCATTTCCCTCACCTTCCTGAATCACATCCACGCGCGCGACGTCCGGATTGGCCGGACCGATGGTTTCCTGGCGGGCCAACTGACGGACTGCGCGAATCTCTTCACGCTGCCTTTATGGGTGGCGGGCCTTTATTTCTATCTCATTTCGCCCGCGGGGCGACGCTATCGCGCGCTCGGGTGGATGTTCGTCGTCCCTCTCGTTTTGTTCCTGCTGGCGCGGGGACGATCCTATTACCTGGCGGCGGCTTACCCGATGCTTTTCGCCGCGGGCACGGTGGTCTGGGAAGATTGGCTCGCAGCGCGGAGCGCGACCGCGGCGCGGGTCAGCCGGGCCTGGACCTGGGCCGCACTGGGAGCGGGCGCGATTCTCGGCGCCATCTTCACGCTCCCGCTCGCGCCGATCAATTCCCCGCTCTGGCGCCTAACGAGCAAGGTGCAAGATGATTTCACGGAGCAGATCGGCTGGCCGGAGCTGGCTCAAACCATCGCCGGCATCTACGCGGCGCTGCCTGAGGGAGAGAAACTGCAGGCCGCGATCCTGGCTGGCAACTCCGGCGAGGCGGGCGCGATCAATCTCTATGGCCGCGCGTATCGCCTCCCGGAGGTCATCTGCGGCACCAACACATATTGGTGGCGCGGTTACGGCGCGCAACCGCCGGAGGTGGTCATCCTGGTCGGATTTTCGCGCGAGTCAGCGGAACGTTTCGCGAACCGAGTCGAGCTGGCGGGGCATGTGACGAATCGCTTCGGCGTGCTAAACGAAGAAACGAAGGATCACCCGGATATCTTTGTCTGCCGCGATTTCAAAAAATCGTGGCCGGAATTTTGGAAGGGTTTCCAGCGGTTCGGATAATTTCGACTGCGCTGCGCTCCGCTCGGAACGACAAAAATAATGCGACTTCACCAGCGCAAGGTGACAGTGTCGGACGCCTGAAAGCAGGCGGCCAACTTCGGCCCAGCCTAACGACATGCTGATCAAGATCGGATTCGACATTGGGTTTGAGCTCCGCGGCCCGACGCCGATGGTGCTGATGCTTTTCGTGCATCCTTCGCGGGAAAGCGATTTGCGCGGTCCGCAGGAACTACAGGTCGAGCCGGCGCTTCCCGTAACGCATTACAGCGATCTCTTCGGCAACCGCTGTGCGCGGCTCCTCGCGCCGCCGGGCAATCTCCGCCTCGCGCTCGAGACGCTAATCGAAGACAGCGGCGAACCCGATCCGCAGTCGTCGGATGCGATCCAGCACAAGATCGAAAATTTGCCTAACGAGACGCTGGCCTTTCTCATGCCGAGCCGTTACTGCGAGGTGGACAGGCTTTCCGCTGTCGCCTGGAAACTTTTTGGCGAGACGCCGCCCGGCTGGCCGCGGGTGCAGGCGATCTGCACCTGGGTGAACCAGCACATCACCTTTGGTTATCATTTCGCCGATCCGTCGAAATCGGCCTTCGACGTTTACCAGAGCGGCGAGGGCGTTTGCCGCGATTTCAGTCATCTCGCGCTCACCTTTTGCCGCTGCCTGAACATCCCGGCGCGCTACGTGACCGGATACATGGGCGACATCGGGGTGCCGGTGGTGTTGCCGATGGATTTCAGCGGCTGGTTCGAAGTTTATCTCGGCGATCGCTGGCACACCTTCGACGCCCGCCACAACGTGCCGCGGATCGGCCGCATCGTAATGGCGGTCGGGCGCGACGCCGCGGATGTTGCCCTCACGACGAACTTCGGGAGCGCGACGTTGAAGAAGTTCTTCGTCATCAGCGACGAGGTCAGCGCTTCCGCCGCATGACCGAGCGCCGTTAGGCGGACGGGGACGCCATGGGATTCCTTCGTTGGGCACAATCGTGGAGCGGGCGCTGGCGCGTGATCGCGACCAAGGTGCGCCCCTTCGCCGCCTATCGCTACATCCGCGGTCACGGCATCGAGATCGGCGCCTTGAACGACCCGCTGCAGACGTTTCACGGAGCCAAGGTCCGTTACGTTGATCGGCTCCCGACTGACAAATTGCGCGTCGCCTATCCGGAAATTGCAGGTCAGCCCCTGGTCGCCCTCGACCAAGTCGACGACGGCGAAAAGCTCGCCTCCATCGCCGACGCAAGCTGCGACTTTGTCATTGCCAATCACGTCATCGAACACGTCCGCAATCCGATTGGGGCGATCGAAAATATGTTCCGGGTGCTCAAGCTAAGCGGAATACTCTACCTGGCGCTGCCGGACAAACGCTTCACTTTCGACGCCGCGCGCGCGGTCACTTCCTACGAGCATCTCAAGCGCGACTATTTGGAATCGCCAGAGTGGTCGGAGGCAGAGCATTACCTCGACTGGATAACAAGCGTCGGAAAAGTCACGGATGCATCCGAGGCGGAGCGGAGAGCCAAACAAATCGAGGCGGCCGCGGGCGATATCCACTTCCACGTCTGGACACAGCGCGAGTTCATCGAATTGGTCTTAAACCTACGGCGCGATTTCCATTGGCCGATTGAAATCGAGGCGGTCCTTAAGAATGGGCAGGAGTTCGTCGTCGTTTTGCGCAAGACGGATCTCGGCTAGGGGAGGATCGGGTTCCGGTGGCCCGTTCGAGGGAGCGCTTACTGTTTGCTCAGCCGCCGGAAGAGATAGGCGCCGATGACGATGAAGAGCACGTTGGGAAACCAGACGAGCAGCTCGGGGTGGATCTTGGCATTGCCGCGCATGGTGTCGGCGATGATGATGAAGAGAAAATAAAAGATCGCCACGATCAGGCCGGTGGCGAAGCCGACCGAGGTTTCGCGCCGATGCGTGGTGATGCCTAACGGCACGCCGATGAGGGCGAAGGCGATGCAGGCAAAGGGAAAGGAGAAACGCTTATTAATTTCGGTCCGGGTCGCGCTCCGATCTGAGCGACCCGTACCCGACTTCAATTGCTCCAACAACTGCGAAAGAGAGAGAGCGGAGCGCGTCGGCCGCTTTTTCTCTTTCTCGTAAAGTTCCTCCAAGCTGATCGGCAGCGTCCCTTCCGCCAGGCTGATGCCGTCGCGAATCTTGCGCAGGTCGTAGGGATCTTTCGCGTCGCGTTCCTGGTAACGCGCATCGTAAAGATGCAAAAGGAGGCGTTTGTTAGTCAGATCCGTTTCCAGCAACCCGGTGCGGGCATGTGTCACCCGCACGGGGAGCGCGTGTTCGTCCATCTGGAAGACGATGATGTTCTCCAGTTTGTTGCCTTCCTTCTTCCCGACGTAGATTTTGCGGCCGGGGAATTGATCGATCACCTGGTCGCCGCCAAAAAGCGCGATCGGATTTTGCGTCGCAAGATCGAAGATGCTGCTGCGCAATTTTTCCTGCGCGGCTGGAGCGACATCGACGTTCAGCCACAAACAAATGGCGGTGCAGACCACGGCGAGGACGGCGAGCGGCACGCAGACGCGCGTCACGCTCACGCCGTTGGAGCGGAGGGCGATCAATTCGTTATCCGCCGAGAGGCGGCCGAAGACGAGCAGGATGGCGGTGAGCAAGCCCCACGGGATGGTGAAGATGAGCGAGAAAGGCAGGACGTAGGCGATGAAGGTGATGAGGAACTCGATCGGCACATCGTGATTCACGAGGAGCGGGAGGAGTTTGCGAAAAATATTGCCGACCACGAGCACGAGGCTGAGCACCGCGATCGCGAAGAGCACGTTGACGATCAGCTCGCGGCCGACGAAGCGGTCGATCAGTTTCATGGCAGCCTGTTCCGGCGTGGTTCCATCCCGCTCACTCCGCCGCTTGTCAATGGCCGATCGGGTCTTGGGCCGCCGTTCTTCCACTCGACGGCGGAAATGAACGTCTTGGCAGACGGGCGCGCGAAAATTGCCTCGTCAGGTTCTCAGAATCTTCAGAAAACCGCTAAGAGAAGAAATTTCCAGAAAAATTCCAAAAAAATGGATTGACATGGGAATTGTAACCGAAATATAACCGCGTCCGGTTAATTAGGAGTACTCACAATATGAATCATAATGACGCAGTTCCTTCCAAATCAATACAGCCAGAGAGAGACCTGCCTGGGAAGGACAACACGTCCAATCACGGAACCAGTCGGCGTAGATTTCTGAGCCAGGTCGGCGCGGCACTTGCTGGCGGCGCGGTGCTCGGCAAAGTCGTGTCTGCCTCCGGCCAAAATTACAATCCCGCGATTGGGGATGGCATTCCCGCACCCGCCGGTGTGTCGGATAAGAGAGTCGCTCAGTCCTTCGCGATTCGAGTTGGCGCAGCGACGAAAGAAGCGCTCATCCCGATTCCGCCGCATACCACGAATGGCGACGAACAGCGCTATTCCGACAAGTCAGGCACCTATACCAAAGGTATTCTGCAAGTTGGGATCGGACTGGTGAACTTGGCCGCTTTCCAGACTTTCCGACACGCCATCAATACCGGTAAGTTTGAAGACTTCGAGAATGTGATTACGGGCGGCCCGCGACCACAGAATGGCCCGCTGGGAGGACGCGCCTTCGCCTTGGAAGGGAGCGACGATGTGCAGTTCGGGAATGCATCATCGCCGGCCAATCAAATAAACCAGGTCGTGGTCCCGCCCGCACCCGCGCTCGCCGGTCCAACCTACGGCACTGAACTGGTCGAATTGTATTGGGCTTCGCTCCTGCGGGATGTCGCCTTCACTGACTACGCCTCCAATTCTACCGCCATTCAAGCCGCCGCCGAGCTGACGACCATGCCAGATTACCTCGGACCGAGGGACAGCTTCGGCAATGTCACGCCGGATCTCCTCTTCCGCGGAACTTATCCCGGCGACACCCTTGGACCTTATCTCTCTCAGCTCTGTCTCCAGCCCACATTCCTGGGCGCTCAGCCAATGAGCCAGCAGTTGATCACATTCGTGCCGAATATTGATTTCATGACCGATCCGACGACGTACCAACTGGTCCAGAATGGCATTCCTACCGGAGCCCAACTCCAGTTTGATCCGCAACCGCGCTTCCTCCACGATGGCCGGGGTCTTTGCTCATACACCCATGTCGACGTGCTCTATCAGGCGTACTTTACGGCTCTGTTGCTCCTCAGCTCGATTGGAGCGCCTCGGAACCCGGGTAATCCCTACGTCGGCTCAACCAAGCAAAACGGCTTTGGCACCTTCGGCGGTCCGGATTACGCAGCCACTCTCGGGGCTGCTGCTCGCCATGCGTTGAATAGCGTTTGGTATCAAAAATGGTGGATTCACCTCCGTCACCGTCCCGAGTCGGGCGGCGCCATTGTGCGCCAAATCTTGAGCGGTTTCGGCGGCACCATCCAGGGTCATGTCAATAACAACGTGCTCAACTCCCAGGCGGTGCAGAGCAGCTTCAGCAAGTATGGCGATTACTTTCTTTCGCAGCCTTTCCCCGAAGGCTCGCCCACTCATCCGGCCTATCCCACCGGACACGGCTCGGTAGCCGGCGCCTGCATCACTGTTCTAAAGTTCTTCTTTGATGGCAATTTCGTCATCCCCAACCCAGTGGTCCCAGCCAACGATGGACTTTCGCTCCTCCCCTACACGGGCGGCGATGCCGGCCAGCTCACGGTCAACGGGGAGCTGAATAAGCTCGCCAACAATATCTCATTCGCCCACGGAATTCACGCCGGCATCCACTGGCGCACTGACACCTCCTCCTCCATCCAACTGGGCGAAGCCGTGGCCATCAGCATGCTACAGGATCGGGCGGCGACCTACGCCGAACCGTTCACCATTAACCTGACGAAAATCGACGGCACGACCGCGACCATTTCCAATCAGTAATCGGAGGGAAGTGCTTCCGCACGTCCCCGATCCAAAGAGCAGCCGGCAATGACAAATTCGGACGTGCGGAAGCACGTCCGCCGAAGGACCGCCCCGTCGGAGTTTGCTTCCGGCGCAAGCTTGCTAACTTGTCGCCGAATGTCTGACGCAACCTACGACGTCGCGATCATCGGCGGTGGACCCGCCGGGAGCACCGCGGCGACCCTCCTTGCCCGAGCCGGCCGGCGCGTGTTCGTTTTCGAGCGGGAAAAATTTCCCCGCTTCCACATCGGCGAATCACTCCTCCCGATCAGCATGAAGACCTTTACCCGCCTCGGCGTGCACGAGAAATTCGCGCAGGCCGGCTTCATGCGGAAATACGGCGGCGAAATGGCGAGCGCCTGTTCTGATGAAGGAGTAAAATTTTATTTCAAGGACGGCTACCGCTCGCAAACCGAAACTTCTTACCAAGTGCCGCGGGCGGAGTTCGATCAGGTGCTGCTCGATCACGCCGCGGAAAACGGCGCCGAAGTGCGCGAGCAAACGTCAGTCAAAGGAATCGAGTTTTTCGCCGACCGCGCCGATCTCGAGGTGCAGCGCAAGGATGCAGCGCCGGAAAAAATCAGCGCCCGTTATGTGATCGACGCGAGCGGGCGCCACTCCGTGCTCGGGAATCATTTCAAGCTCAAGGAAACTTACGCGCACCTCCAGAAGATCTCGATCTTCGCCCACTACGAAGGCGTGCAGGCGGACGAAGGGCGCGACGGCACGCTGACCCGCCAACTGCGCGCCTCCGATCGCTGGTTCTGGTATATCCCGCTCCCGCAGGATCGCGCGAGCATCGGCGTCGTGCTCGACACCGCGCTCTTCAAGCAGGCGAAGAAATCGCCGGAGGAATTTCTCGAGGAAGCGCTCGCCGAACAGCCGTTTCTAGCCCGCCGCATGACAAACGCCCGGCGCGTCACGCCCGCCTACGCGAGCGCCGATTTTTCTTATCGCCAAAGCCGCCTCACAGGCGACCGCTGGATGCTCGCCGGTGACGCTGCCGGTTTCATCGACCCGGTTTTCAGCAGCGGCGTTTTCCTCGCGCTTCTCGCGGGCGAGCAATGCGCCGACACCCTCGATATCGTGCTCGATCATCCGCGGAGAGCGCCGCGCCTTTTCGCGCAATACGAGCGGCTGCTCCGGCGCGCGATGAAAGGCTATCTCCGCTTCGTTAACGCCTGGTACTCGAAGGAATTCATCGAAGTGTTTCTGTATCCGCAGGACGTGCTCCAAATCCCGCCCGCGGTGAACGCCGTCCTCGGCGGCAACATCAGCGGCAGTTTCGCGATCCGCTGGCGGATGTCGGCCTTCTATTTCATCGTCTGGCTGCAGCGGTATCTGCCGCTCTGTCCGCGGCGCACTTTGGTGGCACCCAAAACCACGCCGGAACCGGCGCTGCGCTCGGCGGCCTAACGAACGATGGATCCGCGCATCCGCGAAAGCCAATGTGGGAGGCGCCTTGGGGCGGCGACCCGCCACCTCCTCGGGGCACAAAGGCCCCTCCCATATTTTCTTGTCGGTCTCGCGTTCCTCTGCCTAACGAGCTGCCAGACACTGCGCCACCAGTTCGTCCAGCCGGAGCCGGATTGGCAGGCGAAGATCGGCCAGCTCCAGTATCGCGGGCCGAAGACGTCGCTCATCGGCGACGTCCTAGTTCGTTATTCCACCAGGGGCGACTTTGAATTGACTTTCAGCAAAGGTCCCGGCGTCACGCTTTTGACCGTGCACCAGGACGACAAGTTCGTGCGCGTGAGCGGTCCCCTCGCCCGCGGCTCGTGGTCGGGCCCGCCGTCGGAAACACCCGCCCGCCTCCGCGGCTGGGTCTCGCTCCGCGAACTGCTGCGCCGCGCGAAAAACCAGCCGCTCATCCGCCAGATAGTCGGCCCCGACCGCTTTACCTTTGCCTTCTGACCGTCGCGGTCGCTGATGTCGTATTCGAAGTTCATCGCCCGCCTCGTCACACACCATCGTGGCCTCGTCTGGCTCGCGGTCGCGCTCCTCGCGGCCGTCAGTCTTTTCATTCTCATCACCCGGCTGACGCTTGACACAGAAGTCCTCAATCTGCTCCCTGGGAAATTCGAATCGGTCCAGGGACTCAAGGTTTACAACGGCGATTTCGCGCAGACCCGCGAGCTGACTTTCGCGCTCGTTAGTCAGCCTAACGACGTCGACCGGCTGGAGGAGTTCGCGCCCATTTTCGCCGAACGTCTGCGCCAGCAGCCTTGGAGCACGCGCGTCTTGAGCGGCTCGCCGATCGAGACGCCGGAAGGCGTTCACGACCTCCAGGGCCTCGCCGTTCCCCTGCTTCTCAATCTCGAACCGCGCGCTTTCGATGAGACCGTTGCCGTTCTCCAACCGGCCAAAATGCAGGCGCGGCTCAGCCGCCTACACCAGGAGATCGAGGCCGGCTCGCCCCGGACGGATTTCGAGCTTTCCCTCGATCCGTTAGGCATCGTCGCCCCCGCGCTCAAGCCGTTCGCGGGCAACGACACCCTGCAGGAGGGGCAACCTCTCACCTCGCCCGACCGGACCACGCGCATCTTTCTCGCGGTCACCGACCAGCCGTCGATCAGCGCCTTCGATTGCCAGGCATTGATGAAAAAAGTGAACGCGTTCCGCGCCACGGCCAGCCAGGGCTGGGAGGGCGAAGCGCCGCTCCAGGTGCTGGTCACCGGCCGTTCGGCCTACGTCGCGGAGATTTCACTCAGCATGCGGCACGACATCGTGGTCACGCTCCTCGGTTCGATCCTGCTCGTCGGCGGCGTTTTTTTTGTCGGCTTCCGCCGCTGGCTCCCGCTCGTCGGGATGGGATTTTCGCTTTTTCTCTGTTGCCTCGTCGCGCTCGCCGTCGGGCTCCTCATTTTCGGCGAGCTCAACATGGTGACGATCGGGATGTGCGCGATCCTGATCGGGCTCGGGGTCGATTTTGCGATCCTGATTTTCGGCCGCTACCAACAGGCCCGGATTGAAGGCAGCACGCATCCGGCAGCGATCGAGGAAGCGGTCGCGAAACTTGGCCGCGCCATTTTCTTCGGCGCCCTCACCACCGCGGTCGGTTTCCTCGCACTCCTCCTCGCCGGCTCGGGCGGCTTTACCCAGCTCGGCGTCTTGATCGCGGTCGGCATCCTGGTGGCCGGCCTTTTCATGACGAGCGTTTTTTTTCTCTTCATCGGGCAACGCTCGGTCCCTCCGCGGCATGATTGGATCCTCTCCCTCGTTAAGCTCTTCGTTCGCCGCATGCTGCGCGCGCCGGGTTTAATTCTTTGGATCGCGCTGCCGATTTTGCTCCTCCTCTTCGCGGTCGCGGTCGCGCCGAATCCGCCGCTGATCTTCGACGCCAGCGCCCATTCTATGGAGCCGAAGTCGAGCGACGCCGGCTATGCACTCAAGACGATCATGGCGAAGATGCCGATCCGCTGGGAGCCGGTCATCGGGATCGTCCGCGCGCCTAACGAGGAGCAACTGCACGACGATTGGCAAAAGATCGAGGCCCATTGGCGCGACCTGCAAAAGACCGGGGCGATCAAGAGCTTCTCGACCCCGGCGGCGCTCGCCCTTTCGCCCCGCCTGATCGAGCAAAATCGTCTCCGGCTGCGCATGATCGATTTCCCGGCAACCCGCCAGTCTCTGGAAAAAGCGATCGCGCAGGAAGGATTCAGCCGCGCAACTTTTGCCGCCGGCTTTGCCCTGCTCGATCAACTGGAAGCGGTCGGGCGCGGCACGCGGCCGATTCCCGCTTGGCGGAAGCAACTTCCGGCAAGCTCCAGTTGGTGGTTCCTGGTCGATCGCTATTTCGCGCACGATCCGTTGCTCACGGTCGGCTTCGTGACCACGACCCAGCCGGTCGAGACGCACGAACAGAAGGAAATGCTGGAGCGCGAGCTGCCGGTCGCGGGCGTGCCGCTGATTCTCTCCGGCTGGAGCTTCACCCTCACCGACCTGATCCCGTGGTCGCATCGCCAATTGATCCTGATCAGCATCCTGATGGCCTTCTTCGACGCCTCGCTCCTCGCCTTCCTCTATCGCGACTGGCGGCTCTGGCTGATCCAGGTCATCACCCTCGCGCTCGCCATCGGCGCGATGATCGCGACCATGAAACTCGCGCACATCCCGCTCAACTTGCTCAACGTTCTCGCCTTCCGGCTGGTGCTCGCGATCGGGGTCGATTACGGCATTTACGTTCTGCTCGTCTGGCAAAAGGCGCGCGAGATCGAGCACGATGTGGCCGGCGTCCTGAAACCGGTCGCGCTTGCCGGCCTGACCGCGATTGCCGGCTTCGGCTCGTTAGGCTTTGCCAATAATCCGACCTTGAGCGGCCTCGGCATCGCCTGCGCGATCGGCCTCGCCTGGAGCTTGTTCGCCACCATCTTCTTCACTCTGCCCGCCGCCGCAGCGGCCAAACCGAAAACCGTTGAATCAGGAAAGCAGGAAAGCAGGAAGAACTTGCAGCCGTGAACTTGGATGACGAATGTCCGATTCCTTTTCCTGCTTTCCTGATTCATTCTTTCCGAATAGCTCAGCGCGACGGAAGTCCGGCTAAAGAAACATGGTCTCCAAACTCTCTTTGCTTTCCTTATCGCTCCTGATCGCTTTCGCCACCGCGCAGGCGGCTCCGCTCACGCCCGCCGATACGAAAGCGCTCCTTGACCGCATCCGGGTGAAACGCGCCGCCGCGCCCCAGGTGCAGGCCGATTTCCAGGAGGAAAAAGCCGTCCACCTCATGAACAAACCGATCAACAGCTCGGGCAAGGTCTGGTTCGCCGCCCCGGACAATTTTCGCCGCGAGGTCAAAGGCAACTCGCCCAGCCTGACGGTGAGCGACGGGAAACAGCTCTGGATTTACTACCCGAAATTCCAATCGGCGGAACACTACTCGTTAGGCAAACATTCCCCGCTCGATGCCGGCGTCGCCGCCCTGACCGCGGCGCTCAACCTGCAAAACGTCGAGAACAGCTACCACATCACGGGGAGCACGACGGCGAACGGCTACCAGCTCCAGCTCGCCCCGCGCAATCCGTCGCTCAAGCGTCTCCTCCAGACGTTCACCATCGAGCTGAACGCCGACCTGCAGGTGCAGCGCACGGAGATGGCGCAGCCCAATGGCGATCACATCGTCACCGTTTATGCGAACGAATCGCGCGCCGCGATCGATCCCTCGACCTTTGAGTTCACCCCGCCGCCACGCACGAACGTGACCACGCCGCTGGGGCATTGAGGCCCAACCATCCTGCAACCTCGGTCATCATTCCGGTGGCTAAGGCCGCTCCGCACGACTTGGCACGATCTGCTTCGGACCCGGCAATATTTGTTGGGACGAGATCCGAATCAGCTTTGCCAACTGCGCGATGATCGTCTAAAAGCTTTGTAAACTCATGAACGCCTATCTTGATCGCCTCGACGAACAAATCGCCGCCCGCCACCTCTTGACCCATCCGTTTTACCTCGCTTGGACGCGGGGTGAATTGCACAAGGCAACGCTGGCGGATTACGCCTGCCAGTATTACCGGCACGTCGCCGCTTTCCCGACCTACCTCTCCGCCATCCACGCGCGCTGCGACGATCAACCGACCCGCCGCCAGTTGCTCGCCAACCTGATCGACGAAGAAGCGGGCGACCCGAATCATCCGCAGCTCTGGCGGAACTTCGCTGCCACCCTCGGCGTCTCGCCTAACGAACTCGACGACACAGCGGCCTGGCCGGAAACCGCGGAGTTGATCGCGACCTTTCGTTCCGTTTGCGGCAAGGGCGACATCGCGGCTGGTCTCGCCGCGCTTTACGCCTATGAAAGCCAGATCCCGGCCGTCTCGGAGTCGAAGATCGACGGGCTTATCAGGCACTACTATTTCGACGATCCGGAAAGCTACCGCTATTTCACCGTCCACATCGACGCCGACCGCGAACACGCCGCCATGGAGAGAGCCCTCCTCGCAACGCACGTTCGACCGGACAATGCGGATGCCGTTGCGACCGCCGCCGATCGCGTGCTGAACGCGCTCTGGGAACTGCTCTCCGGAGTTTGCCGGCGCTACGATCTCGCCTGTTAGGCGGCGCTGAGCTTTCCGCAGAGAACTTTCTCAAAACAAACCGAAAGCGGGTCGTCCCGCCTAATAAAGGAGGCCGGCGCCGGGCGCAGCCGGCCACGATGCAATCTTCGCGCGTTGCATTTTTTCCTTTTTCCCAAGCAGTGAAATTGACATGCTTCCCCGTAACAATTGCTAGGATGACACCCTCGAACGAACCAGAAAACGAAAAGCGGTTTTTCCCGAGCGGCGCGATCTTTTTCTTTGTTTTGCTGCTTCTGTTTTATGCCGCAATTTGGTTTTTGATCTACTGGATCATGATCGCGCGGAGCTGATGGCGATGACGATTACCCAGCTGGAAAAACGAATTTTTGCGGTGGCGGTCGCTTTCGTCATGCTGCTCTTCGGGTTCGCAGCGCTCGCGGTCAATGTCTTTCACGTCGGCCTGCCGACCTGCCTGACGAGTGTGAAGCCGTTCCAAAAGGGCGAGCTGATCGCGCATTCGCCAACGCATTACGAGCTGCATTACGTGGCCCGGATGTGGAAATTCGAACCGGAAGAAGTCACCGTGCCGGCCGGTTCGATCGTGGATGTCTACCTGAGCACGATCGATGTCACGCACGGGCTCATCCTCGTCGGGACCGATCTCAATCTCATGGCCGTGCCCGGGGTGGTGAATTATGCGCGCGTCAAATTCGACCAGCCGCGCGTCTATCCGGTGATTTGCCACGAGTATTGCGGGACGGGTCATGATCGCATGGCCGCCAGCCTGCGCGTGGTGGACGCGGCGACCTTTCGCGCGACGAAACCGGCCACTCCGTCCGCAGCGGCGACGCCGGCCGACCCGCGCTCCCGCCTGCTTATCAAGAACGAATGTTTTTCCTGCCACTCGCTCAATGGCGTGGACGACATCGGTCCCAGCTTCAAGGGCCTCTATGGCCGCACGCGCAAGCTGGCCGACGGCTCAACCGTGATTGCGGATGACGTTTATCTTCGTGAGTCCATTCTTCATCCCGACGCCAAGGTGGTGGAGGGGTTTGATGACGTCATGCCGGCGCCCACTCTCACCGATGAGGAAGTGAACGAAATCATTGCGTATCTGAAAACGATCAAGTAACCGCCGATGGAACTTACCAACGAACGCGCGATCGAGATCGAGCCCGGGCTCAGGCGAATGATCCTGATCGAGATCATTTTCCCGATGGTTCTGCTGATCCTCGGCATCTATCACGGCCTCATGCAGGCACTCTATCGCTCGGGGTTCATTCACAGCCGGGAATTTCTCGGCCTCGAATATTTCCAGGGCCTAACTCTGCACGGCGTGGTGAATGCAATCGTTTTCACCACCTTTTTCGCGGTCGCCTTCGGCTATGCCGTGATTCGCTACCATCTGGGACGACCCCTGAATATGAAAGTGGCGTGGCTTTCCTTTGCGCTGATGGTTATCGGCACGCTTCTCGCCGCTGCCGCCATTCTTTCCGGGCAGGCGACTGTCCTCTATACCTTCTATCCGCCACTGCGCGCTCATCCGTCCTTCTATCTCGGTCTCGCGCTGGTGGTGATTGGCTCGTGGATTGCCTTCTTTAGCTGGCTACCACCTTACTTCGCCTGGAAACGCGACCACCCCGGCGAGAAAATCCCGCTCGCGGTGGTTGGCATTTTTGCCACTTTCATCGTCTGGGTGATCGCGACCATTCCGGTGGCGATCGAAATCATTTTCATGCTCATCCCTTGGTCGATGGGCTGGGTGCCGACGATCAATGTGCCGCTTGCGCGGATGCTCTTCTGGTTCTTTGGCCATCCGCTTGTCTATTTCTGGCTGCTGCCGGCCTACGTCATGTATTACACGATGTTGCCGAAGCTGGCGGGCGGGAAGCTCTATTCCGATTTTGCCGGTCGCCTTACTTTCCTCTGGCTGGTGCTCTATTCCGCTCCGGTTGGGATTCATCACCAGTTCACGGAACCCGGGATCAGTGACACTTGGAAATTCGTGCACGCCTTCTTTACCATGCTGGTCGCCGTTCCCAGCTTTGTCACCGCCTTCACCATGGCGGCTTCGATGGAATACGGCGCGCGTCAGAATGGAGGACACGGTCTGCTCGGTTGGTGGAGCAAGCTTCCTTATCTCGACAAGGATCGCTGGCTCTTCTCCTATCTCTTTGCCGGTCTGGTCATCTTCATCTTCGGCGGAATCACCGGAATCGTTAATGCCTCTTATAACCTGAACAACGTCGTCCATAACACGACGTGGCTGCCCGCCCACTTCCATCAAACCGTGGCTGGCCCGGTCTTTCTTTCCTTTATCGGCATGAGTCTTTTCCTGGTCGCAAAACTGACCGGCAAGAGAATCAAGCTCCCGACCTGGAACGTCTGGGTGCCGTACCTTTGGACGCTTGGGATCATGATTTTTTCGTCGGGCGGATTTGTCTCCGGTGCGGGAGGTGAGCCGCGACGCACCAACCTCGGGCTGACCTATGGCAATCCGCAATCGCCGCTCTATCAGCCTGAGTGGGCGATGAGCGGGATATTCACCGGCGTCGGCGGGATCATCATGACGATCGCCGCGCTCATGTTCTTTATTGTTTTCTTCGGCACGCTCTTCGGTAAGCCGGTAAGACAAGGCGCGCTGGAGTTGATTGTTTCCGAGCCCTACCATGATGAGCGTGTTCCGGCGGTGCAAAGTTTCACTCCCTGGCTGATTGGGGCCGCGCTTTTGCTGGTGATTGCCTACGCGCCGCCGATTACTCAGACAATTCGGAGCCACTTTCCCGGAGCACCGCCTTACTCTCCGCACCGGCCGGTCCCGCTGAGCGTCGGGCCAGGTCCGTGAGGTTACTGTGAGGCGCTTCTTTTCTGCTTTCACTTTAATCCTCGTCCTTGCGGGCGATCTCTGGGCCGGGGTCATCAAGGATGTCGCGCCGCAAGCTGGAACAGCCGTCCCGCCAGTCAGCTGGACCGATGAGAGCGGGAGCATCCATCGGCTCTCAGACTTCGCCGGCTATCCCGTCATTCTGCTGCCGATCTATACGCGTTGCCGGACGGCTTGTGTGACGAATGTCGGGCACTTGCAGGAGGCGCTCTCTGAGGCATCGGCCGATCCCACCCAGTTCCGCATCCTGCTGTTCTCATTCGATCCGACCGACACTCCCGCCGTCCTGGCCGCCTATCGCGCGAGTGAGAAAATCCCGCTTGGCTGGTCGCTAGGCACGGGTTCCACCAAGGATACGGAAGCGCTGCTCGAATCGATCGGATTTCAATATGGGCAGGCGGGAAAAGAATTCACGCACCCGAATGTCTTGGTGTTCCTGGACACTAATCTCCGCGTCGCCAAATGGATCTACGGAGACCTGTATTCCGGTCGAGACCTCGATGCGGCTTTAGGAGTCGCCAAAGGCGAGAGCGACTGGATCGGCCGGCATTCCGATGTGCTTTATGCTCTTTTACTTTTTGCGGCCTCGATCCTCTGCGTCGTTCTTTGCTTTTATGTGCTGCAACTCATCGCCCTGCGACGCGCGAGCCGGAGTCCTGCCGCAAGTCAACTGTAGCGCGCGCGTTGACACGGCGTGAATCCACCACTTCAAATCTCTTTCCGACGCACTATGCTCGCGCGATGAAGCAGCACCACTTCCTGCGCGGCGCGCGCGTTTATCTTTCCGGCCCGATGGATTTTGTCGCTTCGCGCGCCGACGAGAAGAAACTCGGCTGGCGCAACCGGACCGGCGATTTTCTGCGCGCGCACGGCGCGATTGTTTTCGATCCGTGGTTCAAGCCGGGGGTGCGCGGCGCGCAACAATACGGGCTGGAAGACAGCCACACGGTCGATGTGCGCGAGGAGTGGACCTTTGCGCCGGGCCAGGCGGGCGACGAAAAGCGCTCCCGGTGCGCCGCGAAGTTTTGGGAGACGCTCCACATCGATCTGCGGATGGTGGACACGAGTGATTTCACGATCGCCTTTGTGCCGACGAATATTTACAGCGTCGGCACGGTGCACGAGATCGTGCTCTCCCGCCTGCAATGGAAGCCGGTGCTTTTCGTTAGTCCACCGGTCACCTTCCCCGCCCTCGAACTCCTGCGCGCGCATCTCGAGCAGGGCAAGGACGCGCACGCTTTGCAACTCCTGGACCGGCTGGTTTCGGATGTGCCGATCAAGCCGAATCCGCGGGCGATCCCAAGCCTTTGGTATATGCCGCTGGTCGGGAGCGGAAATTTCTTCGATGGGTTCGGCTTCGCCGATTATCGGGAAAGATTCAGTTGGACCGACATCGCGATGGACGAGCGGGAGCGATTGCAACCACCGCAAAACCCGCTCCTGCCCTTCCTCGAGCGGCTGACGCACGAACTGCCGCAGCGCTGGGACGACCGTCTGAAGAAATACGTGCCTAACGACGACTGGCTGCTCTGGGAATTGGACGAGCCGAAAGCCGGGCGCGAGAGCGGCGAGCCACTGGAATAATTGCAGCGTTACGATGTCATCGTGATCGGCGGCGGCGGCGCCGGCCTGATGTGCGCGTTGACCGCCGGGCAGCGCTCCCGGCGCGTCGCCCTGCTCGAGCACAACGGGCGCGTCGGGTTAAAGATCGCGATCTCCGGCGGCGGACGCTGCAATTTTACGAACCTCTTCGCCGCGCCAGAAAACTACATTTCTGGTAACCCGCGTTTCTGCGCGTCAGCCCTCGCCCGCTACACGCCGCAGGATTTCATCGCTCTGGTCGAGAAACATCGGATTCCGTTTCACGAGAAAAAACTGGGGCAGCTCTTCTGCGATTTCAGCTCGCGCCAGATCATCGAGATGCTGCTCGCGGAGTGCGCCATCGCGGAAGTGGAGGTGCAGTGCGGTTGCCAGGTCGAGTCGGTCGAAAGACCGGAACGCTTTTCGTTAGGCACGAATCGCGGGACGCTGGAATGCGATTCGCTCGTCATCGCGACGGGCGGGTTGTCCTTCGCCAGGCTGGGCGCTTCCGATTTCGGTTATCGGGTCGCGGAGCAATTCGGTCTCAAGTTGACGGCCACGCGGCCCGGTCTCGTTCCCCTCACCTTCGACGAAAGCGAGCGCGAGACCTTTGCACCTTTAACTGGCGTGTCGCTGCCGGTAGTCGCGCGCGCCAACCGCGCCTCCTTTGCCGAGGCCATGCTGATCACTCACCGGGGACTAAGCGGACCGGCGATCCTGCAAATTTCGTCCTACTGGCGGGAAGGCGAAAACGCGACGCTCGATCTCCTGCCGCAACATCCCGGAGCGGATTGGCTGCTCGGGCAACGCGGGTCGAAAATGACTGCCCTGGATTTGCTCGAACGCGAATGGCCTGCGCGTTTCGCGGCAGCCTGGTGCGCTCGTTACGCCCCGCAAAAATCGCTCCAACAAACGCGGACCGCGGACCTCGAACAACTCGCGCGGCTCGTCCATCATTGGCCGATCCGACCCGCGGTCACGGAAGGCTATTCGAAAGCCGAGGTGACCGTCGGCGGCGTCGAGACGAGCGAGTTGTCATCGAAGACGATGGAGGCGCGGCGCGTGCCGGGACTCTACTTCATCGGCGAAGTGGTCGATGTGACCGGCTGGCTGGGCGGCTACAATTTCCAGTGGGCCTGGGCCAGCGGCCACGCCGCCGGCGAAGTGGCCTAACGAACAAGACGAATTTGTCAACCGGCCCCCGCCAGCGCAAGATCGGGGGAAGAATGAAGACCTGGATCGGCACGTCGGGTTTCCAGTACGCGGAATGGAAGGGCAGCTTTTACCCGGAGGATTTGCCGGCGAGCAAGATGCTTCCCTACTTCGCGGAACGTCTGGCCACAACCGAGATCAACTACACTTTTCATCGCATCCCCTCCCCGAAAACGATCGAGAACTGGCTCGCCCAGACGCCGCCAAATTTTCGCTTCGCGCTCAAGGCGCCGCAGAAAATCACCCACTTCGCCAGGCTGCGCGATTGCCAGGACACGCTCGGTTACTTCTGCCGGGTCGTTTCCGCGCTCGGCGATCGGCTCGGGCCGATTCTGTTTCAGCTTCCGCCGAATTTCAAAAAGAACGCGGAAGTGCTGAGCGCGTTTCTGCGCGAGCTACCGACGATGCGCGCGGCTTTCGAGTTCCGGCACGAATCGTGGCTCGACGAGGAAATTTTCGCGCTCCTCCGCGAACACAACGTCGCGCTTTGCCTCGCGGACACGGAAAAGCGGGCCGCACCCACGGCGGTGACGGCGGATTACGGCTATCTCCGGCTCCGGCGCGAAGACTACAGCGCGGCAGACGTCGCACGCTGGACGCAGTTCGTTAGGGAAAAGAAAGGGAACTGGCAGGATGTTTTCGTCTATTTCAAACACGAAGAAGCCGGGACCGGCCCGAAGCTGGCCGCGCAAATGATCGAGTTACTCGCGCAATGAATGTCTTTGTCACCGGCGGCACGGGCTACATTGGATCGCGCTTAATTCCCGCGCTTCTCGCGCGGGGACATCGGGTGAAGGCGCTCGTGCGGCAGCCATCGCAGGGCAAACTGCCGCCCGGCGCGGGCCGATTGTCGGGTGATCCGTTGCAGATGGATTCCTACACAAAAGAGATTTCCCCGGCCGACACCTTCGTCCATTTGATCGGCACGCCACATCCAAGCCCGGCGAAGGCGAAGCAGTTCCAGGAAATCGATCTGGTTTCGGTGGTGGTCGCGGCGAAGGCCGCGCGTGACGCCGGAGTGCGGCATTTTGTGTACCTGAGCGTGGCCCATCCGGCGCGCGCGATGAAAGCGTTCATCGCCGTCCGCATGGAAGGCGAAGCGATGATTCGCGCCAGCGGTGTGCCGGCGACGTTCGTTAGGCCATGGTATGTCCTCGGGCCCGGGCATTGGTGGCCCTACGCGCTTCTGCCGGTTTACTGGATCCTGGAACGAATCCCGCAGACGAGGGAGCCGGCGCAACGCCTCGGGCTGATCACGATCAAGCAAATGGTGCGCGCGCTAGTTTGGGCGGTGGAAAATCCGCCCGAGCAAATCCGGATTCTCGACGTGCCGCAGATTCGGCAATTGTAGACGCCGCCCTCTAGGCGGCGCGGGAATGGACGCCGTGAAGGAAGGGCGATTGAGAACGAATGCGGTTTCCGCCCACGCTTCGCAGAGCGAAGCGTCTACAGCGTCTTCAGATACTCGATGAGTTCCGCTTTCTCCGCAGCGGAGAGTCTCGTCCCGTAGTCGTGCCCGGAATTGGCGTTGCCGGGCGTGGTGGTGTCGAGAAGATAGGCGCCTTCATCGGTGAAGCCCATCTGCGTGGGATCGAAGCGCCGCGAGCCGCGATGAAAAGTCTTGGCACGTTGCGCCGGCGGGGTGAGCAATTCCTGAAGCGTGCGCACCGACCCGTTGTGCAAATAAGGTGAGCGCGCCCACACGCCGCCGAGGGATGCGGCGAAATATTTTCCCGTGCTCCGCACGCCAAATTCCTGCGGCGGCGTATAGCCTTTCAGCTCCAGCTCGGCGAGCGGGTGTTGCCGTCCCAATGCACCCAGGTGCGTCGATCCACATTCCAAACCAAACCGAACTTAATCGGCGCATACGCCGGCGAATGGAGCAGCGCGGCGGACAACAACCCAAAGGCGTCGTTTCGGCCCGGACCGGAAGCGGGCGGCGGTTTGTCCGGCGGCTGGTCCGGCACATGCAGTACCGCGCGAATATTATGGAAAAGTTGCAGCATCGCATGGGCGCGCGACGCCAGATCGGTGTCGGCGTCGAATGGCGGCTGGAGGTCGGCGTTTGCGATCGCGTGCAATTCGCCGGGCGCGATGTCATTTGCGCCCAACGGATCGGCCTTCATCGCCGCAGTAATTTTTTCCTCCTGCCTGCTCCACGCCGCCTCAAACGTCGGCCGGCTCGCGCCGAGATAAGCGCCGAGAAATTTCTTCATGTTCGCCGGCTCGGTGGTCTTGAAGGTGGCCGCGAGCACCGAGCCGAAAAAGGCTTCAACATTGAAGTGGCTCGTCGTACCCAGAATGCGGATCGGGGCGCCGCCCGCCGTGGAGGTGATCTGCGAAACGTGGCACGATGCGCAGTTGATTCCAACCGCCGGCAGATTGCCAAGGTGTTTGACCGCGGGCGTGCGACTGAAGCCAATCGGCCAACCGAAGTCGTGATCTGGAATCAGACCAAGATGACTCAGGTCCGTCGTCGGAAAGAGTTCCGGATACGTTTTGAAAAACGCGCGCAGGACCGGTTCCGGAAAAATCTCCGTCCCCATCGAACCGTGCAGAAAAAAATTGAGATCGTCCTGCGACCACGTTGGAACCTGCGCTCGCCATAAGGGCGTGGGCTTCCGAGTCGCCGCGGCGCCTCCGGTCACGAGCATAACCGCTGACGCGGCAAGCAGGAGTAAGCTGCACACCCCAACGGCGCGACGCATGGCAACGATTTATCGGGCGCGAAGCCAGTTTTCAACCCCAATCGATTGGTAAGGTAAGGCCGCCGTTGCGGGAGATTGCTTGCCGCCGTCGTCGGGCGATGAATAATTCGCCGATGGAAGAAATTGCGGCCAACCTCGCGCGAATCGCAACGCGAATCGCGGAGGCGGCGCAAAAGTGTGGCCGTTCGCCGGACGAGATCGAGTTGGTCGCGGTCTCGAAGACGCACGCGGCGGAGAAGGTGCAGGCGGCGGTCGAGGCTGGCCAGCTGCTCTTTGGCGAAAGCCGGGTGCAGGAAGCGCGCGCGAAAATTCCACTTCTGCCCTCGCGGTTGCGCTGGCATTTCATCGGGCACCTCCAAAAAAATAAAATTCGACACGCCCTGCCACTCTTCGAGTTGTTTCACGGGATCGATTCGCTTGCGCTGGCGCAGGACATGGATCGCATCGCCGAGGAGGAAGGAATGCGGCCGCGCATTCTGCTCGAGGTGAATCTGGCCGGTGAGGCGAGCAAGCATGGCTTTTCGCCGGAGCCGCTGCGGCGCGACCTGGAAACGACCCTCTCGTTAGGCAGACTCACCATCGAAGGCTTGATGACGATCCCGCCGCTCTCGCCGGAAGCGGAAGCGTCGCGCCGTTATTTCGTTGCCCTCCGCGAACTGCGTGACCAACTGGAAAGAGAGTTCAACGTTCGGTTGCCGCAGCTCTCGATGGGAATGAGCGGCGATTTTGCGATCGCGATCGAGGAAGGGGCGACGCTGGTGCGGGTCGGCACCGCGATTTTCGGCGAACGCTCGCGGCCGAAACGCGACTGAGAGTTGCCCTGCACCTTAGAACCCTGTTAGGGTTTGGCGTGCGCTTCGAGCCGGCCACCATCGAACAGATCGGGAGCGAACTCGCCATTCAATGGAATGACGGGAGCGAAACGTTTCTGCCCCTCCGCTTCCTGCGCACGGCCTGCCCCTGCGCGGCCTGCGGAGGCGAGCCGGACGTGATGGGTGAAGTCGTTCGGCCCAGTGTCAGTTACACCGACCAAAGTTTTGAGCTCCGCGGCTGGAGTCTCGTCGGCGGTTATGCGCTCCAGCCCACCTGGGGCGACGGGCATAATACCGGTCTCTACACTTATCAGTATCTGCGCCGGATCGACCCGGCGCGTGCCGCCTAACGATGAATCGACTGGTCAAGATTTCGCTCCTCGGGTTTTTCTTCGCCCTCTGCGGCGCGTCGATCCTAGCGACCCATTTTGCCCGCGAGAGGACTCCGCCGCCGGCCACGAGGGATCTTTTTTCCCTGGTCAACCACCAGCTCTCCGATTTGCGCGCGGCCGATTTCGACAGCGCCTATCGACACGCCGCCACCGGGGTGCAGCAAAAATTTTCGCGCTCCCAGTTTGAGCTCATGATTCGGCGCGATTTTTCGCCGATGACCGAGGCGGAGCATGTGGAATTCGGCGCCGTTCGCGTGGCGGGCGCGGCGGCCCTGGTCCAGGTTTTCCTCACCGCGCCTGACGGCATGGTGCGCGGCTTTCTTTACAGTTTTACCGCCGAGCCGGATGGCTGGAAAATCGATGGCGTCCAGCCGCTGGGCCCGCAGCCGGTCCGGCGCCTGCCGGGGCTGCGCCTGTAGCCGGGGCACCGACCCCGGCCGGTCTGCAGGGTCCGGAGGTTAACCCGTGGACGCGGTAATGTTGCGCCATAAACGGGAGAGTCGCCCTTGCTCTTGAGAGCCATCCTCCACCGGGGGTCAACGACCCCGGCTACCGAACAATCCCCCTAACGAACCGGCAAGGTGATACGCAACACGCTGGTCGCCGGCGCAGCCGACTGCAATTCGGTTGCGGCCGCGCTCGCAGGGACGAGGAAAAACTCGCCGGGCGCGATGCGCACCGCATTCGCCTCCAGCGCGCCGCTGAGACAGACGAAGAGCGCAAACGCGTTCCGTCCGGATGCGCGGCGGGCGCGGTCTAGCTCCCACTTCTCGACCTCGAAATGCGGGCATTGCACGAGTCGCTCGCCGGTCGGACGAATCAGCTCCGGCTCGAAGTCGTGGAAGTCGATCGACTGCAGCGCTTTTTCGATCTGCAACGGGCGCTGCGCCGCAGCGCGCTCACCGCGGTTCCAATCGAAGAGACGAAAAGTGGTGTCGCTGTTCTGCTGGATCTCGATGAGCAGGTTGCCCGCGCCAATGGCGTGCAGCCGACCACTCGGGACGAAGAAGGCGTCTCCCGTTTTGACCGCGATCCGGTGCACGAGCTCAGCCGCCGCGCCGTCACGGAGGGCCCGCTCGAAGCGGTTCCGCTCCACGCCGCGCCGCAAGCCGGCGTAAATCTCCGCGCCCGCATCGGCGGCTGCAAAATACCACATCTCGGTTTTCGGCTCGCCGCCGAGAGCCCCGGCGACTGCGGCGCCCGGATGCACCTGCAACGAGAGCTTCTCCTCGGCATCGAGGAGCTTGGCAAAGATCGGGAAACGCGGCGCATCCGGCATTTCGGCGCCGAAGATTTCGTCCCGATGATCGCGCCACAGTTCGTGCAGCGTCCGCCCGCGCCACGGCCCTTGCCTAACGACACTCTGCGCTTCGGGCCGATCGACGATTTCCCACGATTCGCCGATGCGCTGGCCGGGCGGCAGCTTTTTGCCAAGAACGCTCTCCAAGCGCCGCCCACCCCACATCCGCTCCATGAAAAGCGGCTCGAAGACCAACGGAGGCGGGAATTCAGGTCTCATTCCGGCGGCGAGATTAACCCGGGACGCCGGGTTTGTCAGACGCCCTCCGCAGATTACGCTTTCGGCTTGCGCTTCTCCGATGTGCTTAAATACTGGCTGGCGGTGCTGCTTTGGATGGCGCTCGTCTTTACGGCGTCGACTGATCTGTTCTCCGCCGAACACACATCCCGCTTCCTGGTTCCGTTCCTCCTTTGGCTGAAGCCCGATATTTCCTGGGCGACGATCGGCCAGGTTCATTTCCTGATCCGCAAGGGCGCGCATCTAATCGAATACGCGATCCTCGCCGTGCTGCTCTGGCGCGGCTTTCGGATGGAGCGGGTCGGCGTTCGCCGCGGCGTGTGGCCACAAGCCTGGTTTGCCTTGCTGGTCGCGATCATTTTTGCCGCGACGGATGAATATCATCAAGGCTACGTCCCGTCGCGCAGCTCGTCGTCAGCCGACGTGATGATCGACAGTTGCGGGGCCCTGCTCGGATTGGCGCTGCGCTGGGGCATCGGCGGTCGATAACCGGAAAGCCATGCGAAGGCTGGCCTGCCAAGCCGTCTCGTTAAGCCGTAGCCTTGGCGGAGGCTAAAGTCTTTGAGCGCCGAGAAATCCTGTAATCAACACGGCCCACCTGCGTTTTACTCCGGCGTGGCATCCTTCACTTTTCGCTGCGCTCAAAGCGAAGGATGGGCCTGACTGGGCTCGAACCAGTGACCCTGCGCTTATCAAGCGCATGCTCTAACCAACTGAGCTACAGGCCCGCGAAAACGGAACGTTTTATTAATGGAAAGTGACCCCGCGCGCAACCGCGATTCCACTTCTTCTCAACGAAGCGTCATGTATGGTGTCGAACCTGTGGTGAAATTTTCTCTCGCCCTCTGCACGCTTCTCTGCGCGCCCGTTCTCCTCGTCCAGGCGGCTGACCCGGAAGCGGCCAAACCGGCGGTTTCGGTTCCGCCGTTGCCGTTCCAGCACGAGACGTTGCCTAACGGATTGGAGATTTACTCGGTGGAAGATCATTCCAGCCCGACGGTGGCGGTGCAGGTGTGGTATCACGTCGGCTCGAAGGACGATCCCGCGCAGCGCAGCGGGTTCGCGCACTTGTTCGAGCATATGATGTTCAAGGGGAACGAGCACCTGACGCCCGACACCTTCGACAACCTGACCGAGAATATCGGCGGGGAAAACAACGCCTACACCGCGGCGGACGTGACGGTTTATCACGAAGTCGTGCCTTCGAATTATCTCCAACCGATCCTTTGGGCGGAAGCCGAGCGGATGTCGTCCCTCGCGCTGAACGAGGCCAATTTCAATTCGGAGCGCGACGTGGTGAAGGAGGAATATCGCCAGCGGATTCTGGCCAATCCGTACGGGGAATTTTATCTCAACACGCTCAAAAATTCCTACACGGTGCACCCCTACAAGCGCCCGGGAATCGGCAATATCGCGGAGCTGGACGCGTCGAAACTGCCCGAGGTACGCGCCTTTCATGCGACGTTTTACCGGCCGGACAATGCGACCCTCGTAGTGGTGGGCGATTTTCAGCCTAACGAATTGCACGGCTGGGTGGAAAAATATTTCGGCGCGATCAAGAAACCGGCCGGGAAAATCCCGCGCGTGACCGCCAAAGAACCGCCACGCAAGGAAGACAGGCAGATCGTCGAATACAGCCCGAAGGCACCGCTCCCGGCGATTGCAGTCACTTATCTCGCGCCCTCGATCCGGAGCGCCGACGCCCCGGCGCTGCAATTGGCGGATGAAATCCTTTCCGGCGGGGAGTCATCCCGACTTTATCAATCGCTCGTTTACGAGCAACAGATCGCGCAACGCGCCTCGTTCGATGCGGATTTGAACCAGGATCTCGGCCTGCTCACACTGCGGATGATCCTGGCGAGCGGAAAATCGCCCGCGGATGCCCTCAAAGCACTGCACGAGCAGATCGATAAGATTTTGCAAACCGGCGTCACGGCGGCCGAACTGGAAAAAGCGAAGAATCGGTTCCTCACCGGCAAGCTGCTGGAGCGCGAGACCGATAATGGCAAGGCCAGTGCGCTCGGCGAGGCGGCGGTGATCTACGGTGACCCGAACCGCGTGAACACCGACCTGGCCAAGCTCCAGGCCGTGACCGCTCCAGAGATCAAGGAAGTCCTGGGCCGATATCTGTCCGGCAAGAAAAAAGTCGTGCTCGAATATCTCCCGGAATCGATGAAGGCCGCGAAACCGGCGAAGGAGGCAAAGAAGTCCTGATGAAAGCCCCGGTCAATTTGCTCGCGGCAACAGTCTGCCTGACGACTCTCCAATCCGCCTGGGCGATCGGCGGGGTCGACACGGCGCCGGCGCCTTCCGCGACGCACGAGACGAAGTTCGCGACGCCGAAGGAAACGAGACTGGAAAATGGATTGCGCGTGATCGTGGTGGAACGCTCGGACCTTCCGCTCCTCGCCGCGCAGGTCGTGGTGCGCACCGGCGCCGAGGTCGACCCCGATGGTCTGGCCGGGACGGCGAGCATAACCGGCTCGCTGTTGACCAAGGGAACCGAAACGATGTCGGCTCCCGAAATTGCCCGCGCCATCGAATCGTTAGGCGGCTCGATTGATTCCGGCGTGGGCTGGGACGCATCGGCGGCCAGCGTGGCCGTGATGTCGGACAAAGCCGAGGAGGCCCTGAAAATCCTGGCCGACGTAGTGCGCCATCCGGCCTTCAAGCAGGAGGAGATCGATCGATTGAAGAGCCAGCGACTCGATGGCCTGCGCGTCGCATTGCAACAACCCGGGTCGCTGGCGCGGTTCGTCACCGAGCGGGTCGTCTACGGAGCGGGCGCCTACGGGCACGCGGCGGGCGGCACGCTGGAAACGCTGCAGGCGATCGACCGCAACCAGATCGTGCAGCTTTACCAAAAATATTACGTCCCGCAGAACGCCGCTTTTATTCTCGCGGGCGATGTGACGCTCGAACAAGGAAAGGTTTTCGCTGAAAAATTCTTTGGCGATTGGAAAGCCGGCCCGGCTTCGCCTAACGATCAGCGTCCTTCCGGCGCGTCGGATTGGAAGCCGGAAAATGTCGTGGTTGACATGCCCGAAGCGGGCCAGGCGGCCGTCACGGTGGCCAAGCCGGCGATCCAGCGCACGGCGCCGGATTATTATGCCGCGCTGGTGGCCAACGCCGCCCTTGGCAACGGCTTTGTCTCGCGCCTCAATCGCGAGATCCGGATCAAACGCGGCCTCAGTTACGGCGCCGGCAGCTCGCTCGATCCCCGACGCGAGGCGGGCCCGTTCAGCGCTTCTGCGCAGACGAAAAACGAATCGGCGGCGGAAGTTGCAGGATTGATTGAAGCGGAGCTGAAACGGCTGGTGAGCGAGCCGGTAAAAGGCGACGAACTGAAATCGCGCCAGGCCGTCCTGATCGGTCGCTACGCGCGCGGCCTCGAAACGAACCAGGGGTTTGTTTCCGAGATTTCCGATCTCGCGACCTACGACTTACCGCTCGCTACGCTGGATAAGTACATTCCTGCGATCAATGCTGTGACCGGCGAGGCGGTGACCGAATTCGCCCGGAAATCTCTCGCGACGCCGACGAGCCTGGTGGTTGTCGGCCAAGCCGCGGATTTCCTCGATGCGCTCAAAAAAGGTTTCCCGGACGTCAAAGTAATCGAGCAAAAAGATCTCGACCTGAATCGCGCGGATCTGGTGAAAGTGAAATAGTGCCGCGGTGGGACCTGGGTAGCGCACGCGTCTCGCGTGCTGGTCGCGGCGTCCCGCCGCGACGGACTTTTCTCGCCACGAGCCATCCGGGGATGACGGACCTTTTCGGAAAGTTCGCGACGGTGGAACACCGTCGCCAGCACGCAAGATGCGTGCGCTACCCAGCCAGCCGCTCCGCGTAGAGCTCACTCCAGCGCGCTTGATTCATCGAACACATTGGGACCGCCTCCCATTCTCCGGTCGCGCGATTCTTGACCGCGCCCTTGAAGACGCAGGCATCGAGGCGGGCCCGAGTCACGGTATCGTTAGGCGCATTCGCGACCCGGCTCGCATCCATGAAATTGTGCGTGCCGATATTGATCGTTTGCGCGCGGCCGGTGACGAGGGCGCAAAGAAAAACCCATGGTATTTGGCCGGACGCGACCAGCGCCAGGATGCGCGCCAGGCTGCGGAGGGCGAGCTGCGGATGACGCGAGAAGGCGCCCGCCACCCGATAGGGCAACAAGGATGCTCCCGCGTCGGCGTCGGTCGTCATGGTGGAGATCGCTCCGAGCGTGGCCAGGATCTCGGCAAAAAGTCGCTTCGTTTTTACGTCGTTAGGCAAAAGCGGCAGGTAACGACCCGCCTCCGCTCGACCAGGAGCGTCGTGCCTTGATTGCAATCCGGATGACCGCCGAGATAGGCGCTTCCATCCAGTTTCAGCCCCATGCCATCGCAAATCTTTTGCCAGACACCAACGGGCGTCACCGGGTTCCGAGAAAAAATCGTCCGACCGGTATTTGCCTCCGGCTGGAAACTCAGGATGCGCCAGATCCGCGATCGCGCGGGATCGGCCAGGAACCAGCGCACGACCTCGGGGACCGAAGCGATGTTCCTCTCGGTGACGGTGCAGTTGTGCGCCAGCTCCAGCGGCACCCCGGTGCGTTCCCGAATATCCTGGGCCAGTTGCGTGAACGCTTCGCGCATCGGGTGCAGGTCGCTTTCGCTTTTGATGCGGCCAATGAGAAAACCGTGACGACCGGCCTGCGTCATATCGATGTGGACCGCGACCTGGCGAAGGCCGCCATCGATCACGAGAGCTTCAAGAAATTCCGGGTGCTCGAGCAGCGTTTGACCGTGCGCCATGAGCATGGGCACGAGTCCGACGCCCACGGCGTAGCGCACGACTTCGACCAGTTCACTCTGCCGCCCGGTGCGCCAATACGCATCGGCCACATCGCCGCCGGTAATCTGCAATCCGCCACCGGGACCTTGGAAACGACGGTTGGCGTCGATCTGCTCCTGCATCCGGGCGAGCGACGGAATCGGTACCTCATTGGCGTTGTCCGGAAGATAGCAGTGCGTACAACGGAACGAGCAATAGCTCGCGCCGGTGGTGAATCCGCAGTGGGTGAGATGGCGACCGGCCAGTTGGTTCGGCGTCCGCAGTTCGGGCAGCAACGAATTCCAGCGGTCGCGAAGGAGCGCCTGTTTCTCGCCGTTAATCGGAAAACGAAAAGCGCTCCACCGAGCGCCCCAAAAAGACGGCTTTCGGTGACTTGGAGCGACAGCGGGCGGCGCGATCACCGAAAGATTGAGTCACGCCGCGCCGTTCTATTCCAGAAAAAAGCGACCGTTAGTCGCCTTGCTGGACGGCCTCCGCGAACGCCAGGTCGCCCGAGCGAAGATCCAGTTCAACCTCTTCGGCTGTCCCGAAAACACGCGCACGATGATCATCGAATTCTCCTTCCCAGCGCGCGACCACGATCGTGGCGAGGCAATTGCCCACCAGGTTCACGCAAGTGCGACCCATGTCCATTAACTCATCGACTCCGAAGATCACCGCCACGCCGATTGGTCCGAGGCCCGCCGGGAGGAAGCTATTCAACGTCGCGAGCAGGACGACGAGCGACGCCCGCGGGACCGCGGCGACGCCTTTGGAAGTAATCATCAACGCCAGCATGATCGTGATCTGCTGACCAAGCCCAACGTGATGACCAGTGGTCGTCTCGGCCGCCTGGGCGACGAAGACGGAAGCAACCGCGAGATAAAGCGTCGAGCCGTCGAGATTGAACGAGTAACCGGTTGGCATGACCAGGCCGACGATGTGCCGCGGGACGCCGATCCGTTCCATGGCCTGCATCGCCTTGGGGAGCGCTGATTCGCTGCTCGTCGTCGCGAAGGCGAGCGTGGCCGGCTCGCGCACGGCGCGGACGAATTGCCGGAGCGGCACGCGGACCAGGAAAATGACGAAGCCAAAAACCACGACGATGAAAATGATCAAACCCAGGTAGAGCGTGAGAATGAGGTTCCCGAGATGGACCAGCACGCCGAGACCCTGCGTGCCGACAGTGTGGGCCATCGCTGCGCCCACGCCGATCGGGGCGAACATCATGACGTAATTGGTGAACTTGAACATCACCTGCGAGAGACTCTCCATCAAGCGCACGATCGGTTTTCCCTTCTCACCAACGGCGGATACGGCCATCGAGAAAAGAACGGCGAAGGCGACGATTTGGAGCACGTCGCCGCGCACCATGGCCTCGATCACGCTCGCCGGGAATGCGTAAACGATCGTCTCGAGCAGGGTCTTCGGGTGGGTATGTGCGATCGTGTTGACGACGTCGTTAGGCCCAGCCACCAGCATCACGCCGACCCCGGGTTTGGTGAAATTCACCACCGCCAAACCGATGAAGAGCGCCGCGGTCGTCGCGATCTCGAAGTAGACGATCGCTTTTAACCCCATCCGCCCGACCTTGCGCAAATCGCCCGCGCCCGCGATGCCGACGACGATAGTCGAGAAGACGAGCGGCGCGATGATCGACTTGATCAGGTTAAGGAAAATATCGCGGAGAAAATAGACCGCGTTGCCCCAGTCGGGACGCAGCCAGCCGATGAATCCGCCGACGATGAGGCCGATGAAAATCTGGATAGTTAGCGACGGTCGGTACCAGGGCCGGGGCAGGGCGGTGCTCTTCGAATCGCGGGCCGGGATCATCCTGCGTCTTGGACTAACACAAATGAAAGGGATAAGAAGCTTTTCCCGCGGCAACGATGGTTCGGTGTTGTAGCCGAGATCGCTGATCCCGGCCGGTCCAAACGCCCAGGGCGATTTTAAAAACCTCGGAACATTCGGCGTCCCTCGGTCGGGGGCAGCGACCCCGGCTACAAGGGCAGCGCATATACTCGCGGGGTGGCTTTTCAAAAGGCGCGGGATGCGTTCCATTGCGACGATGTTTCTTACTCACCTCAGCTGCACCTCGTGTGGCCTGCGGCACGAATGGTCGGCTTTGCAGAACCTCTGCACCGCCTGTCAGAAGCCGCTTTTTGCAGTTTACGATCTGGGGGCGGCAGGTCGCGCGCTGAAGCGAGAAGCGCTTGCCAGGCGCGAGAAATCCCTCTGGCGATATCGCGAAGTCTTGCCGTTGCCCCTGGACATTGCGCCGATCTCGTTAGGCGAAGGCGGAACGCCATTGCTGCCAGCGGCGTGCTTCGGCGCGGAGATCGGATTCCCGAATCTCTGGGTCAAAGACGAAGCGCAAAATCCAACGCAGAGTTTCAAGGCGCGCGGGATGGCGGTGGCTGTCTCTATGGCGAAGCATCTCGGGGCGACTAAACTGGCCGTGCCGACCGCGGGCAATGCCGGTGGAGCTCTCGCCGCTTATGCCGCGCGTGCGGGTCTCGAGGCGCATATCTTCATGCCTAACGACACGCCGCGCGCGAACGTCATCGAGTGCCGCGAACTGGGCGCGCACGTCACGCTGATTGCCGGCTTGATCACCGATTGCGGCGCCGAGATCGCCCGGCGCAAGGAAAAGGAAGGCTGGTTCGATCTCTCCACGCTGAAGGAGCCGTATCGGGTCGAGGGCAAAAAGACGCTCGGCTACGAACTAGCCGAACAATTCAACTGGGAGCTGCCCGACGCGATTCTCTATCCGACCGGCGGCGGGACCGGGCTCATCGGAATGTGGAAGGCGTTCGAAGAGATGGAGGCGATGGACTGGGTCGGGGCGAAACGTCCGCGCATGTTCTCGGTGCAGGCGAGCGGCTGCGCGCCTATCGCCCGGGCCTTCGCAAGCGGCGCAAGCAGCGCGGTAGAATTTCTCGATGCCCGTACCTGTGCATCGGGATTGCGCGTCCCGAAGGCCGTGGGGGATTTTCTGATGCTCAAGATTCTGCGCGAATCGCGCGGCGGCGCGGTCACGGTAGATGACGAAACGATGATCCACACCACGCGCGAGGTCGGCGCGAAAGAAGGAATCTTTGTCGCGCCGGAAGGTGCGGCGTGTTTCGCGGCGCTGCAGTCGCTTGCGACGGAGGGGAAGATCAAGCCCGGGGAGCGGATCGTTATTTTCAATACCGGATCGGGGATCAAGTATCTCGAATGTTACGAGCCTTGACCCTAGCGTGTGAGAGCACGCCCAGTCCAGGATCGTTGCGAACAGTCAGGTCCAATCAGGTTACGGCGCCTGTCGTTTCTCGCAGACCACAACATCCTGCCCACCCAGAGCTACAATTCGTCGAACATGAAAAAACTCCGACCAATAGCGTTCAATGTACGCCGGGCTATGAAAACTTGTCTGGTAATAGTCAGGCAGCCCTGCGGTCTGGCCGCAAGCAGCATAGCAGAAACCGCGGCGACTGAGTTCATCATAAGAGCCGCTTGGCACTGTGCTGAACAACCCTTCTCCATGCACAGTTAGCAGCAGAATCGCGCCAGGTTTGGCGATTCGCTGAAGCTCGCTCAACCAGGATAACTCCAAGACCTCGGGCAAATGGGTGAAAACTGAGATCGCCAGAATCAAGTCAAACGAATCGCGCCCAAATTCCAGCGGAGGTTGATCGCCGTTCCTGCTAAAGGTCGCGAGGCTTGCGAGATTATTTCTACACCAGGAGATAGCTTCTTCGTCGATATCTGTCGCGAAAAACTTGCCGGACAGGGGTCCATTTTCGACAAACCGAAGAACCCGGCCGCAACCGCAGCCAAAATCAAGGATTCTCTCCGTTCCATCGAATGACTGATCCTCCGCCCTGACTATTTCCCTGATCCGGGACGCGATCGTATCGCCGACAGACAAGAAGGCGACCTCATCGTCCGTTCCGTGGACGCGTAATCTCAGCGACGCGGGCGGTATAGGTAACAGAGATTCCTGTTTGTGGCGAAGCGCACGGCGCTCGTCCTTTTCACGTTGAATCGCCTCCAGCGGCGCCCGGACCTCCGCCAGTTCGCTCTTGAGGTAACCTCGCTGTCTTTTCAACGAATCGCGTTGGCTTTTCAACCTGGCATATTTTTCCTCCAGAACGTCCAGCTTGCGCACCCATTTCCCCAGCAAAGGCAGGCGTCGAGCGAGTTTACGGTTCATTTAGTCAGCTGGCGGCAGCGCCCGTTCCCGATCGGTTCGACCTAAAGCCAGGTCTCGGCCGACGCTGCGGTTCGGCAGGAGCGAAACAGGAAATGAAATTGGAGGCAAGGGGATTCGAACCCCTGACATCCAGCTTGCAAAGCTGGCGCTCTACCAACTGAGCTATGCCCCCGCAGCAGAATTCCGAATGTCGAATGTCGAAATCCGAATGCAAGAAACAAAAACGCCGGACGGCAGGGCCGTCCGGCATTTGAAAGTCAGCAAATCAAACAAAAACTGAATCGTGCGTTACCGTTTCGATTCTCTCTGAGCCTCGGTTTCTTTCGATTCCGAAGGCTTCACGGCATCTCCGAGATCCCGAAGGACATCGGTCTTAGCCGTCGACCTATTCAATCACACTTCTGAAGAGCAAGCTCTTCGGAGGTGATGAATTTCTCCTTAGAAAGGAGGTGATCCAGCCGCAGGTTCCCCTACGGCTACCTTGTTACGACTTCATCCCAGTTACCGCTCATAGCGTAGACGGCTGCCTCCCTTGCGGGTTGGCGCGCCGGCTTCGGCTACAAGTNNCTAGCGATTCCGGCTTCATGGAGGCGAGTTGCAGCCTCCAATCCGAACTGGGCCCAGTTTTACTAGATTTCCTCCACCTCGCGGTCTCGGATCGTTCTGTACTGGGCATTGTAGTACGTGTGCAGCCCTGGCCGTAAGGGCCATACTGACTTGACGTCGTCCCCACCTTCCTCCCCGTTTCACAGGGCAGTCTGAACAGAGTGCTTCTCAATAAAGAGAGTGGCAACAGTTCACAGGGGTTGCGCTCGTTGCGGGACTTAACCCAACATCTCACGACACGAGCTGACGACAGCCATGCAGCACCTGTGCAAATTGTGTCTTTCGACACTCGCCGGCTTTCACCGGTTGAGAGATGCATGTCAAGGCCAGGTAAGGTTCTTCGCGTTGCATCGAATTAAGCCACATACTCCACCGCTTGTGCGGGCCCCCGTCAATTTCTTTGAGTTTTAATCTTGCGACCGTACTCCCCAGGCGGCACGTTTAACGCGTTAGCTCCGGCGCGGAAGGGGTCGAATCCTCCCACACCAAACGTGCACCGTTTACTGCCAGGACTACCGGGGTATCTAATCCCGTT
>PNAA01000018.1 GCA_003169975.1 Spartobacteria bacterium | reverse complement strand
ATTTATGAGATGGCTTCTAATAACGCTGAAATTCAAAAGCCTTGAGTTTGCTGCGAGGCGCTCATCTAATCCCAAAGTGCGGTTGCAGGAGTGACGCTTAACGGGGGAACCGTTCCGCATGTCTGTCGTACCCACGCGCCTTTTGTCTTGGGAGGCGGGTAGTGTGTGGAATAGACGGTACCGCCTGCACGTTTCACCGTATTCACAAGCTTCACGCTCGGATGCTTGTTGCTTCCCTCTGCTGAGACGAACGCTGTTCGTGGCTTGAAATAGTTGATTAGATCTTCGTTAAGATTGCGCCTACTGCCGTGGTGGGGGAGCTGCATCCAGTCGGTTTGGAATAGAAGATGATTAGATCCCTCTGAAGCTGCGCGGAGCTGACCTAGCGCTTCAGTACCAGCGTCTCCTGTTAACGGAAAGTGTTTTTTGATGCCGTCTTGCTGCTGAAACGGAAGTAACAGAATCGTTGATACTTCGTTTGCTGGCGACGTCGGCTCGCCGCCGAGTTCTTCGGATTCCTCGACTCTTCCTGTTTCGGGAGTCTTACCAAAAATGCTTTCCATTATGGCGCGACTATCGCGTCGCTTGTAGCGCTCGTTTAGTAGTTCAAGGATGTCGTCGCTGCGAATTCTATCCAGCTGCGCGTTATAAAACTCTGGTGTGGGACTCACGATTTGCAACGGACCTATCCAATTGAAGGCAAATGGTTCCTCGATTGGGATCTTTCTCGCCACCAGCGCCGCTATGAGTTGCTTCTGCGTTTCCTTGGCCGCTTGGGCACGCTTCAATAGATTGCTGTGTGACGAGTATTTGGAAGCGTTGATTCGATCGACCAACAAGTCGCCGGCATGAACCCAAGCTTTGTCGATCAACAGTGTATTGTCTTTTACGAGTTCAATCAGTCCTCCGCCATGATCGAGATGCGGATGAGAACAAACTAAGTGATTCAACCTGTTCTCCCCCTGAGCGCTCAAAAACGTGCGAACGATAGGGGTGTCTTGCTTTCCCCCGCCGTCGATTAAGATAACTGTCCTCGCGTTTGCCAAATAGTGTCGGACCAAGATGCAGTCCGCATTCTCCAGAAACATAAAAAAGACTTCACATCCGTTGTACATCAGTCCGTCTCTTTTGCGCTTGCGGCCGGTTTATCGCCCTTTTGTGTAGTTAAAAACTGAACGAACAGCTCACGCGCGTAGTTGACCGCGAAGCGATGCATTCTGAAAAGAGCTAGAACAAGTCCGACACCGAGCAACACGTACAACCGCGGTTGGACAAACCCTCGTTGTACCGCGCTTGCGGCGATTACCACCAGTAGGCTGGCAGTTAGTCCTCGAAACATTCCGTAATAGCCGTTGAAGATGTCGACGCGCATTGACCTTCCGGCATAACGAACAACTGCGTACATTTGGCGCGTAATCCCATACCAATCGTTCTTTGAAAATCCTGAAATACCGTTCGGAGTTGCAATTCCTGCGAGCTCCGAGAGCTTGTCAGAAAGCTGGGCCGTTTGTTGCTTAGCGATGAGGTCGTGTTTCCCTGTGCGCACCCAATCGGTCGGTAGTCCCGACCAGAATTGCCACCATATCTTTGCGATCACATTGCCGACGGCCTGTACAAGCTGGCCTGCGACGTAAGATAAAAGGACAAAAATGCCGAGATCGCCGAAACTGTAACTGTCCTTCTTGCCAAGGAAAGCCAACTCAGGCAGTAGCCGCGTTAGCGCGAGCACGAGCAATGCGCCAGGGCACAGAACAGCTGCAAACTCGTAAAAATCGAACTTCTTCATGGCCTTTTCACTCACGATTGAAACCGTCGCTAAACGCCCGCGCAAGAATGGATTGGCGGAGGCGGGTAGCGCGCTGGAGGTTTACGGACACAACCGCTTCCAACTCCTCCACCACGCTTAACCGTCGCTCGACTTCCGCTACTATCCGCGTCTGTTCGGCGGGCGGAGCAATCGGAACAGGAAGCCCTCTGAGCTTGGTCATGCTAATTGAAGCGAGATTAGTCGTGTGCTTTCCTTCGTCGAAAAAGAACTGCTGACCGAAGGTGTTCGCATACCAGGAAACCAGCTTGGGATTAAGGGCCGCATCGAACCGCCGCGCGCGAAACACGTGGTTCTGGTGGATGCACTCGGGAAGCTGATCGTTCCAAACCCACCCACGTCCAAGTTTGTCTCTGTCTCCACCTTCGTTGAACAAAATGTCTCCCGGCTTCAATGCTAGCTCCCGAATCTCTTCCTCCGTCGTCACAATTTCCTTCACTTCGTTGAGGTCGAGGTAACCGCGCTGGACGTTCGCCACGCGCAAGTAGGGGACTAAGCGCGCAGGCGCAGTATGTTTGCGATTCTGGTCTTTGGTAATTCCGCCTTTGATTCCCGCGAGCGCGTCAAGCGTCGCCCACGTCCAGCCTTTCGGAAGCGGCGGGAGATTGGTGGTGTCAGCAGCCCCGGGTTCTTTGTATTGGCCACGTCCCTGCCAGTTTTTGCGGCGTGCAATGAGGATGCGGGCAAGCAGGGCTTCGCTGGATTCAAATTTCGTTTTCCGACTTCCGGTTTTCGTGAGTTCGGCTTCGGTGGGGACAAGGCGGCCTTCGCAGGCGGCTTTGAGGACGGCGGCGCGGTAGCGTTTGAGTTTGGCCTGCACCCGCCGCAACGCCGTGACGCCCGCCTCCAGCCGCGTGAATTGCTTCTCAATCTCCGCCACCGCCGCGCGTTGCGCGGGCAAGGAAAAAGTAGGAAGGGCAAAGGAAGAAATCTGATCGAAATCGACGCGCGGTCGATCACCAGCATTCAGGCTATTCGCGAATCTGACGAAGTCGGAAGAGTTCAGCCGATAGCGCAGGAAATTCGAGTCGATCTCGTCATTGCCAGGCATGACGATAAATTCGGACGAGCACAATCCATCTCTGTCGGCTCTCCAAACTTTGTTTAGATAAGGACGTAAGCGCGAATAGAGGACATCGCCGGAATAGAAACGCTTCGCAGTGCTACGCATCTGCGTTGCCGGGACGAAGCCCAGCAGGCGCGTCGAATGCGCCTCAATGTGCTCAAGTCCAATGTAAGGCAAATCAGGATGCTCCGACGGAACCGCCTTCTCGCGACGCGGCTCGATTAGATCTCCAATCGTTCTTCCTTCGGCCTTCATTCTTTTGCCTCTCCGAAGCGTTGCGGTTCTTCGCGAACGATCGCGGTCTGGGAATGATCGGCGTTACCCCTGATTGCCAGCGTTCGTTCACGCAAGGCATCAAGAATACGCAACTTTTCTCCGATAGGTCGCGCGGCAAGCTGCTGCCGATAGGCGCGTTTGCTTTCGAGCATTTTTTGCAGGTCGAAGCTCATGGCGCGTCGCTGAGGAATTGTCGCTCGAACTTCTTCCACGCATCGACCAAGTCGTGGTGCGCGATGATGGCTTGAAATCTTTCGCTGTCGAGGGCGCCGGTCTCGATGAACTGGAGCAACCGCGCTTTGTCCTTCGCTCTTCCGGTTTGCAAGGCGATGGCCGCGAGATGTTCGGCAGTGAAGACGCGGGCCGGTGTGCCTTCAACGTCGACTTCCACTGCTTGCGCGAGAGCTTCCTCGATTAGTGAGCCTGTCGGCGGAAGGAATTGGACCGGCCAGCCGCCGATAACGATGTATTCGCCTTCCATCGTGCCGCCGCGCGCTTTCAGATAATCGAGGATTGGTTGCGGACTAACGAGCAAACTTTCCGGCTCGCAATGGAAGGCGACAAAAATATCCACAACGAGTCTGGAAATGATGTCGAGGGAAAAGGGGTTCCCGGATTTCGAAGTGTGGCACGGAATTGATTAAATCGCATCCCGCTCATTCACCCTTCGGGCTTCGTCTATGGCGCTCTGTCCCCACAGGCGCCATTCGCATGAAACTGGCAGCACGTCTGGGGATTCATGTTCCCGAAGAAAAGAGCGCGGCTACAATTGCAGGTTCAACGGCGGGCGGGGCAATCGCTCGGCGAACGATGGCAGGAATTGGTTGACGATCGCCTGATCCCGATCGTTTTCGGTCCGTTTTTTCTCTGGGTAATAGTCGTTGTGTGATGAGATTGGTCGAGGTGCCCCAGCCGCAGCCGGGTCCCGGACAACTGCTCGTCCGGATGCACGCCGTCATCGTCAAGCCTATCGAGACCTACATTCGCGCCGGCGCTATTACGGCTTCGTGATTTCCTTCACCAACGGAGCATCGAACTCAATTTGCACCCGCGGTCCGCCCGCCGCGCTGTCGTCGTGATTCGCCTCGCCGACTCGCCGAGTGAGTCTTGCGGATTTCTCCACGATCACAACGTCGCGGGAGCTGGCGTCTTCGATGCTCACGGGAGTGTCATTGGATGATTGCGCTCGGACGGCGGTAGATGCAGTCGGCGTCAGGCGCGCTCTGGCAGCAAATCGTAAATCAATTGCATCCTCAATCAATGCGCTACTTTAGCCGCTGATGGACTCCCTGTATGATGTCGCAATCATCGGTGGCGGCCCGGCGGGAAGCACCGCGGCCACTTTGCTCGCGCAGAAGGGACGCAAAGTCATCGTTTTTGAGAAGGAGAAGTTTCCCCGCTTTCACATCGGCGAGTCGCTCCTGCCTTACAGCATGGCGGCCTTCGACCGGCTCGGTCTGCGCGCCAAACTCGATGCGATGTTTCTCCCGAAGTACGGGGCCGCGATTTGCACCTCCTGCGGAACCGGGGCGGTGAAGTTTAAGTTTAAGGATGCGTATCGGGTGGAGCACGGAAATGCTTATCAGGTCACGCGGTCGGAGTTTGATAAAGTGTTGCTCGATCACTCGACGGAGAGCGGCGCGACGGTGGTGGAACAAACCGCGGTGGAGAACCTGCAAATCGAGGACGAGGGAATCGGGATCACGATCAAGAGCCGCGGGGCAGAGGAGAGGGTCACGGCGCGCTACGTGGTCGATTGCAGCGGACGCAACGCGGTGATTGGAAGTTTTTTCAAGCTCAAGAAGTCATATTCCCATCTAAAGAAATTCTCCGTCTTCGCGCATTATGAGAACGTGGCGCGCGAGGAAGGCGACGAGGGAACTTATACCCGCCTCGTGCGCGGAAGCGATCGCTGGTTCTGGATGATTCCGCTCAGCCGGACCAAAATGAGCATCGGGGTGGTGATGGATATCGCCGACTTCAAGGCGCTGAAGCAAGGCCCGGAAGAGGCGCTGGATGCGATGCTCCGCGAGCAGCCGGAGATCTGGAGCCGGATGATCGACTCCTCGCGCGTCACGCCGGTCTACGCGGAGAGTGATTACTCTTATCGTAACCGGAGGCTGACTGGCGCCCGCTGGTTGCTGGCGGGTGATGCGGCCGGGTTCATCGATCCGATCTTCAGCACGGGCGTGTTTGTGGCAATCGAATCCGCAGGGTATGCGGCCGATGCAATTGATGCCGCGCTGACGAATCCGAGATGTCGCGCGCGTGTTTTCAAGAGATATGCGCGGGCGACGAATCGCGTGATGGATCTTTACCTACGATTCGTGAGCAACTGGTATCGGCCGGGATTCATCGACGTCATTACGCAGCCTACGACACGGTTTCAGCTCGCCCCAGTGGTTAACTCCATGCTCGCCGGAAACATCGAAAAAAGTTTCACCTTATGGTCGCGGATGGAGGTGTTTTATTTCGTCGCATTTCTGCAGCGCTACATCCCAGTCTGCCGGCGCCATTCGCTCCTCCCTAAGGCGAGTCCGTCGTTAGGCGCGGCAGCGATAAGGTCGCCTGAGATCCTGCCTGCTCCTCGATCACGCCCTTGACCCTTCGGGCAGGATGCCCGGCGACTCCGGAGCTATTGCGGCTTCGTGATTTCCTTCACCAACGGAGCGTCGAACTCAATTTGCACCCGCGGTCCGCCCGTCGCGCTGTCGTCGTAATCCCATTTGCCCGCGAGCCGCTGCGGCGTGTCCGCGGTGAGCTTGAGTGATTTTTCGAGGTGGCAGGCGCTCTACGTGAAAAAAACGTTGGGGTCGGATGATGGGTCGGATGAGCAATTTGAACGGCGGCTAAATCGCAAGATCGCATTGCCGCCTCAGCATTCGAGAGAAGACATGCTGAAGATCGCGCGAGCTCAGTTTCCCGAGGGCGATGAGCGTGGGTGGAAAATGCTCGCGGGATACGCACTCGCTGCTCCCAAGAAGCAAGCAAGCGGTATCGTGGAAGCGCTGGAAAGCGCGCGGTATCGCGCCAAACGGGCCGGCCGCCGACGGTGACGTTTGACGACATCAAAGCCGCTGTGACGATCGATCATCTCGGGGCGACCGGGACCGATCCAGGGCCAGTGCAAAGCGACTGCAACGATCATGCAAAGCCGCTGCAATCCCCCGCGCCAGTCGCGTATCGACCGCCGCTGCCGCCCCTCCCGATTCCCCTGCAATCCTTGCCGGCCGCCGCTGAACGGGGGCGCGGCTGGCCGTGCCGGTCAGCGCAGAAACGCAGATCGGCGATTAACTTCAGTTCGAAAAAGGGCAGCGCGAAAGGGATTCGCGAACGGCACCAGTCGGGGTCTAGGCGGAGACTTTGGAACTTTGCTCCGATTTTTTGGACAACCAGGTTGCGACGCTACATTGCGATGGGCGGGCTTCGATTTTCATTCGCCGAATTCGTGGACCCGGCGTTGGTGGCACGACGGTTGCTAAATCAGACAGCATGAGTTTGAACCAGAAGTTTCCGCGCCCGCGGACGGAACAAAACGGGATGACTTTTTGGCAGCGCCTCGTGGGCGAGCAAGAGCTACAACAGTGCACCTCGCTGGAAAAATTACTGGTTGGGTGCGAGATCATCGCCGCGCTGGACGGTGTTGATCTCCTTGCGGCCTAACGGCGCCCCACGGGGATGCACCACCGCCCGGGCCGGGGTGGCCCGACGGTGAAATTTGCTGATGCGAGCGTCACAGTCTCGCTGGCCGAAGCGGTGATGCCCTCGCGAGGAGAAATACAAACAATCAGTTACTGGAGCGTGACGGACTCAGTCGCGGTTCCTGTTCGACCATTGGAATCTGTGATGGTCGCGGAAAGCGTGTGTGCCCCCAAGGCGTAGTTCTTGGTTATCCAGGTCAACGTCGCGGTCGTCGTGCTCACGGTCGTGGTTCCGATCTGCGTTCCATCCACCGAACAGGCGAACGTATTCGAGGAGCCCTGCGTGTTCGTGGCGCTGAGACTGATCGAGATCTTCTTTCCGTGGACCAGGGCGCCCGATCTGGGCTTGGTAAAGGAAAGCACAATCGGATCATTGCTTTGCACGGTAATTGTGCGCGTAGGTGGGCTGGGATCGTTCACTCCGGAAGCGTCAATCGCTGTCATGGAAACGACGTAGGTGCCCGGGTCACAGTAACTCACCGGACCGGGATTTTGCTCGGAACTGGTTTCCGTCATAGCTCCGGGGAAAACCCACGAGTAGGCTGCGACCGTGTTATCCGGATCCGTCGCGCTGCCGGCGAAATTGACCGAGTCGTCCACATTGATCGTGATATCGCCGGCCGGCGAATCGATCGATCCCTTGGGCGGCAGGTCGTTAGGCGTGCTCGAGAGGTGAACCATTTGTGCTATCGAAGGGACACCCGACTGATTGAGGAGAAACAGCATGTAGTAGCCCGGAGGCGCGATCAATCCGGTGGGCGGGGCGGTCGCTGTCAGCGACCCATCCGCCGCAGTGAAGGAGAGCTGGATTTGTCGTTGCTCGAAGTCGAAGGAATGAGTGGATGAACCGTTTCGCATCAGGACGGCAGAACTGATGTTTGCGGCATCCGGCGTCTCAATCGTGAAGTCGCTGCCATAGCCAATTTCGGCCGGTGCACTGGTGATGGTGGGCCGCACCGCGGGAATGACGTTGCCATTTCCATCGACCGCGAAGAGATACGCCGGCGAATAGAGTTCGATGTGCTGCTCGTAAGTTCCCTTGACCGGGTTGCTCCCGACGACCTCGACCGTGCCGTCCGGCATGAGCAACGCGCAAGAGTGATAAAGCCGAGGATAAGTCGCCACCCCCGCAGAAGTCCAGGTCTCCGTCGTTGGATCGAACAGGTCCGCCGGCAGGCTGGCCGTTGTGCCATCCTCGTCCTTAGCCGATCCGCCCAGAGCGAGGATCTTGCCGGTGGGCAGAATGACCGCGTTCATTCGGGTCCGCGGCAGGGACATGGGAGCCACCGAGCGCCATGCGGGAGTGACCGCAGACAGATCGATGATCTCGGCAGTCGCGGTCGCATTGGGCGTGTCGCCGCCCATGATCATGACCTTGGGAATGTAACCGGTCGCGGGACTTAATGGCAGCAGGACTGACGATCCGCCTTTTCGAGTCCTCGCATAAATGGTGGTGGCGTAATTGAGGGTCCAGGTTTGGGTGGAAGGCGTAAACATGGTGGAGACTCTCTGTTCTCCCGAGCAAAAGACGTTTCCGTTGGGCAACAAATGCATGCGCGGGTAGAGCGGCGGGGTCCAGGGAGCGGTATAAGGCGTGCTCCAGCCTGTGCCGATCTTATAAAACTCCACCGTCTTATTGACGACGTTTCCGCCTCCGTCATTATCGGGAATCGGCGCTGTTCCACTCTTTGATGCCAGACCGGAGAAGGCCATGAAAGTGCCGTCGCCAAGGTTAGTCACCGTCGCGTACCAACGGCCATCGGCCATACTTTCAACCTCGTTGAACTTTTGCGTCGCCGGGTCAAAGACGCTCGCCCGATAATCTCCATAGGGAGGAGCAACCGCCGAGCTCCCGCCGACGATGATGGGACGTCCATCCCCCAGGTCGAGCATGCCGTTGCAGAACAGATCCCAAAGCAGAGGCTGCACCGCAATCGTACCCGTCTGAGTATTCCAGACCGCGGCGTAATACTCGCCCACCTGATGCTCGGGCGGATAATTTTCCGAACCGGCCACGACCAGAATCTGACCGTCGTGCGTCAGTGTGACGTGAATCGGGTTAATCGGCATCAGATAGGACAGAGTTTCCCACGACCCATCCGTCACCTCGGATTGAGGAAGCGGCGCGCCTTGCGGGATTCGTGCTTCGCTGAAGGCAGGCTGTGAGGCCTCCTTTAACTTCGGTTCATGAGCGCGCAGAGAGGGAGCACAGAAGATTGCGGCGAGCGCCGCGCCAACAAAAATGGCAGCGGCGCGCTGGCCCCGAGATTTCCTCCCGTGCAGTGGGGAAAGAATCGATTTCATGGGCGGATGATGGCCGGGAATCCCGCGTAAAGTCAAGCTAGAAATCGAGTCGTGTGGTGTTGCACGCAAAGCAG
>PNAA01000009.1:146759-148682 GCA_003169975.1 Spartobacteria bacterium | reverse complement strand
GGCGCTTCGAAGGTCGGGAAAAGAATTGAGGCTGCTTGAATGAGCAGCCACGCTACGACCGCATAAGCGATGGCAACCTTGTAAACATTGCGCCTTTTCAGCTCCGTAAAGAACGAAAGCTTGTCGCTCATGGCTTGGTGTTCACCGGCGAGGCGACGAGTGTTTGGAAGCGCGGATCATTCCGGAGCGGATCGAACATTGGATCCGTTAATTGTAGGTGACCTTTGGCTCCGGACTAGCGAGGATTTTCTGAAAACGCGGATCGTTTCGAAGCGAATCCCAGTCAGGAGAAAAGCGCAATTCTTGAAGCGGGCTGAGGAAACGACGGTGCCGAGCTGGCCGTTGGTGTCTACGATTACCCCGACACCTCCGGCAACAGTTGCCCCGCTAATGCCCGCGATAAATGTGTGCTTCTGGGTCCCTTTCGTGCCGATGCGGATTTGGTTGGACTTGTTAGCAGCTCCCCTGTTGCCGATACAAATGTTGTCGTCGCCGGTGATCAGGTTAACGCCGGCTTGATAACCGAGCGCGACGTTGTTGTTGCCCGTGCTGCAGTGCGGCTTGAAAGCGAGGCCATGAATCCCAATTATGAGTTCTCAATTACGGCAGGACCTCGCCTCTGTGCGACCTCACCGTTTGCACGTCCTGAGTGTTGACCTTGCCGTCCAGCGTCACATCATCGCGGAAGTTGGAAGCGTTGGTCTGTTGACCTTGGACCGCTTGGACTACCGCTGTGTCGCCGTTCGTGACCCTACCGTCGCCGGTGACGTCACCGACCAATATGCCCATGCTCGCCGAGGCGGAACTGAGTGTGTTGCCCTGATCGTCATGCACGTTAGTGGCGGTAACCGTCACGGTTGAGGCGTTGCAGCCGGCGCCATTGAAGGTCACGAGCAGGTTGTGCGCATCAGCTGGATCCACGGAAACGCTACCGATCGTGCCACAGCTGGAGCTGGCACTGTCCGCGCCGGTCACGTTGTTATTGAACGTCATCACGACCACATTTCTCGTCAGCCCGGTGCGACACTCGATGCCAAGATCGCCGGTAAGCGGCAAACTGATGTCGAATGCTCCTTTGCTGCCGTGAGTCTTCCTCGAGGCCGCGCTCACCAGCGTGAGTTCGCCACCCCCGTCGCTTACGTACAGCTCCGCGCTGCTCAAGGCAACACCATTGGATCCCCCCGCCACCAGCACCTTGCCATTGGGCAGCAACGTCGCCGTGTGCTGGGCGCGTGCGGTGCCCATGCCGCCGGTCGCACTCCACGTTCCACTCGCCGGATCATACAGCTCCGCGCTGCTCAAGTAACCATCATTGAAATTGTATCCTCCCGCCACCAGCACCTCGCCTGAGGGCAGCAAAGTCGCCGTGTGATCGAAGCGTGCGGTGCCCATACTGCCGGTCGCACTCCACGTTCCACTCGCCGGATCATACAGCTCCGCGCTGCTCAAGCCATTGAATCCCCCCGCCACGAGCACCTTGCCACTGGGGAGCAACGTCGCCGTGTGACGGCCACGTGCGGCGACCATGCTGCCGGTCGCCGTCCACGTTCCACTCGCCGGATCATACAGCTCCGCGCTCCGGAGAGGACGGAAGTCACTGTCAGTTCCGGCTGCGACGAGCGCCTGGCCGTTGGGCAGCAACGTCGCCGTGTGATCGTAGCGTGCGGTGCTCATGCTGCCGGTCGCAGTCCACGTTCCTGTCACCGGATCATACAGCTCCGCGCTGCTCAAGGCATTACTGAGATCGAATCCCCCCGCCACCAGCACCTTGCCTGAGGGCAGCAACGTCGCCGTGTGCTCGCCGCGTGCGGTGCCCATGCTGCCGGTCGCAGTCCACGTTCCACTCGCCGGATCATACAGCTCCGCGCTGCTCAAGGCAGGACCATTGTATCCCCCCGCCACCAGCACCTTGCCATTGGGCAG
>PNAA01000009.1:0-146670 GCA_003169975.1 Spartobacteria bacterium | reverse complement strand
CCCATGCTGCCGGTCGCAGTCCAGGTCCCGCTCGCCGGGGTGTTGCGGCTCAAGACCGCATCTTCACCCTCGGCGGTGTTTTGGTTGGGATAGCCTCCGTCCGGTGCTGGGATCACCGCTCGGGCCGGGGGTGAGAGGGTAACAAAGGCGAATGCGCCGATGAGACTGATAGTTGTGATGATCTTATTTGGCCAATACATGGGATTGTTTCCTTTTTGCCTGGGATTTTACCTGCGATTGCAGGTCTGAAAGAGGGAGGAAACTCCCAAGCTTAAGCTTCCTTGCCAGATCCAGATCTATCGATGGCGCATCGTACTGACGCGCCCGGTCCGTTGTCAACGGCCAAAATCACCCCCGTTGGGCAAACGTTTCCGGCACTCCCGCGCCGGTCTTACGCGAGGCCGATTCGCCTCTGTTGACGGGATGATGGCCGCGCAGAGTCGCAAATGGTCGCTGCCGTTCGGGCACTGTCGAGAGCAGCGACTGCCCGCGAGGGTGAAACACTAGATTAGAAAATCCGATGCCCGGGACATCTGCGAGAGCTTCAGTCCGCGGCTAGCCTGCGAGCTTATCCAGCGGCTTGCGAAGCGCATGGACGCAGAAAGGTTTTTCGATCATGGCATCAACATCCATCTCCGCATAGGCGGCGCGCGCATCGCTCGAAAGGTGCGCCGACAATACCATGATCTTGCCCGCGAAGCTGCGCTCGCGCAGCTCGCGAATGAACTCCACGCCCGAGACCCCCGGCATGTTGTTGTCGGTGATCACCACGTCGAAGGGATCCGCCTCGCCAGCCACTTGGGCCAAGGCAGTCTCCCCATCCAGCGCACTTGAAAGTTCGTAGAGAGGCCGTTCAAAGATAAAGCGCATCGACTGAGCGATGGAAGGCTCGTCATTCGACAGACAGGATTTTCAGCGTAATTCCCATGATTAAAAGGCGGTGCCTATACAATTGAGCACGCCGCATACCGCTGAACCGGTTTGCCGAATGACTCCCTGTTCCGGCCTTATCATCGCCGATTGTCTACGTCGGTAATTCCATTGCGGTCTACGCGAGGCCGAAAAAACTCTCGGGCGGAAGCAGCTCGAAAGCGATGCCCGGCCAGCCACGCACAAGTGCCAAATCAAAGCGACCAGAATGCGTGAAGAACTCGGCAGGGGTTCATCAGGGGCTTTAGCCATTCGACATCGAAGAAATTGACGGAAATTAGCCCGTGGGCATCGATGCTGCTGGATTATCCTGCTCAGAGGCGCGCAAAAGCGCGTGCAATCGTTGCCGCAGGCAAGAAGCTCAACAACATGTTACGAAAACTCAATAAAAACCGCGGGGGCTTTACCCTTGTGGAAATCATGATCGTGGTCGCGATCATCGCCTTGTTGGCCGCCATCGCCGTTCCGGGGTTTCTCCGGGCCCGCAAGCGCGCCCAGGCGAGCCGCGTCCTGAACGATCTTCGCTTGATCGACTCTGCGGTTGATCAATACGCAATCGAGAACAACAAGGCAACCGGTGCGACTGTCCCCGTGAACGCGTGGACCTCTTATATGAAACAGGGTTCCCTGCTTTACAACACCGGCCAGGATATGTTCTCGCAGCCTTACGGCGCACAGACCATTGACAGCTTGCCGAAGGTTCCTTTGTCCACCTGGAACACATTATCCGATGTGGCAGGAACAGCGTTCTTCTCGCCTTACGGCCACCTCTAAAGCCGATTCCGGCGAGGATCCCGCATTAGGCTTGACGTGGTCTGGTCCCACCAAGGCCGAAAAGTGTTCGGACAATTTCGGACACTCGAACAGCGTAATTCTGCGCGAATACGACAAAGTGATGAAATGCCGATTTCCGCTCTCAGGTGCGGCGTTACGCAGAGTTGCGTCGAAATCGTGCAAGCTCGCGAAGTGTTCAAATCGGGTTCGAGTCCCGGTTGAGGCACCCGGTAATCGACAACACTGCCACATCTCCAGCTCGATCTCCTCTTAACTGCGGCGGCGATGGGAAGACATCATTTCGCCGCGTCCGAAGCGACGAGTTTTTGGAAACCCGGATTGCTTCGCAGCGGATCGAACATTGGATCGAGCCGGAGCAGCGCAGGAGTGAGCGGCATGCCGTTCAGTGCGCCACTGGCCGGTATCGGAAGTAGTTTCTGTAAAGCGCCCATGGCGCGGTCGGGTTCTCCCATTTGCGCCGCCACTCGAGCGAGGAGCTCGATCTGATTGGGGCCGTCCATCGCGTCTTTCTCGATCGGAACCAAGGCCATGGCGCGTTCGGCCAGAGCCAACGCAGCGGCTTTGTCACCGAGAAACATAACGGTCAGCGCGAGGTCACAAATCAGCTGATCGTTTTCCGGCTGTTCTTTGAGGAAAGGCTCCAGTTCGTTGCGCGCCTGGCGCCAACTCTCCTGGGCGGAGGCATGGTCGCCGACGACTTCCTGGGCCCAGCCTAACCAAAAACGCAGTTCGCCATTGTTATAACCCAATGCCGGATCAGGCTTGGCAAGTATCTCCTTTAACCGAGCGATGACCGGGGCAGGCCGGCGCTCCAGGATGGCCTGATAGACCTGCACTTCCAAGACCAAGGTGTCGTCGGGAGCCGGCCGCAGCGGACCGAGGAGCGTAGCAGCACGCGGCAGATCGCCCTCGGCCTGTGCAATACCCGCCTTTTTCGCGATGATATCGACGTCGTCCGGTGTGATATTGAGCACCTGATCAAACTTTCGCAGCGCCTCGGGGAAGCGACGAAGCGGGATATAGGTAAAGGCCTGGTCGGCGAGCAGGCTAACGTTGCGCGGGTCGAGCCGCTCGGCTTCGTTGAAATAAGACTCGCTGCGCCCCCACTGCCCACGCCGCCGCGCGACAAAGGCCAGCGATTCAGGAATCTGGCTGCTATTGGGAAGGAACTGACGTGCTTGCTCATAGTAACGCACCGCGTTGTCGTAGTCCTTTAGGCAAGCGTAATGATAATAGCCCTTGGCCAATATCGCTTCGCCGAGGGTGGGCTCAAGACCAAGCGCGGTTTCGGCTGCCTGCCGCGCCTCTTCACGGAGGGCAACCGTAGGTTGGAGATTCTGTGTGAGGTAGCCCTCCGCATCCGCGTGTGACAGCAGCGCCCAACCAACGGCGAAGTTCGGGTCCAACCGCACCGCGTCTTTGAGATATTTCTGCCCAGCGAGGGCAATGCCGGGTGTGACTGTCGATTTCAGTGTATAAGCCAGCCCGCGCAGGTAAGCATCGTACGCCTCGGTATTGTCGGTCGGTTTGGCAGCGATGACTTGCTCTTCCTGGTCGGTAAGTTTCGCTCGCAACTGATCGGCGATAGCTTTGGCCACCTCGCTCTCCACCGAAAAAATGTCGGTCAGTTTGCGATCGAAGGTATCGGCCCAAAGATGGGAGTCATTGGCGGCCTTGATCAACTGCACGTTTACTCGCACGGCTGCGCCGTTCTTCTGCACGCTTCCTTCCAGGATGTGGGCGACACCAAGTTGTCGGGCGATCTCGGGCAGGTTTTCCGGCGCGCTTTTGTAGTGCTCAGTCGATGTCCGCGAGATCACCTTCAGATCGGCGATCTTGGATAGGCGGGTAAGAATTTCATCCTGAATGCCGTCGGCGAAGTATGCATTGGCTTTGTCGTCGCTGAGATTCTCGAACGGAAGGACGGCGATGCTTTTTTCGGGAACGGTTGAGATCGATTGGGCCGATTTCTTTGAAATAAAAACCAGCGCGCCGGCGAGGGCGAGCAATGCTGCCGTCGCAATTGCCCAGCGCATTCGCGCTCTTTGCTTCTTCAGGGCTTGGAACTTTTTCGGCAGTTGCGGATTGCCTACTTCATCGGCGTGAAGATTCACGATGGACATCCGCATTCCATGCTTCACTTCGCATTCGCCGAGATCATGCAGGAGCGGCCGCCAATGTTCGTATTCTCCTAAATCGTCGGCCACGCGTTTGGAGAGAAGAACGTGTCCGGCGTCGCCGCAGTCCATCACGCGTTGCGCCATATTAAGACCGGCCCCGGCAAGGTTGGCATGACCATTCACATCGATCACGCCGCTGACTGGGCCGCTGTGCACTCCCATTCGAAGCTGTATCTTCGGGTGGGCCTTGAGCGCTTGCGTAATCTCGAGCGCGCATTGCGCCGGTTCCTCCGAACTATTGCGAAAGACCAGCGCCATCCCATCCCCCGTTGGTAGCCTAACGAGTTCCTCGTTTGCCGCCTTGGCGACCTGCGACGTCGCCAGCACGATGTCGGTGAGTTGGCCCAGCCGCTCCTTCTGCTCTTCGATCAACAGCTTGGAATAACCGACAAGATCGATGAACAGGACGTGCCCAATCTCGAATTTCAGGTTGGATACCGGTTCAGCTGCCATGGGCGTGTCGCGAAGACCTACCAAACCGCGGTCATGACTGCGAGGAGTTTCGTCAGCAGAGATGTAATTGCGGTGCTGAAACCTTGATACACTGCACGAGGGAGTTCCCGGCTCTAGGGCTTACGGTCTGGTCCGCATTTCCGTTGCGATCTAGGGGATTCGAAATGTTTCGGACAATTTCGGACACTCGAATTGCGTAATTCTGCACGAATACGTCAACGTGGTGAAACGCCGCTAAGGTGTGGCGTTACGCAGAGTTTTTAGCTGCAGCGATGGGAAGACATCATTTCGCCGCGTCCGAAGCGACGAGTTTCTGGAAGCGCGGATCATTCCGGAGCGGATCGAACATCGGGATCGAGCCGTAACCACGAACCTTGTAAACGTTGCGCCGCTTCAGTTCGGCGAAAAAATCGTCGATCTTCACTGTTTCGGTCCCTCTTTCGGCGCGAGCGACGCTACGATTTGCTCAAAGCGCGGGTCGCCGCGCAGCGGGTCCCAGAACGGCATGAGTTTCAATTGGCCATAGCTGAGGTTGCTCGGCGGGTGGATGGCGATGCCAAGCTGCTCGCAGGCGAGATCCTTGTCGCCAATCCACGCAGCGATCATCGCCAAATATTTGACCATGTCCACGCCCTCGGGCGCATCTTTTTCTACGGGAAGAAGCTCGACCGCGCGCCGGCCTTCGCGAAGCGCTTCCTCCTTCCGCCCAAGACCAGCGTCGATCAGACCAAGGATGCACAGCACGGGACCGTAATTTGGTTGGGCTTGGACGATTTTTTCCTGCTCCGCGCGGGCAGCAGTGAAAGCAGATCGCGCTTTGGCGTCGTCTTTGGTCATACGAGCAATAACGCCTTCTACGAATGGACGATTAAAAAACACATTCTCGTTACTTAAGGCGATTGGATTTTCGCCGGATGCGATCAAGGCATTGTTCGCAGAAGCGGCGTCCCGTTCGGCCAGTGCGCAAATAATCCAACCTTCGGCGATTCTCTGGACCGCAGCAGGATTCGTGGCCCGAATCGCATCGATCATTTGATGCAAGGGTCGGGTGTCGCCCCTCCATTCCAAGTCCACCATCGCGCGCTGTGCCTTGGCACTGACATCATCCGGTGTGATGGCCAACAGGCGATCCCACGCCGATTTTGCGTCAGTATAACGCCGCAAACGGCGATAATTATACGCGGCAATCTGCTGCAGCACTACAACGTTGCGCGGATCGAGATCAATGGCGCGCTCGAGGGTTCGCGTAGCCTCTTCGTAGCGTCCCTGCTGGCGCCTCTGAATGTAACCCGTCAGCTCGAATACGCGCGAATCATTCGGCAGAGTCTGGCGCGCAAGTTCCAATTCAGCCAGAGCGCCATTATAATCGCGATATCCCTGATAAATATTTCGCGCGCGCGCCAGGTGTGTTTCCCCCGCATTCGGGCGCAGACGAGACGCGACTTCAATGGCCGCTTCTGCTAAGGCCAGGCGCGCGGATGTATGGTCGTAACCAGCGCTATAAAGCCCATCATGCGCTTCCGCTAACCGGCAATAGGCCTGGAAAAACGATGGATCGCGCGCGACAGCCTGGTTCAGCAGATCGATGGCCTGCAGGGAATCCGCTTTCCCCGCACCGCCCTCGTCCGCCGTCAGAAGAAGATTTTTGGCGCGCGTGTAGAGATCGAAGGCAGTGATGTCGTTCGTCGGCGGACGTTCGATGGCGCTTTTTTCGCTCGGAGAAAGTTTCGCCTGTAACTGGTCGGCGATCGTCTTTGCGATCTCGCTCTGAATGGCGAATACGTCCGCGAGATCGCGATCGTAAGTCTGCGCCCATAGATGCGCATCGCTCCGCGCATCAATCAACTGCGCGTTGACGCGCACGCGATTGCCCGCGCGCTGAACGCTTCCTTCCAGCACGTGCGCCACCCCGAGTTGCTCCCCGATCTCGCGCAGATTGCGTGCGATCCCGCTTCTGTAATGCATTACCGAAGTGCGGCTGATTACTTTCAAGTCCGCGATTCTTGCGAGATCGGTCAGAATTTCGTCCTGCACGCCATCGGCGAAATAGGCGTTCTGTTTCTCGTCGCTTAGATTTTCAAAGGGCAGGACCGCGATGCTTTTTTCTGGGATTGCACTTATCGAAGGCGACGCGGGCGCGAAGGCGTTCGCTGATTTGGGCGCTGAACGGTGTAAAAAAAACGGAATCCCAACCGCGAGCGCCCCGGCAATCACAATCACGGTGGCAATCAGCGGCCAAAGCGCTCTGCCCGGCTTCGCGTCCGATCCAGACATTGCAGTAGCCAATTTCTCCTTGTCGTTTCGCTGCTTAAATTTTTCTGGCACTTCCGGGTTCCCGAGTTCCTCGGTGTAGAGATTGACGACCGAGACGCGGACACCGTGTTTCACTTCGCATTCGCCCAGATCGTGCAGGTGCGGCTGCCAGTGTTCGTATTGCTCCAGATCATCGGCGACATGTTTGGACAACAAGATGTGTCCCGCATCCCCGCAATCCATCACGCGCTGCGCCATGTTGATGCCGGCGCCGGCAACGTTCGCCCGCTGGTTGACATCGACCACCTCATTGACGGGTCCGCTATGAACCCCCATTCGAAGCTGAATATTGGGACGGTTTTTTAGCGCCTGGCTGATCTCCAACGCGCAATGCGCGGGTGCCTCTGGGTCGTTCCGGAAAACCAAGGCCATGCCGTCGCCCGTCGGCAAGCGGATCAGTTTCTCTTCGGCTTCGCCCTCGCGGAAATGCTTTGTGCCGCTGACGATTTCATTCAGTTCGCGCAACAATTCGCTCTGTTGGTTGATGAGCAGTTTCGAATAGCCAACGATGTCGATAAACAAGACGTGCCCAATCTCGAATTTCAGGTTGGATACCGGTTCAGTCGCCATGGGCGTGTCGCGAACAACTACCAAAGCGCGGTCATGAGGACGAGGAGTTTCGTCAGCAGAGATTTTGATTGCGACATAAGAGAACGCCGGCCTAATCGCACGCTGCAACCCTGATGCAATGCTCACGCGAACCTTGCTTTGAACCGGGAATTTCGGATGGCGCGACCTGGTCAAGAACGGTTCCATCAGACGAAGCTCCCCACAAGAAGCAGCCCAGGATGTTAGCTTCATCAGCGGCTCCAATCGCTTTTCCATTCCCAAGGCCGCTCTGCCCGATTTCAAATTGGGGCCCCATCCTGCCGGAAGCGTTCTCGACAGTGCTCCTGCGCGGCGCGAAAGTGGGACGCGCAAACCGCGCACCGTTGTGAGCGCCCACCATCTATCGCCCATGGAATCCACGGCGCGGGGCATGGCCGATCGCCTCCGTTCGGCCGGCCATGTCGCCTATTTCGCCGGCGGCTGCGTGCGCGATCTCCTCCGCGGAATGACGCCGAAAGACATCGATATCGCGACCGACGCGCGGCCCGAAGAGGTGCAGAAAATCTTTGGCCGCACCTACGCCGTCGGCGCCCATTTCGGGGTGATTGTCGTGCTGGAAAACGACTTCCAGTTTGAAGTCGCGACCTTTCGCTCGGATGGCGCCTATCTCGACGGACGGCACCCGGCCGAAGTGCATTTTTCCTCGGCCGAGGAGGACGCGCGCCGCCGCGATTTCACGATCAACGGCCTCTTCTTCGACCCGCCTAACGAATCGGTGATCGATTTCGTCGGCGGGCGCGAGGACCTGGCGGCGAAGGTCGTCCGCGCGATTGGGGACCCCGCGCAACGCTTCGCCGAGGACCGCTTGCGCCTGTTGCGCGCGATCCGCTTTGCCACGGTGCTCGAGTTTGAAATCGAGCCGGCCACCTGGGTGGCAGTCGTGCGGGCGGCCGCGACGATCGGCCAGATCAGTGCCGAGCGGATCCGCGAAGAGCTGGTGCGCATTTTCCTTTCGCCGCAGCGCGTCCGCGGCTGGGACCTGCTCGATGCCAGTGGTCTCATGCAACAGGTCCTGCCCGAGCTCGCAGCGCTGAAGGGCTGCGCCCAGCCGCCGCAATTTCACCCCGAGGGCGACGTTTTCCGGCACACGCGCCTGATGCTGGGACTCTTGCCTAACGACGTCTCGCTCCCGCTCGTGCTCAGCGTCCTCTTCCACGACATCGGCAAACCTTCCACCAGCTCGGTCGACGAAGCCGGCCGCATCCGCTTCAACGGCCACGATCGCGTCGGCGCCGAGATGACCGAGGCCCTGATGCAACGGCTCCGCTTTTCGCGCGCGGAGATCGACGCCACGGTCGAAGCCGTCAGGCAGCACATGGTCTTCAAGGACGTGCCCAGGATGCGGGTGGCGAAACTGAAACGCTTCATGGCGCGGCCGACCTTTGTTGACGAGCTCGAACTGCACCGGGTCGATTGCACGAGCAGCCACGGGATGCTCGACAATTACGAATTCCTCACCCGGAAACAGGAAGAGTTTGCGAACGAGCCGATCATTCCCCCGCCGCTGGTGCGGGGCGACGATCTGCTCGCGCTCGGGATGAAAGCCGGGCCGCGCTTTGGCGAGATCCTCGAGGCGGTCGAGACCCAGCAGTTGGAAGGCGAGTTGCGCGACCGGGCCGAGGCGCTGGCCTGGATTAAAAAGAAATACCCGTTAGGCGAGGCCTAACGGGTATTTCGGACTCAGACTGCGAGCCTTACAGGCCGGTGCCGGATTTTGATTTCACGAGCCCGATGTCGCTGGCGTTGATGCTGCCGTCGACCGTCACGTCCTCCCGGAAGTTGGCGCCGGTGACCGGATTGCCCGATTCGGATTTGGTCTGGCCGATGTCGCTGGCATTGACCGAGGCATCGCCAGTGGTGTCGCCGATGAGCAGACCCCATTGCGGGCTGGTAACCGTGTTGCTGTGGTTGCCCATGGAATCATTCACGTTGGTCAGCGTAATAGTGTTGTATTGGGCGTTGCACACACCCTGGCCGCTGAGATTGACCGTGTATTGATTCGCGTTCGGGCCGATCGCGCTGCTGCCGACCGTGCCGCAACCCACGCTGGCGCTACCCACGCTCGTCAGGTTGTTTGAGAAGGTGAGGATCAGCGTGTAGTTGCCGCCCGCACCGTTTCTGCATTCGACGCCGGTGCCGCTCGTCAGGTCGATATCAAACGTGCCGGCCCCGCCATGAACCATCTCCGAGACCATGCTCGTCAACTGGACCGGGCAGACGACCGTCTCGGAAGCCGAGGCATTCCCCGAACCGTCGTTGCCGGTCGTGAAGCTGGCGGTGTTGTTATAGGCACCGCAGCTGTTGGTCGTCGTGGTGCTGACCACGTGCGCGGTCGTGTTCGTGCTCCCAGCCAGCGTGGTGGGAGTGTAAACGAGACTCTGCGTCGGCGGTGTGCCGCTGACCGACCAGCCTGCGCTCGTGCCCCCGACATCGATCGTCCAGTTGACGTCGGTCCCGGCTGGCAAGTTATCGGTTACGCTCAACCCAGTCGCCGTGCCAACGCCAGTGTTATTCAGCGTCACCGTGAAGCCGATCTGCGAACCGGAGCTGACGCTGGCCGCATCAGCCGTCTTGGTGATCGAGACACTCGCGCAATTGACCGTCTCGGAATCCGAGGCGGAACCAGAGCCGGCGTTGCTGCTCGTGAAGCTGGCGGTGTTGCTGTAACCGCCGCAACTGTTGCCGGTCGTGGTGCTCACCACGTGGGCGATGGTGCTCGTGTTACCGCCCAGCGTGGTGGGAGTGTAAACGAGACTCTGCGTCGGCGGTGTGCCGCTGACCGACCAGCCTGCGCTCGTGCCCCCGACATCGATCGTCCAGTTGACGTCGGTCCCGGCCGGCAGGTTATCGGTCACGCTCAACCCCGTCGCCGCGCCGGCGCCAGTGTTATTCAGCGTCACCGTGAAGCCGATCTGAGAACCGGCGTTGACACTGACCGCATCAGCCGTCTTGGTGATCGCGACACTCGGCGTAGGTGTGGGTGTAGGTGTCGGTGTTGGGGTGGGAGTAGGAGTGGGAGTAGGCGTTGGTGTCGGCGTGGGAGTAGGCGTTGGCGTCGGAGTCGGGCAGATGACCGTCTCGGAGGCCGAAGCGGACCCGAAGCCATCGTTGCCGGTGGTGAAGCTGGCCGTATTGCTATAAGTGCCGCAACTGTTGGTCGTCGTGGTGCTGATCACGTGCGCCGTGGTGGTGGTATTACCGGCCAGCGTCGACGGAGAGTAAACGAGACTCTGGTTCGGCGGCGTGCCGCTGACCGACCAGCCGGGGCTGGTGGGGCCCGGATCGATCGCCCAGTTGACATCCGTTCCCGCAGGCAGGCCATCGATCACGTTGAGCGAGGTCGCCGCCGTGGCGGTCGGATTGTTCAACGTGACGGTAAAGCCGATCTGTGCACCAGCGCTCACGCTCGGGGCGTCGGCCGTCTTGGTGATGCTCAGGTTGAGAGCGAACGGATTCTTTTCATCGGCGCCGACATCGGGAGTGACCGGGTTGCGCCCGTCATTGTCGAAGTCGTTCGTAATGCCGGTAAGCGGACTGGCCATCGTGGAGGTGATGGGAGTGGCGAAGCCAATCACCGGACTCCCGTTCTGGATATGCAGATCCGCGGTCGTGGCACTTCCGTTTGGATTCACGAAGAGCGGATCAACCGAGAGGCTGTTCGCATCCTGACCGGTGGCGGTTTGCCAGTTGGCGAGGGTTAACTGTTGAACGGCGTTGAAGATACCGACAAATCCACCCGTGCCGGTGGCATAGAGGTCATTGTAGTTACTGGTCAGACCGGTTGGGTTGACTGTCGTTCCGCCGACGGTGATGGCGTAGTTGAAGGCAGCGCCGGAAGCGTTGCTGCGCGCATTAAAGAAGATATTATCTTTGTAATTGCGCGTATTGGTCACCACGGTGCTATCGAAGGCGTAGGTATTGGACGCAACAGAGACAACCCCGCTGCCGCCGATGTAAACGCTGTTGAAATAGTAACTGGTGTTGGTGATCCCGGTCGCGGTCGGGGCAATATCCCGAATGCCGATGAGGGAGTAGCCAGTCGTGATCGAATTGCCCAGGGAATCCAGCCCGAGCTGGATCATGTTATTTTGCAGGGTGGTCGTGGCGGTGCCCGAAGCGGGTCCGCGCAGGACGATACCCCAGAGCTGACAGGTGGTGTCGGTCGAAGTTATATTCAACGAGTGGATGAAGTTTCGCTCCACGAGGTTCGCCGTCACCGCGGTGTTCGTCGGCATGGTGATATCGATGGCATAGATCGAGTCACTGGCCGTGCCGGCGTTGTCGAACAGATTGTAGATCGTGTTTCGCGAAATGTTGCTGACGGCCGTAGTGCTCGTGCTGTTGAACGAGATGCCTCCGGCGACAACGAAGCCCAAGACATTGGCGCTGCCATTCAGGTTGCGAATGGTATTGCCATTGATGGAGAAAGCCGCGGTGGAAGTTTGAATTCCGTAGACCGCATAGCTGCCGAGCTGGGTGTCGGTGATCGCGCCGGCGGACGTTGCTCCACCGATCGTGTTGTTATTGATCGTATGGGTGCTCGCCGCAGTCGCGCCGTTGAACATTCCCCTGAATCCCGTCACTGTTCCCGAGCCCTGAATGGTGATCGCGCCAATGTTGTTATTGGAAACGTTGTTGGAACTTGCACTGAAGTCGAGGATGGCAATTACAGGCGCGGTGCTCGCGGTGATTGAGGTCGCATTAATCACGATGGTCGATGAGCCATCCAGACTGCCGATGGTATTACCGGTAACGCTGCCAACATCAAAGACACCGGTGGCGGAGGCGCCGGTACTCGTGCTAATCGAGATACCCGCAAAGGCACCCAGACCGGTAGTCGTCGAAGCGCGGGACGATGTCTGATTGATCCCGGAAATGACATTGCCTTGCACGCTGGTGGCCTTCCCGCTGCTGGCGCCTTGGATGTCGATCCCTCTGACTTCATTCCCGGTGCCGGTCCCGGTGCCAGTAATCGTCGTGGTTCCGGTCCCGTTCGCCGCGCCAAAACCGATGATATTTCCAGAAATGGTGATGAAGTTACCAGTCGCACCGGTGGTCCCGCTAAACGTGATGCCGGAGTAACGCACTCCGGCAGCGCCAGTGAAGGTTCGCGTGGCAGTCTGGTAGATCTGGTTATTGGAGATGGTCCAACTTTGGTTACCGGCGCGAATGTCGATACCCGTGGTGGCGAGTGTCGCGTTAAAGAAGTCGAAGATGTTGTTGTAGGATATGAGATCACCCGTGTTGACGGTGTTATTACCGGCGGTGCCTAGCGCGGAAATGCTCTTGGTCGGCAGGTTCGCCCCAGCAGGACCGATGTTATTCCCGAATACGGTGTTGTTATTGTTGCCCGAACCGGCCGTCAAGCCGGTGGTCGTGCTGACGAGGATATTCCCGCCCGCAGTCCCTAGTGGGACGGTGGACGAACCGAGGATGCTGCAGTTTGCGATCGTATCGTTCTGCGCACCGTTGATCAGGCGAATGGTGCTGGTGGTGGCCGTGGCGCTCGTGCTGGTGTTCGAGATAGTCATCGAGCCATAGCCATCAATTCGCACATTCTTTGCGCCACTTAGGTCGATCAACGGAAGGGCCAGGTTGCCCGAGATATTTCTCGTCCCGACGGGCAGCATCAGGACCGAAGTATAGCTGGCTCCGCCGACCCCGCTCGCGGTTAAGAGTGCGGTCGCGGTTTCGGTCGTATCTCCAAGAACAAAGACGTTGATCGCGCCCTGGTGTGTGCCGATGTCGATCGCGGCAAAGGCGGCCTGGACGGTCGGGTAATCAGTTGGGCCAGTCGTGCCGGCGGTCGCCGTGATCGTTACTGGACCGGCCGAAATTGGCGGAGTGGGCGACGGTGTTGCCGTAGGAGTTGGAGTCGCCGTCGGCGTGGGAGTGGGAGTCGGCGTAGGAGTTGGAGTGGGCGTCGGCGTCGGCGTTATGGTGGGCGTTGGGGTTGGGGGCGGCGCGCCGGTGCAAGTCCCGTATTTGAAAGTGCCGGCGCGGGTTCTCCAACTGGCGCTGCCCGTCACGGAATAATACTCGTTGGTGTGATAGAAGGTGCAGTTATCGGTCGGATCGACAAAGAGCGCGCTATAGTCTCCCCAGCGCCCGCTGGTGCTGGTCTGGTGTCCGGTGCCGGGAGTCATGACTGCTTCGCCCTGATACAGGTTGTTCAATGGATCGGTCGAGAGACGTCCGGCATAACGGATGCCGGGGTTGAGGGTCGTGCTGGAAACCGAATAGCCAATCGCCATGTTGCCCGAGCCATCGACGTTGATGCTGGGCATCCAGCGGTAAAGACCGTCGTTGCCATTGGTGAAGTCTTGTTGCTGGGCGGGCGTGGCGGGAATGGTGTTCCCAGTCATGTCGAATTGATACCACCTGACGTCAGTCGGCCCAGTATTGGTCGTGCCGTTGTTGAAGGGAGCAACGGTCTGGTCAGCGTAAATGTATTCCTTGCCGTTGATATTTTGGTAAGCGAGCGGGTACATCAACTTGTCACCCAGCGTGTCGAGATATTGCGTGGTCGTGGCGGTCCCGTTAGGCACGATGTTGCTCGTGGTAGCGGTGAACCCATCAATAAAGCCGTTCACCGTGATGATGCCGTCCGGCGTGTGGGTGGCGCCTATGCCGTAGGTGGAATTGGCGGGAGTCACGAAGTCGACGTGAAAACGACGAACGAAGACTTGAGTTTCAACCGTGCCGGCAACCGAGGAGCTGTTGACACTCATGAACCACTCGGGTTGGCCGACTGGCGGCGCGCCGGTGCGGAAGGTCGCCGGCAACAAGCTGTATTGATCGCCGAGATTAGCCGGCAAAATCGAAAAAGCGATCGCGTTTGTGCTCCCGCCGCCGATCATGCTGTTGCGGTCGAACGCGAACTGCCGCACGCCCTGGAAGGACGAGTCTGTCTGGTTGAACAAATTGACCGAAAGGTAATAGGCATCGGGCCAGACGGCGAATTTTGGGTAGTCACCGATAAAGGTGGGATTTGAGGCGTCAACCTGGACAGTGTAGAGGTACCAGCCGCCGGCGACGGGGTCGCTGGTCTGGGAGACGCCGATGCACTGCCAGTTGGTCGTGCCAGCAGCCGGGAACGCAAAATCGGTGATCACCCAGCGGTTGGCGATGTGATCGTAAAACGCGAGACCGTCGCCGTCGTTGTTGTTGTTGCCGCACGGGTTGCCAGTGCCAATTGCGGAGAAGAAAGAATTATAGGTGATCGGGCCGGCCAGTACGTTGCCAACCTTATCATAGATCTGGATCGAACTATTAGCCGAGTTGATGTAGTTATTCGCTCCTATGTCGCCATCGGAGTCAGGCGGCAAACAGCCGCAGCCACTAAGGTTGGAGTCGATCCCGTCGAACGACAGTAATGTGGCCGGCATGTTGGGGGAAATCGCATGCGTGACGATCTGGTTGACCAGGTTCGATGGTTGGTTGGTCTGACGCTTTTTCAAAGGGAATGGATACCGGGTGAGACGGCGCTCCTCGGTTTCGTGGTTGGCGGGAATGTAGGGAAGGTTGCGCAAATCCTTATTTTGCAAGACCGGACCGATCACGGTCACGACGTCAGGATGTTGTGAGCCGGGCAAGGCCTGCGGTTTTGATTGTTGGGCGGGCTGCTGGTCCGGGCGGTCGGCTCCGCGCGTGGCGAAACTGGAGGCCAGCAAGATGGCGGCCGCAGAGAGCAATGCGACAGAGAGTGTAATCCTAATCAGCGCGGCGGCGCTTCCGACTTTCTTAGGGGTTTCTTTCATATATTTCTTTCTTGTTTAGCTAACAGATTGAACGGGGCTTCTACTTGGTTCGCCGTCCGGCGGTCAATAACATTTTTTCTTTGCCCGAAGTTTTTTTGATTTCCGGAAACCTTTCCGTCAGGAGGTCACCTCGATGGCGGGTTGCAGCGCCGGCGAATCGGGTCGTTTTCACCCGCGTGTTTTCCCTCTGTGGGAACGATAAATGGAGGCGGACATTTTACCGCTTAAGTAATAATTCACTCGCTCGCATGAGGTTGCCGAGATTGCCAGACATGATAAAAATGTAATGTTTCGTTTCGAGAAAGCCGGGTGCCTTTTTCGTAAAATGGGACGGCAGCGGGAGAGTTTGGCGCGCAAATGGATTCGACAATTTTTCCTCGAGGCGGTCGAGACCCAGCAGTTGGAAGGCGAGTTGCGCGACCGGGCCGAGGCGCTGGCCTGGATTAAAAAGAAATACCCGTTAGGCGAGGCCTAACGGGTATTTCGGACTCAGACTGCGAGCTTTACAGGCCGGTGCCTGACTTTGATTTCACGAGCCCGATATCGCCGGCGTTGATGCTGCCGTCGACCGTCACGTCCTCCCGGAAGTTGGAGCCGGTGACCGGATTGCCCGACTCGGATTTGGTCTGGCCGATGTCGCCGGCATTGACCGAGCCGTCGCCAGTCGTGTCGCCGATCAGCAGACCCCATTGCGGGCTGAGAACCGTGTTGCTGTGGTTACCCATGGAATCATTCACGTTGGTCAGCGTAATAGTGTTGTATTGGGCGTTGCACACACCCTGGCCGCTGAGATTGACCGTGTATTGATTCGCGTTCGGGCCGATCGCGCTGCTGCTGACAGAGCCGCAACCCACGCTGGCACCACCAACGCTCGTCAGGTTGTTGGAGAAGGTCAGGATCAGCGTGTAGTTGCCGCCCGCGCCGTTTCTGCATTCAACGCCGCTGCCACCCGTCAGATCGATATCAAACGTGCCGGCCCCGCCATGAACCATCTCCGAGACCATGCTCGTCAACTGGACCGGGCAGACGACCGTCTCGGAAGCCGAGGCATTACCCGAGCCATCGTTGCCGGTGGTGAAGCTGGCGGTGTTGTTGTAAGTGCCGCAGCTGTTGGTCGTCGTGGTGCTGACCACGTGCGCGGTCGTGTTCGTGCTACCAGCCAGCGTGGTGGGAGTGTAAACGAGACTCTGCGTCGGCGGCGTGCCGCTGATCGACCAGCCTGCGCTCGTGCCCCCGACGTCGATCGTCCAGTTGACGTCGGTCCCGGCTGGCAGGTTATCGGTTACGCTCAACCCTGTCGCCGTGCCAGCGCCAGTGTTATTCAGCGTCACCGTGAAGCCGATCTGCGAACCGGAGCTGACACTGGCCGCATCAGCCGTCTTGGTGATCGAGACACTCGCACAATTGACCGTCTCGGAGTCCGAGGCATTACCCGAACCGCCGTTGTCGCTCGTGAAGCTGGCCGTGTTGCTGTAAGCGCCGCAGCTATTGCCGGTCGTGGTGCTGACCACGTGCGCGGTGGTGCTCGTGTTACCGCCCAGCATGGTGGGCGTGTAAACGAGGCTCTGCGTCGGCGGCGTGCCACTGACTGACCAGCCCGGGCTTGTGCCCCCAACGTCGATCGTCCAGTTGACGTCGGTCCCGGCCGGCAGGTTGTCAGTCACGCTCAACCCCGTTGCCGTGCCGGGGTCGCTGTTACTTAGCGTCACAGTGAAGCCGATCTGCGAACCCGCATTGACACTGGCCGCGTCAGCCGTCTTGGTGATCGAGAGACTCGCCGGTGTAGGTGTAGGTGTCGGTGTGGGCGTAGGAGTAGGTGTCGGAGTCGGTGTGGGCGTCGGTGTGGGTGTTGGCGTCGGCGTAGGAGTAGGAGTAGGAGTAGGAGTAGGTGTCGGCGTCGGTGTCGGCGTCGGGCAGGTGACCGTCTCGGAGTCCGAGGCGTTACCCGACCCAAGGTTGCCGGTCGTGAAGCTGACCGTATTGTTGTAAGTGCCGCAGCTATTGGTCGTCGTGGTGCTGATCACGTGGGCCTTGACGGTGGTAGCACCGGCCAGCGTGGTGGGACTGTAAACCAGGCTCTGGCTCGGCGGCGAGCCGCTGACCGACCAACCGGCGCTCGTGTTGCCGGCGTCGATCGTCCAGTTGACATCCGTTCCCGCCGGCAAGGCATCGACCACACTGAGCGACGTCGCGGTGGTCGCCGTGGGATTGTTCAACGTTACGGTGAAGCCGATCTGTGCGCCGGCACTCACGCTCGCGGCGTCGGCCGTCTTGGTGATCGTCACCGGGCAGAGTGACGACACATACCGCTGGTTATCATTGGTGCCGTTGAAGGTCGCGTCGTTGCGCCCACCGAGGGAGTAGAGTGCAGTTCCCCCGATCGCGGCGCCCGCGCCGCGGCCACGTGGTTGCACCATCGAGCTGGCATTAAGAGTCCAGGTGTTGGCGGTCGGATTATAACTGTAAGTGGCGGTGGACGGGTTGTTGTTGACATAGCCGCCAGCCAGCACCCAATAGCCATTTACAACTCCGTTCGCGGCGCTCCAGACGGTCGCCGGCATATTGCCGAGGTTCGCAGACCAGGTGTTAGTAGCAATATTGTAGCGATATACCGCGTTCTGCGCCGCAGTCGTAGTTGTGCCGCCGGCAAGGTAAATGTAGTCGACGCCGCCGACGTTCATATACGTCACCTCCGGGAAGCCCACGGCAACAGGCGCGACCGCGCCGGCCGCCCAGGTGACAGTGGGCGGGCTACCGCTAAGCGTACCGATCTGGAGGGTGTTCGTCGTGCTGGAAGCGGTATTGCCGCCCACCAGATAGATCTTGCCATTGAAGTAGGCCGCCCCAGCCGCCCAGCGCGCGGTGCCGAAACTCGTCAGGGTCGTGTAGGTGTTGCCCACGGTGTCGTAGCGGCGAGTCGTCGCGATGGTGGCACCGCCCATGATAAAGCAGTATTGCGTGCCGTCGCACACCGCCACGGGGCCTTCAACTCCTGCAGGGTAAGTGGTAAGCGACGTCCAGGTGTTGGCTACCGAGTCGTACTTGCGTGCTGCGGTGGCAATGGCGCCGTTGCTGACGCCGGTGAACATGTAGAGCTTGGTGCCAAGAGGTGCCACCGCCTGGTCCATGATGTTGGCAGGCACAGCCAGCTGCGGCGAGTTGTCGGTCCATGCATTGGGGGTGCAATTCGTGCAGTCGATGGCGGTGGTGGCGGTGGCGAAGCTAGACCCGGCGTTGGTGCTCGATAACATCGCGGTGTTTGACAAAGAGCTGCTCCCGCAAATCGCGCTCGTGGTTGTGCTGGTAACGTGCACTGAGGAGCTTGTGCCGGCGGGCATCGAGGTCACGCTGTAAACAAGGCTTTGCGTGGGCGGCGCGCCGCTGATCGACCAGCCCGCACTGGGGGGGCTGATCGACCAATTGACACTGTTCGCGGAAGGGAGGGCGTCGCTAAAGGACAGACCGGTCGCGGTGTCGGTCCCGCTGCTATTCACGGTCACAGTGAAACCGACGTTCGTGCCGGGGTTGATGCTGGCGAAGTCAGCCGTTTTATAGACCGAGATTGCGGCCACGGGCGATGGTGTTTGCGGAACGCACTGCGTGAAGGCGAAATTACCGATACGTGTCCGCCAGTTGAACGAGCTGGTCGTGGCATAGTATTCCTGGGTGTACCAGAAAGTGCAGTCATCTTCAGGGTCAACGCTCATCGCGCTGTAGTCGCCCCAGCGGTTGCCCGTGGTGCTTTGGCTGCCGGTCCCGGAAAATAGAGTCGCCTCTCCTTGGGCCAGGGTGTTTATCGGATCGGTGGAGAGCCGCCCGGCATAGCGGATTTGCGGGAAGATGGTGGCAGATGAAGCGCTAAAGCCGACCGCGATGTTCCCCCCGTTGTCCATCGCCGCGCTGCCCATCCAGCGCCAGGTCGTGTCAGGTTGGTAGGTATTCTCCTGAAAAACGGTCACAGGCCCATTCGTGACGTTCCGTAGCTCGAACCAACGCACACCGGAGGTACCACTGCCGGTGCCGGCGGCGCCGCAAGCACCCGTTGCGCAAACGGTGTAGTTGGAGACGAGGGATTCCTGAGGCGAGGCCTGAGTGCCAAAGTTGCGATAAGCGGCGCGGAACATGAACCGGTCGCCGATCCCGTCCAGGCCGCTGGTTGAAGTTGTCACTCCCGACTGAGGGACACAAGCTCGGGTGTTGCTGCCGGTGGTACACAGTTGCGTGAAAGCCGCGGCCGCGGGGGTCGCGAAGGTGGTCCAGGTCGAATTAGCCGGCGTGCCAAAGTCAACATGGAAGTGATAGATCGTGTAGCTGCCGGCGGTTGGAAAACCGATGTAGGTCTCGGGCGCGCCACTCGGTGGCAGCGTCATTCCATCGATGTCAGCAGGCAGCATCGAACCAACCGTGGAGCCCAACGGTCCGACCGGGCTGACGGCGGTCGCCGGAAGCCCTTGCAGCATGTTCGCCCGGTTGAACGCAAACGGCTGCGGGCCGAGGAAGCTCGTCCCCGCGGTATTGAAAACGTTGTTGCTTTGGTAATAGCCATCGGGCCAGATGGCGATCTTGGGATAGTCGAAATAATTGGAGCCAAGAGGAAAGTCGTAGCGATAGTAACTGCCGGTCGCATCGGGCGACGTTGAAATCGCGATGCACTCATCCGATGGGACGGTGCCAGCGGCGGCGAATTGGCTGATCAGCCACCGATTGGCGAAGTGGTCATAGAGAACGACGACATCGCCCTCTCCCGCGTTCTGACAGGCACCGCCAAAGCCGGTCCAGATCGAGGAAACACTAATGGGACCGAGCTCCGATACGCCGCTGCTCTTATTAAATACCTGGAAGCCCTCGTTGACCTCTTGCACGTACTGGTTCAGACCGACTGCGCCGTCTGTGTCCGGCGGCGCGCAGGAGCAAACGACACCGGGAAAATCGATGCCTTCAAAGTTCAGGGTGGGGGTCGGTATATGGGAGTTCCGGAGGCTTCGCAATGCATTTGCCGGGTCCCCGAGGGCGCCATCGGGAGCGTCTTGGTGGGGGATACCTGTCTTCGGGTTTTCTTTAAGCTCGCAGGGTAGCCGGACCAGGTTTAGCGTCGCAAACGGTACATCGCGCACCGGCGGTGAAACGTCGTTCTTGACCGACTCGATAACCGTCACTTGATTGTTGCTCGCCGGGCCGGTGGCCGCCGGCGCGTCCGGGCGACCGGCGCCGCGGGTGGCGAAACTTGAGACCAATAAGATTCCTGCCGCTGAGATAAGTGCGACAGAGAGCGTGATTTTGATTAGCGCGGCAGCGCTACCGACTTTATTGGGGGTTTCTCTCATATATTTCCTTTTGTTTTTTCTAACTGCGCAAATGCGGCTTTTTTTACTTGGTCGGCTGTGCGGGGGTCAATAACATTATTTCCTTTTCGCGAATTATTTTTTGGGCTGGAAAGTTCCCCGCCCTTACCCTTGCCTTACCGATGCCTTACAGAGCCGGTGCGCGGCGTGGTTATGGAAACCTGGTTTTACCTATGAGAAAACGAAAACTGACTCGGGTGTTTCTATCCGATAAGTCATGGCCGGGCGACCCGGCTTGGTCCGGCAAACATGACAAAAATGTAAGACGCCGAACGCGTACCGAACAATATTGAAATCGTGGGATCTATAAAAATGAAACCGACAGGCAGGCGGTTTAATCTCGCGGTCTCTCTCCCTGTCTGGGAGCCTTGTTTCCGGATAAAAACGATCTAAATCTGGAAAAGGAACTAAAGGAGTAACTGGCATGGCTTCGATGCCTCCAAAAGTTAGGCCGGTTACTTTCTGAGTAACAAATAGGCAGGTCATAGTCTTATCCAGAGGATGACGTTGGAGCGCCGCGACGCTGGGATGCGACAAGGAGATCATAGTAATTTCAGGGTCCTCTCAATCTCCGCCAATGTTTCAGCTGTGAGGCCGCCGTTTCTTTTTCTTTCGGGCGGCCATTTGAATATTTCGCGGATGCGGTCGTTGCGCTCCTCCCGGCTGAGACCTTCGCCGTTCGAGCCCGGTTCTTTCAACAACTCCGCGACCTTTTCGCGGATCTGTTTCTCCGAGCTCTCTTTTTCGAGTTGCAAGCGTTTGCGGTCGATTTGGAGTCGCTGCGTGCTGTGATCGCACTTCTGCAACTCGACGACATCGCTGCACATTTCGCGGAGCAAACGCCAACCTTCGCGTCCGCCGGTTTCGGCGACGCGCCGTGTCGCCACCGCGTAACGGGCGACGAGAAAATGCGCCAGCGTGTCGGTCAGCGGCGCGCGGCCTTCGCCGGCCCATTCCGCTGCATCTTCGCCGAGCCGCCCGGCGATTTCGAGCGCCTCCTGCTGCGCCGTCCAGTCGCGATAGCCGCCCTGTTTCCATTCGGAGAGATTTTGCTCCCGAATCGATTTCCCGCCGAACTCTGCGGCCACGATGGCCTGCACTTCGGGCAGCGCGTTGAGCCACGCGACAAGCTTCCTGCCTTGCTCTCCGTCGTCCAGGCGGCGGTTTAATTCCTGCCGCACCGAGCGCGGGAGCCGGGCGATTTTTCCATTTCGAGTCAGATTCATCGGTCGGATTCAGTCGGATTCAGTCGGATTTAGCCGGATTAGGTCGGATCACGGCAGCTTCGCGAGTCATTACATGATGCCCAGCTCTCTCTCGATTTTCTTGAGTGTCTCAGCGCTGATTCCGCCTTTCCCTTTTTCCGGCAGGTCGAAGATTTCACGCATTCGCCGCTCGCGCTCCTCCGGGCTGAGACCCTCTCCGCAGAGCCGTCGCTTCGCTCCCGGATCCTTCAACCATTCTTCAAACTGCTCGCGCAGGTGCGTTTCGGTCCTCTCCCGCTCGAGTACCACCCGCTCGCGGTCGATTTCCAGCCGCTGTGCGGTTTGATCGCCCTGCCGGAGCAGCGCCCAATCCTGCACGAACGCGCGCAGGAGTTTCAAACGATCTTCGCCTTTCAGCTCGGCGAGCTGCGCCCGCGCCGCCATGGCATATTGGGGTCCGAGCCATCCCGCCAACGCGTCGGTCACTGAACCTCCGACGGCCTGCTGGAGTTCGTCCGCCTCCTCGGCCATGGCGACAAGCGCGGCTTTGGTTTCGGAAAGCGGAGAGCCGGAGGCGCCATTTCCATCGCCCCCGCCGGCCCCGCCGGTAATGTGATGACGAGCCGTGCTCAATAACGACCTTTCAGGTAAGTATTGAAATACCAACCGGGCGACGAAGCGTTGAGCAGGCCGTCGTAATGGTATTCGGGCACACCGTGCAGCGTGTAGTTCCGTCCGCTGTGGAACGTGAGGTACATGGTGCCGGAGTCGTACTCGACCGATGCGAGACAGGAACTGTTGAGTGCTGGCATAGCTTTTGCGCCACTGCTATTCCCCCTTCCTTCTGTGCGAAATGGGCGACAAATCGCCCGGATTATCTGCCTAGTTATTTCGCGCGCCTGCCTGCCGTCGGCCAATGCATGGGACGATCGATTTCTGGCAAGAAGAAAAAAAGGTGACGGAATGTGCGACCTGCGTTCTGGCGGGCGCGCGGCCAGTCCATCGTGCGATACCTTTTCCAAGCATCGGGACGTAAGGTCTGGGCCCTTGTGAAGGGGATCGCGCTCATGAGTCGAAGAATGCCGACCCAGTGCAACCGGGCATCGAGCCCACCGCTGTTACGCTTGCCGCGCTGATCCGAATGACCGACACCAAGAGGACGATTTTCCTTCACCCAAACGCGAAACGCTTCGACGATTTGCGAATCCGTGAATTCAGCCCATTCGACCTGCGCCCGGAACCGCTCGATCCCGGTTTGCTGGTCGAGCTGCGCGCACCGGTAATCCTCATCCGCAATTCCCAAGTCACGTAGATCGGAGCATCTGTTGAAAGGGAGAAACGTTAGGCAAGGCATTTTGGTGGAGTAAGGCGCAAGATCCTCTAGCACCGCCCGCCGCAGGTCGCTTGGTAGGCATTGCCAGGGGTAGTCGAGCGCCTCGGCCGCGATTCCGTGTTCGCGCGCGCGCTGCATCGTCTGATTCACCGGCAAGGCATATTCGCGAAGGAACCGGGCAAACTGCACTCTGATCGGATCAACCAAATGCCGGTGGGCTTCAATCTTCGTCGTTCGGTTAGGGCGTTGCCGCTCGGGCGCCATGCCGACCGACTGAAAAAAATCGGAGCCCGCCGGGTTGTAAAACGCGCGGATGCGAGCGGATTCGCGAGCATACTCCCACCATTGGCATGCGTAGACTTCGTTATCCGGCACGGAGCAGAAATCCCAATCCTCACGTTGCAACGGCCCGGCGACGCCCTCGACTTGTCCTCGTTTTGCCGTCATAAATCGATCGTCAGGCCGGAAGCGCCGAGATCAGTTTTTGCGTTGCGGAACTCAGGGGAATCGGCTCGACGATTTACTCGCATGCGCACGTCAAAGACAGAGATAGACCAGAAGCATTGCTTTGCTGCAAAGCTTTTCGCAAAAGGGATTGCCGCCAATGCTCTCTTCGAATGCGAGCGCCCGGGCGATGTCACGCAGCACAAGATTTCCTAAACCTTAAATGCGAGTTCGATTCTCGCCGGGGACATGCCGTTGTTGCAGAGCTTATTACGAGTGCCGGAGGTTCAGAATCCTCGGAGCGCGGGGGGCGCAGCGCCGCTCAACGCTGGTCAGGAGATCGCGGGGTTTTGTCCATGGAATGTCCGGCGCTTTCAGCGGACGCGGAACACTAATGCAGCGTGGTCGTGGAATCAACGCGGGGAATGGATGACCTCCATGGACACAAGTATGTCATTAACGGTGCGACCGAAGGGGTCCACATTGAAGGGGCCGACCATCAGGTTTTGACGGACATTGGCGGTTGCTAATGCACGCCGCATCTCCGACATCGGTATCCGAATGCGCGTACCGTCCTCCAAGAGGTACTCGGCTCTATCATATCCTGCGCGCAGGTTTGTGAGCGCGATGTCTGTCCGCCAGCCCGAAGTATTTGCCCATGTTTCGGGAATGTTGCGTATCCAGGTTGCCATTTAGGTGTAACGAAACAAGATCAGCCGTGCGCAGGTCACCGTAAACTGGATTTGTCGCCGGAATGCAAATGTGATCAGGCGCGAATCAACGCTGATCAGCGCGAATGTCCGGTATTTGTCCGATGGGACAACGGTCGCTTGCGCAAAGCAATCGGCACGAATAGCGTCGGAATGAACGATGAGTGAAGGTTCTAAACCCCGCGTCTTTTTATCACATTCGAGGTCGGATCAAGGCTTCATCCATAAGGTTGAGCAAGATCTCCGTCGGTGCCAGATCGATCCATGGCTCGACACGGCGGAGATTCGGCATGGGCAACCTTGGTTAGAAGCGATCTTTAAAACGGGCATTCCCACCTGTGACGGGATTCTCGTCTATCTAACCGAAGAGTCCATTGGGTCGAGTATGGTGAAGAAAGAACTCGACGCCGGCTTGATCCAAAAATTGAAGGATAAACACGTCGCGCTCTTACCGTATGTGTCGGCGGCGGGACTCCGCGCTCATTTACGAGCCGACCTACAAACCTTACAGATCCCCGAATGGAACGATGCAAATTACGTCGAGCTTCTGCCAGTAGTCGTCGCTGAGGTCTGGCGAAGCTACTTTGATCGAAACTTGGTCGCCGCCACGAATGAAGAACGCGTAAGGCGGCTGGAAGCCGAGTTGGCACTTGAAAAGTTGCGAACCGCAGCCGACGCGAACATCTTCGGTTCTGCTGAAGAAAAGGACTTCGCTTACATTCTTGCCGCTCTGAATCGTGATAGTTCAGCTACCGCTTATTTTTATAACACGGGGTCGCAGGACGAAAGGGAAATCCCTTGTACGGTCAATCTACTGGCTTTGTTGTTGCTGTTTCTCTCGAAAGGTTACCAGATCTACCAATATTCCGACGTTGAGCATCTTCTGCGTCAAGCACTCGTTGAGCAAATTGGCGGAAACGCACCCGCGGGATGGCAGTATCTAGTAAAGGACAGTCCGGATATAGGGCCTGAGCTACGAATGTTCGGTCTGCTGCGGCAAACGCTAGCACAGAAACCGGAGGTCCCCGCCGCTATGGCTAAATTCGGTAACAACTTACTTGACACAACATTTACGGGACAGGGGTTGGACTGGGTGTAGGCGAGTACAGGATTGTCGCCAGCCCGAGCCGGTGTTCTACAACCCACTGTTCTTCTTTTTGGATGTCTTCTAGGTGGCGGCCGGCCTGCTTAGTGAACTGATCTACCATGTGACTAGCTCGTTCGTTGTTGTACGCGATGGCGTCTCGTTCTACCTTCAATGTTGCAATTTCGTTTTGTAAATCAATACGCTCTTGGTTGAAATAACCGCTGAACAACGCGGAAAGAAACGCTAGAACGGCCAATACAATAGGGATGGACGCGCCAATATAGGCCGCTTTTTGCCAGAAGGGGCGCTTCAATTCTGCAATCTCAAGCTCCAACTTGCGTTGTTCTAACTCGCCCATTGTCATCTTTTCTTCTTTCTCGCCTCGCGCTTCTTGACGTTGGCAGCTTGGAATTTGGAAATCTCTTGATCCGATTCGATCTTATCCTTTGCCAAAACCTTTTTAACCTTCCCTGCAAACTGGACGAACGGAATCAGTTCTATTTCTTCTGCGGACTGTTGATTTGCAATTTTCACGGGTGATATCGCCTCATCATTACTCTGGCAGTTCCGTAAGCTGTATCGCCTTCTAAGGTGCTAAGATAGTCATGGCTAATGTCCTCGAACGGCCCTAGTTTACTAGTCCAACATTCGTCCTCGTATAACCACCTAGCAGCATGAGACATTCTTCCCAGCTCATCCTCGTACAAGACAATTATATCGAAGCCTAGTGCCAAATCTTGGCGGCGGCATACTTCAAATCCGTGAAGTTCATATGCTTTTACAAGTGACGAAAACTCGTAGTTCCTTGGAGCTCCTTTAGGCCAGTACTGGCCGGGATCAAACACGCCATCATGCGAGGGCTCCCACCATCGGTTCGAGTCTCTCGCCGCCCACGCCAAACAATTATACGTTTCGGTGTCACAGCTTGTTTTTAGGGAGTTATTCCGGCTGAGTAGCGGGAAGTCCCGCTCTATCTCAGGTGCAACCCATTGATTCACAAAACAGAGTTCCGGTATTCTTCCCACCAATCCAGCCAAGCATCCACGGCCTCTTGCATGGTGGCATTTTCCTTTACTGGATTGTCTTTCGCAATAAGACGCAATGGCAACAGCCATCTGCGGGGGGAAGTTGGAAGCGTTTCGATTAGGATTGGTAAAATCGGCTCGCCCAAGGTTAGGATTTTCAAAAATGCCGTGTGAGGACTGGCCATAAAGGAAGATTTGGCCGTGTCCTTTATCCATTCTTCAGCGTAACCATTAAACTTTTCTCTGAGACGATCCTTTCCGGGCCTGTAATGCGGGTGATTGTCGTTGTTCCCGAATCGGATAGATATAGACTCAGTAGGCCAGATCGAGGGATAGTCTACGCCACCTATCGCGTGCTCTGCGATGGGAACCAACGGATATGTGCCAGCGGTTAGAGCAACGGCTGCAACGCCGCCTATTAATTGCTTCCCGGCCATGATTTTAATGCGGCAGTATCGGAGGAGGTGAGTCCGGCTGTGGCTTGCCTTCAAGATAGCCGGTCAGCCAGCCATTTAATAGCGTCGCAACATACTTCGACAGCACCACCGTGACTTCAAGCTCTCTAACGTAATCCGCCTTAGCTGCCCTCTTGGAATAGTCTTCGCCCCCAAGTCTGTTATTATCCAGAACATTATTCACCGTCTCTACCGGTATCGGAGCGCGTTCACTATAGAACGTGATCTGAATATTTTCGTTTGGGTGCACGCTACACCACATCCCATCCCCATGAACAACTCTGAAGAAATTGCTCTTTATGTGGTGGAATTTTAGTTGGCCAATTACTTTTGGCGTCTCGCTGGCTTCGCTCATAATCGCGGCTTTCGTTTGCCGCGACGTTGACGCGGCTTTCAGGTGTCGCCCACATTGCCAGTCAGGTTCTTCCACGTCAAGCGCCGTCCGGTTATCGCAGGCACAGCGGATATGAAACGCTCCGAATCCGTCGATTTTCTCTCGTTGAATCGAAACGCTTGCTCGTCGCAATACCGGAACAGGTGGAACGGCTCGACGTTTACATACGTCCCTTTAAGGCTCCGCTTGAGTAGTGACCAGAAATTTTCCATGCCGTTCGTATGGACTTGGCCGTTCGCATAGGTTTGGAGATGGTCAACTACCCCATGAACATAATCCTCGTGCAAACCATCGTAGGAACGGAGCGAGTCCGTGTAGAGTTCCGAACCCTTCTCGACCATCTGTCGAATCGCTTCTTGCAACTCCGGTTTGCGTCGTGTTTTGGTAACTTTAAGGAACACGCGGGAATGCTGCTTGCCCTTTGCACGCTGCAGGATGCCCATTACCGGCGTCATCGCTATGGGACCAGTCCCTTTTACTTGGCGTTTGCCCTTATGCATGAATCGCGCCCGTGCGCCGATGAATGTTTCATCGGCCTCAACCTTCCCGCTCATCTTCTCGATTGAGCCACTGTGAAGGGCAAAGCGAATACGATGGCCCATGAACCACGCGCTTTTCTGAGTGAGGCCTAATGCACGGCCTAACTCATATGAACTAATCCCATTCTTGGCGCTCATTATGAGCCACATTCCGACCAGCCACTTCTCCAGAGGCACTGGACTATCTTCCATGATAGTGCCAACCTTAATCGAAAATTGGCGACGCTTAGGACACGCTTCGCAAGTCCAGACGCGACGGCTGGCCGTGAACGAAACACGCGACGAACCACAGCGCGGGCATAGAACGCCTTTCGGCCATCGCATCTGGACAACGAAATCCAGCGCAACGTTAGGATCGGCGAAGAATTTGACCGCTTCGACCAACGTTTTTGGGAAGTCTTTTTCCTCTGTCATGAAGGCATTTCAACAGAAATTCAATGTTGTGTCAAGTAATTTATTGCCCTAAATTCTATACTTGGTCTCCCAGCTATAATTTAGAATACACAGACAAGAGCGAGCGGTTTCGATACTGGTTAACTGCTACTAATCAACCCGTCCAGCCCTTTCAATTATCGTTGCAACAGCCGGTGAAAGAAATATTTTCGACCTAAATGGTAAGGGGCTTCCTATTAGACCCCGACCGCTGGGGCGAAGCACAATGCTCGTTTTGCAGTCATGGCCGAATCTTGCTACGAAAGTACTTGACAAATGTGGGATTTTGGCTTATAAGTGTCTTATCGCTTTCTTTGAGAAAGTAACACACTAAACTCAACCACATAATAAAGCCATGACTACTCCAGAACAACCACGTTTCATCCCTTATCCCACAGAGCGCCGTATTCTAAGGCCTAATGACGAACTGAGTCTACGGGGCACGACAAGAAGTCTTTTCTTTGACCTGTCTGATCCCAAACTCAAAACCAAACTAGCACTGCTGAGGCCAACGCCTGGCTATTGCGTTTTGATAGATATGGTGTGGTCTACCGCGCTAAAAGATCGATCCACTCACGAGTGGCTTTCACGAATACACGATACGCTTAAACTTAGTGAAACATACTTATCAGAGTTTCCGCGGCTAAAAATAATCGGAGATTGTGCGATGTACTATGTCCCTGAATTCGTAATCGAATCTCATGGAGGCGGAGCACTTAGCAAGCTGTTTCTCGAGCTCTGCTATGTGGTTCAGGAAGAAGATGAGGCCGCATTTGGGAAAACCAAGGCCGCAGTAGCGTACTGCTCGGACGCCTATGAAGTGACGTTCCAAAAAGGTACTGAAGATATTTACGGCAAGGATATTGACCTAACGGCTAGGCTTGCCTCCACGGCTTGCAAGGGAGAAATTATCATGAATGAACCCTTCGTCGAGCGCCTACACGCCGATTCTAAAGTTTCTTCGATCAGTCCGGCAGATTCCGACGTGTCGAAGATTACGGGACCGCAGCGAACGCGATTTAAGGGCTTCGAGGAAGACGTCAATGTTTACAAACTTCCCATCGGCGGCACGGCATTAAGTCGTCAAAACTATCCCCGGTATTTCACCTAGCGTTCAACCCTTTGCGCCCTTTCTCTAGGCTCCCCCTCGTTCCGGGTGCCGGGTTGTGGGCTTAGCGGGTGGAGTAGCAGGGGCGGCACCGCCCGCCATCTTTGTGTCGTGGCGTTCGGGGTCAAATCTAAAAGGGCGTGTTGCTCAAACGCCCTTTCTGTAATGAGGGAAAAAGACGAAGTCACAGAATGACCTGTAGCGCATCTTGATTTTGCGGCAGGGTGATTTGAACCCCTCACTTAGCAACATTTGTGGCTAAAGCCGATTTGAGCAACACGCCCTAAAAGATCTGACCCTGAATGACTCGCACAGAGGAACGCCTGCGTTTCAATCGCTCTCGCAGTTCAATCGTATATTCAGGAAAGTCTGCGGAGAATTGCCGCGCGGTCGAGTCCTTTGCCGCGGCGGAGCGGGGCAGGCGCCATTCGCGCCCGATCGGGGAAAGCATTTTCGGGGTCACATCTTTGACGTTTTACCGGTCGTGGTGCTGATCACATGTGCGGTGCAAAGCTAAATCCGAACTAGGATTTCCTTTGGTAGATCATAACGGAATATCTTAAGCGCGGCGGGAGCGACTTTGGCGGCTCGTCGAGATAATAATCTGTCCGGTCTGGCGACACGAGGTTGACCAGGCCGGCCAGCGTATAGTTTTGCTCGGCATACTCATTGAGCCAACTGAAGATCAGCCGCTCCGATCCGGGCATCCTTAACCACGAGCCGTCTACGGCCACGAAGATGATGAATTTTGGACGTGCCAGGCTGATTTCATGAATCATCTCGCGTTGCATTCGGAGGGCATACGTTTGCTTTTCCACCAGACCGTAGGTGTAGATGTAGCCGGTTGCAGAATGCCGGTGTGAATAAAAATAAATTTGCGGCTCGGAGCCCAAGATCGCGATCGTGTCATCCGGGCTGGTATGCTCGCGCAAATACTGCGCAATTCTGATGGACTCCGGGAATGGATTCGCCTTGTAGATGATTCGGCAAGCTTCAGCCGGAGAAGCTTCAAAAAAGATCTTCCTTTCCTGGAAAAGTGGCAGGCCCAGGGCGGCGCCAAACAGAAACAGTGGGATAAACCGAGCGACGCCGGTCGTGTACTGAGCTGCCAGATCCGACAGTTTGTTGATGCCGGCGCCGGCCAGCAACGAAATTGCGGGAAGAATCAGAATGAAATAGTGTTGTCGAAAGTACAATCCCTGGGAGAGCGCGCAGGCCGAGCAAGCAAGTAAGCCGAGCATCCAACCTGTGCTGGCGCGTGTCGCCTTGGAGCAAAGTCCGGCAAACAGGCCGAACCCAGCCAGGGCCCAGAGCGCCCAGCCGGCTTCCAGCACGCCCATTCCAATGTGCCTAAAATACTCCGCGCCCTTTGCCAGCGAGGTCAGGCTGCCGTACTGAAGAGCGTACTCCACTGTCCAAAACCAAAACTGAGGGAATACACCTGCGGACCAGAGGACAAGGCACGTAAGGGCAAAGGGAAGAATTACGCCCGCACCGAAGGTCAGGTTTCGCAGAAGGATTGCCTTGAGGCCAAGCCGGCTACGCATGTCTCGGCAGAGAAGATAAATTGCGGCAAACAGAACAAAAAAAACGGCAGGTTGCTTCATCAGCAGGGCAACGCCAAAGAGCAACCCGCTACCGAACAGCCGTCCGAACGCGGGCCGATCCGATTGCTTGAGATTGAGTAAGAGGAGCGATCCACCGACGACCGGAAGCATCACGAAGTGCGTCGCGTGACCGGCCAGCCCGAGCACGGACGGGCTGATGGAAAGAACCGCGTAACTCGCGGCCGCTGCAATTCCCGCCGTCGAATTCAGCAGTCGCCGGCCGAGGAAAAAGATGAGCACGATGGTGGCTGCGTTGACCACGAGCAAACCGAGATGGATCCCAACGATCGTTTCTCCGAAGATGGACATGATCGCAGCGTAAGCGGCATAGGTTCCGGGAAACTTCATGTTATAGGCCAGCTTGTAGGGGGCGATGCCTTGCAACATCAGTTGTCCCGCATACGCGTACTCGCCTTCATCGCGTTCCAGCGGAATTCCCAGGAGCCGAATCCGGATTGCCAGAGTGAGCCCAAAAACGAGCACCGCCAAAAGCAACCAGGCTCGTGGCAATATTTTGTTGGGGCTTTGGATCTTCTTGGCCATAAAGGTTGGTCCCCGGCTCAGGGTAAAGGCGCAGCGCTGAGCTCGCGCAATTGTTCCTCCGCCTCCAGGTAGTCCGGCTTGAGCCGCAAGGCCTCGGTTAGCTGCGCCACTGCTTCCCCTCTCTGGCCAAGGCGCGCCAGGACACAACCTAAATCATAATGTGCTTCGGGATAACTGTCATCGATTTGCAGAGATTCGCGGAATTGTGCAACGGCTTCGTCGGCTCTGCCGAGTTTCTCAAGGCCGACGCCAAGGCCGTTGTGAGCTTTGGCGTAAACAGAAATTCGACCGGGTAATTCTTCCCCACGCTTGTCCCTGGCCTGGGTTTGGAGCGCGGCCCGATAAGAGCTGGTCGCACCGGCCCAGTCGCCTTTACTGCCAAGGGCGTTCCCAAGGTTGTACTGCATTTCTGCAGATTGCGGATCGATCGCGACCGCCTTCTTATAATGGTCGATGGCCTGATCTATCTGCCGGTTTTTGAGGAGGACGTTGCCAAGATTGATGTGCACTTCGGCAAAGTCTGGTCGGATCTCTAACGCCTTCTCATAATGAGCAATCGCCTCGAGCTGGTCCCCTTCTTGCAGAAAGGCAGTGCCAAGGTTGAATTCAGCGTCCGCGTACGCGGGTTCGAGTTGCACCGCCTTCTGATAGTGCGTGATGGCCTCCTTCACTTGTCCCTTTTGCAAGTAAACGTTGCCGAGATTGTATTCGACTTCCGGGAGCGCGCCTTTGATTTGAAGAGCTTTCCGGAAGTAGGATATCGCTTCATCAAGTTGTCCTTTATCCATCAGCGCGCGACCAAGGTTGTTGTAGGCGACGTAATTGTCGGAAGTGCGGTCGATCGCCCGCTTCCAGAGCGTTTCACTATTCCGCCAGAACGAGGTCTCGTGAACGCTGTCAGCGGTGAGAACGGTGATGGCGAGGAGGGCGGAGATGGCTGACACCTGACGTCCGAAACGCCATCTGGCCAATAACTCCATCGCGCCCCAGGTAACCAAAAGATACAACCCGATCTGAGGCAGGTAGGTGTAGCGGTCGGCCCGGGCCTGGGTTCCTACCTGGACCAGGCCAATCATCGGGATTAGCATCCCCAAATACCAGAGCCAGCCGACCAGCAGAAAGGGATATTTGCGGCGCCAGAGGAAGACGAGCACGGAGATGATCAGCAAGAGCAGGGCGGCCAAGAGCACTTCGGGAAGTGCCAGCTTGCCTTCCGGATAAGGGTATAAGACCGCCAGATTGGCCGGATAGAACATCTGGCCCAGATAGGTGACATAGGAGACAACGGCATTAGCGGCGCGCTCGAGGAAGGTCAGCTTGAGGTCAGTCTCAAAAGCGCGGCGCTGGGCCAGGACGGTGGCGACGCAGGAAGCGGCCGAGAGGACAAAGAGAGGGACCTTTTCGACGACCAGACCACGGACCGCTGGCCACCTTTCGAAAGCTGAACCACTGAAACACTGAAACGCTGAAGTCACACGGGAGCGCTGAGCCTGATGTCTTTGCTCTTTGCCCTCTGCTCTTTGCATTCTGCCCAAAGGCCAGTAATCCAGGAGCAATAAGACAAAGGGGAGCGTGACCAGGGTTGGTTTGCACATCAAACCGAGCGCGAAGAGAACGACGACAGTCACGTATCGGCCGGGCGAAGACCGCTCGCTGCGCGCATAACGCGCGTACGCCAAAAGAGTGAGCATGAAAAAGACGCCGCTGAGCACATCCTTGCGTTCCGAGATCCAGGCGACCGATTCCACCCGCAAGGGATGAATGGCAAAGACGGCCGCCACAAACGCGCTCGGCCAGAGATTGCCCGTCAGCCTGCGCAGGGCCAGAAACAGGAGAATGGCCGCGGCCGCCTGCAACAGGACGTTGCTCAGGTGATGTCCCAAGGGCTGCAAACCGTAGAACTGGCAGTCCAGCATGTGGGAGAGGGTTGTCAGCGGATGCCAGTTGGCCGCGTGCACACGGGTGAAGGCCCAGACTACCCCGCGTAAGCTCAGACCCCGGGTAACGTTCGGATTTTCGTATACGTAATCACCGTCATCGTAGTTGACGAACTCGTGGCCAAGCGTCTGGCCGAAGGCCACCCAGACGATCATGAGAAGAAAAAGAGTGATCGCGACGACGCGGCTGTTGTTAGCGTGAGAACGGCGGGGGAGAGAAGCGCCGCGCCGCGTCGAAGTCTCCCTCCGCTTCCTTAGATGGTGCGCGCGCATTGAATGAGAGCTATTCTGACTCACCGTGGCGACCCGCCGAGTTCGCGCAACTGTTCTTCCGCGCCGGGGTAGTCCGGCCTAAGACGCAACGCCTCCGCCAGCTGCGCCGCCGCTTCTTCTCTCTGGCCGAGATGAGCCAGCACACCGCCCAAATTGTAATGTGCGTCGGGATAGTTCGGATTGATGCGAAGCGCTTCCCTAAGTTGCCTGAGCGCTTCATCAGTTTTTCCAACCTCCGCTAGCGCTACGCCCATATTATTATGAACTTTCGCAGCATTGGGTTGTATCCGCAGTGCCGCCTGGTAGCATGCGATGGCGCCGCCCCAATTCGCTTTGCGGGCAAGGGCGCGGCCGAGATTGTAATGCATGTCTGCCGATCCCGGTTTGATCGCAACGGCCTTTTGATAACATTGGATTGCCTCGTCCACCTGTCCCTTTTGCAGAAGGGCGCTTCCGAGATTGCCCCAGGCCTCGGCAAAGTCGGGTTTGATTTGCAGGGCCTTTTGAAAATAGCTGATGGCCTGGTCGGTTCGGCCCATCACCATAAGGGCACTTCCCGCGTCGACATCGGCATCCCCATAATCGGGATTGATTTGCAGGGCCTTTCGAAATTCGACAACCGCTGCATCTGGCTGGCGTTTTCGCAATAACACACTGCCAAGGTTGTAGTGGGCAATGTCATTGTTAGAAGTGTTGTCAATCGCGTGCTTCCATAACGTTTCGCTATTCTTCCAGTAGGAAGTCTCGTGATAGGTGCAGGCGGTCAGCACTACTATTACGAGCAAGGCAGGCACGGCTAGTATCTTGCGCCCGAAACCCCACCTGGTGAATAACTCAATGGCGCCCCAGGTAGCCAGAAGGTACAACCCGATCTGAGGCAGGTAGGTGTAGCGATCGGCCCGCGCTTGCGGTCCTACCTGGACAAGGCCAAGCATCGGGATAAGCATCCCCAGATACCAGAGCCAGCCCACCAACAAGAACGGGTACTTTCTGCGCCAAACGAAGACGACCGCGGAAAGAGCGAGCAAAAGCAGGAAGGTTGGAATGACGGCAGCCATTCTAAGGTTACCTTCGGGATAAGGGTAGAGGACCGCCAGGTGTGCGGGATAGAACATCTGACCGAGGTAGGTGGCATAGGAGACAACGGCGTTAGCGGCGCGCGCGATGAAGGTCAGTGTGAGGTGTGTCTCCAGGGCTTGTTTCTGGGCCAGGGTCGTCGCCACACACGATGCAGCTGAGAGCGCAAACAAGGGAATCTTTTCGGCGACGAGATGCAGGTAGGGCGCGACCGCTGGGCGCGCCCAAGACAACGGACGGCCCGTCCGTCCGTCCCTACGATTCGAAGAAAAGCGTGCCAGCGGCCAATAATCCAGGAGGAGCAAGACAAATGGCAGCGTGACCAGGGTCGGTTTGCACATCAAGCCGAGAGCAAAGAGAGCTACAACTGTGATATATTTACCGGAGGAATGCCGATCGCTGCGCGCATAACGGGCATAAGCCAGAAGCGTGAGCATAAAAAAGACGCCGCTGAGAACATCCTTGCGTTCCGACACCCAGGCGACCGATTCCACTCGCAGCGGATGAATGGCGAAGAGTGCGGCGACGAAAGCGCTGGGCCAAAGGGAGCCAGTTAGTTTTCGCAGGGCGAGAAACAAGAGGATTGCCGCTGCGGCGTGCAGCAAAATGTTGGTCAAATGGTGTCCCCACGGCTGGAGGCCGTAGAGCTGGCAATCGAGCATGTGCGAGATCGTGGTAAGGGGATGCCAGTTGGCCGCATGAACGTGAGTGAAAGCCCATTGGATTCCACGGAACGTGAGCCCATTGGTTATGTGTGGATTCTCGTAGACGTACTCCCCGTCATCATAGCTGACGAACTCGTTATTGAGTGTCTGGCTAAAGGCCAGCCAGACAATCGCGGCAAGAAAAACAGAGATCGCGGCCTCAATCAGGAACTCCCTGCGAGTGCTGGAAGCGCGCTGTGAAGTCGCGCCGACTCGCGAAGTCTTGGTTCGCCGCTTTACCTCCCGGGCGCGCATGTTGAGAAAACTTCACCACCGCGCAGAGCTTTCATTGCATCCTCCGTTTTGTGGATCCGACCTTTGTCATTTTTGGGCGCGGCAAGCGGGCGATTTTTCCAGTTCGAGTTCCTTTCATGGTCGGATTTGGTCGGATTTGGTCGGATTAGGTCGGATTTGCCTTGGGGTTCGGAAGGTTCAGGGCCGTTGATAAGGCCTGCCCTTGGTAGTCCAGTTTATCGGCTTTTCACCTTTCGGGAGAAATGGAAACAGCTCGCAGAACTTTTTCAGCGCGCCCTTTCGCGCCGCGTAACATTGCTTCTCACCATGGTCTTTGAAGGCTTTGGGAAAGTGATAGTCCGCGAAGGTGTGAACGTGCAAAACCCGCATGGTTCCCAGCCGATTCAAGGCGACGCGCCAATCTCTCATTTTTCGGCCTTGGGCGTTCGGCGCGGGAATGTTGGCTGGTCGATTGAGCTTAACCCATCCGCGGAAGTGCTTGACGATTTCACCGTCAGTGAATCGTGCCCATTGGATTCCGACGACCGTCACTTCCTTACCGCTAGCCCAATGGAGAGACGGCTGAATCGTTGGGAAATGGAGTTTCCCTTCGCGGCAGAGCGCCTCTTCGGTTTTTTGTCGGTTCTCCCGCCGAACACGGTCATTGGCCGCATTGGTTTCCGCCCGTCGGGCTTCGATCCACGCACGGATGTCTTTGGCGTCCATTGAATCACCCCGCTCGAAGGGCGCCAGCGCATCACTACCAATGTGCGAACGATAAGCGCGCTCTTCTTTCGTGAGTTTTTGCCAGGGCTTCGGAAAACTCCCCGTGACCCGACGCACTTCACCGGGCTTGAGGGGAGGCGCATCAGGGAGCACGTCATCCGGCGGGCACGAAATCCCCCGCAGGAAAACTTCCGCCGGATAGCCGATGCTCTGCACCTTTAGCAAGTCTGCACGAATTCCTTTATCTTCGGGCGCGTCCCACCACCTGTCTTTGAGGGAGAGCGGCTTCCAATGCTGCCAACTTCGCTCCCGTAGGTCGCGAACAAACGCTGACTCACGCGCGTATTCCCAATAGCAGCAGGCGATCAATTCCTGGTTGGGGACATCGCCAAAATCCCAATCGTCACGTTTCAACGGTCCGGCGACACGCTCGACTTGTTCTGTTTTTACCTTCATCAAACGATCGCCAAGCCAGGAGCGCAGCGATCAATTCTTGCGTTGCCAGACTCAGGGGAATGAGTTCGATAATTTAATTGCATGCGCACGTCAAAGCCAACGATAAATCAGAAGCATTGTCCGGCTGCAAAGCTTTTCCCGGAAGGGATTGGCGGCCAACCCTCTCTTCGAACCCGCTGGCGCTGGCGAGGTCGCAAACCGCTACAATGTTGGGAAATTGCGCGACACCCGCGTTTTGTTGGTTAAGGGCGCGCCATCGAAGTGCGCCGTTTATTCAAAGCTCCTTGCAGGATTGACTTGCCGTTTGAAGTCAGCAACCATCAACCATGAAGATATCCCGCCTATCCCCCGTCGGTTTCCTTTTTATCGCCGCGGCTGCGCTGCCAATAGTCAGCAAAGCTCAGACCTCCGGCCTCACCTGGACTCCGACGGGCCCAACCAATGGCGACGTTTTTAGTCATTCCGCCAGTTTGCTCCAGGCTGGTGAGGTCCTCATCTCCGGAGGGTCGGATGGCTCCGGGATCGTGGCGAGCGCCCAGTTATACGATCCGGCGTCGGGTCGATGGAGCTTCACCGGGAATATGTCCGGTCCGCGCCAAAATCATACCAGCACCACACTACCCGATGGACGTGTCCTCGTAACCGGGGGACAAAACGGCGTTACCCTTCTCGACTCGGCGGAGGTTTACGATCCTGCAACCGGCCAGTGGAGCGGGACCGGCAACATGTCCACGGTGCGTGTGCTCCATGAGGCTGTTTTACTCAACACGGGCGAAGTGCTGGTCGCCGGAGGAGTTGCCCCTCCGGGCACCACCTATCCCACCATCACCGAGCTTTACGATCCAGCGACTGGAACATGGACGCCGACCGACCGCCTCCACATCGGACGGGCACCTTTGACACTTACCCTCTTGAGCGACGGCCGCGTCCTCGCCGCAGGTGGACAGAACAAAAACAATCGCCTGCAGGAGTCCGAAATTTATGATCCGGCTAGCGGCATCTGGACGGTCACAGGAAGCCTCGCGGTCGGGCGCAGCGATCATACCGCTACGCTTCTACCAAGTGGCCAGGTATTGGTAGCGGGCGGCTTCGATGGGACAAGGGCGACCGCCAGCGCCGAGCTTTATGATCCCTCCACGGCATTGTGGACGCCGACAGCTTCCCTGCCGAGGCCGCGTTATACTCATCGGGCCACTCTTTTGGATGGGAACGTTGTGCTGACAGGCGACGTGACGACGGGCGCGCCAAATACCTGGGTCCTGTATGACACAGCTACCGCCACGTGGACGAGAGGGAAAATGAAGGGACCACACTCCGACCACACGGCAACGCTGCTCAACGATGACACGATTCTAGTCGCCGGGGGTATTTCGACGACACGCCGGGCGTCCTGTGAGATTGGGGCCTTGACGGCGCCCTAACCCCGACCGGTTCAAAGTATAAGTAGAATGCCAGCTCTGCTCCTCCGGGTCAGGATCGCGTGCGCCATCAGCACGGATTCCGCGCGCCTTGTGGCGTAGGCCAGGTCGATAAAGTGTCCTGGCTCGCTCGGATTCCACTCGACCAGCTTTTGCGCGACGACCGCCATCAGGTCCCATTTCTTGAGGGCCTGATAAATGGCAACGCGCGCGATCAAAACGTCCGGAAGATGCCGGCGAAATGGGTCGATTTCCTCCAGTTCGGCGTTTGCCTCCTCGAACATGCCGAGCTCGATGTAGCCGTGCGCAGCGCGCACGTGCAGTTTGATCAGGGCCTTCGAGCGGCATGGAATCTAACGATTATGCAAAGTTTGCAGGGACCGCCAGATTTTTCCGGGGCTGGACGGCGTTTCCTAAAGCGGTGGCCAGATTGTGCCCGTGGGCACTCAACATTTTGGGCTTGGCTCGGCGGAGACATCTCGGTTAAAACCGCTTCCATGTTCGAAATTCCCAGCCAGCCGCCCCACGAAAGCAACCTTGATACATCAAGTAATTCCGGCTCTAAACGCCGAATACTTCGGCCTACTTCTCGCTGGAATCGTCGCCGGCCGGATTTGCGTTTCAATCTAGCTGGGAGTTTTTGATCTTGTGAATCGTTAGGCGTTTCGACATATATGACGCTTGCGGCCAATACCGGGACGCTCATGGATAACGCTGTAGGGCTAATTCTCAATTCGCAAAGTTCGGAGTTGGATAGGAAAATTAGAAGGCGTGCAGAGAAGGATGTAGCGGTGGGCATTAGTGGATCGGGCGCTGCCGTATTTGCGCACACCGGCGTTTACTTCGACCACTACAAGGATTTGGCCGCCGCTGTCTGGTCCGAGATGCTGCGGGTACTCAGCGGGGTGGATCTGGAGCCATATCCGGAGTTGGCTGCAGATCTGAAGCAAAAATTTGATTCATATTTGAGCGCAGCGGCGGACTGCGCTCGTTCGTATATGGCGGCTCTTAGGCAGAACGGACGCGCCATGCCAAGGGAGACCTTTGACGGCGCGTACGAAGAAGTTCGGACCAAATACCACATTGAGATTGACCTCCATTGCCAAAGCGTGATAGCGGAACGGAGGCGTCGCGAGGAGAAACGTATGGCAAACGGTCAAAGATCATTTTTGAATTCAGACAAGATTGCAGCATATTCTGGGATCTCGATAGTCTTGTGCCTTGTAGCTTTCCTCCTTATCAGAAACGCCCCGTTCGCCGATCCGAACCTAGTAATAGTGCTTAGGGTTGTGCTCGCTGTTGCCGCGGGCGTCGTCGGAGCAACGCTTCCGGGTCAGTTTAGCTTATCATGGAAGGGACAAGGACTAGCGCTCCGCGCGACAGGTGCGCTCGGGTTCTCCATCGCGATGTTGTTGTTTTCGCCGAAGGTGGTAGAGACCGCAGCGCGCCCTCCTGAAGAGACTCGCCCGCAGCGACCCGCAGAATTGACATCTAGACAGACAGACATATGGAATCTTTTTGAACAGTGGATGAAAGATCAGTCTCCACTGATAAAGCAACATGGCTATCCAGGCTCTATCGCCTTTGCAAACGTACACGAGCAATATTTTCAGACTGGTCTCATGGTGTACAACGTAAGCAGTCGATGGGCTTTTCTATTTGACTTGGTGAAGGGAACGTACCGAAAGGTCGCCGCGCCAAGCGTGCAGTTGACGCCAGGAGACGCTCGACACATCAACGAGGTCCTATTCAGCAAACTAACGCAGGGTATGAGCGAGGAAAACTCGAACCGTTATCGAAAGTTGATCGAATCGAGGACTCAATCGCTTAACGCGGAAGCCATTGGTATAACTGGAGGAATCGCCACGCTGTACGTTGAAAACGAGCTATACGACTTTTGGGGAGGTCCCGTGGAGAATGAAACCCATGCCTTTGAGGTGTTGACAGGCAAAGGAAGGGACTACGAGGTGATTATTGGTCTTCGACATGATGCTGGATCAATTGACACAAGATGGGTTGATCCTAGGTCTCCTCGGAGAGCCTTCGTAATGTTTCAAGATGATGGACGGTTTGAGAAACAAACCGTGTTCTCTTCGCGGTGAGGAGAAGGGAATTGGGGTCGCGTCTAAAGGGCGTGTTGCTCAAATCGGCTTTAGCCACAAATGTTGCTAAGTGAGGGGTTCAAATCACCCTGCCGCAAAATCAAGATGCGCTACAGGTCATTCTGTGACTTCGTCTTTTTCCCTCATTACAGAAAGGGCGTTTGAGCAACACGCCCTAAACATTTTGACAATTGCATAGGATGACAATTGCATAGGAAGCGAGAGGATTTTTGGGTGGCTCGGCCGCTGCGCCTCGAGTTCGACGCCAGCCCAAAAGAGCGAAGAACACTCTTGCAAGAATGTCAAAATATTTAGGGCGTGTTGCTCAAATCGGCTTTAGCCACAAATGTTGCTAAGTGAGGGGTTCAAATCACCCTGCCGCAAAATCAAAATGCGCTACAGGTCATTCTGTGACTTCGTCTTTTTCCCTCATTACAGAAAGGGCGTTTGAGCAACACGCCCTTTAGACGCGACCCCAATTAGTGCATGCTCGTCATCGGCCCCGCCGAACAGCAAGAGCTGATCGCCGCTCGTCGCGCATCGCTCTTGCGTCTCAAGGCGGCGCACGAGCGGGAAGAACAGCCCATCATGCCCATCGCTGATGAGCTGCTCCCGCCCACGGGCGGCGTGAACCCCAACTCCGCCCGTGGGCGGACGGGCTGACGGCGTTCTCCAGTTGAAGAAGCTGAAGACCAGCCCGGCCGCGATGCCACGTGAAAAGGCTCGAAGGATCGATGCTGGCAAAATTACAAACTGCCCTCCGCAAGATTCAAGAATCGACGTCTACAAACTTCCTCGGCGAACTGAATGCGTCTTGAATCTTCGAGGTGTCCGCACAATTGTCGGCCGGATGCGATCAGCCGATTTGCCTTCCTCTGAACCGATAGCTAACGAAGGTCATTCGTTGCTGCGGGATTTCCGGACCGATTCGCGCATGCTGGTGCTGGTCGGACTCGCCATACCCGTCGGCGTGGTGAGCGCCCTCGTGGCCAAGGCGCTGCTTTGGTTGATCGCTGAGATTACGAATCTCGTTTTCTTTCAACGCTTCGGGACCGTTCTGCCGCCGCTGGAAAATCATCATCTCGGGCCGTGGATTATCGCCGCGCCGGTGGTGGGCGCGCTCATTATCGGGCTCATGGCGCGCTACGGCTCGGAAAAGATCCGTGGCCACGGAATCCCGGAAGCGCTCGAAGCGATCCTGCTCGGCAGGAGCATCGTGGACCCGAAAGTGGCGCTGCTCAAGCCGATCTCCTCCGCGATCTCCATCGGGACCGGCGGACCGTTCGGCGCCGAGGGGCCGATCATCATGACGGGCTGTGCGTTCGGCTCGATCATCGCGCAGTTCTTCCATCTGACAGCGGCGGAACGAAAGACGCTGCTCGTGGCCGGCGCGGCTGGTGGCATGGCGGCGGTCTTTTCCACGCCGATCGCGGCGACGCTCCTCGCGGTGGAGTTGCTGCTTTTTGAATGGCGGCCGCGCAGTTTCATTCCGGTGGCCGTGGCCTCGGTGGTGGCGAGCCTTCTGCGCGTGCCCTTGATTGGCGCCGGACCGATTTTCCCGATTCCTCCGCATGCGGCGCTCGGGCCGTCAGTGATTCTGTGGGCGGTCCCGACCGGAATTCTGGCCGGTTTTGCCTCGGGATTGCTGACCGTGCTCGTCTACTTCTGCGAAGATATTTTTCTCAAGCTACCGATTCATTGGATGTGGTGGCCGGCGATCGGCGCGATCTTCGTCGGTGTCGGTGGCTGGTTCGATCCGCGCGTGCTCGGGGTCGGGTATTACCTGATCGATGGCCTGCTCAAGGGGCACATTCTGGGAGCCGCAGTGATGTCTCTGCTGGCATTGAAAGCCGTCGTCTGGTCGATCTCGCTAGGCTCAGGCACTTCGGGAGGTGTGCTTGCGCCGTTACTCATCATCGGCGGCGCGCTCGGAGCGCTCGTGGGGCAATGGCTGCCGGCCGGTGATCCCGGTCTTTGGGCGATGGTGGCAATGGCCGGCATGATGGGCGGCACGATGCGCTCGCCGCTCACCGGCATGTTCTTCATGCTTGAGCTCACTGCCGATTTCAACGCGCTGCCGGCCTTGCTCTGCGGCTCGGTCGCAGCTTTGGCCGTGACCGTGCTCCTGATGAAACGCTCGATCCTCACGGAAAAGCTGGCCCGGCGCGGGCAGCACATCGCGCGGGAATACAGTGTCGATCTCTTCGAGTTGATGCGCGTAGCCGACGTGATGGATCGGGACTTTACAGTGCTCGCTGCGGACACGCCTTTGTCGCAATACTCGGCGCGGGTGGCGAGCGGCGACCCCCTGGTCTGCTCGCATCAGGGGACGCTGCTCGTGAATGAGGCGGGTGACTTGGCGGGAATTATCACTCGCGGAGACATCGTGCGCGCCTTTGCGCGCTGGCCCGGTGCCACCCTTACCGTGCTGGAGGCGGGCCAGAAAGCACTGGTCGTCACCTACCCGGATGAAACACTTTACGACGTCATCGCCAAGCTCCTGCGCCACGACATCGGTCGCTTGCCCGTGGTGAAGCGCGCCGCGCCGAACAGAGTCATCGGCTATCTGGGCCGAGCCGGCATTCTCAGCGCCCGCGAGAAATATCACCGCGAAGAAGATGTGCGGGAAAGCGGCGCGACCATTCGCACCGCAGCTCGTCAGATGCGGGCCCAAGGGCGGCCTAAAACGGGATAGACCGCCAGGCTATACCCCTCCGGAAGCGGGGTTTCCGCTTCTCGGAAGTGCCCATTTACGGCCAGTGGCCACTGCATGCAGCGACGATCCCCCCGCCCATCTGGATCGCGGGCTTCGGCCTGGTCGCCGAGACCCTCGGTCGAGCATCGGTTAGTAAGAGAACTCGTAAGATCGGTATCGGTTTGCTCTGCGTGGGCGCGTTGACTTCCAATCAGTTTTTGTATATCAAATCAGGGGTCCGGTTTTGACATACACCGGTGCCGCTAGCCTCCGATCCGCCTAGACGGGAGGCGGCTGTCGCCATCGAATCGTCCGCGTTGTTGGTTTTCTAAGCGAATGAGCTCTATCAGAACACCGAAGGGAAATCTAAATCCAAGTTGCGTAAAATCGTATGTGCCGGGCAGTCGAGTTCAGGACAGAGAACGCATTATCGACGTTAACCCGAGCCTGCAAAAGGTTGAGCACTACGCCGAGGTGGAGACCACTCTCGAAATCATCACAACAGACGGTGAACGAATCTGGCTTTGCGGAGTAGAGGCGCAGATGGCGCTCTCCGACATCAGGGCGGCTGGCCTCTAATTTCCATGCTCAATCAGACCCAACACCCAGCATTTTAGCACCGCGCAACCATCTTCACCCGCTGGACCGTCGAAACGCCCTTGCCGGCGATCGTCGCAGCATTGCGGACCGACTGGCCGGACTTCAACAGGCGCACGATGTCTTTGTGTTTCCTCAAGAATTCTGCCGGCGCCACAGTAGTTCCTCGGGGCCGCCCAAGCTTCTGGCCACGTCGCCGCGCCTCTGCCAAGCCGGACGCGATTCGCGCTTTCAGAACTTCATGCTCGCTTCGAGCCATCTCAGCGAGCAACGCAAGCATGATGCCGGCGGCCGGATTGCGCTTGCCGCTCGCTAGCAGCGTCTCGATGCCTTGGGCGTGCCAGTAGAGGGAGACTCCGTAATGCTCGAGGGTTTCAACGAACTTGTGCGCGACACTGTTCCGCCGTGCCAGGCGCGAGATTTCATGCACGAGCACCTTCCGGATCTGGCCGGCCGCGGCCAGTTCCTCGACGGCCCTTAACCCCTCGCGTTCATCATCGGCCGCAGAGCCGGAGATCGTTTCCTTGCATACCTCAACGATCAAGTAGCCTTTGCTCTTGGCGTATTGAGTCAGTTCGTGGACTTGGCGATTTGTTTCCTGCTTCGAGGTCGAGACGCGGACGAGGATTGCGACCGGAATGACGGATTTCTTTGGCATACCGCCAGTCTAGCCGACGTATTCAATTAATCAAATGTTTTCGTGAATACACCAAACGGGAAGGCATGCGCAATTTTTCACCTCGAAAGCGATTAACCAATTTTCGCCAACGATTATTTGAATACAGACTCGGCGCTACGACGGTTGACCACGGCGACGGGCCAGGGGTCATGACAGCGGCGCTCCCCCTTCGGACGCCGCACAGAGCCTCTGGCGGCGTCGAATTGTTTACAATTCGGAAGAAAATGCCTGATTACCCTTTTCACGACGTTCACGCCGAACCTCAAAGACGCACCTGCGCGATCCTGGACCATTATGTGGCACAGGCCACATCCATGCCTACCTACCCATGTGCTCATGGGTGCTGCATGGGTGAAGGGCGGCGATGATGATAAGCGGAGGGGTGATGGCCGGTGGGTGGTGGTGCGCCGCACGGCAGGAGAGTCTGCTTCGCCTTCGCGCCGCTCACGACGCCGGTGAGCAGCCACTCATGCCCGTTCGGCTCGAAGGGGTGACGATCTTGCCGCCAGTGGGCGGTAAGGTCGCTGTGGCGTTGGCGTGGGGTGGCGCGGCTTGGGAGGGTTGGGTTAACCTCATAGCGTCGGTGCCCCAAATCCGCGGCTGCGCGCGGATCCGCTGATATGACCCGCCCCTTTGATCGCGCGAGCTGATTTACCGGCAACCGAGGCGGAGGCAGCGACATCTGTTCGGCGGGCGTGCCGTGGCGCCACTTCGACCAATCGAAACCGTGCATCATGCCGCAGGCGATCTCGTGTTTCTCGAGCAGGAGTGCGATGGCGGCCGCGGTGTCTATGCTCGGATCGCCTCGCCCGCTGCTTGAGTGTAGTTCGGCAGCGCCTGCTTCAGCTGATCGGCGAGGCCGAAATAATCGACGACGCATTTTCGCACCGCGCAACCATCTTCACCCGCTGGACCGTCGGCGCTACGACGGTTGACCCGCGAAAAATAAAGCTCGACAAATTCGAAGCGGGAGCGCAAAAGAGTCTCCGATTACGTTACCCGACGTTTCGACGCATCTTTCGGCGCGGCTGAATAAGCCACTGGAGCCGGACCCTTCGCTGGAACACCGCTTTGCGCGATCTCCAGATCCAACTGGAACCAGAGCGAGTCAGCTGAGCGCGGATTGGAGGTGAGAGTCGTTACTGGGGGATTAAGCGGCAGAGCGGCCGTCCCTCAACTCCCCCTTCGGATGGTCCCTGGTTGCAGACGGAGCTGGAGCAGATGAAAAACATGGAGGCTAGAACTATGAAAACATTGCATTGCCTGGTCGCTGGACTTCGTCCGGCCAGCTCGATTCTTGCGCGGTGGATTGCGTTCCCGCTACTTTTTCTCGGTGCGGGGCTGACGCTCGTGCAACCTTGCGCGGGTGCTCCTTTTCAATTTGAGCCGACCGGCAGCCTTCACACCGCACGCCAGCTGCACACCGCGACGTTGCTGCCCAATGGCAAGGTGCTCGTCGCAGGAGGTTACATCTACCCCAAAGGCGCTCTCGCGAAGGCGGAACTTTACGATCCGGCGAGCGGGACTTGGACGACTACCGGTAGCCTAGCCACCGCACGCTTCGATCACACGGCGACGTTGCTGCCCAACGGCAAGGTGCTTGTGGCAGGCGGTCATGACACCAACTTCACCTCTCTCTCGAGCGCGGAACTCTACGATCCGGCGAGTGGAAAGTGGACGGCGACCGGCAGCCTCGTTACCGCACGCGCGGATCACACGGCGACGTTGCTGCCTAACGGCAAGGTGCTTGTCGCCGGCGACTACAACGGCGGCATTGCTTTCGCGAGCACGGAACTCTACGACCCAGCGAGCGGGACCTGGACGGCCACCGGCAGCCTCGCCAATGCACGCTTTTCTCACACGGCGACGTTGCTGCCCGACGGCAAGGTGCTCATCGCAGGAGGAGAAGCCGAAATTGAAGGCGATCCTCTTGCGAGCGCGGAACTCTACGATCCGGCGAGCGGGACTTGGACGGCGACCGGCAGCCTAGGCACCGGGCGCTATTTTCACACGGCGATGTTGCTGCCCAACGGCCAGGTGCTCGTCGCAGCCGGTATCGACATCAGCGGTTCCGCTTCCGCGAGCGCGGAACTTTACGATCCGGCGAGCGGGACCTGGACGGCCACCGGCAGCCTAGGCACCGGACGCTATTACCACATGGCGACGTTGCTGCCCAACGGCAAGGTGCTCGTCGCAGGCGGATATGACATGAACTTCAACTATCTCTCAAGCGCGGAACTCTACGATCCGGCGAGCGGGACCTGGACGGCGACCGGCAGCCTCGCCACCACACGCACTGCGCACACGGCGACGTTGCTGCCCAACGGCAAGGTCCTCGTCGCAGCCGGTCTTGGCGAGGGGGGCTATCTCGCGAGCGCGGAACTCTACGATTCGGCGAACGGAACCTGGACCACTACCGGTAGCCTCAAGACCGCGCAGTATCTGCACACGGCGACGTTGCTGCCCAACGGCAGGGTGCTCATCGCAGGCGGTATCGCCGATAGCGTGCAACTCTACAATCCGGCGAGCGGGACCTGGACGGCGACCGGCAACCTCGCCACCGCACGCTTTGGTCACACGGCGACGTTGCTGCCCAACGGCAAGGTGCTCGTCGCCGGAGGGGACACCACCAACCAAGTCATTTTGGCGAGCGCCGAACTTTACGATCCGGCAACCGGCTCTTGGACGGCGACTGGCAGTCTCGCCACCGCACGCGATCAGCATACGGCGACGTTGCTGCCCGACGGCAAAGTGCTCGTGGCAGGCGGAGAGGACAGCAGCTTCAATCCTCTCGCGAGCGCGGAACTCTACGATCCGGCGAGCGGGACTTGGACGGCCACCGGCAGCCTCGTCACCGCGCGCCAAGATCACACGGCGACGTTGCTGCCCAGCGGGCAGGTGCTCGTCGCAGCCGGTTCCATCACTTCCATCGGCGGCTACCTCGCGAGCGCGGAACTCTATGATCCGACAAGCGGGACCTGGGCGACCGCCGGCAGCCTCGCCGCGGCGCGCAAGTTTCACACCGCAACGTTGCTGCCTAACGGCGAGGTGCTCGTCGCAGGAGGTTATAACGGCGTCTTTCTCGCAAGCGCGGAACTCTTCAATCCGGCGAGCGGGACTTGGACGGCGACCGGGAACCTCGTCACCGCGCGCGACGGACAGACGGCGACATTGCTGCCTGATGGGGAGGTGCTCGTCGCAGCCGGTTCTGGTGGCGTCATTATCGCGAGCGCAGAACTCTACGATCCAGCCAGTGGGACCTGGACGGCCAGCGGCAGCCTCGCCAACGCGCGCACTGCTCACACGGCGACGTTGCTGCCCAACGGCAAGGCGCTAGTGGCAGGCGGTACTGGTCCAACCCGCATTCTCAAGACCGCGGAACTCTATGATGTCGGCCTGGGCTTCAGCAGCGCGTGGCAACCTGTCATTACTGTCGCAAAAGCCGGCAAGAGCCTCCAGCTCACCGGCTCGCTATTCCAGGGCATCTCCCAGGCCTCTGGCGGTAACACCCAGGATTCATCGAGCAATTACCCAATCGTGCAGTTACGCAGCCTCGAAAGCAGCCAGGTCGTTTTTCTCCCGGTCGATCCGGTTCACGGCTGGTCGGCCACAAGTTTTACCGCTCTCCCGGTGGTAGGCTTTCCTTTTGGCCCGGCTCTCGTGACGGTCTTTACCAACGGCATCCCAAGCGCTGCGAAGTATCTGGTCCTCGCGCAGCGTTCCCATTGAGCGGTTCGGCGCCTAACCAAATCTGCACCCGTTTATGCCGCGTTCGTTAGGCGCTGTGATTCTTTAAGCTTTTGTGATCGAACGGCTGCCTGGTGGATTCGCTATCGTTGGCACCATCTCGACGGCCTTAGCCGGATTGTGCGTGATCAGTCCTTGCTGGCGTGCAACGTGAAAACGGTATCCGCAAGTGAAGCACGATCTCAACCCCTCGCTCCTGTGCTCATCGAGCAGTAACGCCGCCCACGGGCGGATGCGCCTTTCACCGCCCGGCGGACCCTGCGCGCCTTTCACCGCCCCACCGGGGGTCTCTGTCGCGGTCCTGGTGTCGCGGACCTTCACCGCGCAGGCAGCACCGCGGTTAGGCTGGGGCGCTGGGCGCTGGGGTGTGGGGCGGCGCGAGGGTTACGACATTAGGCCGACTAACCCGATTTGCCGCGGGCGCGCGTGTGCCTAGACATGATGCGCCCCTGTGATTGCGCGAATAGGTTTGACGGGGACCCAGTCCGAGCCCCAAGGCTGCTCTACCAGGTGCGGGGTGATTCCGGTGTCAGGCTCGCTTCATCAGCGCCACCACGCTGACGATCATGTTGGCGATCAGAGCTGCTGTTGATTTGGTCATCCTCCGCAATACGAGCAGTTCAGATGCCGCGTTGGGCGCCGTGGGATAACGAACCTTGGTCTAAAGCTTTCAGGTATGCGACCGCAGGGCTCAGAATCTGCTGCTTGCAATCTTGGGACAACTCAAAGTTGCTTCATCGTTGATTTCTGATCCCCATGAAAAAAACGCCCTTATCCCTAACCATCTTTCTTCTTCTAGCGGCCGCTCCGCTTAGCCTCGCCCGCCTGGGCGAAACGTTAAATGAATGCAAGACACGTTACGGCAGCGCGACCGGTCAGAACGGTGACGACGAGTTCATTTTCTCCAGGGATCATACTGTGATTACCGTTCATCTTCGCGCCAATCGGTCGGTGCGTGAGGATTTTGGACCGGAGGCTGGCGGAGTGTTCTCCGAGGCACAAGTCTCCGCAATCTTGGAAGAAAATGCTGAAGGCTCAGCCTGGGAGATAATCGGTGACAGCCCGACGATGATTACTTACTTCCGCAAGGACGGCAGAGCCGGAGCCCAAAGAGCTAAAGAAGGATCGGAACTCACCGGACGAGGCGCGGTTGTTATCGTCAAATACACTGTGGGCGCCGCCTCCGAATGAAGCTGCCGGTGAGCCCGCGCCACTGGTTCCAGTCAGTGCCGCGCGGCTTACGACATTAGAGAGATGACCCCGATCCGCGGCGCGCGCGTGGACGCCTGGACATGAGACGCTCACGCGATTGCGCGGGTGGATTCAGCGGGGGCCCGAGTGGTTGGGACGGCAGGGACGCCATTTCGCATATCCATTTGGTTTCTGGCGGTGGTCCGTGAGAGCGGTGAAGCACGGCGGGAGAGCCCGCTTCGCCTTCGCGCCGCTCACGACGCCGGTGAGCAGCCACTCATGCCCGTCCGGCTCGACGCGGCCCCTGGCCAGGCGGCTGGCAACATCGGGAGGGTCAGCGCGACCTCCGACGAGTGCGTCAGAAAAGCAAAGTCGCCGCGGTCGAGAGGGGCGTTCGGGAGCCGGGCAGGTTGCCTTCAAGGCTCAACAGCGGTCGACCCCAGCCAACACATCCGCAAGGTCAACCACCATAGAACGGGCGCGGCTGGCGAGAAAAAACCCGCCTCGGATATGAAGCCATGCGCCATATCATTTCTTAAATTGAACCCCAACTTTTCTACGAGAATGCCGCGAAGGTTGAAGGTCGGTGCGACTCCAAACAAATTCTCCATCTTTTCATGAAAAAGAAGCTTACCGAGAAGTTTTTCTTCTTGGATTCCTTCCGATTCGACGCTCGACGTTCGGATGCCCTCTTGCTCGAAAACTTGACGAATGGACGCCTCAAGCTGTGGGACAAGGAGATGAACAGCAACCAGCCAGTCGCCTACCAAACCGGCATACAGCCCCCGCCGGTAAATGCCTTCATGACCCGGAGGAATAAACGAGTTACTCGTTACGAGTGACACTAAGTCACCGATACTGGGGCAATTTTCCTCGACAATCTGCTCACGTGCTGCTTCGATCAGTGTTGCCAAGCTGGGCCATTCAAGCTGACGCGCGTGAAGGTATGCCCGCTTCACCATCCAATCATCGTATTCCGGACCCGACGAAGTTGGCATCGGTCCGAGTTGGTCCGCTGTTAGTCCGCTCTCGGTAACAGTTGCCGTCGGTATTATTTGCGTCCAAACGGAGTGACTACTCTCCGATTCGATACGCGCCTTAATCTCGCTGGGGTCGGGAACCTCTGCCATGAACGCTAATCGGCATAGCGCCTCATCGAAGTCAAGTCCCCGAACATGTTCCCTCGCGAAATCAGCTATCCTCGATTCATGCTCTTCAAACTTCTCCAATAGTTCCTCGGAAATTGGCAGCGGGGACATCCGCTTTAATCCATTCTTTTGAAGTTCTCGGAGTCGCCGATGGACTTCGATTTGGCGCTCCTCCGGGGCGCTGGCCTGTTGCAGCTCGTAAAACGCCTTTCCCATCCAATGAGCGGCGAAAAGTGCATTTGGATTCTCGCTGGCAATATTTTCCTCAGCCTTCGCGGCCCAGCATTCGGCAGCCTCTACGAGTGCTTTGCTAGTTGCAGGTGCATCCTCAAGTCGCCGGCAGTGCTTTGCGGACAACGTCCAATAATCGTGCGCTTTGTCCCATTGTTTCGCCGCTGAGAATCGGGCTGCCAAGTCTTTGCAGAGCTTTGAATAGCGGGCTGAGTCCAGCCTTCTGTGGCTGTCAAGTAGTTGGATAAGTCTGGAACAAAGAAATCCAGCCTCGTTTACCTCCTTGTATTTTGTTATGGTCTGCTCGACCTCGTCGCAAAGGCGAGTGTGAAGCGGCTTTCCCCGGCCAAGTTTGCCGGCCAAGGCTAAGGCACGTTCCAGCCTTTTGACAAAGGGAGGCCACAGCTTTGCCTCCTCAAGGCGGTGTGCCGAGTCTACAAATGCGTTTGCTGCAACAGTTGCCGCATCATGTCGCCGGCGAAACTCCCAAAGGACGTCCCCGACTCGGGCTTTGAACTCAGGATCTTCAATCTCGCCAAATACCTCTTCGAGAACATCCAAATCTGAAGGTGACAAGGGGGCAGATTTCATCCACGGCTGTTCATACGGGTTCCCCGGTAGGTTGTAATCGGGCCAAAGCGCCGCTATTTTCGCGAGGAATGAGAAGGCGCGCTCGCCGCTAAACTCTCCTCGTTCCTTGAGCCGTTCAGCCTCGGCAAGTAACGCTCGCCCATAGCTGCTATTTTTTTTGGTCCGCTGCCCGCCGATTATCGTCTGCCAGGGATGTCGCCGTAGATCATCGACGGACACCTCTTCCCTGTCGGGGCTGCTTTCATCTGTGGTCACTTCGCCTCCGCCTTTTTTGTGAAAATAGAATCGCCAATCCATCGGGATGAAAGGATCTAAAGAGGTGGGGTGGCTCGGCCTCCGTGTTCGGCGACACCCAAGGGATTCGACGACATTGCCGACTTATCAACCAAAGCCAATGTTCCACGAGAGCAATCATGGGAAATCCTCGCCCAACGTGTAGCGGCCAGGCGCGTGATGGTGCCTGTCCAAAAACGCTCGGAACCTTGTTTGAATCGCCCGATCAATCCGCTCCTCCTGAAAAAGAAATAATTTTATCATTCCTGCGAGCACGTTAGGCGACAAAAAAGGCGGGTTAATTCTCCACGCAGTCTGGAAATTCCGCTCAATCTCAATTCCCACTTTCGAGACTGTGTCGCGCGGAATGAGTGGGTTTACCAGGCTTGGCGTTTCTTGAAGGTTGTTGTGGGCTGCCAGAACATCCCGCGATCTCAAAATGCGATCGTGGTAGGTTTGAAGTTCCGCCTTATCGAACATTCTGAACTCCTGCGGTAAACTACCAAGGCCGTCATTTTCGCCAAATGGTCGAGCGTAGGACACGATGGTCCCCGTTTCCAGCGCACGCGCGGTGAATCCTTCATGAAACGCGTTAAAATTGCGGATTAACAGGTCGGTCGCCTGCCGAGCGGCCCCTATATCCGCCATGGCCCAGAGTAATCGGCGAAACGCCTTTATTTGCCTTGAGGAAAACTGCGATGCCGGCATCTAGGCGGCGATCCTACCCCCGATCCGCCGCGTTCGAGAGCGAAAAATTGACTTCGCTGTGCCACCGTCCCTTAGAAATAATTCACAGATCAGATTCGCGAGCGCCGGGGGCTGGTGCGGGATTCGGAGTGGTAGCGACGTTCCAAATCGGGTTTAGCCTCGCAGAAATTTTTAACCAATAAGCAAACACCGGTTCTAGGATACACAGGGTGCTCTAGGACAATAACGATCGTGTCCTTATTTTCGTTCTTACCCATTCCAACGACGGAATCCAAAAATCCGCACATTTACCTATGAGAATGAAGACGCGGCGAAAGGGGTGGGATTTGAACCCACGGCTTCAACGGCAGGTTTTCTTCCTGGGTATGTGATGTCAACAGGGTGGTCAGAAAACTAAATTCGACGGCTATAAAATCCGAGGGTTAACCCAATAGCGCCGATACCCCAATTCTTCGGTCTGGCAGCGGGGTTAAGTCTGATTAGTGCCCTCCGATTGCGCGACAGGTTTGACGGCCCGGAACGTCGACGGCCAGAGACAACGGAACAGTTATTGGCGCCGCCAAGACCCCGGAAAGAGATCCGCGATCGGAGCATTCAACGCTTTCGCCAGGAACAGGATTTCCGAATCAGTGACCAGCCGAACTCCCGATTCGATACGCGCGACGATGTCCCGTCCGATGTCCCACCCGATGCGCTGGCATTTGGCGGCCAGAGCAGGTTGCGACAGTCCCTGTTCGTTTCGCAAACGGCGAATCTGCGCGCCAACGACGTTGCCGGCCGGTCGAATGTCTCGAGCCATTTCGGCGTCTTTTGGATTATCTTCGAGAATCAGAACCCGGAGTGGCCGCGCGACATTTTATCCTTTCAACTTGGGCGGTTCATTCATTAGCCGCCAGTAAAGTGCTAACTGTTCCACCGCCTCGACAACTCGCTCGAAATTCACCGGTTTAACGATGTAGCTGTTCACACCCAGGTTGTAGCTCTCAACGACGTCGCGGTCCTCGGGCGAGGAGGTCAGTGCCACCACGGGAATCATTCTCGTGAGCGGATCTCCCTTTATGCGCCGCAATACCTCCAGGCCGTCTAACTTCGGTAACTTCAAGTCCAACAATACAACCTTTGGTCCATCTTCCATCTTGCGGCCGGCATGTGGTCCTTCACAAAAGATGAACTCCAGCGCCTCCGCTCCGTCGCGCGCGACGTGGATGCGGTTGCTCAAATTGGACTTCCCAAACGCGCACAAGGTCAGCTCGACGTCGTTGGGATCGTCCTCGACAAGCAATATCTCGAGCTCATTTGTGTTCCTCATGGTTTGGTTTCTCGGTTCGCTTGCGCTCCGTTTTTTCGCAAATGTTTACGAAGATGGGATTGCCATTCGCGCGCGACTCAAATTTTCCTCGGTAATAGAGATAATCCAATGCTCCTCACCGTCGCGCGCGACCGTGACCTTGTTCGCTAACTTGTGTTCGTCCAATGCCGCCAACGTCAGCTCCACATCTCGTGGATCATCTTCAACCAAGAGAATGTTTTTTAGTTGAGCGTTCATTTATGCCTCTGTCTTTCGTGGGATTGAGAAATAAAATGTTGCACCTTTATCTACCGCACCTTCCGCCCAAACTCGTCCGCCGTGGCGATTGATGATGCGCTGGACATTGGCCAATCCGATGCCGGTGCCTTCAAACTCGTCTCTGCTGTGCAGACGCTGAAAGACGCCGAAAAGTTTCCCGGTGTATTTCGGGTCGAAGCCGGCACCGTTATCTCGAACAAAAATCACGACCTCGTTCTCCTCGGTGGAAGCGCAGCCGATTTCGATTTCGGCGCGGGCGCGTGTGCCAGTGAACTTCACCGCATTGGAAATCAAGTTGACAAGAACCTGGCGGAGCATGGAGCGATCCGCCTCCACCGTGGGCAAGGGGTTCACTTCCCAAACGATGTTTCGTTCCTTTGTTTCAACGTGCAAATCGGCCAGCGTCGCTTTGATTAGCTGGTCGAGATTGACCTCGGTCTTTTGCATCTCAGAGCGCCCAATGCGTGAAAACGCCAGCAGATCGTCAATCAAATCTCCCATCCGTTTTGCCGACTGCGAGATGGTCGCGAGATAGCGGCCGCTCTTTTCCGACAAGATTGGCGCGGCATCCGCGCGCAATAACTCTACGAACCCGGCGACGTGACGTAGCGGTGCACGCAGATCGTGGGAAACCGAGTAGCTGAACGCCTCCAGTTCCTTGTTTGCTGCCTCCAGTTCAACTGTCCGCTGGATCACGCGCTGTTCGAGTCTCGCATTGAGTTGCTGAATTTCGTCCTCCGCTGCCTTGCGCTCGGTAATATCAGCGCGGATAGCCACATACTGGCGCGGTTTGCCATCCTCGTTCAGGAACGGCACGATGGTGGCGTCCACCCAATAGAAGGAACCATCCTTTGCACGATTCTTGATCTCGCCATGCCAGACGCGCCCGTGAGTGATCGTCGTCCACAAGTCGCGGATGAATTCCGTTGGGTGAAAGCCCGAGTTAAGGATTCGGTGATCCTGCCCGAGCAGTTCCTCGCGCGAATACTTCGAGATCGCGCAAAACTTATCGTTCACGAAAGTGATCCTGCCCTGCGGATCGGTCATGGCCACGATGGCGTGCTCATCGAGCGCCGCTTTCAAGTCCTTCACCTCCCGAAGTGATGTTTCTAATTGAGCCTTAACACCTCCTCCTTCAGCGACGTGGCGCGGCACTTCGGTATTTGTCATTTCCGGGCCGTTCGTTCGCTTAGCAACGCCATGTTCCGGTTCGGCGCCGATGTCACGCAACTCTTCCTCCGGATGAGGCGACGTGAGTAATTCCCTCTCAAGAGTGCTCTGACGGAGGTTGGTGGACATATTACTGCTGTGCTAAAAAATGAGCAGCATTTGTTAGGCCATGCCCGGCAACAAACGAAACGCACGACCTCAAGAATTAACGGGACACACTTGCGACCACTCAGGCGTATGCGAGGAAAGCTCCCTGGGTTGCCTGCTTGAAAAATCTCTACAGCCTCTTTTAGTTCATCCGAACGTGATCCGTTGCAGCCAACGTTTTCGCCTGGCGCCGGCCATTGCTCGACGCGCTGCGGCTCGACCCGCACATTAGTCGCGCCTGCCGAGCGGCGAACATCTCGCGCAACTCGATGTATGCGCATCTCCGCGGAGATCCCGCCTTTCGCCGGCAGTGGGAGCGCGCATTCGACCGGGGACGCAACACGCGCTACCGCGCGCACGTTATGCGGCTGCGAGCTGATCCGGCTTTTCAGCGTTGGTTGCGGGCGCTACCCAGCATTTGCGCAGTGGTGGCGAGGCCAGACAGGCATTACAGACTAGCACAACTGCAACGTCCCTACGCGCGCGCGCGTGCGCGCGAGCGAGTCAATAGGCGTGGGAAACTTGGGGTCAGGCATCAAATCTTGACACGAACCAATTCTTCACGACGAGGCGGGCCGGCGGTTTCTTTCGGGAATGGAATCGCTCTGCCAAAAAACGCTGCCTGACCCGACATGGCATTAAGATAAGAACGATTTCGGAGGTGGTTCTCCTCTGAAAAAGCTTTGAATCTGCTCGTGGAATCGTGGCTGGGCAGGGCCTTTGGGGATGAAGCGTCCCTCTAAAATGCCGGAACTGTCGGTTTTGGCTTGAACCTCGGGCTACCAGAGGCCGCATGAACGCTCTACAGAGGGCAATTTCATCCTAAAACCGTCTTATCTTAATGCCATTCCTGCCTGACCCCCAATTTCGACCCCCGGACACCGTTTGCGTGAATGGAGTAGCTGGGGGAGCTACGGCAATAGGCGCGCAGGCCGAGAGGCTGAGTGGGCGGGAGGCGAACGAATCAAAGCGGATGAAGCGCTCGATCCAATCGCAATAGGAGCGCTCCGTGCGGAGGCTGTAATGCTTCAGGCGCAACAGATCGCGCACCTGTTCGAGCAGCTTTTTCGGCTTGCCCGGCGAAGTGGTCTGCGCTACAGCCTCTGTGGCCATGAAAGGTTTTTTATCCGGCGTCCCCCCAGGAAGCAACCGGATTATACAGATTTTATCTGCCTTTAATTGCAGATTTTTGGGGCTCACTCCTCGTTAGGCCTCATGCGCGCCGATAGCTGCATTAAGTGGGAACCTGTCGATGGTATTCTCGCTCCGTGCGCAGACATTCGTTTTACCTACACAGTTCCCTCTTTTCTATCCGTGACCATGTATTTCTCGCATGTGCGAAACGGTGCGCCACAAGACCTCATCCTAAACTTCAGTGGTGCAATCGCTCTGCGGTGGGAGAGCGAGTCCTTCGGGCTGGTTCCTCTCCCCGAACGATTGCCTCGATGTCCAGGTCCTTGGTCACGGTGGACATTTCCCTTGCTTTCCATAGAGAACTCCACTTGGCTCGATACGCATCACGCGCGCAATCTCGTTTCGAGTAAAGGCCGGTTGCACTTCGCACTTCTTTCCATGAACGATCTTTTACATATACTCGCGCTGCCCGACGTAAAGGCTGCATGGACAGACTCCACCAACAAGGCCTAACCGATCGCTGCAGCCGACGGCGACCCGTCGTACGACCCAGTTCCACATGAGTTCAACCCGCCAGTTCGCAGCCACGCGCGCTTTGATTTGGTCGCGCTGCTCCCGCACCCTGCGGGCTATCGTCCATGTCACGGCTTGGCAGTCCGTTCCATTCGCTCGCCCAGCTCATCTTGCTCTCGTTAGGCCGTTAAGAGGACGCCATGAAACGTACGTGGACGATCATCGGGGTGCGTGATGTGCCGCGCAGCTTCAAGTGGTACCAGTCGCTGTTTGGCCAGCGCTTGACAGCTCCAGCGCATTCGGACTTTGGTCAGCTCCTCGACTCCGACGGAACTGTGTTGCTCTGTCTTCACGAGTGGGCCGTCGAGAACCATCCGTCGTTGATGAGTCCCGACGACGGGACACCGGGCAATGGGCTGCTTTTGTTCTTCCGCGTCGATGACTACGGTGCAGCGTTGCGCAGGGCGCGCGCTCTCGTCCCCCAGCTCGCAGAAGAGCCTCGCGTGAACCCCAACACTCGGACCAAAGAGTTCTCACTGCGAGATCCCGACGGATACTACGTCACGATTAGTGCGCTCTCCGCGCTCGAGCGACGCAGCCTTGCGAGCCAGCGGCCTAACAAGCGCTTGCAGCCGACGAAGGCGCGCGGCCGCGCCGCGAAGACGCGAGGGCAGCGTCCGCGCCTTCGCGCCTGAAGCGGCGATCGCTTTTTCATGTGCTTGTCTCCTGGGTTAATTGCTTGATGCGACGGACTTAAAATCCGTTAGAGTGAAAACTCTGTGTGGGTTTGAGTCCCGCCATCGGCAAGCCTCTTTACGAGGGAAAAACGCGCTGGATTGACGTTTTTGCCATTCGACCTCATTCGCCGTTCAAGCGCCCATTCTACCCCCAAAATACCCATTTTTTTGACAGTATTTTGGCAGTAGCTTTGACGACCGCCGCCACCATTGACGCCCGAAACCGCAATGTGGGTCCCCTAATTCGATCCGAGAGAAAAGAAAAGGCCGGACAAAGCAAAACCCCCGAATGCGATGCCCGGCCTCCAGTATGCTAAGGGCTTTCCCAACAGCAGTCCCCATGCCGATTGGCGGGCCGGTAAACGAAACAACCGCTCGACCTCTGGGACGTTCAAATTGGACATTGCCCGAAATTAGAGGCTTGACCGGCAGGCCCGAAATTGTCATTCCGTCACGACATGTCAAAAGTGACGCTCGGATTGATCTGCGGCTTGGTCTTTGGCGCGCTCGATGTTGGGCTGATGATGCCGACGACATTTCCCGACAAGACCACGGCACTGTTGGGCGCGTTTGCTAGCCGGTTCGCAATCGGCTTCGTGATTGGTTGCGTGCAGCTACCTTGGCCAGGTTGGATTCTCGGACTGGTTTTTGGACTCCTGATTAGTCTGCCAGATGCGATCATTACCCACAAATATCCGCCCATCCTCATCGGTGGTGGAATCGGCGGGTTGATTATCGGCGGCATAATTCACGGCTGGAAATAGGCGCATTTCAAATTAGGACACTACCCCCCGCCCAGTCGCCCTGGGCCGGTGTGGAACATGCTGAAGATTGCGCGGATGAAGTGCCCGCCAACAATGGTGCCCCGCGATAACGCGGGCCCATATGAAGAAGCAGTCAAAATCGGTCGATGGCTTCTGGCGAAGAAGGCGTCGCTACCCGATTCTGAATCCTTTGTGGACTGGCTGAAGAAAAACTGCCAACTCAGTGAGCGCGCCGCCGCCTACAACAAAATCAAGTGCGCCAAAATTTATCTGAGAGACCCGACGGCGAAATTCGACAGCGAGCGCGCCGCCCTCGCCTCATTAAAAAGAAAACCACAGTCGGTCCCGCGTCCAACCAACAAACAACAGCGCCTCGTGCAAGCCATCGCTGCGCGCCTGTTCAAGCTGGAAAAGTCGCCACAAATCGAAGCGTTTCACCACGCTGCTTGCACACCGGACGCACCACTGAGGAAAGAATTAGAGCGCGATGTAAACGCCTGGCTGTCGGTCCTGCGTGAGCACGGGCTAACGAATTGACGCCCCCAGGGCGGGTTTCGCAGTCGCGTTTTCCAATTCCAGAAACGCTTGCTTTGCCCAGACGAACCGGGGCAGGATGGCAACGGTGGACCCACACGGTCGGAGCGACGTTCGCCTTCTATGCGTGGTGCTTTTCCCACCCGCCGATTTCAACAATCATTTTCGCCCCTTTTTTTCTGTGGCTGTTCGGATTCCTTCGCTCACATGCGCTGCTGCTTAGAATTGAGCATCTCTCCAAGTATATCCGCGTCGAACTTGAACAGAAGATGAAGTGCCCAGGCTAGGAAACTTATTTCCACCAAAACGCCTCTCGGCTTTCAACTACGGTGTATGTGTTTTGGGGCCTGTTACTTTTTGTAATTGCGGCCGCCACCGGGATACTATTGGCGCGGTAGTGTGCCCCGTGTTTGGCAGTGGTCGGCGCGGTGCTTTTCCCCTGCGTCCTTCTCCTTTTCTTTGCCTTCAGCGTGTGGCAAAAGTGCTCCCGGTTTCCCAGCAGCAAACTTTCGGGCAACCGCCCCTAATTCGTTAGGTGAAAATCCGGCCACTGCGACCCTGATTTCCCCAAGCAAACTCGCGGCCTGGACGCCTAACAAGAAGCAACCGAAACCATGAGGCTGCTACTCCTGAATGGAGCCGTCATTCTTTTGATTGGCTCTCCTTTACTAATACTCGAAATAGCCCGTTCCCATTCAAACTGGATTGACGAACATCACGGTGGACTCAGCGTGACGCTGTGGGTCGTAACGTTAGCTGCCGTTTATATTTGGGTGTTGCCGCAACTTGGTTTGCAGCCGGACTGGCGTGTTCTCGCCCCATAGCGACCACCAAGATATTTCAAACTGACCCGCTGACGAAGTTTTTGGGACGCGGGCCCTATGAGCAAAAACCCGCGCCCCTCGATGAAATTATATCGCCTTGGCGATTGCCTTGGCCCCTTTTTGCAGTGCACCAGCTTTGGTGATCGCTTTCCACAAATCAGCGAGGTCGACACCCTTGTCTGCCGCCGTCTGTTTCAGCACGCCCATCGCGTTGATGGCGCTGTCTGCCAGGTTGTTGCGGAAATTTGGCGGCGCATGTTCGATTGCAATTAACTGCTTTGGAGCGATTCGCAATGGCCGCGTTCGCAAGCAACTGATGGCGCTGAGGGAAGTAGCTTCCCTACTTCCTCGACGGCTTTAGAGCGGACGGAATGAATGCCGTCAGCTTGGGAGCGCCCGGCACCGGCGCGTCGCCAGACGAGGCGGATGCGGTTGCGACGAAGAGATAATTGGCAGCGAAGACTGGCTGGGCGAAGACGATGTCGTTCGGTTCCGGTATGGTTGTGAGAATATTCCCATTCGAGCTATCGAGGAGATAGACAGCATTCTGGGTGATATTCTGGATGTTGTAGGTTCCGGCAGCGAGCACACCTGCGCCATCCAAGGTGGGGCTTCCCATCACTGGTCCGCCCGTCAAACCTGTTTCCCAAATAACAGTGCCATCTGCGGGGTTGAAGGCGCGGACCGAGCCGGCAAAGACCTGGGATTGGATGGTCGTCTGATTGCCGGCCACGTAGAGCGTCCTGCTCGTGGCATCCCACACCGGCGCGGCGAGGTCTGCGCCGATGTCAAAGCCTTCTGTGGTCCCGACCGGATACGACCAGACCGGACCATTTTCCAAGTGAGTCGCGTCAAACGCATAAAAAGTTCCGTCTTTTTGATTCGCACCAACCATCTGTGTCTTCACATTGTTGACCGTGGCCTGGAACAACGTGGGCGAAGAGCCCCAATCGAGATCACCTGTGTCAGGAACCACCCAATCGGTTAGGAACTTCAGATTCTGGGCCTTTAACTTTATGATCGCGTAGGCATAGCCGCCGCTGGTGGCATGGGAATTACCATCTGTGAACCAGATAGACTTTCCGTCCGTGGCGGCGGTCGACCAGACGCCCGCCCCCGTCGAACCGAGGGGAAGTGTCCAGAACGTTCTTAGCAAGGCGCCGGTGTGCTGGTCGAAAGAGCTTATCGAACTCCGAACCAGGGGATGATCGCATTGCGAGGCGAATCCCAGATAAATCGTGCCGTTTAGGATTGTTGGCGAGGCCCAGATGAAACCAGTGTTCTTGGGCGGTCCGACGTCGCACACAAACACTCTGAACACGATATCACCGGTGGCAGCGTTGAGTGCGTAGAGATAGCCATCGCCGCCTCCCACATAGACGGTGAGGGTTCCAGAAACAGGGTCGGTCACGACCCTGGCCGTCGAAGTGACACCATGTCCGTTTACACAGGTTGTCGGGGTCGTATATCCGAGCAACTGCTGCCAAATTACCACCCCGGTCGTTTCGTTGAGAGCATAAAACATTCCTGTATTCGAGCCGATGTAAACAACGCCGTTAACGACCGTCGGACTGGAGTACAAGCCCGCCATGGGTTGGTCTTGGAAGGTTGGTTGGGGGTCGACAAAGCTCCAGGCTTCCACCAGGGAAGAAGCGTTGCTCGGCGTGATCGCTGTCGCCAACCTATTATATGATGAATGTCCGTTGTCGAAAAGAAAGCCAGGCCAGTCTTGTGCCGCTGATGTCGCGATCGTGGCGGCAAATGAAGTGCCGAGCGCGGCAATGATGATGTGATGCAAGGATGTTTTCATACGGCGGTTTGCGATTCTTGGGACGTTAAATCAGTCTACTGTTTTCGGATGATCGATGTCAATTAAAACCTCTCTGATACTGTTTTGCCGGCGGAATCGCCAAGAAGTGAATCGAGTAATCCCATAAATGTTTTCCTCTGTTTGTTTGTCCGTGAAACTAGACACATGGGAGCGATTTGTCGCCAGGATAAGTAACGCACGCCGCTGCCAGGAAAGATCGAGCTATATCCAGGAAGCCGACTGCGCCCGACCCTGTTTCCCCCAGAAGAGAAACGATTACCAGAGTCAAGGCGCGGGATGCAAGTGCAAAAGGGCGATGACATGCAAATGTAATCATTAGGCGTGGTGCCAGCGTGTCTTGCGATGCGCTACCAGTCCGCGTGGCGGCTTTGTTGTTCGCTCCAAGGCAGGCTTTTCACGTTGGAAGATTTGTCTCGACAAGCTGAAGGCGAACGGGGCAATCTGGCGCGGTCGAAGAGATCTGAATCTGGCGCGGACGTTTATTCCTGGGGGCTTCTTCCCCTCTTTCAGACCTGCAGTCGCAGGCAAAATTACCAGGTGAAAGCAAACGTCTATGAGAAAACAATCAGCTGCATGCAAATCGGGCGCGCTGCCGCGCTTATCTATGGTCACATTCATCGCCGGGCTTCTGCCGGCGCTCGTTTTACTGTTCAGCCTTCAACCCGCCTACGCCGGGAGCGCGACCTGGAATCTGAACCCAACCAGCGGCGATTGGAATACGGCTGCCAATTGGACGCCCGCCACCGTCCCAAATGCGGCCACTGACACCGCGACCTTTGCCACGTCTAACACGACCAATGTTACGCAGTCGGCCTTCACCACATTGGACGGCATCACCTTCGCGCCGGGCGCGAGCGCTTTCACCATCGGTATTGGGTTCTTTCCCTTGGACCCAAGAACCCGAAACGTCTAACTAATCGCTGCAGCCGATCCGCGAGCCGCCGTACTATCGAGTTTTACATGAGTTCAACCCGTCACTCCGCAACCGACCGCGCTTTGATTTGGTCGCGCTGCTCCCGCACCCTGCGGGCCATCGTCTATGTCACGGCTTGGCAGTCCGTTCCATTCGCTCGCGGCAGCTCATCTTGTTTTCGTTAGGCCTGCTTATACATACGAATCTTCCATGAACCAACCGCAAGATCATCCTTACGCTACTCACCTCGATATTAAGTTTCCAGCGCTCCGCTTGGTGGACGTTCCAGCCTTGGTGAAAGCCTGCACGGATAAGTGGTATAACCAAACGCTCTGCAAGGTGAACGACTCCGTTGTTCGCCTGGGGGTCGTGCAAGGCGAGTACCACTGGCACAAACATGACAACGACGACGAGTTTTTCTTTGTCTTGGAGGGGCACTTTGTCATCGATCTCGAAGATCGCTCGGTTGATCTGCAGCCACAGCAGGGATTTGTCGTTCCCAAAGGCGTCAGGCATCGCACCCGCGCCCCTGATCGAGCAATCATTCTGATGGTGGAAACCGCGACCATTGTTCCTACCGGCGATGCGTAGCGCCGCGCGGGCGAATTATCGGTTAGCGATTATTCTAAGGGCGTTGTAAGACCGCGTCGGGGATGATAAATCGAAACATCAGAGCGATCGCCCTCAATGCTACCCTGGCGACGGCAATTTTGCTCACGTTATCAAGCGCGGGTCTGGCTCAGTCCGGTGGGGCCAGCTTGCGCGGCTGGGTCGCTTTCGAGAATGTTGCATACGGAGACAAGCAACCCAGGGCCAAAGTAGTGCTTCAACACGACCCACCTGGTTCTGGTCCCGCATACTCAACGGAAACCGACGAGCACGGATTCTTTGAGTTCCCGCACACGAGCCTTGGCAGATTCAAGTTGGAGATCACAGCCAAAGGATTTCAACCGTACACGGCCGACGTTTATATGCCGTCGGATTTTGCCGGCAACTGGGCTGTGCAACTCAAGGCCGAAGCACCAAAGCGTCCATGACCGGCAAATTCTGCGCGTCCTCGCACGGAAAAGCGATCTTGCGCTCGACGCTTTTGCCGAACTCGTCGTACACATGCACTTCGCCCGTGCCGCCCCCGAAGCGTCCGCACGCATAGTCGATTGCCTTCTGCTTTGCGTCGGGCGCTGCAAACGCCGGCTCCACGCCGGGAGCCTCGAGCGAAATCCACGCCCCTTTGAATTTCTTAGATGGTCGAACTTCGATGGTCACAACGCACCCACCGCGCGCGCCGCGGAGCTCACCCGAGCCCGAGCGAAAAAGGTCATCATCGCCCGGCGCCAGCAGATCGGAGAAAAAGAGAAAGGCCAGACAACTGGGTAACCGCGTCCTCTAGTTCTGCGTCTCACACCTGTCGTATCGAGTGCTTCGTGCCATCGTCCATAGAGCGATTTTGTTGCATCTAACAGATCGACACCGACCCGGGCAATGTTGCGCTTGCAGGCTATGAGAATCATCGAAATACGCCGATCGAAGAAATTCAAAGGAGCGTGGGTCGCGTTCGAAGCGGCCAGCGTCCAGCCCACATTCAGGACCGGAGCCTCCAAAATCGATGCGATCGATTACGCTAGAGGCCGGTTCGGCGGCAGCTCCGGCGAGATCCATGTTTACGACGAGGCGGGCGAAAACATCGCTGAGAAGATCCCGATCGACGGCGGGATGCAATACGGCCAGTCGTAATGGAACCGCCGAGGAGATCAACCCCTCTGCAATCCTCCCAAATTTCTCTTTCAGCTTTGCGATAGAGCCGCCGCGGAATGCAACCGGCTCGCAGTGAAAACCCCCAGAGCGACAGCCCGCGATTCAGGCTCGTCGAAAACCCGCGTGCAGCGCGGGCGTTTCCATCAAGATCGGCGATTTGGAAGTCTGGAAGCCCATAAGTCGGGACAAGTCGGCGACGAACCTTCAGTATCTCCTCGACTATATTTGCTTCTTTATGCAAGGATTGGGAATGGCACAAAAGAAAGAGAGACCGACGCCTAATCCCGATCCTGATCCTCCTCCGACGAAACCTGGTGGCCACTAAGCGCCTTCTCAAAACGGAATCTTCTGCCAACCGACGGGCAAGGGCCTTCTCTACTTTGACCTCCGCGACCTCGGCTCTACACTTGAGGAAGCAATGCAAAGGAAAAATAGGAACAAATCCGCATACACGCGTTCTTTTGCGTGCGCTATTCGACACTTCGTCAGCACCGGCGTCCTGCCGATCCTGGCTTTCACCCTAACCCCGCCGGCTGCCAGCCACGCCGCAGGCATCGAAGCGGTGCTGGTGGCAAGCGGCTTCACAATCCCACTCTACGTTTGCGCACCGCCCGGGGACACCAGCCGGATTTTTGTGGCGGAGCAGGGAGGAAAGATCATGATCATCAACCTTCCATCGGGCACGGTAAATCCAACGCCCTTTCTCGATATCACCAGTGAAGTCGGGCAAGGCCAGGGTACCGGGATTCTCGGGATGACTTTCGATCCGGACTATGCGACGAACGGCCATTTCTACGTCAGCTACACAACCGACTTCGGCGGAGTGTTCAACCAAGGGGTGTCCCACGTCGCTCGCTTTACGGTCAGCGCAAATCCCGACGTTGCGGACCCGGCGAGCGAAGTGACGGTAATTACCGCCGATCAGCCACAGCCCGGTCATGACTTTGACTGGATCGGGTTCAGCCCGCGCCCCGGCGACGCAGGCAACCTCTATATCTGCAGCGGCGATGGCGGATCTGAGGAAGACCAAGGTCCGGGCCACATCGAGCCGGGCGGCAACGCCCAGAGCACGCAGACCTTGCTTGGAAAAATCCTGCGCATTCACATCGAAGCCGACGGCACCTATACAATCCCGCCCAATAATCCCTTCTTTGGATCGCAAACGCAAAAACCAGAGATTTTTACCTACGGTCTGCGCAATCCCTTTCGCGCGAGTTTTGTTCTTGCGACAGGCGATATGTTGATCGGCGACGTCGGGCAGGACGACCGTGAAGAGGTGGATGTGCAAAGCGCCTCTAATCCGGGCGGGGGCGAAAACTATGGATGGCGCGTCCGTGAGGGGTTCATTCAGAATCCCTTTTACCCTGACGATCCTCCGCCACCCAATGCCATCGATCCAATCCTCGACTATGACCACCAGACGACCGGACAATGCGTGATTGGCGGCTACCTCTATCACGGAAGCACGGTTGGCGATTTAGAGGGCCTCTACGTTTTCGGCGACTTATTCGGTCCGGAGACCGGCAATTTCTCGGGCCACGTCTTCACCCTCAGTTACCTGAATGGAGTGGGTTCGGATTTCCAGGACATCACTTCACAGCTCTTTCCGACGAAGGTGGGCGGTTACGAATTGGGCCCGCTTACCTCGTTGGGAGAGGACGGTTCTGGCGAGATCTACCTCACCGATCTCAACGGAAACGTCTTCAAGATCACGGCGGCTCCGACTCCGACTCCGACCCCAACACCGACCGCGACTCCGACACCGACTCCGACTCCGACTCCGACTCCAACACCTACTCCAACACCGACACTGACTCCGACACCCAGTCCAACTCCGACGCCGTCGCCGAGCCCCAGCGCTTCGCCGTCGCCGAGCCCCACTCCATCACCCACGCCTTCGCCGACACCATTTTTCCCAGTGCAACTGGGCAATATCTCCGCCCGCTTGAGCGTCGGGACGAATGATAACGTCTTGATCGGGGGATTCATCGTCACGGGAACTCAGTCGAAGCAGGTAATCGTCCGGGCGCTCGGTCCCTCCCTGGCGCTTACCGGGGTGTTATCTGATCCGGTTTTGGAACTACATGACTCGACCGGCTCGACAATCGCGACGAACGACGACTGGCAGGAGAGCGCGAACAAGCAGGCGATCATCGACGCGGGTTTGGCGCCCACCAATGACAAGGAGTCGGCGATCTTGATGACGCTGGAACCAGGAGCTTATACGGCCATTGTCCGGGGCGTAAGCGGAACAACCGGCGTCGCGCTCGTAGAAGTCTATGATTTGGATCGAACGGTCGACTCGAAGCTCGCCAACATCTCAGCGCGCGGCTTCGTCCAGACGGGTGATGACGTGATGATCGGGGGGGTAATCATCCTGGGCGACATTGATACCGATGTCCTGGTGCGCGCGATCGGCCCAGAGCTCGCGGACGTTGGAGTCGATGGGGTGCTGGAAGACCCGATCCTGGAGTTGCACGACAAAGACGGCGCCCTGATCACTTCCAACGACGACTGGAAAGAGAGCCAACAGTCGCAGATTGAAGCGACAGGTCTTGCCCCGACTGATGATCACGAATCAGCGATCCTGGCAACTCTGAGTCCCGACAACTACACCGCCATCGTGCGCGGAAAAAACGACACCACTGGCGTCGCCTTGGTTGAAGTGTATAATATCGGCCCGTGATAGCCGTGCGACGGCGGGATGCAATACGACCAGTCGTAATGGAACCGCCGAGGAGCTCAACCCCTCTGCAATCCTCCCAAATTTCTCTTTCAGCTTTGCGATAGAGCCGCCGCGGAATGCAACCGCTCGCAGTGAAAACCCCAGAGCGACAGCCCGCGATTCAGGCTCGTCCAAAACCCGCGTGCAGCGCGGGCGTTTCCATTTAGACCGGCGATTTGGAAGTCTGGAAGCCCAAGTGGGACAAGTCTCCGCGAACCTACATTTTGGCTTGACGCTGGAGAAGGTGGCGGCGTAGAAATCTAAAGGGCCCGAGCAAGCCGGGGGCCCATAACGGGAATAACCTATGAAACTGTCTTATAACGCTTCTCACTGTCTCTTAACCGGACTCGCTCTCTTCTTAGGAATCGGGTTCGCTCTCGTGCCGCCTGCGCTGGCGGCGCCATTCCATTTCACGCCGACCGGCGGCATGGCGCACGCGCGCTCAGCCCATACGGCCACCTTGCTCCCGGATGGGAAGGTGCTGACGGCCGGAGGCTTTGGTTCGCTCCGCACTGCGGAACTTTACGACCCAGCGACCGCGGTGTGGACCGGAACCGGGAGTCTTGTCACGCCCCGCTTTGAGCATACAGCAACGTTGTTGCCTAACGGGCGCGTGCTGGCCGCAGGTGGAGAGGACAGAATTGGTTTCGATACCGCGACGGCGGAGCTCTATGACCCGATTACTGGGAGTTGGTCGGCGACCGGCAGCCTTGCGGTCGCCCGCCACCTGCACACGGCCACGTTACTGCCTAACGGGCAGGTGTTGGTCGCAGGCGGTCTGGGGCCACAGGGTGTGACGGCTAGCGCCGAACTCTATGACCCAGTTAGCGGGACTTGGACTACGACCGGCCACTTAATTACGGCGCGCTATGGTCATACCGCCAATTTACTTCCCAGTGGCAAAGTGCTGGTCGCCGGTGGCTGGGCCGATACTACTCCATTCACAAGCGCCGAGCTCTATGATCCAGCTACTGGGACTTGGACCTTAACCGGCAGTCTGGCGATGGGACGCTACTATCATGCGGCGACGTTACTCCAGAACGGAGAGCTGTTCGTCGCCGGCGGTCTTAATAATGGCGCGGGTCAGCTCGCGGCGGAAATGTATGATCCGGCGTCTGCGACATGGATGTCCGTCGGCAAACCCGTCGATACCAGGGCATTTCTCACCCTGACCTTACTGGCCGACGGCAGAGCACTCGTCGCAGGTGGGGAAGAACTTGCCTTGTTCTATACCTCGAGCGCAGAAGTTTACGATCCAGTAAGAGGGACTTGGACAGTCTCGAGACTAACGACTGCGCGAGCGAGTCAAACGTCGACGTTACTTCATAACGGCCAGGTTTTAGTCGCAGGCGGTACGAATCATGTGGGCGAATCTCTGGCGAGCGCAGAGCTCGGTGGTCGTTAGGGAGCAACTTCTGAATGTCGGCTTCGTTAAGAAATCGGTTTGGCATCGCTGGCATAAGTGATCGGCAACTGCATGCCCGACTTATGGCCTCATCTGACCACAGATGCAAAGCCGAAACTGCCAGCGCGGAGTGCGTATTCCATCCCCCTTTGCGCTAAGCGGAATACCGGGGCACGGAAAGTGGCATCTATCAGCGGAGCTTGAGCGGTTCCCGGTCCCCTGCCCCGCGCTCGTTATTCGTTAGGCTCGCCACGTCCAGCGGCGCGGGAAGCGGTTTTCATAATCTGCGAAAAACGTTTTTCTCCTTTGCTTTCATCTCTGGACTGCCGATCCACGCTGCAAAGACAAGCGGAACCAGTTTGTTAGGCGTTAAGCTGCGCACTGGCGCTTTTCCCAACGTGCGAGCGTTTCCCGCAGTTCAGTCGCCTCACCGTGGCATCGTTCACAGGCGAAATTGTCGAGTGGCGTTCACCGGTTCTTGGATGCCGGTTGCCGCTCGGCAAATGGTCCCCGCGCTCAGACCACCTTTCGCAGAGCCCACACTGAAACCGACCACAAACCTACACCGAGAAAACAATGCAAGCCAAGATTGACCCCTCTGCTCGCAAAAACCTTACTGTGGCGCAGCGAGTAGCTCGGCTGAAGGGATAAGCTTTCCGCTGGCGTCTGTGCCTCCCGCGAGAATGATGCTACCGTCGAACAAAGTGGTTGCGGTATGGGCGGTGCGCGGCGTCGCGAGGGTTTGAGCCAGCGTCTGCCATGCGCCAGAAGTGGGATCGTATTGCTCAAGACTGGCAAGAGCGAAGGCCGTAGGGTCGTCGTTTCCGCCCGCAGCGAGGACCTGTCCATTGCTCTGGAGATTGGCGGTAAATTGGAACCGCTCCATTCCGAGGGGATGGCTCGAGCTCCAAAGCCGGGTATTAGGGTCGTAGATTTCTGTGCTACGTGTGACCTTAACGGCGGACGGAGGATTTACTACTCCGCCGGCAATGAGCACGCGCCCGTCCGGCAAAAGTACTTGCGCGTGATAAATGCGGCCATTGGCAAGCGAACCCTGCTTTGTCCAAACGCCGGTCGCCGGGTTATATAGCTTAGTTTCGGAAAGATAGCCGACTCTCTGAGAATGTCCGCCTGCGATGAGAACACGGCCATTAGTTAGCACTGTCATTTGGGAAGCAAAGTCCCGCCGTTGACTCAGGCTGCCGGTTGGCGCCCATGTGCCGATCGCAGGATCGTAAAGCTCAGACGACTTGGCGTCGCCGCCGTTGCCAGCGACGAGGACCTTGCCGTTCGTGAGCGCGACGGGATCAGAGAGAACGCGCGCCACGCTCATGGAGCCGGTAAGAGTCCACTTTCCCGTAGAGGGGTCGTAGATTTCCGCTGAGCTGATCAGAAGGAAGTTAGATCCAGCACCTCCGACCGCGAGCACGCGGCCGTCCGAAAGAAGGACGCTGCCATGGCTGTCACGCGCTTGATTAAGAGATCCGGTGGCCGTCCAGGAATTGGTCGCGGGATCGTAGATTTCACAAGTCGAGGTTACGCTCCCACCAGCCACGAGACCTCCGACGAGCAAGACGCGGCCATTCGCCAACCGGGTAGCCGTGTGCGCCGAGCGCGGATTAATCAGCATGCCGCCGTCGCTTGCACGACCGTAATGAGCGACGCATAGATTCATCCCACCCAGGAGAAGAAGCGCGGCGACCTGCTTCATGCGGAACGGGAAGGCTGGGCGGAAAGTTTGAGAGACCGGGGGTACCCTTTTCATGGAGCGTCGGCTCATGCCCGACGCTAGTGAGATTCCAGAGCTGGAGTCAAGCTTTTCTGTCGGAATTCTCGATTAGGAGAGGAGAGCAAGCGCGGATAGTGGTCTCAATCGCTGGAGCCTGAGCGGCTTTCGGTCCCCTGCCCCGCGCCCGTTAGTCGTTAGGCCCAATACGTCCACCGGCGCGGGAAACGGTTCGCACATTCTGCGAGAAACGTTTTTCTCCTTTGCTTTTCATCTCCGGACTGACGATCCACGCTGCAAAGACAAGCGGAACCAGTTTGTTAGGCGTTAGGCTGCGCGTTGACCCTTTTCCCAACGTGCGAGCGCTTCCCGCAGTTTAACCGCCTCACCCTGGCATCGCTCACAAACGAAATTGTCGAGCGGCGTTTCCCCGGTTCTTGGATGCCGGTTGCCGCTCGGAAGATGCTCCCCGCGCTCAGACCACCCTTCGCAGAGCCCACACTGAAACGGACCCTTAAGCGCGCTCATCGGTTCTCTTTCATGCTGAGCTTTGCTTCATCGACACACCCCGTGCTCTAGCCACCCTGCGCTGGGGACCCTGCTTTCGTAGCGTTCTGGCGGAGAATTCCGGTCAGTCGGCAAACGTTCGATTGCATGGCTCAATTGGATCCACCCCGGGCTCCTTCAGGGGCGAAGAGGTTTGATCCCTGACAGGCATGCCCCTAGAATCGCGTCCTTTGGCCCTGCTTCGTTCGATCACAACCCCACCCCACCTTGATCCATGTTTTCGTTAGGCTCGCTCGATCCGCAGGCGATCATTTGTTTCATAACCCGAGATCCCGAAAGGCGCACGGTGTTGAACAAGCACCGTGCACCCCCGCGATTCAGAACCAAGCCTTCCACAAACATCTGGACGTTATATGTCATATAAAGCAACCCTGACCGCATCTAACCAAGGATTACGCGGATGCAGAAATCAGGGCACGTCTGAAACGCCGGCTACTTGACCGAGATTGTTGATCGCTCGGGCCGTAGCTAGGAGTCCCGCCAGGCGTCACCGCCCCCGGCGAGCACCGAGTTCCGCGCTCGCGAGTGTGTTATGGCCGCTGAAACCGCCTGCGACAAGCACCTTGCCATTGGGCAACAACGTCGCCGTCTGGCCCCCACGTCGGGAGGTGAGTCTGCCTGTGACCGTCCAGGACCCGGTCGCCGGATCGTAGATGTCCGCGCTCGAGGTATAGAAACTGCCGAGTTCCTCCCCTCCCGCAACGAGCACCTTGCCGTCCGCCAGCAATGTCGCCGTGGGGAAAGCCCGTCCATCGATGGGTGTACCGGTGGGTGTCCAAGTCCCGCTCGCCGGATCGTAGAGTTCCGCGTCGACCGGACCACTGAAATTCAGTCCGCTTGCGACAAATACCTTGCCATTGAGCAACAACGTCGCCCTGTGGTAATAGCGTCCGGTGGTGAGGCTGCCGGTAGCCGTCCAGATGCCGGTTGCCGGATCGTAAAGTTCCGCGCTCGCGAAAGGATTGGAATCAGCCCATCCGCCTGCGACGAGCACCTTGCCGTCAAGCAACAACGTCGCCGTGTGACCATAGCGCGCAGTGGCAAGGCGGCCGGTGGCAGTCCAGGTCCCGCTCGCAGGATCGTAGAGTTCCGCGCTCGCGACAAATCCGCGCGAACCCAAACCGCCTGCGACCAGCACCATGCCGTTGGGCAGCAATGTAGCCGTGTGAAGTTCGCGGTCTAGGATGAGGCTGCCGGTGGCCGTCCAAGCCCCAGTCGCCGGATTGTACAGTTCCGCGCTGGCGGTCACGCCACCGCGGTCCGTTCCGCCTGCGACCAGCACCATGCCATTCGGCAGCAACGTCGCCGTGTGATTCTGGCGTCCGGTGGCAAGCCGCCCGGTGTTCGTCCAGATCCCGGTCGCCGGATCATAGAGTTCCGCGCTCGCGATCTCGACTTCGTTATAACCGCCCGCGACGAGGACCCTCCCGTCAGGCAACAACGTCGCCGTATGACCTACGCGTCCCTGTATCATGCTACCCGTGGGCTGAAAAACAAAGGGCGCACCCGGGCAAGGCTGCACGAGCACCAGCCCCACACCGAGAAGAAGCAGCGGGAACGCGATCCGCCGGACTGGATTTGACGCGGCTAGTCGAGAACCGGCGATCAGGGAACGCAATGTTTTCATAGTTTTAGTCCGGATAACCAACAGCGCGGAGCGTAACGAGCAGTGAATGACGGTGTCAAGCAAGAAATCGCGGGGGTTGGCCCAGAATGCGGATGAAAGCGTCAGTTGCAAAATGTCGCTCTATTCGAAGGCACCGAAGGGAAGGCAGAAAATGACAGTTGCTACATGTCATATAAAGCAACCCTGACCGGATCTAACCACGGATTACGCGGATGCAGAAATCAGGGCACGTCGAGAGGCTTGTCTCACTGTCCCTGACTCGTTCCAAGCTCCGCGGTGGCCATCGCTATGCCCACCTTGTCAACGCCTCCGGCCACGAGCACCTGGCCATTCGGGAGCAACGTCGCCGTGTGGCCACGCCGTTGGGTCGTGAGGCTGCCAGTCGTGGCCCATTCTGCCCTCGCCGGGTCGTAAATTTCCGCTCTCGCTGTCCCGAAAATGGCGAATTGCGAGCCGCCGGTGACGAGGACGGTGCCATCCGGGATCAACGTAGCAGTCGGATCGTACACCTCCGCCCTTGCCTGGCCCGTCAGCGACCACGTACCGCTAGCGGGATCGTAAACCTCCGCGCGCTTAAAATGGCTGAGATTCCCGATGCCCCCGACCACCAACGCCCGGCCGTCGAGTTGAAGCACTGCGCGATGATGTCCCACCGGTCCATGGAGATCGCGCGTCAGAGTCCACATCCCGCTCCCCGGATCGTAAAGTTCCGCGCTCCTCAAGAAATAGAGTGAGGGCGCCTGACCTCCTGCCACAAGCACCTTCCCGTCGGGAAGCAACGTGGCCGTATGACTGTTGCGCGCCATGACCAGCCTTCCCGTTAGCGTCCAAGTCCCATTCGCCGGATCATAGAGCTCCGCGCTCGCAGTCGCGCCGCCTGCATCATCACCGCCCGCGACCAGCACCCGCCCATCGTGGAGCAGGGTCGCCGTGTGATTCGAGCGTGCCACTCTCAAACTCCCGGTAGGCGTCCACAAACCAGTTGCCGGGTCGTAGAGTTCCGCGCTGGCGGTAAATCCCTGGCCATCGACGCCCGCTGCGACCAGCACTTTGCCGTCGGACAACAAAGTGGCCGTATGCCCGGCGTGGGGGGTGTTCAAGCTATTCGTATCGGTCCAGGTGCCGCTGACCGGGTCGTAAAGTTCCGCCGAGGCGAGGGCGACCACATTAGCACCTCCAGCCACCAGCACTCTGCCGTCGGGGAGCAACGTGGCGGTGTGACTAGCGCGGGCGTGGGCGAGCGAGTCGATGGGCATAAATCGAAAGGGGGCAGCCACGCAGGGCTGCGCCCAGGTCGCCAGTACCCCGGCGACCAGAACGAGCAGAATGACGAGGGCAAAGGGATGAGAGTGAGAATGTGATTTCATAAGAGGTTGGTCGATCTTAGTGGACCGTCGGCACAGCTGACTAGCGAGTTTATTGGGATTTGCGTAACCAGCTTGGCGAACAACCGAAAAAGCGGATTCAGTCGGCAATAATCGGACTCCGTGGTTTCGGACACGCGGAATGATAACGTCGCCCGGTCAATACGGCAACAGGGCGAAAAATACCTTTGCTATATGTCAGCTAAAGCAACCCTGACCGGGATCTAACCACGGATTACGCGCATGCAGAAATCCGCCGCGGAATGCAACCGCTCGCCGTGAAAACCCCAGAGCGACAGCCCGCGATTCAGGCTCGTCGAAAACCCGCGTGCAGCGCGGGCGTTTCCATCAAGATCGGCGATTTGGAAGTCTGGAAGCCCATAAGTCGGACAAGTCGGCTACGAACCTTCAGATCGGGCGCAGACCGTTTGCCAGCGTTTTGCAAGAGCGCTGCAATAGCATCGCAGAGCCAGTCTGGCGGTCCATTCGTTGTCGCTCGCAGGCACTGCTACTTCCGACTCGTTTGAACGGAAATGGGGCGGTCCCATTGCGACGACCGGGGAGTCCGCGATGGCGCGGGAGATGCTGAAAGGCAGTTGCGAAAATATGACGCAGCTCGGCCTAGCTGGAGACGGTCCCAGACAGAAGAAGAAATCTGCTTCGCCGCCGTCCAAGCGTCGAGTGAACGGACCCTACAAGCGTGGCGCTCTACCCGAAAAGAAGATCGTCCAGGTCGAGCAATCACCACCTCCCGCGTCGGTCAGCAGGATGGAGCGGACCCGCCGACTGTTCCTCGCCGCCCTGCGAGTCTGGGAACTGAGGCGGCGTATTAGGGATTAGCCGAGCAACTCGGGCGCGAAAGATCTGCCAGCCACACGGGAGGCAGTCAAATCAGATTGGCGACTTGGAGGCCGACGGCTTTGGTTCTTCACCGACACGCTTAGGAGACGGGCCACGGACGAGGCTGTAGCCGCTTCGCTGTGCGAAGCGTTCGCGGGCGTGCAACACTTCTCGAGCTTTTTGGAGCGCTCTCCGCGCCGCCCACAGGGCGACGGCTACAGGACGCTACAGGACGCTACAGGACGCGGATCTTGCTGGCCACGCAGGCTCCGCAAGTTCATGACACGCTCTTCTAAGGCAGGCCGGTGCCTGATTTTGATTTCACGAGTCCGATATCGCCGGCGTTGATGCTGCCGTCGAGGTTGACGTCTTCGCGGAAGTTGGCAGCGGTGACCGCGTTGCCCGACTGCGATTTGGTCTGGCCGATGTCGCCGGCATTGACCGAGCCATCGGCCGTGGTGTCGCCGATTAGGAAGCCGAGGTTGACGCTAGCCGAGGGCAACAAGCCGTTAACATTGCTTACGGTCAAAGTCACTGTTTGGGCGTTGCTGATCCCGGTCAAAGGCACCGTCATGGTATTGCCGCTAAAGGTCGGCGTTCCTGCTACTCCCGTGCCCGTGGTCACCATCGCGGTGCCCGAAGTGATCGGGCTGCTGCTAAAGGTCAGGACAATGTTGTAGGTGCTCGACAGGCGGTCTTCCACCCCAGCCGTCCCGCTCAGCGGCATGCTCACGTCAAAGTCGCCCACCCCGGCATGCGTCAGCCGCGAGACCGCTGAGACCAACTGTAGCGCCGCCACAACATTGTAATCCCCGACGATGGGATAGTGGTCGCTCCCCGTGAAGGTATTACCGCTGCCGGTTTCCAGAAGATCGGCATAAACGGTCGCGGCGTTCGGGACCGTGCTCGTAAGATCATCCAGAGAGTGATTACTGGAATTGGTCACCAAACCGCTGCGGGGTGTCGTGCCATTGTTCCCGACGGACTCGAACGCATACGGGTACTTCGCGGAGGGAAAGTTTGAAGTGTCGAAGGGGTCCGACGTGTCGGGCGCGAGCTGCACTCCCCCCTGGCTGTTGTAAACACCCAGCATCGGGCCATTCACCAGTTGAATGTCGAGGCGCGACGTCAGCGAATCCGTCGAATCGCCGTAGAGATAGTTGGCGTTATCCCCGGCCACGTTTGCCCAAACTGTGGTGGTCGGCGGATTAGTCTTGGAGGTGGGATCGTAGGCTTGGGTCGGGTTGCTGTTGGCCCAGATCGCGCTGCTGTCACTCCAGTTGAGGCCATCGGAAGTCGTCTGCCCCGTAAGACACTTGTAGGCGTTCTCCCCGCTGCCGTTGAACAGATTCCAATCCCCGGCATAAATGAGATGCGCCCCGGCCGGCAGGTTGTATTTGGCGTCGCTCCGGACCTCCTGTGCCTCGGCGTAGCGCGCGTCGCCCACCGAGTCGTCGCTTGTGCTCCGCGCATGGCTGACGTAAAGGTAAAAATCGTCGCTCGACCCGTAGCCGATCGGCCGAAGTTGGTAGACCAGGGGAGCGCGAACGACGCCGTTCACCCCGCCACCGGGGGAATGGGCCATCGTGTAAGTGCCGTTCGACTGCAAGAGCACCGTTTGGCCTAGCGGCAGCGCCCGCGCCGACACCACCTGCACCGTGTGGGTGTTGTAAATCAGCCCGTCCGGACCGCCGCCGCTATTTGGATCAGGGGTCGTATCGTACGAGTAAGTCCCCGCGCCGTAAGTATTGTTGAGCTGGGTAACAAAGTTCGCCAGCGTCGTCGAAGTCAGTTCTTCCACCGTGAGTGCATCAACTTGCTGCGCATTGCTGCCAATGTGGTGCAGCCCGATTCCTTGGATTACCGTCGGCAGGCTGTGGGTTGCGCCGGTGATGTTGTTATCGCTTCCCTGGTCGGCACAATCGATATTGTAGGAAACAACGCGGAGCGTCGTGCCCAACGCGCCGCCCGCGCAGACTCCGAGTCCCAGCACGGTCGCTACCATCACCCAGCTTCGCTGTAACTTCATATTTTCTCCCTCGCGATGGAAGGAACCCAACAACGACTTCTAGTGTGTGTCCTGCACTTCACGAGCCGGGCCACGGATGAGGCTGTAGCCGCTTCGCTGTGCGAAGCGTTCGCGGGCGTGCAACACTCTCGAGCTTTTTGGAGCGCGCTCTCCGCGTCGCCCACAGGGCGACGGCTAGAGGACGCGAATTTTGCTGGCCACGCAGGCTCCGCAAGTGTCATGACACGCTCTAAGGCAGGCCGGTGCCGGATTTTGATTTCACGAGTCCGATGTCGCCCGCGTTGATGCTGCCGTCGACCGTCACGTCCTCGCGAAAGTTGGAAACGGTGACCGCGTTGCCCGACTGGGATTTGGTCTGACCGATGTCGCCGGCATTGACCGAGCCATCGGCCGTGGTGTCGCCGATTAGCACGCCCATCGGCACACTAATGTTACCAGTAGTGCCGGTCCCGTCGCTGACACCGGATAATGTGAGGGTGATTGTTTGCGCATTGGTTACGCCTGTGAGGTTGACGGTAACGCTAGCCGTCCCGCTGCCGCTGGTGCCGCTCACTGTTCCCGTCCCGGAGGTGACGGATGCGCTGCTGAAAGTGACGGCGCTCGGGAAAGTTAAAACAAGCTGATAAGCATTGGTCGCTCCGCCACTGCGGCATTCGTCGCCGAGAGCCAGGTCGATGTCGAAAGTCCCGGCGCTGCCATGGACCTGTCTCGAGACAACCTGCGGATCGCCATTCGGGATCGCACCGGGAACGAACAAATCGCTTAAATCCAGCCCGGTTGCCGCGCCTCCCAGAAAAGGTGTCACTCCAAATATTTTCTGAAAAGTGCGCAAGGTGGAGCTATGCGTGTAACCAAGTGAATTATGATAGCCGCCGCCCTTCGCCAGTGGTGAGAGCACGATCATCCCGATCGGACCATCGCCCGTCACCGCTTCATCCCAGGTAATGATCAGGAGCCCGTTGTTTTGATAGGCAGCCGATTGCAAGATCATCGGCACATTTTGCGAAAGCCAGGTGTCGCCCTGCTTGATCGGATTGTTCGTCGGCGCGCAGGAGTCGTGCATGTCGTCGCAAAGATTTGGCGTGATAAAGTTATAGTGCGACACGGTGTTATTGGCGAGGTCGCCCGCCAGTTCCGTGAACGGCCGCATGGCGGAAACGCAGTAGTTGTTCACGATGTCATCAAAATAGGCGAAGGGATTGTGCCTCACCGCGTAGGGATAACTGTCTGTCGTCGGGCAAGTCGTTCCGGTAATGTTTTCCTGGTACGTTTTCCATGAAATTCCGGTGTTTTTCAGGAAGGTAACGAAATGGTTCGTCGTTGACTGATGGTTCGACGAAGGCGGGTTATCGTTCAGAATGCCGAAGTTGGTCCCGGCTTCGAGCCAGAGATAGTTCGGCAAGCTCGGATGATTGCCGGGCGGGTTGTAATATTGCTCCGCATAGGAGGCGATCGGCAGAAGCGTGTTATTGATGTAAGGCGCGGAAGCGCTGCCCTTGATGCTCGACCAGTTCTCGTTTTCCATGAGGATTATGAAAACCGTGCTGCTTGAGTTGAACCCGGCGCCCGCGACTCTGGGCGCAATCCCGAGGAGTCCGAGGAGGCTGGCTGCCGCAATGAGGCGGAATTTCGAAAACATATCCCCGATCTAATTCCGAATGGCGTCAGCGCGTCAACCTGCTGCGCACTGCCGCCAATGAACGTAATCTTTAAGAACGTGTTTTGACAGTTGCCATTCGAACAGGCCGCTCGTTAGGGGAGCGCTGTGCCCGATTTTGATTTCACGAGCCCGATGTCGCCGGCGTTGATGCTGCCGTCCACCGTCACGTCCTCGCGGAAGTTGGAAGCGGTGACTGCGTTGCCCGACTGGGATTTGGTCTGCCCGATGTCGCCGGCATTGACCGAGCCATCGGCCGTGGTGTCGCCGATCAGTACGCCCATCGTCCCGGAGGCGGCGCCGATGGCTCCGGTCGAGTCGATCGCGCCAGTCAGAGTCACAGTCAGGAATTGGGCATTGGGCACGCCGGTCACATTGACCGTACACTGATTCGGGTTCGGCCCGCTGCTCACCGAGCCGGTATTGGCGACGCCGCAGGACGACATGGAATTCACGAAGCTAAAGACCAGCGTGTAATCGCCATTCACACCGCCGCTCCGGCATTCGATTCCACTGCCATCGGACGGAAGATTGATGTCGAACGTGCCGGCGCCGCCATGAGTCATGCGGGACACAACACCGGTCACCATCAGCGGGGCGGTGGGCAGCGGCCAGACATAAGCGCCGCGGCTGCGCGTCCAGACCGAGAGCGTGGTGGCGCCGCGATCGATCTGCATGTCCCAGACCATGGCGTGCGGCAGTCCGTTCTCGAATCGGGCCCAAACGGGAGCGGCCGCGGTAATATCGTCGGTGTAATAAAGGCCCCAGTCGGTGCCGGCGAAGACCTGTTGCGGGAAATTGGGGTTAACGATAACTGAGTCCACCGGGATATCCGGGAGGTTGCCCGTCTTATCCAGCCACGTGAACGACCCGCAGGAGGTGGCACAGGCTACCTGGAAAAGGTGGCCGGGCGTCGTCGGCGTATTGGCATTAAAACCACCCACCGCCGCATATCCAACCGGGACGTTCGCGCCCAAGACCGATGGATCCAGCGCGATGCCGAGAATTGGGCGGTTAGGCAGAATCACATTGGCCCCGGTCACGTCCACCCAGGTCGCCTGGGCCTGAGTGCCGGTGCCGAGATTGAATCCGATTTGGACGTTGCCATCGTTCGTGCCCACGATCGCCACGCTCTGGAACTTGGGCGAATACTTGACCTGGTTAATGTAGGAACGGTTGCCCAGCGCCTGTTTGGTCATGTTTTGGGTCGTCGGATTGTTAGTCACATACCAAGTCACCGTGCTGGCGGCGTTACCCGTGATTGTTTCCCAGACTCTGGTCGTGCCGGCCACGAGATGGCCGCAGCCTCCCGAGGTTCCGGCTGGCGGACAGTCGTCACCGCCGGAGATGCCGCCGCGGAAAAGATTGATCGGCAGGACGAACGACTGGGTGTCGCCAGTCCAGGCGCCCCTCTTACTGGTCCAGGTGGCGCCGCCGGCCGTGCAGTTACTGATGCAGCGGCTGAGGCCGCCGCTGTTGTTGCCCTCCCAGTAACGGAGACTGGTTCCAGTGCCAACCGGGTCAATCTGGCCGGAGAACCCATCGCCGCCCAAACCCATCTGCCATTGGACGGGGCCGGTCGGCGTGCCGGCGAAGGTGACCGAGCTGGGGCCGTTGTCCTGCGCGCCGCCAACCGCCGATGGGGTCGCCGAAGTGGCGAAGCTGCCGCTGATGTCGCCGGAATAGAACTCGATCGCATTCAGGCCGGTGTCCATGTTGAACCAGGTAGGCCTGGTTGTGTTTAAGACTGCTGCGCTGGCGTTGGTCGTTCCGTGCATGCCCCCATCGTTGCCGGCAACTAGGATGTCGGATGAACCGGGCAGGAAAGCGAGCGCGTGCTGGTCCACATGAACCGGCTTGGGACTTACACCGGTGTAGCCGCAGGTCGTGTCGTACCAGGTGGTGCCGGTGCGGCTCACCAGCCAGACTTCGAAGGTGTCAAAGAAGGCGCGGTCAGGATTATTCGGGTCCACCTTAATCCCCTGGTCGTACCAGTTCTGTGGATAATCGCCGCTCCCAGCGGTGCCGGAGCCTGCCCCTGACCCGCAGGCCGCGAGTGAACCGCCGGCCGAGCCAGCCAGGAACGACCATGAGCTTCCGCCATTGGTCGAGACCCATGCGCCGAGCTGACAGCCATTGGTAGTGCCACAGCCGCTGGCGGTGTTCCAGTCGATCGAGCCCACCTGGGCATAGATGGTGTTAGGATCGCTCGGCGCCACGGCGATATCGATCCGGCCCAGGTTGTCGGCGCCGCCGTCCGTGGGGCTGGCGCCGCCGCAATAGGTCGCGGTGCCACCGCTTATCGGGTAGTTACAAGGAACGCCGCTGCCGGCATTCATATTCGCGCCCGTCGTGTAGGGGCTGCCGCTCACGGCGGTGCCGAAAACAAAGCCGTTCGCGTTGCTCGCGATCGAGCTAAAGGTCGGGCAACCGCTGGCCGGCATCGTGGCGCTGTAGATACCGTTCGCGCCGTTCAGGCCGAGGTCGTATTGGACAGCCGTGGGAAAGCCGCGCGTGCCGACGGCGGCGATGATGCGCGTGCTCCCGGAGATGTTGGACAGCTCGAGCCCGGTGATATCCTGACGCTGCGTGGTATACGGGTTCGTGGCGCACTGGGTCCAGGAAATGCCTGCATCATTCGATACATAGAGACCCTGCTTCGTTCCGGCCACGACATTGTTACTGTTGTTAGGATCGACCCGCACTTTCCCGACTGCGTTGTATTGTGGGTATTGGCCCGGTGGCTCGGTGTAGGCGATGCCGAAAACGCCGGCGCCCAATACTGTCCAGCTATTGCCGCCATCGGTCGACTTCAAGATGCCCTGGCTGCCCAGGGAAAAGGAACCGTAGTTCAAGTCGCCGGTGCCGGCGTAGATTGTGTTATGATCGTTAGGATCGATCGTCAGGGTGTCGATCGCGATCGTGGAAATGAGAGGATCATCCGTGACCACGCTCCAGGTGGTAGCGGAGCTGCAGCAGTTGGTGGTTTTCCAGACGCCACCGCCGTCACTCGCGACGTAGGCCACGATGCTGCCATTAGTCGTGGTTGTCGGATCAAACACGATATCGTTGATGCGGCCCTCCGTGGTGGTGTAGTCATAGCAGCCGCTGCAGCCGGTCATCCGCTCGGGCTTAGGACCGAGGGCGGTAAAGCTTGTGGTATTGAGCGCCGTTCCTTGCTGATTTCCCTTGGTCGTTGGAAACAGCCCCGCCGGGATGCCTTGTGGCAAAAGCGCATGTTGGGCCGCGGCCTGCCGCACCCACGTTGGGTCAAAGTTACCCGTCGGATAGGTCAAGCGATCGCTCCAGTATTGTTCCAGTTGTCCGAGATCGGCGGCTTCCCGCTGGGTGTTTTCACGGAGCGTCGGCATGTCGCGCTGCGGGCTCTCCGCCTGCCTGGCGCGCTCGGCCGGCTGGTCGAAGGCGAAGACGGCCAGCGTCAGTCCAGCCAGGCATAAGCTCAATCCAAGAAGAGAGGGTAGTCTTAGAAAGCCGGATTTTGAGTGTGATTTTGTCTTCATTTAGGCGCTACCTGGATCCGTTCTCCTTTTTTACCCGGATATGAACTTGCTGTTCCGTCGATTGATGCGGAAATCGGCTGTCACGTTTTTTCGTCCAAGATTAAAAAATAAGCGTCTAGATTTCTCCGCAGCGATCACCAGCTTGACCGCCCCCGGCAAGGAGATGAGCGGCTATGAAGATCACCTGAACTTCACGCGGACCGATCACCCCATGCTCCCTCGCAGGGAGCCGAAGCAACATCCCGCAGCCATCGCGAACTTTTAGAGTCCGGTGCCTGATTCTGATTTCACGAGCCCGATGTCACCAGCGTTGATGCTGCCGTCGACCGTCACGTCTTCACGGAAGTTAGAAGCGGTCACGGCATTGCCCGACTGGGATTTGGTCTGGCCGATGTCACCGGCATTAACCGTCCCATCGGCCGTGGTGTCGCCAATCAGGAAGCTGAGATTGACGCTGGCTGTGGGCAACAGGCCGTTGACGTTGTTCACCGTCAAAGTCAGCGTTTGGGCGTTGCCAACTCCGGTCAGCGGCACGGTCATGGTGTTGCCACTAAAGGTCGGACTCCCCGCCGTTCCCGTGCCCGCGCTTACCGTCGCAGTGCCCGAAGTGATCGGGCCGTTGGTAAAGGTAAGAACGATGTTATAGGTGCTCGAGAGGCGGTCTTCCACCCCCGGCGTCCCTGTTAGCGGCATATTCACGTCAAAGGTGCCTGCCCCGCCATGCGTCAGCCGCGAAACCACCGAGGCCAAGGCGGGCGTCGTTGGGAATTTGAAGGTCCCGATGCGGGTCCGCCAATTAAACGTCCCGGTCGAGGCATAATATTCCTGGGTGTACCAGAAAGTGCTGTCATCCACCGGGTCAATGGAGAGGGCGCTGTAGTCGCCCCACCGGTTGCCGGTTCCGGTCTGGCTGCCCGTGCCGTCGAAAAGGTGTGCTTCACCCTGACTCAACGCGTTGAGTGGATCAGTCGCCAATCGACCGGCGTATCGGATTTGCGGATTGATCGTGGCACTGGACGCGCTAAAGCCAATCGCGAGGTTCCCGGCTCCATCCATGGCCGCGCTGCCCATCCAGCGCCAGGTCGTATCCGGCTGGTAGGTGCTTTCCTGGAAAACCGTGACCGGGCCGCTAGTCACGCCGCGCAACTCAAACCAGCGGATGCCGGCCACGCTGCTCGCGCTAACCGTGAAGTTGCCGACTAACGATTCGTGGCCGTCGCTGAATTTGCGATAAGCCAGACGGTGCATCAGGCGGTCGCCGATCCCGTCCACGGCATTGCTTCCGGTGCCGCCTAACTGGGGCACGCAAGCGCGCGTCGCGGTGCAGAGTTGGGTGAAGGCCGCCGCGGCCGGAGCCTGGAAGAGAGTGAAGGTCGGCGAAGTGCCAAAAGGGCTGCCGACCGAGAAATGATAGACGCGATAGGTGCCGCTGCTCGGAAAGAGGACGAAGGAGTTTGGCGCGCCGGCGGGCGGCAAGGTGGATCCGTCGAGGTTCGCAGGCAGCATGGGCGGAAATGAAGAGCCCAGGAGCGGCATGGAAATAATGGTGGCAGCGTTACCCAGAAGCATGTTGGTGCGGTCCATCGCGAAGGCCTGAGGCCCGAGGAAACTTGTGCCCGCGGTGTTAAAGACGTTCATCGCCATGTAGTAGGCGTCGGGCCAAACCGCGAGCTTGGGATAATCGAAGAAATTGGTGCCGAGATGAAAGCCATAGCGAAACCATGCGCCGGTGGCGTCGCTCGTCTGGGAAACGGCAACGCATTCGTCGGTCGGGACGCTGGTCCCGGCAAACTGGCTAATGATCCAGCGATTTGCCAGCTGGTCGTAGAGCGCGATGGGATCGCCATCGCCATTCGACTGGCACACCCCGCCGAAGCCGGTCCAGACCGAGGCAATACCCGACGGTCCCAGGAGAGAGTTGCCGGTGGCCTTGTCGAAGACCTGAAAACCCTCATTGACGATCTGAAGGAATTGCGTACTGCCCACGGCGCCGTCGGTATCCGGCGGCGCGCAACTGCAGCCGACGCCAGGAAATGGGATGCCGTCGAAATTTAGGATCGGGGCCGGGATATGCGGCGCCAGCTTGTTCAGCCATGATTTCTCGATCACCGGATCGGGCCCATCGACGTGATCGTTCGCGATGTGCGGGTTTTCGGCCGCCTCGCGCTGCTGGCGCGCGTCAGGCTTCCATTCTTTGACAAGGTCGCGCAAAGGACGCGAAAGATCGTTGTGATACGAAGGGATTAGTTGCGCACCTTTTTGCAGCGACGGATTCTTGCTTCCCTGCGCCATAGCCGCGGTGATTGGGATGACGCCCAGCGCGGTCAACACGAGCAGCGCGGCGCCGGAACAAAAACCGGCCGCCAGGAATGTGCGGAAACTAACGAATCTAAACTTGTTGCTGTTTTTCATTTTATTTTGGGATTCCTTGGTCTGGGCGTTCACCGGTAACTTGCCGCGCTCAAAAAGGACAGGAAAGCGGTGCGCGTCACGCCTATTCTCAAACCAGACTTAGAAGTCATCCAGTATTAATGGTATTGTCATAATGAGCCGCCCGGGAAGCGCTGGACCGGCTTCTTCCATTGTACATACGCATGTTCGCGACCGATTGTGGTGAAAAGGAATATTAATCGCCGAGGACAACCGAGAATGCAGAGAGGAAGGAAAATAAACGATGGGTCTTTGTTCCAGAAAAATCTCCGCGCCGCGGTGAACTCGGCGGTTAGTCTACTCCGATGAAGATCCTCATGATCAGCAGCGAAGGCTGGCCGCTCGCCCGTTCCGGCATCCTGGGGGACGTGCTCGTCGCTCTGCCGCGCGAACTGCAATCCCGCGGCCACGAGCTGGCGCTCGCCATGCCCTACTACCGCGAGATTCGCGAGAACAAGAAGATCAAGACGAAGCCGTTGCGCGTCAGCCTCGAGATCTCGTTAGGCGAGAAAAAACTCTCGGCCGATCTCCTCGAAGGCCGCACCGCCGAGGATCTCCAGATCTTTTTCGTGCGCTGCAACGAGCTCTACGATCGCCCCGGGGTTTACCAGGAACGCGGCGAGCCCTACCCGGATAACGCCGCCCGTTTCATATTTTTCAGCAAAGCCGCGGTCGAGCTCGCCCGGCGGATGACGCCCTCCCCGGAGATTCTCCATTGCCACGATTGGACCGCGGCGCTTGTGCCGGTGCTGGTGCGCGATCAGGGGTTGCCCTTCGCCACCGTTCTCTCGCTCCATCACCTGGCCGACCAGGGGAATTTCGAAAGCTGGGATTTTGCCCTGACGAATCTGCCCGGCCGCTATTTCGAGCCGGGCGGGATCGAGTTTTTCGGCCGGCTCAATCTCCTCAAGGGAGGCATCCTTTTCGCGGATCGGATCGTGGTCTCGAGCGAACCCTACGCGCACCAGATCCAGACGCCCTCGTTAGGCGAGGGACTCGATGGGGTGCTGCGCGAGCACGCTTACCGCCTCACCGGGATCCTCGGCGGGGCCGATTACCGCCGTTGGAATCCGGCGACGGACCCGCTCCTGCCCGCGCGCTACGGCCCGGACACGATCGAGCTCAAGGTCGCCTCGCGGAACGCCCTGCTCGACCAACTGAAACTCGCCCCGGCGCCACGCGGTCCGGTTTTCGGGATGGTCACGCGCCTCGTGGGAGCGAAGGGCTTCGACATTCTCATGCCGGTGCTCGATCGCCTCCTGGCCGGCGACGTGCGTCTCGTCATTCTCGGCAAAGGCGACCCGGCCTACGAGACCGCGCTCGCCATCGCGGCGCGCAAATATCCCGATCGCCTCGCCTACCGGCACGATTACGATGAAGCGCTCGCGCACTTGATCGAGGGCGGAAGCGATATCGCGCTCATCCCTTCGCGGGTGGAACCGGGCGGCTTCAGCGCCATGCACAGCCTCCGCTACGGCGTCCTGCCGATCGCGCGCGCCATCCGCAGTCTCGAGCAGATCATCGTCGATTACGATCCGTCCGGAAGGTGGGAGGGGCCTGTGCGCCCCGATTCCGAACGTCATCCGCTGGCTGATCGGGGCACAAAGGCCCCTCCCACGTTGGGCAGCTCCGGCTATGGTTTTCTCTTCTACGAATACGGGAGCGAGCCGTTCTGGGACGCGATCAAGCGGGCCCGGGAAGTGTTTGCCGACCGGAGCGAATGGGAGCGGCTGATGAAGCGCGCCCTGGCGCGCGATTTCTCCTGGGCGCAAGCGGCGGAGCGCTACGAGGAATTGTACGGCGGATTGGTCGCGCGCGCGGCGGCGGCCTGATGCCGGCTCATCTTTAACCGCAGAGGTCGCGGAGGAAGAATACCGGAAAACGGGTTGTGAATTATTTCGGCAGGACGTCGTTCGTCTCGGCGATGCTGCCGTCGGTGAAGATGATGAGGTTGCCGTTGCCGTGCACGTCGCCAGTCTCGATGACCAGGGTTGGCGCGGCCATTAGTCGAGCCGGGCGTTGGCCGGGTCGTTGTAATCGGGGCCATGGAGCATTTCCTGAATCGTCGGGCAGATCCAGGTTGTGCGCTCGATCCCGAAAGGATCGAGCGCCGCGACCCAGGCGTTGGCATAGTCCTCGGGCGTACCGTAGTTCTTGAGAAAAATCTGCGGCCAACTGCCGTTGCGCTGCACGTAGAGATCGGTCCCAACGTAAAGACTGTGCAAGTTGGCCATGCACTGCACCTTTTGCGCGCGTTCGCGCAAATGGCCGTAAACCGGAATCAACAGGGTCGCCAGAATGCCGATGATGGCGAGGACAATCAGCAGCTCGAGGAGGGTGAAGGCAACCGGCGCCAGGCCGAGCGGAGCGCGGCGAAGGTGCGGCATTTCGCTGCGTTTCCTGAAGGGTTTCGCCACGGGATTCCTCGACTCCGTTCCGCTGCGCTCCACTTCGCTCGGAACGACGAAATCTGCCGGCTCGTTAGGGCGAGGGCGGGACGAGCGTGCCCGCGCCCGGATCGACGCTCGATTGTTTGAAGCCCGCCACCTGTAGCGAAAGCGTGCCGTCAATCGTCGGGTCGCCATTGACTTGCACACCGCCGTTCGAAATATAGGCGACCGCGCTTCCCTGCAGGAGCGCGCTCGAAACCGCAAACGGACTGCGCGTCGGCGTGACCTTCGCGGCCAGCGGACCGGTCACGCTGGCGGTGACATCGATCGTCTGCAGCGTGCCGGTGCTGTCGGTAAAGTTGAGCGTATAGGTAAAGGTGGCACTGATCAGCGCGCTGATCGTAGCCTTGTTCGGATCGGTTACGCCCTGGATCGTTCCGCCGAAAACGCGGCCGCGGGTGAACATGAGGAAGTTGCCGGTGGAAGCGCCGGTCGAGGGCACGCCGAGGGTGAAAACGCCTAACGAGTTGGCGGAAAACGGATCGGTTGGATCGAAGGTCGGCTGCAGGACGCCCGCACAGGTCCCGACGATGTTCGTGCTCGCCGGGTAGGGCGGCCCGCCTTTGATCGCAAAACATTCGGCGGCGAGGAGGACCAGGCAAAGAAGCGAACCGAGAATGGCTTTCATCGCGGCGAGGCTAGCGGCGAGAGGCGCGGTCAATGGGAAAGTTAAAAAAATCCAGTCATCCCGAGCGCAGTCGAGGGATCCCGGTGCGCTGGCTGGAAGGTTTCACCACGGGATCCCTCGACTGCGCTCGGGATGACGCGGCCGCCAGGATGGACTCTTCGTTAGGGCAGGTTTCTCCCCCCGCGCTCGCGCAAGCAGAGGACGGCCCGGTCTCCTCGCCCAAAAAAAAAGCATCGGTGGCTGATTCGAACAGCCACCGATGCTCCACAATAAACCCGGCGAAACAAGCCACGCCGGCGCCGCATCAATGCGGCTAAATCAGCCGTTTCTTAAGCACGCCGCCGCCGCAGGATAGTCAGACCGATCGCGCCCACACCGCCAAGAGCGAGGAAGGACCAGGTGGCCGGTTCCGGCACCGGCGAAACGATGATCGTGAAGAAAGATTGCGGGAAGTTGTGACTGGCGAAGCTGTCGTCGCTTTGCTCGGACTTTCGCGAGCCAACGACAGTCGATCTCAGCACGTAGGTCCCCGCTGGGACTCCGCTCAAGTTAAACGTCATGTCCGCCACCGAATACGTTCCCGCGGTGACCGGGCCGGCGTTTTCGGTGGAACCCAGGTCACGCGTCTCATACGTATAACCGGCATCGGCTCCGCCCGCAGTATCCGTATTGGTGAACAGGACCGTCGCCGGCGAAAGCTGATTCGGATCGGGGAAAGTGGTTCCGTAGATGACGCTGGTCAGGGTAAAGTCTGAAGCAGTCGCGCTCGGCATTTGCAACCAAAACGACAAGCCGATGGAACTGTAGCCCGTCCAGGTCGAGGAGACGTTGAGACTAAAGGAAGTACTCCCTGAACTGAGTGTGATGGTGTTGAAGCCGCCGCTTGTCAGGGTCAATGCTTCGTTAGCGCCGAACGTTAGGCCTGTCATCAAAAGAAGGCAGGTGATGCTGAGACTGATTTGTTTTTTCATTTAATTATGATCTGACGATTTACTGCGTGGGGAGACGTGTATGCGACCTGGTACGTGGTTGTCACGCTTTTTTTTCGTTTTTTTTATTTATGACCCCACATGCCTCAAGAGTAACGCAATTGTTCGTGAAATGACACGATCACGGGAAAGCCTCGCTCGGGTTGATTTCGCCGGCTTGCCCCTCCAGCAAGTCAGACGCGCCAGGTATCGCCTGAGACTGCGGTTCCTCGTCCCTCCGAATCTTCATTAGGCTCGATTTCCAAGCCGAGCGCGCGCAGGAGCGCAACATCCGCGTCGGCCGCGGGATTGGCCGCGGTGAGCAGTTTATTCCCGTAAAAGATCGAGTTGGCGCCGGCGAAAAAGCAGAGCGCCTGTCCTTCGCGGGTCAGCCGGGTCCGCCCCGCGGCCAGACGGACGCGCGCCCGCGGGAGGGCGAGGCGGGTGAGGGCAATCAGCCTAACGAGATCGAAAATGTCGATCGGCGGCTGCCCGGCCAGCGGCGTGCCGGGCATCGCCATCAGGCAGTTGATCGGCACGCTCTCGGGCGGCGGCTGAAAATTGCTCAGCACCTCGAGCATCCGCAGCCGGTCGTCCGCGCTCTCGCCCATCCCGACGATCCCGCCGCAGCAGACCGACATGCCGCTTTCCTGGACGGCCGCGATGGTCGTTAGGCGAGCGGCGAAGGTGTGGGTGCTGACGATCTCCGGATAAAACTCCGGCGAGGTGTCGATGTTGTGATTGTAGGCCGTCACCCCCGCTTCTTTCAGCCGGCGCGCCTCGTTAGGCCCGATCTCGCCGAGGGTGACGCAGACTTCCATCCCGAGCTGGCTCACTTCCCGGATCGTCGCCAGCACCTGCTCGAATTTCGCCGTCCCGTCGCGCACCCCGCGCCAGGCCGCGCCCATGCAAAAACGCGTCGCGCCCTGCGCCCGGGCCCGTTGCGCCGCGTGCATGATTTCGTCGACCGGCAGCAATTCCTCGCGCGCAACCCCGGTGGAATAATGCGAACTCTGCGCGCAGTAGGCGCAATCTTCGCTGCAACCGCCGGTCTTGATCGAGAGCAGGCTGCAACGCTGCACCTGCTCGCCGCGCCAATGTTCGAGGTGGGCGGCGCGGCTCTGCGTGATGAGATCAAAGAGCGGCTGATCGTAGAGCCGTTTCAATTCGACAAAATTCATTGGTCGGTATCTTAGCCGGGGGCAAAGTGGAGTGCACGAAATTAGACGCGGGGCCTGTTCCGATTCTGTAGCCGCTTCGCTGTGCGAAGCGCGGGTGTATGCGCGGCAAGGGAATTGGCCCATCGGACCCGCGTCGCCCACAGGGCGACGGCTACAGCTTGCGTTCCGTGATACGATGATTTGCGATGGGTCGTTTCCCCAGGCTGCCGCCTCGTCTCGATCGCGTGTTTCTCGAGGCGCCGGTTTATTTCGTCACCTTCTGCACTCATCGGCGGCGTCCGCTGCTCGCCAACCCTGAGCTGCACGCCGCACTCGTGGCATTCTCCAAACGCGCTTACCTGGAGCATAACGTCGCGGTTGGGCGCTACGTTATTCTGCCTGACCACATACACCTGTTTGTCTCTGGAGATCGCGGTTTTGATCTCGGTCGCTGGATCGGTCTCCTGAAGCAGGTGCTGGCGAAATGCGTCGTCCGTCGGAGCGATTCGGGTCCGGTCTGGCAGCGCGGCTTTTTTGATCACGTGTTGCGGGCAGCCGAAAGTTACAGCCAAAAGTGGGAGTATGTCCGTGACAATCCCGTTCGAGCAAAATTGGTTTGCGAAGCGGACGCCTGGCCTTATGCCGGCGAGATCGTCATCATCGACCGGGTCTGATTGTAGCCGCTTCGCTGTGCGAAGCGCCGAGAGATGTGTCGCTGTGCGAAGCGCGGGTATGTGTTGGCGCGTCGCGCCGGCGTCGCCCACAGGGCGACGGCTACAGGGGTTGCGCGTGGATCACATCACCAAAGCATTCACGCGCGCAGTTGTAGCCGCTTCGCTGTGCGAAGCGCAGAGAGGTGTGCGGCAGGCAATTGGCGCTTTGCGCCGGCGTCGCCCACAGGGCGACGGCTACACCGCGATTGGCGCTTTGATTGCCGGATAGGGGTCGTAGCCCGCGAGGGTGAAATCTTCGAACTGGAAGTCGCGGATGTTTTTGACCGCGGGATTCAATTCCATCCGGGGGAGCGGGCGCGGCGCGCGGGCCAGTTGTTCGCGCGCCTGCTCGAGATGATTCCGGTAAAGATGCAGGTCGCCGAACGTATGGACGAATTCGCCACTCGTTAGGCCGCAAACCTGCGCGACCATCCGGGTGAGCAGGGCGTAGCTCGCGATGTTGAACGGCACGCCGAGAAACAGATCCGCGCTCCGTTGATAAAGCTGGCAACTGAGCGCGCCATCCTGCACGTGGAATTGAAAAAGCGCGTGGCACGGCGGCAAGGCCATCGCATCGACTTCCGCCGGGTTCCAGGCGGTGACGATGAGGCGGCGACTGTCGGGATTCGTTTTGATTTGCGTGATGACGTGATCGATCTGGTCGATGTGCTCATTGTCAGGCCCGCGCCAGTCGCGCCATTGCGCGCCGTAGACGCGGCCGAGATCGCCCTCCTCGTCCGCCCACTCGTTCCAGATCGTGACCCCGCGTTCCTGGAGGTAGCCGACGTTGGTGTCGCCGCGCAAAAACCAAAGCAGCTCGTGGATGATTGATTTGAGGTGCAGCTTTTTTGTCGTCAGGAGAGGGAACGTTTCGCGCAAATCGAAACGCGCCTGCGCCCCGAAAACCGAAAGGGTCCCCGTGCCGGTGCGGTCTTCCTTCGGGCGCCCTTTTTCGAGGACGAGTCGGAGAAGATCCTGGTATGCCCGCATCGGCCTAACGAGGTTGCCCGACCAAGTCCTGGATCCCGGCTAATCTGAGAATCACGCCCAGCCGAAACAGACTGGACGCGCGGAAGCGCATCCCCCCGGAGGGACATGCTTCCGCAGGTCCATGCTTCACCGGGACGGCCTCGCTTCTTCTCATCCAGTGCCCTACATGACGCGCCAGCGCGGGCGCTTCGTTTCCGGATCGGTTTCCCAGAGCCGGCAACCGCCAGGATAGGCGTTGCGGTTGTGGCCAAGGTCGAAACCGTCGGGCAGTTTCTCGAGGAACTTCGCGTTCCCGCCCCCGAGCACGACGTGATCGGCGATGAGCGCGAGCTTCAGTTGCTTGATCGCGCAGAGGGTTTCGCGCTGCCAGTATTTCCGGCCCAGGGTCTCCATTCCGTTTTCGCCGAGCCAATCTTCGATGATCCCGTCGTCGCCGAAGGGCAGGTCGCCCAGTTCGAGCGAGAGGACGTGGCCTTCCCAGGTCAGGGCCGAGCCCAGGCCGGTGCCGAGCCCGAGAAAAAGCATCCGCCCGGCGCCGCGATAGCTGCCGAGCGCCTGGAGGGCGGCGTCGTTGATCAGTCGCACCGGCTTGCCGAGCGCCTTCGCAAAATCGAATCCCGCCCAGCCTTTGCCGAGATGTTTCGGGTCGCTCATGATCTTGCCGTCGCGCACCGGTGCGGGAAAACCGATCGAGACGGCCTCGAAATCCCAGTCGGCCGCGACCTCCCTGATCTGCCTCACCGTTTCGTTAGGCGAAAGTTTCGGCCCGGACGCGAACTTCCGCCGTTTTTCCTCGGCCGAGATCATCAACTTGACGTTCGATCCGCCGATGTCGACGACGAGGATCTTCTTCTTCATGCGCGCTCTTGCGGTGGATGCTGGATGGGCAGGAGCCGCGTTTTGCCCTCGCGCTGTTTCTCCGCCAGCTTTTTTGCCTGCCGCCGCGAGTGCTCGCGAAATTGCATTTGCGCCTGCGAACGCGGCGCGCCTTCTTCCGGCTGCAGGCGGACATAACTCCCGTCGGGTTGCAGCTCGCGCGCCTTGCCGTAGTCGGTCAGGAAACGCGGCAGCATTTCGTTGATGATTTCGTCGCGCAACGGAGGCGACTCGATCGGGAACGCGATTTCGACCCGCCGGAAAAAATTGCGCGGCATCCAATCGGCGCTCGCCAGATAAAGATCGGGTTTGCCGGCGTTGCCGAAATAATAGATGCGGCTGTGCTCGAGAAAACGCCCAACGATACTGATCACCCGGATGTTTTCGCTCAGCCCCGGGATTTTCGGGCGGAGACAGCAAATGCCGCGAATGATGAGATCGATCTTCACCCCGGCGCAGGAAGCTTCGTAAAGCTTTTCGATGATCTCGTGGTCGACGAGCGAGTTGAGCTTGGCGACGATCCGCCCGGGCTGACCCGCGGCGGCGAGGTCGCGCTCGCGCTCGATCAGGCGGATCAACCGCGGTTGCAGGTCGAAGGGCGCGACGAGGAGTTTTTTCAGGCCGGGATAACCGGCGAGACCGGTCAGGGTATTAAAGACGATCGCCACTTCCTCGGTCAGCGCGGGCGTGGTCGTGAAGAGGCTGAAGTCGGTGTAAATGCGCGCCGTGCGCGGATGATAATTGCCGGTCCCGAGATGAACGTACTGGCGCAAACGATCGGGGTCGCGCCTAACGATAAGCAGCGCCTTGCAGTGAGTTTTCAAGCCGACCACGCCGTAGACGACATGCGCCCCGGCCTCCTCCAGGCGCCGCGCCCATTGGATGTTGGCCGCTTCGTCGAAGCGCGCCCGCAGCTCGACCAGCGCCGTCACTTGTTTGCCCTCGTTGGCGGCGTGGATCAGCGCCTCGACGATCGGCGAATCGCCGCTCGTCCGATAGAGAGTGATCTTGAGCGCGAGGACGAGCGGATCGGTCGCCGCGCTTTCCACCAGCTCGACCACCGGGTCGTAACTTTCGTAGGGATGATGGAGCAGGGTGTCCTGCTTGCGCATCGCCTCGAAAATATCGGCGTGCGGCGGCAGCGCCGGATCGCGGGCCGGTTGGAAAACGCGGTCCTTCAGTTTGGCAAAGGCGTCGTTCGCGACCAGCGGCGCGAGGTGCGTCATCGAAAGCGGACCATCGAGCTTGTAGAGATCGGCCTCGGTCAGCTGGAAGAACTCGAGGAGCAGATTGGAGAAGTCGTTAGGGCAATCGGCTTCCACTTCCAGCCGGACCGCGTTGCCGCGGCTCGAGCGCCGCAGTTCCTGCTCGATGCTGCGGAGGAGATTCTCCGCTTCTTCCTCGTTGACGTAGAGATCGCTGTTCCGCGTCACGCGAAACGCGTGCACCCCGTCGAGGATGAGGCCGGGAAAAAGATCGGCCACGTGCTGTTTGATGAGCGAGGCGAGATAAATGTAGTTCCAACTCTCATCGGCCTTGTCGCCCCGCGGGATGTGGATCAAACGGGAAACCGCGCGCGGCACCTGCACGATGGCGTGCATCGGTTCGCCCCCCCGTTTCGCCCGCGCCCTAACGAGCAGGTTGTGGCTCTTGTTTAGGAGTTGCGGAAACGGATGGCTCGCGTCCACCGCGAGGGGCGTGAGCATGGGGAAAACTTCCTGCTGAAAATAGCGCCGCGCCCAGGCCGCGCGTTTCGCGTTCAGGTCGCCGACGTGGTGCAGGTGAATGTTGTTTTGCTCGAGGAGCGGCTCGATCTCCTTGTTCCAGAGCGCGTACTGCTGCGTCACCATCTGGTGGACGACGCGCTGAATGGCGACGAAAGTTTCCGTCGGGCTCATCCCGTCGGGCCCGACGTCGCTCGTCTCGCTCGCGATCTGCTGCTTGATGCCGGCGACGCGGATCTCGAAAAATTCATCGAGATTCGAGCTCACGATCCCGAGAAATTTGACCCGCTCGAGGAGGGGCTGGGTTGGGTCCTGCGCTTCCTCGAGGACGCGGCGATTGAACTCGATCCAGCTCAGCTCGCGATTGATGAAATTCTTCGGATCGGCGAACTGCGGCCCGGTCGCCGTTTCGTTAGGCATGGGCATGGCCACGACGTTGGCCGGCGGTTCGGGCGTGGACGAACTGGCGCTGGTCGGCATAACGAGAAGAGCCCGCGGCCGGGCCGCGGCGAGCGGTAACTAACCCTTCGCCCCCGCTTTGCGCAACTCGCCGCTGTAGACGTTTCGCCCTGCGAAACGCGGCGGCTGACTCCGCGGCAGATCCAACTCCCGCCTTTCGCAGAGCGAAACGTCTACAAGGATTAACTCACGCCCGCCAATGGTGGACCGGCGGGTGTGTCGCCCAGGATGACAAGTTAGAGCGCCGCGCCGCCGCAAAAGGTCCGGACCACTTTCAGCTCCGGCGACAGGACGACCAAATCAGCATCCATCCCTTCGACCAGTGCGCCCTTCCGCTTCCAATCCATCGCCCAGGCGGGCGTTTTCGTGGCCATGCGGACCGCTTCGGGCAAGGGAACGCCGACCACCGCCACCATCCGCCTAACGAGATCGATCATGCGCGACGAGCTGCCGGCGAGCGCGGAACCGTCCGCCAGCCAGCAGGCCCCGTCGGTCACCAGGCAGTCGTTCCCGAAAAGCGAAAACCGAGCCCCGTTAGGCAACCCGGCGCCCGCGATCGCATCCGTCACCAGACAAATTCCGTCGGCCCCCTTGGCCTGGTAAAGCATCCGCATCAACGTCTTGGAAACATGACAGCCGTCGGCGATCAGCTCACAAAAAATCTCCGGCTCGCTGAGCGCAAACTCGAGCAGGCCGGCGACGCGTTCGCGGCCGCGGCGGCGCATCGACGACATGCAGTTAAAAGTGTGCGTCACCTGGCGCATTCCCTGCGTGAAACCCGCGCGCGCCTCCTCCTCCCAGGCATCGCTGTGCCCGCCACTGCTGGCGATTCCGCGGGTCGTGAGGTGCGCGATCAGCTCGGGCGCGCCCGGCAGCTCGGGCGCCAGCGTGACCCGTTTGATGGCCCCGGCGGCTTCCATTAATTGCACCACCGATTCCGCGCGCGGCTCGACGATGAATTCGGCGCGCTGCGCCCCGTTTTTCGCGCGCGAGATAAACGGCCCTTCCACGTGCGCGCCCCGGAGTTGTGGGATCCGTCCCACCTCGCCTTCGATCGCTGCCACCACCCGCACGATCTCGGCGATCGGCGCAGTCACGGTGGTGAGGAGGAGCGAGGTCGTGCCGCCGCCAGCGTGGTAATCGCAAATCGCGCGAAACGCTTCCGCGGTCCCCTCCATCGTGTCGCGGCCCGCCGCGCCGTGCACGTGCAGATCGATGAAGCCGGGCGCGAGGAAATTCCCCGCGAGGTCGATCACCTCCTCGCCGTCGGGCGGGATCGTGGGGCGCAGATCGACGATCTTCCCGCCCTCGACTTGGAGCGTGAGTCCGTCTGCGATCCGATCGGGAAAAATCAGCCGGCCATGGGTGAAGATCATCGGCGGCGACATCATTGCGTTTACTTTGGCCGCAGTCCATCATCCTCGTGCAAATGATTCCTGAGTTCGACGTCGCGATTGTCGGCGGCGCGTTTTCCGGCGCGGCCACGGCCCTCCTGATCAAGCGCCGGCGGCCCGAGACGCGCATCCTGATCATCGAGAAAGCGACCGAGTTCGATCGCAAGGTGGGGGAATCGACGACCGAGGTGAGCAGTTGCTTTCTCACGAAAATTCTCGGCCTAACGAGATACCTCGGGCACGAGCAACTCTCGAAACAGGGGCTGCGGCTTTGGTTCGCCAATCGCCCGGACCAGGCGTTCGACGACTGTGTGGAGATCGGGGCGCGCTATCAGGCGCGCATCCCGAGTTTCCAACTGGATCGGGCCAAGCTCGACACCCATCTGCTCGAGATCGCGGCGGAATCCGGCTGTGAAGTGTGGCAGCCGGCCAAAGTCACGCGCTCTGAATTTGACGGCGCGAACGGACAGTCGTTAGGCGTGAAACTGGCGGACGGTGCAGAGCGCGAGGCCCGCTGTCGCTGGGTGGTGGACGCCAGCGGCCGGGCCGCCTTTCTCGCGCGCAAACTCGGCTATTTTTGCCCGAATTCCGAGCATCCGATCAACGCTGCTTGGGCCCGTTTTACCGGGGTGAAAGATTGGGACAGCTATGAGTGGCGGCAAAGGTTTCCGGATTACGCCGGTGCCGCGCGCACCGGCCGCGGCTGGGCGACGAACCATCTCATGGGCCTGGGTTGGTGGTGCTGGATCATCCCGCTCAGAGGCGGCGATTTCAGCGCGGGGATCGTTTACGACAGCCGGCTGTTCACTTTGCCCGAAGGCGCGAATCTCGGCGAACGGCTGCTGCAACACATCCTTCAGCATCCGGTCGGCCACGAGATTTTCGCGGGCGCGAAGATCATTCCCGGCGATGTCCGGGCTTACTCCGCATTGCCGTATCACAGCACGAATGTTTGCGGCGATGGCTGGGCGCTGGTCGGCGACGCGGCCGGATTCCTCGATCCGCTTTACAGTCCCGGGCTCGATCTTTGCGCCTACACCACCTCCTTGGTGAGCGACCTGTTGGTGCGCGCGCTCGGCGGCGAAGACGTGGCGGAGCGGCTGAAGTATTACAACGAGCAATTCCCGACGACTTACCGCTTCTGGTTCGAGACGCTCTATCTGGACAAATACTTTTACATGGGCGAGGCGGACCTGATGTCGGCCGCGTTGCTCCTCGACGTGGGCCTTTATTTCGTGGGGCTCGTTAGGCCGATTTACGCGAATCCCGAGCGCGCCTTTCTCGAGCTGCCGTTCACCGGCAGGACCGGCCGCCTCTTCGCCGGGATGATGAAGTTCTACAATCGACGGCTGAGCGCGCTCGCGAAAAACCGGATCGCGTATGGCGTCTGCGGGGCGAGCAATGCTGGCTGGCGCGAGCTCTACGACGGATTCGTGCCCGATTTTAGGCTCCATAAATTGATTCGCAAAGGCCTCTTTCGCTGGTGGAATGCAGAGCTGCGCAATCTGCGTTTTCTCTTCGCCAGCCCGAAACCAACTCCGGGCGCGACGGCTCCGGCGGCGGCGACCGTCGAAGCCTGATGTTCGATCTCTGGCGGCGCCGTTTCGCGGTGCGCGGTGTTCTCTGGCGGCACTATCTCGATTTTGGCCTAACGAACGTACCGTTCTACCTCCAGCCGGTGATGATCTTCTTCTGGACGATCTTCTTTTTCTTCCTCGCCGCGCCGGCCCGGCGCGCCATCCTGAGCAACCTGCGGGTCGTCCTTCCCGGCTCCAGCCCGCTTCTCAATCTCGGGCGCGCCTGGCTGACACTTTACAATTTTGCCTGGGCGATTTCCGATGCGGCCAATGACCGGCTGGCGCAAACCGAGTTCGCCTACGAAGTGGAAGGAGCGGAGTTTCTCGACCAGCTCGCGGCGGCGCACGGCGCGGTCTTGCTCACCGCTCACATGGGAAACTACGATCTGGGGGCCGCCATTTTCGCGCGGCGTTTCCAGCGCGAGATCCGGATGGTCCGCGCGCCGGAATCCGACGAACAAACCGCGCAACATCTCGACGCCTCGCTCGAACGCGCGGGGGCGGGCGCGGTCAAGGTGGCTTACAACACCTCGAGTATGGCGCTGCCCTTCGAGCTCCTGAACGCCATCCGGCAGGGGGAAATCGTTTCCATCCAGGGCGATCGCGCGGTCGAGCATGGGTCGCAGCGCGCGGCGCAGCTCTTTGGTCAGGTCGTTAGGCTGCCGGACGGGCCTTTCATGCTCGCCTTCGTCACGCAGGCGCCGATTTTTCCGCTCTTCATCGTGCGGACGTCGTATCACCGTTACAAGATCATCGCCCGCGCGCCGATCCATGGCCTCCGCACCGAGCGTGGGCGCGAGCCCGCGATCGAGGAGGCGATGCGGGCCTGGTGTCGCACGCTTGAGAGCGTGATCGCCGCGCACTGGTCGCAATGGTTTTCGCTCGTTCCGATCTTTCCCGCGCGATGAGTCACTCAACCGCGCGCGAGATCGGTTACGCCTTTGCCCTGCCGCGGCTGGTCGCGCGTCTCGGGGGACGCAAAGTGCGCCGGGCCGAACTCAGCCGCGGGGAAGCCTACGGAGTGGGTCTGCTCGTCTTCGGGATCGGCTGCGTCTTCGCCGCGCGGGCCATTCTTCCCGTCGTTAGGCCACTTCCCTGGCAACTGGTGATCGCCCTGTTCATGCCGTTCGCGATCTGGATCGCGTTTCTCCTCCTTTACTTCGTCAACTGGCTGATCGTCGCGTTCCTGCGTCGACTCGACCTCTACTCCGGGCGGACGAACAATTCGTTCCAGCATTTCGTCATCATCTCACTGATTACGTTTCTCGCGTTCCGGCTCGCGCAGGACGAAAGCGGCTGGCTGAAATCGTTAGGCATCTTCTGGCTCGGTCTGGTGGGCGCGAATTTGTTTTCGATCGTCATCCTGAGGATTCTTCGGGAAGAAGATGGCGTCGGCGCGTGAGGAAACGCCGCGCTTCGCGCCGCCTCGCCCTAGTTGTCATTCTGACGGAGCGCAGCGGAGGAAGAATCTCTGATTGTTCTTCCCAGTCTCCGTGCGGAAATAGTCAGAGATGTTTCGCTGCGCTCGACATGACAGAAGGGGAGGGGAGCGATCCCGAAATGGGTTCGTCCGAAGAGCGATTCTCGGCTGCGCGCTGGTCGCCGCGCTCTTCTTTCTGGTCGTCGTCTCCTTCCATCCGTTGCTCGCGCTCGGCGTTCTCTTCTTTTCGCACATGCTGATTTTGTTCCCGACGCTGGTCGCCAACTGCCAGTGGTGGGGACCTGTCGTCACGCATTTCGAAACATCACGGCGCGAAGTCTGGCTCACGATCGACGACGGGCCGGACCCGATTCACACCCCGCGGATGCTCGAAATTCTGCAGCGCTTCGAAGCGCGAGCGACCTTCTTTGTCATTGGGCAACGGGCAACAAAGTTCCCTGCGGAACTGGAGTCGATTCGGGCCGCCGGACATGAAATCGCGAACCACACCTGCACGCATCCGAGCGGAACATTTTGGTGCTTGCCGCCGGCGCGCATCGCCGCGGAGATCGATCAAGGCGCTGTCTCATCTCGTTATTTTCGCGCCCCCGCCGGGATGAAAAACTTCTTCGTTCATCCCTTGCTGGTACGGCGTAACCTGCGGCTGATCGGCTGGAGCGTGCGCGGACTGGATACCGTAAGCAGGGATCCTGCGGCGGTCGCGGCCCGCATTATGCGCGAGGTGAAGCCGGGCGCGATTCTCCTCCTCCACGAAGGACACCGCACGGCCACCGACCCAGATTTTCATCCGCGCTGTCTCGAGCTCATCCTGCTCGCCCTAACGAAAGCGAATTATCGCTGCGTTCTGCCCAGCCCGGAACAGTTGCGGTGTCGCGCCGGCGAAAAATGAAGAGGTGATTGTTGAAGGGCGTGCGCCCCCAGAGCGGCTGCACGGTCTGGGTGAACTGATTGTCGCCGAACGCGGCCCGGATTTTCTCGCGCGTTGGAAAATGGAGCGGCACCTGGATGTTCCAGGTCGTCATCTGGGCGAAACGTTCCGCCAGATGGGTGAGCCAGTAACGCGCGTTGCGGTCGCGCGGACAATCGCGGATGACGAGCAGGCCGCCGGGCGCGACGCGCGGCGCGAGCCGGTCGAGAAGGCGCGCTTGTTCGCTAGGCGAAAGATAATGCAGGACGTCGAAGAGCACCACGTTGCCGGTTGGCGTGATCGGTGCGCAGACATCCTGTTCGATGAATTCGAGGTCGCCATAAACGCCGTGTGCGACCGCATGGGCGCGCGCGATCTTCCGTCCGTCGCGGTCCAGGCCGCTGATCGGCGGCCGGAAATTGCGCTCGCGCAGGTAAAAGGCGAGGAGGCCGACGCCGCAGCCGATATCGACGAGCGGCGATGGCGATGCGCGGAGCAGCTCGAAGGCGGTGAGGAACACGGGATCGTTGCGCAGTTTCCGCCCCGCATAGAGGCGCAGCCAGCGTTCGGAGAAGCGCGCCGCGACGCGCGTGCAGGCGTGCTCATGTTCCATTCGTTCAGTCGTCCCGTTTTTCATTGCGTGGCTCTGTGGCGCTGACAAATTGACGGTTCCCATGTCCGACCTTTTCTCCCAATACAAGGTCGACGATTTTTTCGATGAGATGTTTTCCGCGCCCGGTGTGGCGCGTCCCCATTACAGCAGAATCCTCGCGAGCTTCAAGGAAATGGGGGCGGCGGATTTCGAGCGCAAACGTGCGCTGGCGGCGGCCAGTTTTCTCCGGCAGGGGGTCACTTTCACGGTTTACAACGACGACCAGGGAACGGAACGGATTTTCCCGTTCGACCTGATCCCGCGCATCATCCCGGCGCGCGAGTGGGACCTGGTCGAGCGCGGTCTGGTGCAACGGATCACCGCGCTCAATCTTTACCTGCACGACATTTATCACGGGCAAAACATCCTGCGCGATGGCGTGATCCCGAAGCAGATCGTCTGGGAAGCCACTTCTTTCCGGCCGGAGTTCATGAACTTCGATGTGCCGCGCAGTATCTATATCCACATCTGCGGGACCGATCTGATTCGCGATCGCGAGGGAAATTATCTCGTGCTCGAAGACAACGCGCGTTGCCCCTCCGGTGTTTCCTACGTGCTCGAAAATCGGCAGGCGATGAAGCGGATCTTTCCCTATCTCTTTGCGGAATACCGGGTGCGGCCGGTGGAGGATTACGCGCAGGAGTTGCTTAACGTCCTGCGCTACATCGCGCCGCCGGAAGCGCGCGAGCCGAACGTCGTGCTCCTCACGCCCGGGGTTTACAACTCGGCCTATTACGAACATTCATTCCTCGCCCGCTCGATGGGCATCGAGATCGTGGAAGGCCGCGACCTCCTCGCGCAGGATGGTTGTGTTTTCATGCGCACGACCAAAGGCCGCAAGCCGGTCGATGTGATTTACCGGCGGATCAATGACGATTTTCTCGACCCGCGCGTCTTCCGGAAGGACTCCGGGCTGGGCGTTCCGGGGCTGGTCGATGCAGTCCGGCGCGGGAATGTGAGCCTGGCCAATTCCATCGGCACCGGCGTGGCCGACGACAAGGTGATCTACCATTTCGTGCCGAAGATGATCCGCTATTACCTGGGCGAGGATCCGATCCTGGGCAACGTTCCGACTTACCTCGCCGCCGATAAATCGGACCGCGCCTACATCCTCGATCATCTGCCCGAGCTGGTCGTGAAAGCGGCGAACGAAAGCGGCGGCTACGGCATGTTGATCGGCTCGCAGGCGACCGCGGCGGAGCGGGAAGAGTTCGCGGCCCAGATCAGGAAAGACCCACGCAACTACATCGCGCAGCCGATCGTCGCCCTCTCCCGTTCGCCGTCGTTTTGCGACGATTCGATCCAGGGCCGGCACGTCGATTTGCGGCCCTATATTTTGTCCGGCGAGAAAGTCACGATCATCCCCGGCGGCCTAACGAGAGTAGCTCTGCGGGCCGGTTCGCTCGTCGTCAATTCCTCGCAGGGGGGCGGGAGTAAGGATACCTGGGTGGTGGAGGAAGAAGAGTGACAAGTGACGAGTGACGAGTGATGAGACGACAAGGTGCAAAACTAAACAGACGACGAACATGCGCTCGTCACTCGTCACCTATCACTCGTCACTATTTTTTATGCTAAGCCGGGTCGCTGATTCCCTTTACTGGATGAGCCGCTACATCGAGCGGGCGGAAAACAACGCCCGCATTCTCGATGTCAATCTCCAACTCCTGCTCGACCTTGGGAATCAATCGGAAGCCGAAATCATGGACCATTGGGCGCCGGTCATCGCCTCGCTCGAGGAGACCGAGCTTTTCGGTTCGCTCTACGAAAAAGCGGACGGCAATTCGGTCACCGAGTTCGTCACCATGCAGAAGAAAAATCCGAACTCGATTTTTTCCTGTCTCTCGCACGCCCGCGAAAATGCGCGCACTACCCGCGAACAGATCTCGAGCGAGATGTGGGAGCAAATCAACCGGCTCTATCTTTTTGTGAAAAGCGACGCGGCGAAAAAGCTCCTGCGCACCAGCCCGCACGAGTTTCTTAAGCGCATCACCTCGGGCTCGCATCTTTTCCAGGGCATGACCGACGCGACCATGTCGCATGGCGAGGGCTGGGATTTCATCCGCATCGGGGCGCTCCTCGAACGGGCCGATTGCACCTCGCGCATCCTCGACGTGAAGTACCACATTTTGTTGCCCTCGGGCGAAGACGTCGGCGGCAATGTCGACACGATCGAGTGGATGGCGGTGCTGAAATCGTGCAGCGCGCTGGAGGCTTACTGCAAACTTTACGTCAGCCAGGTCGCGCCTTGGAAGGTCGCGCAATTTCTCATCACCGATCGGGAATTTCCGCGCTCGATCCGGTTTTGCATCGACTCGCTCGACAACGCGCTGCACCGGATTTCCGGTGCGCCGGAGACGCGCTTTGCGAACGAAGTCGAACGGTTATCGGGCCGGCTGCGCTCCGATGTCGATTACGTCACGATCAGTGAGATCTTCGAGTTCGGTTTGCACCAATATCTGGAAGCGATCCAGAAGCGGCTCGTGGAAGTGAGCGAGGCGATGTATGACACCTATTGCGCCAGCCTGGGCGCGGCGTGAGAGCTAGCGGGCGGAAAGCCTAGATAATTCTTGAGTCGTAGGCCCACTGCAGCAAGGCCTGCCTTTGCTTGGGGCGACAGGTGAGGTCGCCGCGCCGGCAGTTCTTGCGCAGCTGCGCAATATGACGCCGTACCGCGCGCCAGCGTTTGATTTGACGCTGGTCGTCTGGACACCGCCGGCCGAGATAGTAACGGCAATACCATTGGAACCAGCCCCGCGGATCTTCGTGATAGACCCATCCTTTCTCGCGCCAGACGGAGAGTGGCTGCGAAGCATTGACGCCAAAGAAATTGAGCTTCGGATCGTGGCGCCCGGGGCAAAGTCTGGCCTTTTCGAACCATTCGTTAGGGAACTCCGCCTGGCAATCGGTCATGTATTTCCCGCCGAAGACGCCGAGCCGGAGCATCTGCTTCGGAGTCAGTTCGGGTTTGAAACCAGCCGCGAAATCCTTCCCGGCGGGTTTGGTCAGCAGATATTCGTAGCCCTGTTGCATCCGGTCGTTGACCGTGATGCGCCTGGGTTTCGATTTCATGGGGATGGGAGGTGGTGGAAGGGCGCGCCCGGCCAGCCTCTTGCTCATTTTGCGGCGCGGATCCTCTCGTAAAGATCGTCCCGCCGGTGTGCGAAGACCGGCATCGCGTCTCGCACGCTTTGAATCGTCTCCGCCGAGACCTCGGCGAGAACCACCTCTTCCCGCTCGGACGAAGCCGCCGCCACCACCACACCAGCAGGATCAATGACCGCGGAGGTGCCGCAAAACCGCCCGCCATCATCTCGGCCGACGCGATTGGCGAGGATGACATAGCTTTGGTTCTCGACGGCACGGGCCGTGGCCAGGACGCGGAGATGTTCGGCCCGGGGAAAGGGCCAGGCCGAGGAAATAATAAAGACATTCACCCCCTGGTCGATGGCCAGCGCCCGATAGAGTTCCGGGAAACGCAGGTCGTAGCAGATCGTTAGGCCAAGGCGCAGCGGTCCGAAGCTGACGCTGGCCAGGGCATCGCCCGCCGCGCAAAACTTGTCTTCTTCGATCGGCGCGAAAAGATGCGTCTTGCGATATTTTGCCACGATCGCCCCGCTCGCATCGAGCACGACTTGCGAGTTGTAAATGCCATCGTCAGCTCGTTCCGACACCCCGCTGATGATCGCGATCGAGAGAGTCCGCGCGATGTGTTGCAATTCGGGAACCGCTCCTTCGCTCCAACGCGTCGCCCGTTCGCGGATGACCTGCATGGCGTAGCCGGTATCCACCATTTCCGGAAAGACAACGAGTTCCGCGCCGGCGGTCTTCGCGCGCTCGGCAAAGTCGCGGATCTTCGCGAGGTTGGCGGCGAGATCGCCCAGGGTGCAGGCGATTTGGGCAGCGGCGATTTTCACGATCACCTTCTTTCGTTAACCTGGGCCCAGGTTCAAATGAAAAGAGGATTCTCATGAGACCCGGCGGCGCGGTGCCCCTCCCGGAGGAACGCGCTTTTGCGCGTCCGAAGCCAGCCTATTCCGCGCGCAAAGCGACCATCGGGTTCACCCGCGTCGCCCGCCGCGCCGGAACGAAACACGACGCCGCCGCGACCGCGGTGAGAAGCGCGGCGACCGTGGTGTAGATGAACGGATCGAGCGCGTTCACTTTGAAGAGAATGTTTTGCAGCGCGCCGGCGGCGACGACCCCGAGGAGAAGCGCCGCCGACCCGATGCCGAGGAAGAGCCCGATGAGCAACTGCCACGCGCCTTGCGTCATCACCATGCGGAAGATCCGTGCAGCATCCGCCCCGAGCGCCATACGAATCCCGAATTCCTGCGTGCGCTGATTCACCGAGAGACTCATCACGCCGTAAAGACCGACGGCGGAGAGAAGAAAGGCGACCACGCCGAAGATGCTGAAGAGCGAGGCGACCAGTCGATTGCCGCTCAGGAATTCGGCATGCGAAGTCGCCGGAGTGCCGGGGAAGTAGACCGGCAGATTGGAGTCGAGTTGGGCGACGGCTTTGCTCAGCGCGGGCCCCAGCGTGTCCGCCACCTGTCCAGCGTGCGGGCGCACGATGAGGGTGCAGAATTGTGGCGCCGGGCTCCCGCCGAGGAGCGGAACGTAAAAGCCGGCGCTGTCCGTCTGGGTATTGAACGGCCCCTGCATCAGCGTATCGGGAACGACGCCGACGATGGTGCGCCACGGTTGCGGTTGTGCGGGATTGAATCGGCGAATTCGCCGCCCGAGCGGGCTTTGGTTGGCCCAGTATTTGCGCGCAAAGCTGGCGTTCACAATCGCGACCGGCTGTTTCGCGTCGCTGTCTTCGAGGGTGAAATCACGGCCCTCGAGAATCTTCAATCCCATGGTGTTGAAGTAGCCGTCCGAGACCGCTTCGGAGTTGCCTTGTGGCCGGTCGCGATCGGTCGTGTAAGCCTTCCCGTCGACTTCATATTGGCCGAAATTAGCGAAGGTCATCCGGAAACGATCGCTCATCGCCGCGCCATCGAAGGCGGGGTTGGCGCGCAGCGCGCGGACGGCCCGGACGAAGAACTGCCGCCGCGCATCCTCCGTCGGATAATCGCCTTCAAACAACGCCATGCGCGCGGAGTAAACGCCGTTTTCGTCGTAGCCGTAGTCGAGTTTCACCTGATTGCGGATCGATCGGATTTGCAACGCGGAAGCGATCAGGAGCGCAGCGGTCATCGCGATCTGGCCGACGACGAGGACGCGGGTGATGACGTTGACGAGGCGACTACTATTGCCACGTCCGCCTTCCTTCATCATCTCGGAGGCGTTGCCGCGGGCGGCGAGCAGAGCCGGCACCAGACCCGAAACGAGCGTCGCAAGCAAGACCGCGCCGAGGGTGAATCCGAGCACCTTGGCGTCGATCGTAAAGACGATCCAATAAGGGAGCTGGAATTGAGGGGTGCTCGTCGTGCGGATGAGAAGGTCCACCGCCCAGTAGGCCATCGCGACGCCGACCGCCGCGCCGAGGAATGCGATAAGGAAACTTTCGGTCAACATTTGCCTAACGATGCGCCAGCGGGTCGCGCCGAGCGCGCCGCGAATCGCCAATTCCCGCGCCCGCAAGGCTGAGCGGCCGAATTGCATGTTCATCACGTTGACGCAGGCGATGAGCAGGACGACGAGGACCGCGCCGAGCATCGCGTAAATGATCTGGCGCAGTTGCGGACCGGTGAACGCGTTCAAGAGCGGAAGGACGGCGGCGGAAACGAGCTGGCCGTTGGTCTTCGGATTGTCCTTCGCGATGCGTTTCGCGAGACCGACGAACTCCGCATTGACCTGGTCGGGGGTGACGCCCGGTTTCAGCCGACCCATGATGGCGGGCCCGCTGCCCGAGGGATCGCCGCGCGGTTTGAGCGGGAATTCGTTGTAGAGCGGCACCCACAGTTCCTCGTTAATCGGGAATTTAAAGTTCGGCGGCATCACCCCGATGACGGTGGCGGCTTTGCCATTGATCCGGATCGCCTGGCCGACGATCTGCGGGTCGCCATTGAAATCGCGTTTCCAGATTTCGTCGCCGAGAATCGTGACCTTCTCCGCGCCCGGTTTGTTATCCGCCGCGGTGAAGTCGCGCCCGAGGATCGGTTTCACCCCGATGATTTTGAAAAAATCCTCCGTTACATAAGCGCCGGTGTAACGCTGCGGGTTCTTCTTATAGGTGACGTTGATCGTCGAGCCGTTGAGGTAGGCGCTCATGAGCGCAAACGATTGCTGGCCCGCGCGCAGGTCCTCGTAGTCCTGCCCAGAGGGAATGTTGCCGTTGCCGAAATTGTTATTCTGCGGCGTGGCCTGCGGGTCGATCAGGCCGACGCTCATCAATTGTTCCGGATGGGGAAAGGAAAAGCCGCGCAGCACGACCGCGTTGACCATCGTGAATTGCGTCGTCACGCCGCAGATGCCGAGCGCGAGCACGGTGATGGCGAGGAGGAAGAACGTCTTGTCCTTGATCAGCATGCGCAGACCGATGCGGAGATCCTGAAAGAATGATTCAAAAAACATGGCGGTTATTCGGTTGATGGTTTCCGGAAAAAAATGAAGTCAGGGCGCCGCGCCCCGCCGCGACGTCCTGTTGAGATGCTGCGACGGCGTCGTTTGGATTCAAAAAAATCGGACGCCGCCGAGTGGCGTTCCGGTCTGTTCCCGGGCGGGCGGTACTATTCGAGCGCATAGAGGTAGCCATCCGTGCTTCCGAAGTAGACCACGCCGTTCACGATGAGCGGCGAGGAGAAGATGGCGCCGATGCGGAACTGTCGATCGGCCGCGACGATGGGATCTTCCCGCCAGTTCGAGTGGTAAAGCAGCGGTTCGTTAAAACCCCGGTCCTTCGCGAGCACCCAGCCCTTGTTCTGCCTGGAAGTCTCGGTCTCGAAATTCCAGAGCACTTCGCCGCTTTTTAGATCGCGGGCCTGGAGGGTGCCGTTCATGACGCCGATGAAGACCACGTCCCCCGCGATCGCCGGAGACGAAAACATGAAGGCCTTGTCCTGCTCTTTCAGAACCGGCTGGCCGGTGGCGGCGTCGACGACGTGGTAAAGACTCGAGTCCGAGGTCGCAAAGTAAACTTTGCCCTGCGTTACTGCGGGTGAGCTGATCACCCAACTCAGCGCATTGTCGAAATGCCATTTCTCCTTCCCGGTGGCGGCGTCCAGCGCGTAGAGCTGCGCATCGCGGCAACCGGTGTAGACGACGTCGTCCACCACGGCGGGCGACGATTGGAATCCAACCTGGTTATGAATCACCGGGTCTTCGCCGCCGTGAAAGCGCCACTTCTCTTTCCCGGTCGCGGCATCGACCGCGTAGAAATAACTGTCCCAGCTTCCAAAGAAGAGAACGCCATCGGCATAAGCCGGTGACGCGTGCACCACATCACCGGTTTGAAATTTCCAGCGCAGCTCGCCGGAAGCAACATCGACCGCGTAGAGGTTCCCGTCGCCGCTCCCAAAGTAGACCGCGCCCTGCGCCACCACCGGACTCGAGAGGAAGACGTCGAACGGATCGGCGATCGTCTGGTTTTTCGGCTGCATGCCGTGAATGCCTTTGGCTTCAAAACGTCGCTCGCCGCCAGTGGAGAACTTCCATCGCACGTCTCCCGTGCGCGCGTCGAGCGCGTGCAGTTTTCCGTCGTAGCTGACGGCGTACAATGTTCCATCGATCACCGCCGGAGTGGATGGTGCCGGACCGCCGGCCGCGTGTTTCCAAAGCTGGTGCCCCGTCTCCGCATCAACGGCGTAGATATTGCCGTCGTCGCCGCCGAAATAGATCACGCCGCCACTCGAGACCGGCGAACCCACGACGCGATCGCCCGTCGGGAACTTCCATTTGATCCGATGAAACGCCCGCGGCCCCGGGCCGGGATAGACGCCGGAATGCGCGGGATCGCCGCGGAACATCGACTGCGCCTGGCAAAGTCCGCTCGTTAGGCAAGCGATCAGCGTGACGGCGATGCGCGACGTCTTTGTCGAGTTTTTCATGGCGCGCGCTGCAAGACGAGCGGTAGCTCGAAGGGACCGAGCGCAAAAGTTCCCTTGATCTGGCCGGCCTCTTTCCGAAGCCGGCCTTCGTACGTGATCCCGATTTCGTGTGATTCGATGGTCAGGAAACCATCCTGTTCCACCACGAGATCGATCGGCGCGTTGGTTGTGCGTTTGCCCACGACGACGAGCTCCGCGGAAGCCGCGCCGGAATCGTGATTAGTCATTGTCAGTGTGACGTGGCGCGGGTAGCCAGTCATCTCGAAGTCGCCTTTCCAGACGCCCGCGAGGTCTTTGCTGATCGCGGTGCTTTTGCGCGGCAGTTCCACTTGTGGCGGGCCGGTTTTCTGCAACACGAAAGGCGCCGTGTTGCCAGCTTGCAGGAAGTCGCCGGTCAGTTGGCCTCTCTCGTTCAGGTGCGCCTTGCAACTCGCCTGGCCGACTCGCTCGCTGGCCAGCGCGCCTTTGATGGCGAACGAGATCCCAGCATCATTCACCGAGATTTCAGTGAGCGGAGCGCCTTTCACTCCAAGGCCCGGGATAATGATGGATCCGGTCCAATCCTTCCCGCCACCCTGGTCGAGATCGACGATCAGATTGAATCCTCCGTTCGGAATCTGGACCGAGCCTTCCCATCGGCCGGCGACTTTTTCCGCCGCGTGGCAAAGCAGCGTCGAGCTGAAGAGGAGAGTGGCGGTCAGTCGCAGCAACATGCTCATCGGTCGTGGTTAGGCGCGGTCGGTGGGTTAAACGCCGGAACACATATGCAGAGCGCGTACCATCCGGGGACGAATATCGTAACCCATTTGTTTGCAACGTTTTCAGAATCACACGACGGATCCATCTCAATGGCTGGCGTTCCGCCTTCGGGATTTTTCCGTGTCGGTTTCGAGATCGGGTTGATCGTTTTTAGAAAGAAAGAATTTGTCAGCCGGAATTCCCTCTGGTCCGAGCACGAAAACTGCTTTGAAAGCAGGCATGCAAGCCACTCTCCCGCTCGATCAAGCCACCACGATTTCTCCGAAAGCCACGCGCCAACCGCCTACTCCGGCCGCCGCCAGCAATTACGCCGCCGTTGAGATCCACTCCTATCTGGCCGCGCGTGATCTGCTTTTTCGGGAAGCGGAAGAGAACCCGACCGACGACAATTTGCGCCGCGCCCTGGCCGCCAACGAGACCGTTGAGAATTGCCTCCGGCCCGTCCGCTCGCCCTACCAGGCGCAGTCGCTTCCCGAAGCCGAAGCCGCGCGCGAACGCCAGCACTGCAAGGCAGTCAAGCTGCGGATCGCGGAACTCCGCGCTCGCGCCGGCATGCGTCGTCGCACCGCCTAATCGCTCGTTAGGCGACGCGGTTTGCGACCAGCAGTACGCGCCTGGCAACCGCTGTTTCGTTAGGCAACAAACCCCTCATCCCGTCTGTTCCGAAGCCAGTTCGGGAGTCGCGGCCGCGCGCATCGGGACCAGCCGAATGGCGGTCCCGTGCTCGGGCTCGGCCTCCGCGGCGCCCGCTTCGTGATACTCGGCGTCGCCGTTCACCTGCCACAGATCGTAGAGTTTCTCCTCGGCCAGGATGTTCTCGACGCAGAGCATCGCGGTCATCATCGCGTGATCCTGGTTGTTGTATTTGTGCATCCCGTTGCGTCCGACGAGATGCAGGTTCGGGTAATGCTGGTCGAGTTCGGTCCGGATCGTGGCCACGTGCCGCGCATAATCGTCATCGTAGACCGGATAGGCTTTTTTTTGCCTAACGACGCAGCCGTCGACCACGTCGCCCGCCCGCGCCAGCCCGATCTGCCCGAGTTCGCGTTTCGCCAGTTCGATCAACTCTTCATCGCGCGAATCCCACAGCCCGTCGTGCTCGAAGCAGAAATACTCGAGCCCGTAGCAGGCCTTATCTGGCTCCGGCACCATCTCCGGCGACCACGAGCGGAAGTTCTGGATGCGACCGACTTTCACGCTTGGGTCGTGGATATAAATCCAGTTGTCGGCGAAGGCGTCGTCCGCGCGCACGACCAGCATCACGGTGAGGAAGTCGCGATATTTCAAACTCTCGGCCGCTTCCCGCACCCGCTCCGGGACGGCGGGCGCGAGCCCGCGAATCAACTCCCGCATCGGCGCCGAGGAAATGACGTGCTCGGCTTCGAGCGTCTGCCCGCCTCCGTCGCGGTCACGGAAATGCACCGTCCATTTTTCGGTCCGCTCGTCGTATGCGCAGCCGGTCACCGTGCAACCCAGCAGGAGTTCGCCGCCCATCGCCTGCATTTTCTGGGCGGCCGCTTCCCACATCATGCCGGGTCCTTTCCGCGGGTAACGAAAGGAATGGAGGAGCGTCTTGATGACCTTCGATTGGTCGCGCGGCGGGAAGAGGGCGTTGCGGATCGCGCTGCCTAACGACAAGCCCTTGATCCGTTGCGCCGCCCAGTCGGCCGAGATTTCGCGGCAGTCCATCCCCCACACTTTCTCGGTGTAGCTCCGGAAGAAGGTCTTGAAGAGGCGGCGGCCGAATTGGTTGCTCACCCATTCTTCGAAATTGCGCGGGTTCGCAATCGGGAAGAGGCGCGCCTTGAGCCACGAGAGGACGCAGGCGGCGGAGCGGAAGAGGCCGAGCTTGCGCAGGGCCTCGAACGGCTCCAGCGGATAAGCGAAGAATTTCTTGTCGTAGAAAATGCGCGAGGAGCGCGGCCGCTCCAGCATGTCGTCAGGCAAAATCTCGTTCCAGAGATCGTCGACCGCCTTCGATTTCGAGAAGAAACGATGACCGCCGATGTCGAAATGAAAACCCTTGTAGCGGGTGGTGCGCGAAATGCCGCCGACGTAAACCGGGTCAGTCTCCAGGATAGTGACCCGGACCTCGTTTTTCGCGAGGAGATAACCCGCGGTCAGTCCGGCCGGGCCCGCGCCGATCACTGCGACGGAGGTTTTCATTTCGCTTTCAAGCGACCCAGTTTCCCTGCGTGAAGTTCCAGACATAATATCCCTGCAAACCGAGTCCGGCGGCGCAGACCAGTGCAGCCACGCCCATGGCCAGCGCCCGCACATACCATGGCGGCATCCGGAATTCCCGCAGGAAGTGGAGCAATCCTAGGATAACAAGCGCGTGCACGCAAAGATCGTAGCGCAGCATGCTTTCCAGCTGCACCGAAGCCACCCCGGCGAGCGAAATGTAGTAGATCACCGCCGCGGAAAAATAGAGACCCACACGTTGCCGCCAGCCGCTCCGGCGGCGGAGTGCGGCGATCACTTCCATCAACGCGATCACGACAAAAAGCACGCCGGCCACGGCGCTGGTGAACTGGCTGGCCGCCGTCGTGTCATCCAAGGGCGGGAGCGCGAAGTGGTAGTTGTCCGGCTTGAAGATCGCCCCATAATCGGCGTCGATCGCCCAGCCGGATTCCTGGGTCAGCAGATAAAGATCCCAGCGTCCCCAGCGGACCTGGCAGTAGAGGAAGAACGCCATTCCGCCGAGCATCGAGAGCACCGTCACGAGCACCGGCACGCGATAACGCATGATCCGGTCGCGCAGTTTTTCGTTAGGCCGGGTGTCGTTTCGGAAAAGGGCATGCACCACCGGAAACGTGGCGCAGACCAGCCCGACGATACGCGTGGCCGACATCGCGAAACCGTGCAGGACCGCGAACACCTTCGCGCCGCGCTGCTCGCTCGTGCTCCAATAGATGAACCCGACGAGCGTCATGAGAAAGAGCGACTCCGAATAACCGGCGACGAGATAAAAGGCCGCCGGATGCGCCGCGACCGCGAGCGCGCCGAAGGCCTGCAGCGATTTCGGAAGTTCCCATCGTTGGCAGAAGAGAAAAAAGTAAGTCCAAAATCCCCAGGTCGCGAGTTGTGCCGTCACGAGCAGCGCGGGGTAGGTCTCGAGATGCGTCAGGCGCTTGAGCGCGCCGGCGAGCAGCGGATAGGCGGGGAAGAAGGCGACGTTCGACACCTCCATCTCCTTGGGTTCGGCCGGCGGCACGGTCGTGCCGTAGCCGCGGTCGATGATATTGGCGAACCAGTAGCTGTCGTGCTGCACGAAGCTGAGATAACGCTCCGCGAGCGTCCCCTCGGGGTTGGCAACCCCGAGCGCGAACGCGATCTGCGCGATCGTCACGAGGAGGCCGAGCGCGAGGCATTGGAGCGGCGACGGGTGACGGAGCATAGGGATCGGGAGAGCGCGCAGAGGAGATACTAAATCGTCAGGTTTGGCAAGGCGGGTCGTTCGGGTTGGCAGAGGAAAATCGAATTTGTGTTCGCGTTTGGACGGCCCGCGTGCTCGCCGCGGCTGGTCTCACGGGGACCTACACACCCGTATGCTTCGCGGAAAGGCGAGCGGTTGGATTGGTGGAGTGACCCGGGACAAGAACCAACACCACGGGTGTCGCGCTCGTCGACGTTGACCAGTTATCCTACTTCTTTGCGCCGGGGTTGCCAACGGACGCGCCCGGATCGAGCGCATAAACCTCAATCAGCGCCACGCCAGTGGCATTGTTGGCGCCGCGGACGATCGCGGTGTAAGCGCCCGGCGGGAGCGTCGCGACGATCGCCGATTCCTTGTCGTCCAGAGGCGGGATGGTCGTATCGATGATTTGTTGTTCCTGGTCGTCCCGCCAATTGTCGTTGCGGAAAATGAGTGAGCCGGTGCTGTCGTGCAGTTCTACAACCGGGTCGGACAATACCCCGGAAACACCAGCGGCCGCGAGCGATGGGCCGATGGCGCGCACGATGACATTGGTCGGCGCGCTGCCGCCAAGGATAAAGCCGCCGATCATCGCGTTATCATCCAGGCCAACCTCGCCGCGAGTCGAGATGTTGAGCACGCTGGAGTTGGCTGGGGATAGATCGTAGAGTTCACAGAGTGCGACGCCGGTGCTGCCGTCTTCGCTACGCAGGACTGCGGTGTAGTTGCCCGGTGGCAAATTCGCGATGATCACGGCTTCCGCCGGATCGCTGGGTTGTAGGTCGACGGGGACGGTGCCCGGCTGGAGCGTGGTCCAGTCACCGTTCTGCGCGATCAGGATGCCGCTGTCGTTGTAAAGCTCGAGCGCCGGGTTGCGCAGGACTTTCGGCACTCCCGCGCCGGCGAGCGACGGTCCGAGGGCCCGGATCGCGACTTCCTTGTCGGCACTACCCGCGAGGATAAAGCCGCCAATCAGAACGCTGTCGCCGCTCCGCACTTGAACGCGAGTGGAGATGTTGAGCAGGGCTTCGTCTGGCGTTGGGCTGGGCGTCGGAGTTGGGGTCGGAGTTGGGGTTGGAGTTGGAGTTGGAGTTGGAGTTGGCGTCGGGGTCGGTGTTGGAGTCGGGGTTGGGGTTGGAGTTGGCGTCGGGGTCGGTGTTGGAGTTGGCGTTGGCGTCAGAGTTGGCGTCGGGGTCGGAGTTGGCGTTGGAGTCGGAGATGGCGTTGGGGTTGGAGTCGGAGTTGGCGTTGGAGTTGGAGTCGGAGTTGGCGTCGGGGTCGGTGTTGGCGTTGGAGTTGGCGTTGGCGTCAGAGTTGGCGTTGGGGTTGAGGTCGGTGTCGGCGTGGGTGTGGGTGTGGGTGTTGGGCTTGGTGCGGGCGCAACCGCAGAAACTTCCGCCGACGGAAGACTCACCAAGCCTCCCGTGTTGTAGGCTTTGACCACGAAATAATAAGTGGTCCCTACTGTGAGATTCGGAACCGTCACGGTCGTTACATTACCCACGTCCACCTCGCGGGTGTAGACGCCACTGGTTGTTCCGGAGTCGACCAGATAGCCCTTGATGTCATTCTCCGAGTTGGCGTTCCAAGCCAGGGTGAGGCTTCCGGTTTGAGCTGACACTCCACCGGCGAGGAGCACAAAGAACACGGCGGCAAGGATTTTTGGAAACAGCTTTCTCATTACAGAGAACACGGAGATTATGGAAATTATAGCAGTGTCCATGCCGCAAGACAGGCTGGAAACCAACTGCCGTCGGTGCGACCAGCTGAAAATCTTCCCTCGCCGGCCGCGGCTACGATGCCCCGGCGATGATTTCCCGTAGCAGGGACGGCCCGCGATAGATGTAGGCGGTATAGACCTGAATGAGTTGCGCCCCGGCTTGCAACTTCTCCTGCGCAGACTCCTGATCGCCGATCCCGCCGGCGCCGATGATCGGCAGATGCGTCCGGCTGCGCAGAAACCGAACGACATCTGTCGAGCGTTGCCGTAAGGGATCGCCGCTCAGGCCGCCGGACTGATCGCCTTCGCCCGCGACTGCCGAGTGATCGAGCGTGGTGTTGGTGGCGATCAACCCGGCGAGACCAAATTCTTCGCCGGCAGCGACGATTTCCGCCAGCGCTTCGTCGGAAAGATCGGGCGCGATCTTCAGCAGGATCGGCCTGGCTGCTGGCAAGCGCGCATTCTCATCCGTGATGACACGGAGCAACGCAATCAGCGCGTCGTGTTCCTGCAGAGTGCGCAAGCCTGGCGTATTTGGCGAGCTGACGTTGAGCACGATGTAATCGGCGACGGGATGGAGCTGCCGAAAGCTGTAGAGGTAATCCGCGGCGGCTTCCTCGAGCGGCGTCACCTTCGACTTGCCGAGATTGACACCGATCGGGATCGACGGGCGGAGCGGACCCTGGCGCAACTTCCGCAAACGCTGCGCTACCGCGTCAGCGCCGTCGTTATTGAAGCCGAGCCGGTTGATCAGCGCTTCCTGCTTCGGGTAACGAAAAATGCGCGGCCGCGGATTGCCCGGCTGCGGTTGGGCGGTCACGGTGCCGATCTCGACAAAGCCAAACCCGAGCGCTTCCCAGGCCGGAATGGCCACGCCATTTTTGTCGAAGCCCGCGGCGAGACCAATCGGATTTGGAAAATTCAAACCGAAGATCGTGAGGGGCCGCGGCGCCGGAGCAAACGAGCGCAACAGCGCGCGGCCGCCGGCAATGGACGGAGCCGCGTGCAGGAGGCGCAGGGCAAAATGATGCGCCGCCTCCGGGTCCATCCGGAAAAGAAGCGGCCTAACGAGGTGCTCGTACCAACCGCTCGTTAGGCTTTTCATTTTCCGATGCAGAAGGTGGCGAAGAGCGCATCCAGAATCTGCTCCATGTCGGCGTGGCCGATGACCTCGCCGATCGCTTGCAGCGCGCCCCGCAGATCAACCGCCACCAATTCCGGCGCAAGATTCTGGACAAAAGCGCTCCGTGCCTGATCGCAGGCGCCGAGCGCGCGGCGCAGGCAATCGCGGTGCCGCGTATTGATCGCGACCGCGCTCGGCACATCCCAGCGTTGTTCGCTCACTTTGGACAAGATGGCGTCCTCCAGCCCGGCTAGGCCGTCGTCCGTGAGGCAGGAAATCCGCAGCGCGTCGCAAGTTTTCCAATCCTCATGTTCCGGCAGGTCGCTCTTGTTCAGGAGCAAGAGCGCGGCGCGATCGGCCGGCCGCGCGGCGAAGTGCGCCAGCTTGGCGGCGCTCGCATCCACAACTTGGAGGAGGAGATCAGCGCTGGCGACCGAGCGCTCGGTGCGCGCGATGCCTTCGTTTTCGACCGCATCCGTCTCACCGGTGCGCAATCCCGCCGTATCCGTCAGGCGGAGTGCAATCCCGCGGAGCTTGACCGCTTCTTCGATGGTATCGCGAGTCGTGCCCGGCAAGTCGCTCACGATCGCGCGCGGAAAGCCGAGCAGGCGGTTGAGCAGGCTCGATTTTCCGGCATTCGTCGGGCCATAGATGACGACCCGCACGCCCTCGCGAAAGATGCGGCCCTGGTCCGCGGTGGCGAGCAACGCATCGATCTGCGCGCGGATTTCGTCGAGCCGCGCAAGAAAAGCGGCGCCGACGTCGGGCGCGATGTCTTCGTCCGGGAAATCGATGTAGGCCTCGAGGTGGGCGATGAGGGAAATCAGCTCTTCGCGCAGCCGCGAGATCCTTTCGCCCAGCCGGCCTTCCAGTTGTTCCGCGGCCGAGCGGAGGGCGAGATCGGTTTGCGCGCGGATTAAATCGATCACCGCTTCGGCCTGGGTCAGGTCCAATTTCCCATTCAAGAAAGCGCGCTCGGTGAATTCCCCCGGCCGGGCCGCGCGTGCGCCCGCCTGGAGGCAGGCTTCCCAAACCCGCGCGGTCACAAGCACGCCGCCGTGACAGCTGATTTCGACCACGTCTTCGCCGGTGTAACTCGCCGGCGCCCGATGGACCGAGAGCATCACCTGATCGATGACCCGCTCCTCGGCGACGATCTCGCCGAATTGCTGCAAATGCGATCCGGCCTCTGACGGTTTTTGTTTGCCACGAAAAATCTGGTCCGCGACCGCGATCGCCTGCGGTCCGGATAGCCTAACGAGCGCGATGGCGCCTTCCCCCGGCGGGGTCGAGACGGCGGTGATGGTTTCACCGGGGACGTCTAAATTCAAGGTTTCGGCGCGAGCCTCATCTGATGTTTTTCGAAACGCCCGAAGTCTCGCAAATTCAGGGTGGCGAGGAGCGCTTCCCGTCGAATGGCGTGCGCTGCGATCATACAATCCACATGGCTGCGGGAGCGTCGGCCAGTGCGATTGAACAGGTCGCTCGCCAGCTCCGCATCCTCTTCGGTGAACGCATCGATCCCGCTGAGTGCTTTTCTGGCCGTCTGCACCTCGGATTCGTCAAGCGGGCCGCAGAGGTATTCTGACCAGGCGACCGCGCTCATCCGCACGACAATCCCTTGTCCCAGCCAATGCTCCAGCTGTCGACTCGCGGTCGAATTTCTGCTTAGGGCGGCGACCAAAAAATTTGAATCAAGCTCGATCAGCTCAGAAAGATCAACGGCGGCCATCTTTGATCGTTCGTTGCCAATTCTTCAGGTCGATCCGCTTCTCCGCTACCCGTTTTTGCAGCTCACGCAACGCGGCGATTCGCTCCTCCGGTGAGATCGCCTCCTGTTCGGCCGCCTGGCGCAAAGCGCGGCGCAGGACCTCGGTTTTGGAGACCTGCCACCGACGCGCCAGCCGGTTCAGCGTCGCCAGGGTGGGCGCGTCGAGCGAGTAGGTGGACTTCATGGCAGAAGGCATACCATACTGGAGCCATACCCGGTTTCGTGTCAATCAAGCCGCGCTCAGCACCTCGCGCAGCGCGGCGATGCATTTTCGATTTTGTTCCATCGTCCCGACGGTGATGCGGACCCACTCGGGAAACTTGTAACCGCCGAGCGCGCGCACGATGACGCCATGGCGAAGGAGCGCTTTGAACACCGCCTTGCCGTCGCCTACCCTAACGAGAACAAAATTGGCGACGCTCGGGACGTAGGAGAGGCCGAGCGCGGCGAATTCATGCTCCAGATATTTCCGGCCCTCGTCCGTGATCCGTTTCGATTCCGCCTGATGCGCCTCGTCGGTCAGCGCGGCCAGGGCCCCGGCCTGGGCGACGCCATTGGTGTTAAATGGTTCGCGGGCTTTTTGCAGCACCCGGATTAATTCCGGGCGCGCGATGCCGTAGCCGATTCGGACATTGGCGAGCGCGTGGATTTTGGAAAATGTCCGCAGGACGACGACGTTGCGACCTTCCCGCACGAACCGCACGGTGTCCGGCGGGTCGTCCAGATACTCAAAATAAGCCTCGTCGAAGACAACCACGACGTCGTTAGGCACGCCGGCCATGAAACGGTCAATCGCTTCCTGACTAACGAGAGTCCCCGTCGGATTGTTTGGATTGGCGATAAAGACAAGCCGGGTGCGCGGGGTGATCGCCTGCCGGACGGCGTCGAGGTCGAAGCGATATTCGCGGTCCGCGACTTCGATCGCGGTGGCGCCGAAGAGGGACGCCACCAGCCGGTAGGCGATGAACGCGTTTTCGGAGGTCACCAACTCCGCGCCCAGCCTGAGAAAAGCGTGTCCGATAAACTCGATGATCTCGTTCGACCCGTTCCCGAGGATGATATTTTCCGGTGCGACCTTCAGTTTATCCGCCAGCGCCGCGCTCAGGTAAAAGCCGCCGCCATCGGGGTAAAGATTCGCGCCGGCGAGCGCATCGTGCATCGCGGCCCGCGCGCGGTGCGAGGGGCCGAGCGGGTTTTCGTTCGAGGCCAGCTTGCAGATCTGGTCGACCCGCAAACCTGATTCGCGCGCCGTTTCCTCGATGGGCTTGCCCGGTTGGTAGAGCGCGAGATCGCGCAGGTGCGGATTGGCCTGGTCCCAGATGGAGTCCATCGCCGGCAACGTTAAGCGAAATTACAGGCCTGAACAGTCTGGGGAAATAGCTGTTTCAGCGCGCGCCATCCTGAGGGAACTTTCCCCTCTATGCACACCTTCCAATTACTGGCCGATGGAAACCTTCTCGGCCTTTCGATCAACGGCTGGAAATTCGTCGGTTGGGCCGGCAACATCGTTTTCGGCGCCCGCTTTATCATCCAGTGGATCGCCTCCGAGCGCGCGCGCAAGAGCATCATTCCCGCCGGTTTTTGGGAGTGCAGCGCGGCCGGCTCCCTTTTGCTCCTGATTTATTTCGCGTTTTACCGCCGGGATTCAGTCGGCGTCTTGAGTGCGCTTTTTCCATTGCCGATCTATCTCCGGAACCTGTATTTTCGTTACTCGCATCACCATGTCGCCCATCCCGGGAATGAACCGCGGGCGGAAGAGTAGATGGTGCGATGCCGGGAAACTCGGTAACCTTTAGCCATGACCGCCGAGAGTGAAATAATCTACCTCGATAATAACTCGAGCACCCGGGTTGATCCGGAGGTGCTGGAGGAAATGATGCCGTTCCTGACCACGCACTACGGCAATCCGTCGGGCTCACACCGCTTTGGCGCGCAAGTGAAGGCGGCAACCGAGCGGGCGCACGAACGGGTGGCGGCTTTGCTCGGCTGCGAGCCTAACGAAGTTGTTTTCACGAGCGGCGGGACGGAGTCGGACAACACGGCGCTCCATTCCGCGTTGCAGATGTCGCCCGAACGACGCCATGTGGTGACGACTTCGGTCGAGCACAATGCCGTCCTGAACTACTGCGAGGCATTCGTTAGGCGCGGTTGCTCCGTGACGATCGTCGCGGTCGACGAGCAGGGCCATCTCGACCTGGCGGAGATGGAGGCTGCCATCCGGCCCGACACCGCGGTCGTCTCGGTGATGTGGGCGAACAATGAAACCGGTGTTATTTTTCCGCTGGCCAGGATTTCCGAAATTTGCCGCGCGAAGGGCGTCTTCTTTCACACCGATGCGGTGCAGGCTGTCGGGAAAATGCCGATCGACCTGACGAAATTGCCGGTCCATTTCCTCTCGCTCTCGGGCCATAAATTGCATGCCTGCAAAGGCGTCGGTGCGCTCTATGTCGATCGGAAGTCCCGCTTCCAGCCGCTCCTTGTCGGCGGCCCGCAGGAGGGCGGCCGGCGCGCGGGGACCGATAACGTTGCCTCGATCGTCGGGCTCGGGAAAGCGGCGGAGCTGGCGATCGCGACTCTCGAGGAAGAAAACACGCGTGTCCGGACGTTGCGTGACCGCTTCGAGGCGACCCTGCTCGCCGAGCTCGAAGACGTGGTCGTGAATGGCGACCCGGGCATGCGGCTGCCGAACACCTCGAACCTGGCTTTCAACGGCGTCGATGCGCAGGCCATTCTGCTCAAGCTCGACCGGGAAGGCGTCTGTTGTTCGTTAGGCTCATCCTGCACCACCGGTGCGGTGCAGCCGTCGCATGTCCTGCGGGCCATGCACCTGACGAATGAGCGGGCCCGGAGCAGCCTTCGATTCTCCTTTGGCCGCTTCAACACCGAGGCGGAGCTGGACAAGGTTGTCGAGATCATCCCGCGCACGATTCGCAAGCTGCGACAGCTGGCCGTGATGTAGACGCCTCCCTCTGGGAGGAGTGAGCAAGGACGTCGCATCCAAATCGGCGCTCCCCTCCGCGCTTCGCAGAGCGAAGCGTCGACCAAGGCCCTACTTCCAGCTCAAAGTGAACAGGCTGGCGTGGAATTCGCGACGTACCTTTTCGAAATCTGCTATCCGCGCGCCGGTGCGGAAGCGCAGTCGAGTATCGGGCAGATTCGCGAAGAGCACACTTAGCTCGTAATCCTCGCTGTAGAAATTGTAGAGGAGAGTCACTTCGTAAGTCTCCTGCTGATTGATCCGCAGCGGATTTTTTTCCGCAGTGACGAGGACGACATCGCGGGCTCCCTCCGGCACGGAGCGGAGCACCTGCTGGTGGAGTTCTTTGGCCGCCGCTTCATCAAAACTTTGCGGTCCCGAGAGGGGCGATTGTTCCATCGTGGCCTGCGCCTGGGACACGTTCGGCGGAGTTAGTTTCATGGCGGACGGATCGCCAGCAAAAGTCCAGCCCCGTGGTTGCTCGTAGGCGATGGGGTGGCCGTCCTGATGAAACAGGATTTGTTTAAAGACGATGCCCTCGAGGGTTCGCGCCTCGCTAGCCGGCGTAAAGTCGACTCCGGCCCGGGCACTCGCGAGGAGCGCGAGGGAGAGGGCGGCCGCATGGATTCGCATCATTTTTGGAATTCGTCAGGCTGGAATCGGCGAGGTGTTAAAAGCAGGTCACGTTCCGCCGGACGCCGCGCTGGGCCCCCCGGCCCGAGGCTTCATCCGCGGGCGGTCGCGTTGTTTTCTCCCTCGTCGTTAGGCACTTATTCGTCCGAAGTTTGCGCTTTCGGCCGGCAGAATCGATGCTCGTCGGTGGCTTCCACCAGCGCTGCTCAATCCCGTCTCTCCGCCCCCGTTGAACCGGTTCGGGCCGGTTGCATTGAGATTCGCGGGGCGCGGCAAAACAACCTCAAGGGAATCGATCTCGACCTGCCGCTCGGACAGTTGACGGTCGTCACCGGACCGAGCGGGAGCGGCAAATCGAGCCTCGCTTTCGACACAATTTACGCGGAAGGCCAGCGTCGCTACGTCGAGACTTTCAGCCCTTACACGCGGCAATTTCTCGAGCGGATGGACAAGCCGCGGGTCGACGAAATTCGCGGTATCCCGCCGGCGATCGCGATCGAGCAATCGAACCCGGTCAAGAGCTCACGCTCCACCGTCGGGACGATGACGGAAATCAACGATTACTTTAAGCTGCTCATGCCGCGTGTGGCACGCGCCTTTTGCCCGAGTTGCGGCCGTGAGATTCGGCCGGAGACGGCGAAGTCGATCGCCGACGAGATCATGGCGCAGAGTCCGGGTAAGGCGGGACTGATCACGTTTTGGGTCGCGGTGCCGGCAAAGACCGAGCCCGCCGATTTTTTCGCCTTTTTGCAACAGCAAGGCTACCTGCGCGTCTGGCTGAACGGCGAAGTGGTTCGGGCCGACACCGAAAATAAAAAAGTCCGCCTCGGCGCGCGCGTGCAGGTGATCCAGGATCGCCTAACGATTTCGGAAGAAGGCCGCATCCGCCTCGTCGAGTCGCTCGAGACCGCGCTCCGCTTCGGGAAGGACAAGATCAACTTCGTCGATCTCGAGACGAAGCAGGAACATCCTTTTTCCACCGGCTGGCATTGCGCGCATTGCGATCTCGACATTCGTCCGCCCACGCCCGGCCTCTTCAGTTTTAACAATCCGTTAGGCGCTTGCCCGGCGTGCCGCGGTTTTGGCCGCACGATTGGGCTCGATCTCGATCGCGCCATTCCCGATCGTTCACTCTCCATCGCGCAGGGAGCGGTGCGGGTTTTCCGCGGCGAGGAGATGGGCGAATCGCAAAAGGATTTGCTTCGCGCCTGCGGCCGGGAAGAGATCGACGTCCATCTGCCGTTCGAGGAATTGCCGAAGTGCGACCAGGATTTTGTGATCAACGGCGAGAAAGGCGCGGGCGGATTCAGCGAGGAGGATTACGAGAACGATCGCTGGTACGGCGTCCGTGGGTTTTTCAAATGGCTCGAGAGCAAGACCTACAAAATGCATGTGCGGGTTTTACTCAGCCGTTACCGCGCCTACACCACCTGCCCGAGCTGTCATGGCGGACGGTTTCAACCCGAGACGCTCAATTACCGGCTCGTCACGGACGACGACGTCGCCTTCACTCTGCCGGAATTTGCCGCCTTGCCGATCGGGCAGGCGCGCGAATTTCTAAGCGCGCTGGCGCTTCCGCCTAACGACTCCGCGGCCGTCATGCTCCGGGCCGAGATCGTCGCGCGGTTGCGTTACCTTTGTGAGGTCGGCGTCAATTATCTCACCCTCGATCGCTCGACGCGCACCTTGAGCGGCGGTGAAGTGCAGCGCGTCAACCTCACAACCTGCCTCGGCGCATCGCTCGTCAACACCCTCTTCGTGATGGACGAGCCGAGCGTGGGCTTGCATCCGCGCGATGTCGGCCGGCTCGTGCGGGTGATGCACGACCTGCGGGACAAGGGCAACACGCTGCTCGTCGTCGAGCACGAGGAAGCGATCATTCGTGCCGCCGATCATCTGCTCGATATCGGCCCCGGCCGCGGCGAAAGCGGCGGCGAGCTGGTCTTTCAAGGTTCGCTCGCGGAAATGCTGGGTAACGCACGCGTCTCGCGTGCTGGCGAAGGCGTCCCGCCTTCGCGAACTTTTCCTGTCGTTGCGAATGCAGAGAGACGTTCCGAATCTTCTGGAAAGCCGGCCCGCAAGAATAGTTCGTTGCCGCGGCACGCGGCAACCAGCACGCCGGATGCGTGCGCTACCCAGACGCCTTCACTCACCGCCGAATATCTAACGGGCCGCAAGAGCATCCCGGTTCCCGAAATCCGCCGTGCGTCGGCCCAAGCGATCCGCATCAAAGGCGCCTCCGAGCACAATCTCAAGAACATCGATGTCGACGTTCCGTTAGGCGTTTTCACCTGCGTGACCGGTGTTTCCGGTTCCGGAAAGTCGACCCTCATTCACGAAGTGCTCTACCGGAATCTGTTCCGCGCCCGCGGCCTGGCGGGCGACGAAGCCGGCGCCTGCAAGAGCGTGACCGGCGCGCATCGGGTGGGAGAGATCGTGATGGTCGACCAGGCGCTGCTCTCGCGCACGCCACGCTCGACGCCGATTCTTTATCTCGGGGTTTACGATCGAGTGCGCGAACTTTTCGCCGGCCTGCCCGAAGCCATGGCGCAGGGCCTGACGGCAAGCGCGTTTTCCTTCAACTCCGGCAGCGGGCGCTGCGAGCGTTGCGCGGGAACCGGGTTTGAGAAAATCGAAATGCAATTCCTGAGCGATCTCTACGTGCGCTGCGCGGAATGCGAAGGCCGGCGCTTCCAGCCGCACGTGTTGAAAGTAAAACTGGAAGGCCGCTCGATTCACGATCTCCTTGAACTGACGGTGAGCGAAGCAGTCAAATTTTTCACCGCGCTCGGCGAGTCGGAGCGGCTCGCGCAGCCACTCGCCATCCTCGAGGAAGTCGGTCTCGGCTATCTCCGGCTTGGGCAGCCCTTGAACACGCTCTCCGGCGGTGAATCGCAGCGACTGAAACTGGTCAAGCATCTCGCCGAAACCCGAAACCGGAAACCGGAAACCGGAGATCTTTTCATCTTCGACGAACCAACCACCGGACTGCACTTCGACGATGTTGCGCTTCTCGTTAGGCTATTCCAGCGTTTGGTGGAGGCGGGAAATTCGATCGTCGTGATTGAGCACAACCTCGAGGTCATCAAGTGCGCCGACTGGATCATCGATCTCGGCCCGGAAGGCGGCGAGGAAGGCGGGCAACTGGTCGCCGCCGGGACCCCGGAAGCGGTGGCGAAGATTGCGAATTCTCACACCGGCAGATTTCTTAAGACCGTCATCCCGAGCGGAGTCGAGGGATCCCGTCGTGGAACCTTGAAGGCAACGCCGCGGGATCCCTCGGCTCCGCTGCGCTACGCTCGGGATGACGAGGACGACGGCGAACTCGCGCGTGCGGCCGAAACGCCGCCGCGATTCGGGACCATCGGCCGTCATCACGCCATTGCCATCCACGGCGCGCGCGAGCACAACCTTAAGAATATCTCGCTCGCCATCCCGCGCGACCAGATGGTCGTCATCACCGGCCTGAGCGGCTCGGGCAAATCGACCGTCGCGTTCGACCTCCTTTTCGCGGAAGGCCAGCGCCGGTTTCTCGATAGCATGTCGCCTTACGCGCGGCAGTTCGTCGAGCAGCTCGAAAAACCGGATGTCGACCTGATCGAAGGCCTCCCGCCGACGGTCGCGATCGAGCAACGGGTCACGCGCGGCGGCGGCAAATCGACCGTCGCCACGGTCACGGAGGTTTACCATTTTCTCCGGCTCCTTTTCGCCAAAGCCGGCACGCAATTCTGCCCGGATTGCGATCTGCCGGTCGAAAAACAGAGCCTCGGTGCAATCGTTAGGCAGGTGGAAACCGCGGCGCGGCGCGGCCCGCTCAAGGTGCTCGCGCCGCTGGTCAAGGCGCGCAAAGGCTTTCACACCGAGGTCGCGCGCTGGGCGGAGCGGCAGGGTTTCGACACGCTCTATGTCGATCGCGCGCTCATCCCGGTTGCGCAATTCCGCAAACTGGAGCGCTTCAAGGAACACACCATCGACGCGGTCGTTGGGATGATCGATGCGAAGCGCATCCTGAAGGCGCGCAATCTGGTGCAGCGCGCGCTCGAAATCGGTCGCGGCACCGCGCATCTGCTCGAGGCGAAGAATCGGCTCTCAGTGATGAGCACGGAAATGAGCTGCCCGGGTTGCGGGCGGGCGTTTGAAGAGCTGGATCCGCGTTTGTTTTCCTTCAACTCGCCCCACGGCTGGTGTGAAGCGTGCGCTGGTTTCGGCGAAATCTGGAACGAGAAACTCCAGCAAAACGAGGAGGAGACGGGCGAGTCGATGCTCGAGAACGAGCTCCAGGCCGAGCGGCAGTTCGATGCGGTGGATGAGGGCGAAGCAGTCGTCTGTCCGGCGTGCCACGGCTCGCGCCTGAACCCGGTCGCGCGTCATGTGCGGTTGCACGGAAAAACGATCGATGAATTCGCCGCCCGATCGGCCGGTGAAGCGCTCGGGTTGATCGGCAGGTTGCGCTTCCGCGGCACGCAGAAAGTGATCGCGGCCGATCTCGTGCCGGAGATCGAGCAGCGCCTGCGCTTCATGGAAAACGTGGGGCTCGGCTATCTCGCGCTTGGGCGTTCGGCGAAAACTCTGAGCGGGGGCGAATCGCAGCGGATCCGGCTCGCGGCGCAGCTGGGTTCCAATCTCCGCGGGGTGCTCTACGTGCTCGATGAGCCCACGATCGGCCTGCATTCACGCGACAACATGCGCTTGCTTGAGACGCTGAGCGCGCTCCAGCGCAAAGGGAATTCGCTCGTCATCGTTGAGCATGATGAGGAAACGATGCGGCGCGCCGATCACATCATCGATCTTGGCCCGGGCGCGGGCGTGCATGGCGGCGAAGTGGTGGCGCAGGGGACGCTGCGCGAGATCGAAAAGAGCGGGGCATCGCAGACCGGCCGCTGTCTGCGCACGCCACTGTGTCATCCGGTGCGCGAGTCGCGTCGCTTGTTAGGCGAGGTGGAGCGGTGGCTGGAAATCCACGGCGCGAAAGCGAACAACTTAAAAAACGTCGACGTGCGTTTTCCGATCGGCCGTCTTTCCGTGATTACTGGAATTTCGGGTTCGGGTAAATCGAGCTTGATGCGTTCGGTTCTGCTCCCGGCGGTGCAGCAGGCTCTGGGTAGCGCACGCGTCTCGCCTTCGCGGGCTTTCCGAAAAAGTTCGTCGCGGCAGGATGCCGCGACCAGCACGCGAGACGCGTGCGCTACCCAGATCGATGGAGTTGACGCGCTCGAGGCGATTTACGAAGTCGATCAATCGCCGATCGGCAAGACGTCGCGCTCGACGCCGGCGACCTACATCAAGGTGTTCGATGAAATCCGAAACTTGTTTGCGCAACTCCCGGTTGCCCGCGTGCGCGGTTACACGGCGAGCCGGTTTTCCTTCAACACCGAAGGCGGGCGCTGCGAAACGTGCAGCGGCCAGGGCGTGCTCAAGCTGGAAATGAGTTTTCTCCCGAGCAGCTACGTTCCGTGTGAGGATTGCGGCGGCCGGCGTTACAACCCGCAGACCCTCGAGGTGCTCTACCGCGAGCGCAGCATCGGCGACGTGATGGACATGACGATCGGACAGGCGGCGGAATTCTTTGCCGCGAACCAGAAGATCGCGCGGCCGCTCGCCTTGCTGGTTGAGACCGGCCTGGGTTATCTCAAACTCGGGCAGCCGAGTCCGACCTTAAGCGGCGGCGAAGCGCAGCGCCTCAAGCTCGCGACGAAATTGACCCGCGGCGTCGGCCGCGCCCAAAACGAGCGGCTGCGCAAAATGCGGCAACCCAAATCGACCCTCTATTTGCTCGAGGAACCGACCATCGGACTGCACATGGCCGACGTGGAGCTGCTCCTCAATGTCCTCCATCGGCTGGTCGATGACGGGAACACCGTCATCGTGATCGAGCACAATCTGAGTGTGATCGCGGAAGCCGATTACGTGGTCGATATCGGCCCGGAGGCGGGTTCGTTAGGCGGGGAAATTGTCGCAACCGGCACGCCGGAGCAGGTGGCGAAGAATCGGCTCAGCCGCACGGCGCCCTTTCTGCGCGAGGTGCTGGGCCGGGGCGTGCTGGCCGCGCGCGAGCGAAAAGCGGCATTGTAGACGCTTCGCTCGGCGCAGCGCGGTCCAAGCTACTTTTCTCGTCGGAACTGCGATCGTTCCCCCACTCCCGCGCTTCGCACAGCGAAGCGTCTACATTTGCCGCTCGCGCCAATCTCGCGGAAGGTCGCGCGGCCGATGTTTGCCTATTACCTGCACGATTTCGATCCGTTCATCTTCCACATTTGGGGCGACTTCGGACCGCGCTGGTACGGGATGGCCTACGTCGCGGCCTTCGCCTGCGGGTTTTGGCTGCTGCGCGTGCTCGCGCAACGCGGCTACACCCAACTGCCCGTCGAACAGGTGGGCGACTTCATCACCTGGGGCGGGCTCTTTGGCGTGATGCTCGGCGGCCGGCTCGGCTACGTCCTTTTTTATCGGCCCGACATGCTGCGCGATCCGCTCTCCGTCGTGCGGGTCTGGGAAGGCGGGATGTCGAGCCACGGCGGGATGCTTGGCCTGATCGCGTTCACTTTTTGGTATGCGTGGCGACACAAACTTCGGTGGACCAATCTCGGGGACAATCTCGTCGTCGTGGCCCCGATCGGTTTGTTCTTCGGACGCTGCGCGAACTTCATCAACGGCGAGCTCTACGGCCGCGTCACGACCGTCCCCTGGGCGATGCTCTTCCCGAAGGAATTGCTCGAGCCGGAGAACGCGGCGGAAGCGCAGCGCGCCCTGATCGCGGCGCAGCAGGTCGATCCCCGCCTAACGACTCCGGAAGCGCTGGTCCACGGGCTGCAGGCCGAGCCGCAACTGCGCGCGGTGCTGCGCCCCATCCTCACCCCGCGGCATCCGTCGCAGATTTACGAGGCGCTCCTCGAGGGAGTCTTGCTCTTCACCATCCTTTGGCTGGTGCGCACGCGGACCCGCCAGCCGGACGGCGTCCTGACCGGCCTGTTCTTCGTCTGCTACGCGATCCTCCGGATCGTGGTAGAATATTTTCGCGAACCGGACGCGTCGTTGATCGCGGGATTTACGCGCGGACAATTCTTCTCCTTTTTTCTCATTGCGATTGGACTTGCGTTCATCATCGCCGGGAAAATTCGAAATCGACACGCCGCGTTGTAGACGCCTCCCTGTGGGAGGCGCGGGTATTCGTGTCGCATGCAGGTCAGGTGTACGACGCACACCGTCCCCCGCGCTTCGCACAGCGAAGCGGCTACAACAGGTTTTCATCCATCTGGCCGCTTTCGTTTCGCGCGACTTCCGCTATTACTAACCCAGCATGACGGAACTGATTTTTCCGCTGCATTTTCTGGCGGCTGGCGGGCTCGTTTTCTCCTTCGAGCACTCGACCGTCGCCGGGAAGATGGTGCTTCTCCTTCTCGCCATCGGCTCGATCTTCAGCTGGTCGGTGATGGTGACGAAGATGCGGGTGATTCAATTTGCGCGGAAGCAAAGCGACCGTTTTCTCGCCGCCTTTCGCCAGGACCGGCAGCCGTTGCGTATGTTTGAATCGAATGTGCGCTTCCCGGGCTCGCCCGTCTTCCAGGTGTATCGCGCCGGTTGCGAAGAGCTGACCTTTCACCTCCTCGGCTCGGCGGAGTTGGACGAGACTTTCCGGGCCCGGCTCGAGATCGCGGACAAGATCACGCCCGCGCAAATGCATGCGGTCACCGCGGCGATGGAGCGGGCGGTCGGCGAGACGGCGCTCAAGCTGGAGTCGCAAATGATCCTGCTCGCGACGGCGGTGAGCGGCGCGCCGTTCCTGGGATTGTTAGGCACGGTCTGGGGCGTGATGGATACCTTTACTGGCGTGGCCGAGGCCGGCTCGGCCAATCTCGCCGCGATGGCGCCGGGCGTTTCCGGCGCGCTCATCACGACCGTGACCGCGCTCTGCGTCGCGATTCCCGCGATGTTCGGCTACAACTTTCTCGTCACCAGCATCCGCGGGATGATTGTGGAGATGGATAACTTCGCCGCCGAGCTAGCCTCGGAATTCGAGCACAAATACGTCGAGCACGGCGGGCGCGTGTCCGATTTTCGAAGATGAATCGTTTCCCCGATTCCCAGAATAAACGTCCAACGCGCAACGTCGAACGCTCGACGTCCAACTGAAGAACGCGATGCGCCGCTACTCCAACCGCACCTCCCTCACGACGCTCTCCGAGATCAACATCACGCCGCTCCTCGATCTCGCCTTTGTGCTCCTGATCATTTTCATGATCACCACGCCGCTGCTTGAGAACAGCAAGAGCCTGATCATTCCTTCGAGTGCGACGACCAACGCGCCGATCAACCCGGCGGCGGTGCAAACGATCTCGATCGATCGCGATTCCATCATCCGCCTGAACGAGGAGCAAATGGACGCCGCGACCCTCGAGAGCCGGCTTGTCGAGTTGAAACGCGCGACGCCCGACGTGGCCGTGATCATTCGGCCCGACCGCGAATTGCCGGTCCAGAAACTCGTTAGTCTGATGGACGCGCTGCAACAGGCCGGCATCACCAAGGTGGGAATCGCGACGCAGGAAGAGCAGAAATAGCGATGACTCGCGACGCGCGTTTCTGGCGCAACGTCACCATCGTGGGACTCATCCACGTGGTCGTGTTGCTCGGTTTGCTTTGGTGGAGCCGCACGCCGGCGCGCGTTCCGAAAGACGTCGTCTGGATGGAAGGCGGCGCCGGGGCGATCGCGGCGGCGGCGGCAACGCCGGCGGCGACCCCGGAGTCGGCGCCGGTCGAAACGCCCGAACCGGCGCAGGAGGAGCCGACGCCCGAGGTTGCGCCGACTGCCAAAAGCGAAATAGAAATTCCAACTCCGGCGGTGACCGCGACCCCGACTCCCACGCCCACCCCGAAACCCACTCCGACCCCCCAGCCGACACCTAAGCCAACCCCGCGTCCGACTCCCAAACCCACTCCCAAGCCCAAGCCCAAACCGAGCGCGACGCCGAAGAAAAAAGCAACGCCGAAACCAAAACCCAAGCCGACCCCGGACAAAGAAGCGGAGGCAGCGGCCAAGGCATTAGAAAAGAAAAAGGCCATCGCCAAGGCCGCTCTCGCCAAGGAAAAAAGTGACAAAGGCGACGAAGAATCATCGGAAGAGCCGGTCAACAAAGGGGCCGCCGCCGGCAAGGGCGGTTCGGGGGGCAAAGGCGCGGGCGCGGGCGGCGCCTCGGAATTCGGGTGGTACGGCAACATGCTGCAGGACCGTTTCCACAGCGAGTGGATACAGCCGGTCTCCGTTGTGCATAGCGCGCCGCTTACCGTCCTTCTGCGGATAAGGATTCACAAAGACGGCCGTATTTCTGATTACTCAATCACCAAATCTTCCGGGAACGCCGTGGTCGACGACTCCGTTTCTGCCGCTGCGGCGCGGGTGAAACAAGTCGATCCTTTGCCTTCGGGGTTGGGCGACGATTATTATGATGTGAACATCAAGTTCGTATTAGACTAGGACGATGAGGAGACTTTCGGATTTCAGATTTCGGAGTGCCGATGCCATCGCGGTCGCTATCTTGTTTTGCCTAACGATGCTGCCCGCGCTTGTGGCCGAAGACGTGCCGACGATCACCGTACGCAAAGGCGACCAAATCAACCTCGCCGTTTCCGCGCTGGGCGGCAGCGAAGGCGCCGCGACCACCAAAGTGGTGCAAAATGATCTCGCGGTTTCCGGCTACTTCACGCTTGAGGGCGCGGACAGTTCCTACACCGTGCGCGGGACGGCGAGCGGCGGCAGCCTGCAGGGCCAGGTGGTCGATCACAGCGGCGGGACCGTGCTCGCCAAAACCTATGGTGGAAGCACGCGCGAGAATGCGCACCAATTTGCCAACGACATCATCGAGACGCTGACCGGCCACAAGGGAATCGCCGGGAGCAAGATCACCTTCAGCGCCACCCGGAGCGGGAAGAAGGAAGTTTATCTGGCCGACTACGATGGGAGCAACGTTAGGCAATTGACGCACGACAACACGATCAGCGTGCATCCCTCGCTCAGCGCGGACGGCCGCCGCATCGCCTACACCGGTTACCAGAGCGGATACGCGGATGTTTACGTGATCGATATCGGAAGCGGCGCACGCAACCGGATCGTGAATTTTCCCGGCACGAACAGCGGCGCGACCTTCTCGCCGGATGGCAGCCGGCTCGCCCTAACGATCAGCAAGGATGGCAACCCGGAGCTTTACACCGTGAGTGCGAGCGGCGGCGGCGCGCGCCGCTTGACGCACACCCGCGGGGTGGAGTCGGGACCGACCTGGTCGCCGGACGGGGATGAGATTATTTATTCGTCCGATCAAGGCGGATCGCCGCAGCTTTACCGGATTTCGGCCTCGGGCGGTGAAGGTCGGCCGATCTCCACCGGTCGCAGCTATTGCACCGAGCCGAACTGGTCGCCCGACGGGAAGAGAGTGGCGTTCAACGTCCGGGGCGGCGGCGAGTTTCAAGTCGCGGTGCTCGATTTGCCTAACGGCGGCACGCGCACGGTGGGCGTCGGCCAGGACCCGGTCTGGGGCGCCGATTCGCGGCACCTGATTTTTTCGGAAGGCGGCGCGCTCTACCTTCTCGACACTATCTCGAGCCGGAAGAGCAAGATCGTCGATGGCTTGGGCAAAATCAGCGAGCCAAGCTGGTCGCGCTAGTCCTCGGCGCCCAATCCTGTTCATCCCGTAAATCCTGTCTAAGCTAGCGCGGTGAAAGCGGGCTTTCTCGAGAAGCTGATCGGGCGCCTCGGCCGCATCGGACCGGAGGACGTGCAGAATTACCTGCTCCGGCTCGCGCAGGAAAAAGGATTTCTCGAGACGATTTTCAACGCCATCCAGGAAGGAATTATCGTGACCGATTCAAACGGCCGGATCACCTATCTGAACGTCGCGGCCTGTGAAATCTTCGGGCTCGATGGTGAGAACGCGATCGGCAAACCTCTCGACGAGCAGGTGCGCGGACTCGATTGGCAGGCGCTCTCCCACTCCGATGCCGCGCTCAGCCGCGACATGGAAATTTTTTATCCGGCGAACCGGTTCATCAATTTCTACGTCGTGCCTTTGCTCATCGAGCGGCGGGCGCCCAACGAAGAGCCTAACGAATTAGCGGAAGCCGTCGGTCACGCCATGATCCTGCGCGACATCACCGAGAGCCGGCGCTCAACGCAACAGACGATCGAGTCCGAGCGTTTGTCGGCGCTGACTTTGCTCGCGGCGGGCGTCGCGCACGAAATCGGCAATCCGCTCAACTCGCTGCATATCCATCTTCAGCTGATGGAGCGGAAGGTGAAAAAGCTGCGCGCGACGGAGGACAAGCGCGAACTCCAGGAATCGATCGATATTGCGCGGGCCGAGATCAACCGGCTCGATTCGATCGTGACCCAATTTCTCCGCGCCATCCGGCCGTCGAAGCCGCAACTCCATCCCGAGGACGTGAACACCATCGTGCAGGAGGCGGTGCGATTCTTCCGGCCGGAAATCAAGGACCGCGACATCGTGGTGGAAACCGAGCTGCGCTCCGATCTGCCGCCGCTGGAACTCGACCGCGACCAGATGAAACAGGCCTTCTACAACGCGATCAAAAACAGTTTCGAAGCGATGAAGCGGCACGGCATCCTGCGCATCCGGACCGATCGGGATGACACGCACGTGAAGATCAGTTTTACCGACACGGGGGGCGGAATATCGGCGGAAAACCTGAGCCGCGTCTTCGATCCCTACTTCACGACGAAGAGCGGCGGTTCCGGTCTCGGCCTCCTCATCGTGCGCCGGATCGTGCGCGAACACGGCGGCGAGTTGGCGATCGAAAGCAGCGAAGGCAAGGGGCTGACGTTGACGATTCGGTTGCCGTTTTTGGATCGAAGGGTGCGCATGCTGCCGGATAGGGAAAGGATGAAGGATGAGGGATGAAGGCGGAAAAGAGGATCCGGGGAGCGCGTGCGCCTCGCACGCTGGCGACGGCGCCCTCGCCGTCGCGAACTTTACCGAAACGTGGCGATTGCTCGCTCTGCGAGAAATGAACCCTCTGCTAAAAGATTGTTTTGGCAAGGCGCCAAAACCAGCGTGCGAGGCGCACGCGCTCCCAGGACAAGGCCGCGCCGAAAGCATGGCCCATCGGTCCAGCCGGCTTTTCTTTTCATCCTTCCGCCTTCATCCTTTTCTTCCATGCAGCCCACGGTCCTGATCGTTGACGACGAGAAGCACACCCGTGATGGGTTGCGGAGTTTGTTAGGCGAGCACTACGACACCTACGTCGCGGCCGATGTCGCGAGCGCGCTCGCTGTCTTGGAGCGCGATCAGATCGACCTGCTCCTGACCGATCTGCGCCTCGGCGGCGAGGATGGCATGACCTTGATCGAGCGCGCGCTCAAGATGCCGCACCCGCCGATTTGCATCATGATGACGGCTTACGGTTCGGTTGATACCGCGGTCGAGGCGATGAAACGCGGCGCCTACGATTTTGTGACCAAGCCGCTCAATCTCGACAAGGTGGAGATGTTAATTGCCCGCGCGGTCGGCAGTCGCCGGCTCGAGCAGGAAAACCGCTCGCTCCGTCAGCAGGTGGACGAGCGTTTTGGACTGGAGAATCTGCTCGGGGAATCGGTCGCGCTGCGCGAAGTGCTCGATACCATCCGCCAGGTCGCGCCCTCCTCGGCCAACATCCTGCTCGAAGGCGAGAGCGGCACGGGCAAGGAATTGGCCGCGCATGCGATTCATAACCTGAGCCGGCGGCACAATGGGAAATTTGTCACCGTGCATTGCGCCGCGCTTTCGCCGCAGCTTCTCGAGAGCGAGCTTTTTGGTCACGAGCGCGGGGCCTTCACCGGTGCGCACGAACGCCGGATCGGCCGCTTCGAGCAGGCCAACGGCGGCACGATTTTCCTCGATGAGATCGGCGAGATCGACGCGACCACGCAGATCAAACTCCTGCGCGTGATGAGCGAAGAGCGGGCCTTCGAGCGCGTCGGTGGATCGCAAACTTTGCACGCCGATGTGCGCCTGATCGCCGCGACGAACAAGAATCTCGAGACGCTGGTGAGCGAGGGAAAATTCCGCGACGATCTCTATTTTCGGCTCAATGTGGTCAAGATCACGATGCCGCCGCTACGCGCGCGAAAGGAAGATATTCCGCTTCTGGTGCGCTCCTTTTTGCGCCATTTCTGCAAGGCGAATGAGAAGCCGCTCCTCGACCTCACCACCGATGCGATGAACACCCTGCTGACTTACGATTGGCCGGGCAACGTGCGCGAATTGCGGACCGCGATCGAGCACGGCGTGGTGATGGCGAATGGGGCGAAGGTCACGCTGCGCGATCTCCCGGCCGCCGTTCGCCAGGCCGCGCCGGCGGCGGGAGTGCGCGGGCACGCTTTCGATGAGAAGGCGAGCGCGTTTGACTTGCACGCGACGGAAAAGAGGCTCATTACGCAGGCTCTCGCGACGACCAAGGGAAACATCACCGCCGCGGCGAAGAAGCTGGGCATCAGCCGCCGCACCTTGCACCGCAAGATCAACGAAATGAACACCGCTCAGCCTAACGACCAACATACGTCCGGGAAGGCGGACGCTTCTTCCGACGATGCCCGGTAGTGACGACGCGGTGCAGCGCGCGATCCATGCGCTGGAAACGGGTGGCACGGCGGTCTGGATCCGCCGCATGCTGGCCTTCGCGTTCATCGTGGGACTGGCGCTCTTTTATCTCCTCCACGAGTTCCGCGGCCTCGCCACCTCGCAGGCGATGGACCAGGCACAGATCGGGCGTGAGCTGCTCCTCGGTCACGGTTGGGCAACGAAGTTCGCGCGTCCGCTCGCCGCCGGTCAGCTGCAGCGCCGGGGCAGGAACGTGGCCGGGAAAATATGGACCGACACTTACAACGCGCCGCTTCCGCCGCTGGTCGATGCGATCGCGCTCCTCCCGGTAAGATCGCATCTCAAGATGACGCCGCACGATATCGTCTACGTCGGCGACAGGATGATCGCGCTGCTGTCGATCGCGCTTTTCCTGGCCTCGGTCGCGGTCCTGTTTTTAATCGCGCGCCGGCTCTTTGACCAGAAGGTCGCCTTGCTCAGCTGCGCCCTGATCCTGGTCTGCGACACTTTCTGGCAGTACTCGCTCTCCGGCCTGCCGCAGATGCTGCTCCTGCTGCTTTTCAATCCTACGATTTACCTCCTCGTGCGCGCGATCGAAACACAGGCGGAGGGCCGGACCGTGCGCCGCTGGCTCGCGCTGGCCGGAGTGGGCTTTGGAATGCTCGCCCTCTCGCATGCCCTAACGATCTGGATTTTTCTCCCGACTCTGGTTTTTGCAGCGCTCTATTTCCGGCCGCGCTTGCGGGCGGCGGTCTGGATGTTGGCACCTTTCCTCCTCCTCTACGCGCCGTGGCTGCTCCGCAATTATCTCGTCTGCGGCAACCCGGCCGGCGTCGCGTTTTTTTCCTTCTTCGACCAGCTCGGGATGAGCGAAGCCGGCTACATGCGCCACCTCGCGATCGACTATCATGCGATCGGCTTCGGCATTTTGCGGAATAAGATCAGCGACAATGTGGCCGCTCAAGCCAGCCGGATTTTGCAATACTTCGGCTGGAGCGTGGTGGCGCTTTTCTTTTTCGCGGCGCTCCTCCATCCCTTTCGCCGCGCCGCGACGGCAGCGACGCGCTGGCTCGTGCTCGTGATGTGGGGCGGCGCGGCGGTCGGAATGGCGGTCTACGGCATCAACGAGGAACAAGGCGTCGCCGCCAACCAACTCCATCTCCTTTTCGTCCCGATCATGACTTGCTTCGGCCTGGCCTACCTTCTCGTGCAATGGAACCGCCTCGAGATCACGAGCCGTCTCGCGCGCGTGGGCTTTCTGACTCTCCTTTTTGTCTTGTGCGGAGGGCCGATGATTTTCAACCTGCTCCTCGCGAGCGCCAAGCCCAGCGTCCGCTGGCCGCCCTATGTGCCGCCTTACATTGCCGTGATCAACGATTGGATGAAGCCCGAGGAAATCACCGCGACCGACATGCCATGGGCAGTGGCGTGGTATGCCGATCGGCGAGCCGTCTGGCTGCCGGATACGCTGCGCGGTTTTACGGACATGAGCGATTACAATCTGCTTGGCGGCAAGATCAACGCGCTTTACCTGACGCCGATCAGCGGCAGCCAAAACACCTTGAAGGATATTTTGAAGGGTGAATACAAGGATTGGGCGACGGTCATCTTGCGAAGCGTCGACCTGAAGAAATTTCCGTTGCCCTGGGCGACGCTCCTCGGGCTCGATAACGAGGGCGTCTTCTTCAGCGATCATGACCGGCAGAAGGCCGGCGCGGGGCAACCGTGATGGCGTCGGCGAAGAAAATTTTCGGGACGGACGGCGTGCGCGGGGTGGCGAACGTCGAGCCGGTCACGGCCGAGACAGCGCTCAAGCTCGGGCGCGCGGCGGCGCATGTCTTTAGCGCGCTCAATCCCCAGGCGCATCCGCCCGGTTTGCGGCCGAAGATCGTCCTCGGCAAGGACACCCGACTCTCCGGTTACATGCTGGAGAATGCGCTCGTCGCCGGCATCACTTCGTTAGGCGTGGACGTGCTCCTGATCGGTCCTCTCCCCACGCCGGGCGTGGCCTACATCACGCGCTCGCTCCGGGCCGATGCCGGCATCGTCCTCTCCGCCTCGCATAATTCCTACGAGGACAACGGAATCAAATTTTTCCGGCACGACGGCTACAAACTGGATGACGCAATCGAGCGGAAAATCGAGCAGCTCGTCTTCACCGGCGAGATCGATTCCGTTCGGCCGACGGCGAAAAAAATCGGCCGCGCCACCCGGATCGACGACGCGCTGGGCCGTTACGTGGAGTTTGCCAAGGCGAGTTTTCCGCGCGGCATGTCGCTCGAGAAGATGCGCATCGCGGTCGACGTCGCGAACGGCGCCGGCTACAAATCGACTCCCTGCATTTTGGGTGAGCTGGGGGCGGAATTAAGCGTCGCGCACAATCAGCCTAACGGAACCAACATCAACGCCCATTGCGGCAGCGTCTACCCGCAGGAAATCCAGCGACTCGTGAGGGAAAGCGGCGCGACGGTCGGGATCGCAAACGACGGCGACGCCGATCGCGTGCTGCTTTGCGATGAGCAGGGCGAGATCGTGGATGGCGATGAAATTCTGGCCATTGCCTCGGTCGACCTGCTGCGGAACGGTCAGTTGCAGGAAAATACCCTCGTCGCCACCGTGATGAGTAACTTCGGTCTCGACGAAGCGCTCGCCGCGCATCACGGGAAGGTGGTGCGCACGAAAGTCGGCGACCGTTACGTGATCGAAGAAATGGTGCGGCAAAACCTGAACCTCGGCGGCGAGCAGAGCGGGCACATCATCTTTCGCGATTTCACCACCACGGGTGACGGCATCATCAGCGCGCTGCAAATCCTGCGGATCATGCAGGCGACCGGCAAACCGCTGAGCGAACTGAAAAAATGCCTGACGAAGTATCCGCAGGCGCAACGCAACTTGCTGGTCAGGGAAAAGCCGCCGCTCGAGACGTTACCGGAAGTGATGAAGCTGGTGCACGACACCGAGAAGGAGCTGCATGGCAACGGGCGCGTGCTGCTGCGTTATTCGGGCACGGAGGCCAAAATCCGGCTGCTCATCGAAGGCTGCGAGCGGGCGCAGATCGATCGCCAGGCGGATCGGATTGCGGAGGCGATTCAGAGCGCGATCGGGGAATAGGTCGTATACGTCCCATGGGACCCGTGAAACTCACTCTTGTCATCGAAGCGCTGCTCTTCAGCGCGCAAAAACCGCTTACCCCGCGCGAGCTCGTCGCGGCGATTCGGGGCGCGGGCGCGGAAGACGAATTCACGCCTAACGAGTTCGCGAAAACCACCGAGGCCGAGGTGGCCGCGGCGCTCGAGCAGCTGAAGATCGAATACCTCGAGCAGCAGCGCGCCTTTCAACTCCTCGAGAAAGCGGAAGGCTGGCAGCTGGCCAGCGCTCCGCAATTTGCCCGCTGGGTGCGGCAACTTTTCCCGGCCGCGAAACCGGCCCGGCTCACGCCGCCGGCGCTCGAGACGCTCGCGATCATCGCCTATCGGCAACCGATCACCCGCGCCGATGTCGAAGCGGTCCGCGGGGTGGCGATCGAAAGCGTTTTGCAGACCCTGATGGAGCGCGGGCTGGTCAAGATTGCCGGCCGCGCCGAGGTCCCGGGCCGGCCATTGCTCTACGAGACGACGCAGTTTTTCCTCGAGCATTTCGGACTGCGCAATCTCGATGAACTGCCGAACTCCGAGGAACTAAAACGGCGAGAGTTGCCGAAAGCGCCGGTGGCTTCCGGGGAAAACGATGCGGTCGCGGTCTCCGCGCAAACCAGCAGCGGAGAAATCGCAGCCGAACCGTCCACCAGCGATCGTCCCGAATCCAACTAAGCTAAGAGGGCGTCTAAAAAGTCTGTCATTCTGATCCCGCACTCGCGGGAGAAGAATCTCTGATTATTTCCGTGCGCAATTCGTCCTGAAAAATGCCAGAGATGTTTCGCTTCGCTCAACATGACAAAGCGAGGAGATTGCTGGATCGCGCAGGCCGACACGGGAGGATTAGGAGAACGCAGGGCTGGCGTTCGGACGTGACATTCCGACCGATCCGGTGATTCTTTACGCACTGAAACTTATCAAATGAAGAAATTTGCTTTTGGTTGCGGTGGAATTTTGCTCGTGCTCGTTTTCGTGGCGGTCGTGGTCGGGATGGCGGTCGCGGGCAAATACAACGGGCTGGTCAAGCTCGATCAGAGCGTCAATCAATCCTGGGCTCAGGTGCAGAACGTTTATCAACGGCGCGCGGATCTCATTCCGAATCTCGTGCAAACCGTTGCCGGCGCCGCCGACTTCGAAAAATCGACACTCATCGCGGTCACGAACGCGCGCGCCAGCGTGGGTCAGGTGAAACTCGATCCGAACAAAGCGCCGACCGATGCCGCGCAACTGGAGCAATTCCAGGCCGCTCAGGGCCAGTTGAGCAACGCTCTCTCGCGCCTCCTCGTGGTGAGCGAAAAATATCCGGAGTTGCGCGCCAACCAGAACTTCCTTGCACTCCAGGCGCAGCTCGAGGGAACCGAAAACCGCATCTCCGTGGAGCGGGGGAATTTCAATACGACCGTCCAAGCCTATAACACGGCGGTGCGCACTTTTCCGACCAACCTTTTCGCGGGGATGTTGGGCTTCCAGCCGCGGCCGTTCTTCAATGCCCAGCCCGGCGCCGAGAAAGCTCCCGAGGTAAAATTCAACTTTGGCAATGCGGCGCCCGCGCCGGCGGCGACGGCTGCTGGGACGCCATAATCGCTGGCAGCCCGAGCCCCGAAAACATTCGGGGTCGAGGGATCCCGTGAAAATATATACAAGGTTTCGACTTCGTTCGGGATGACATGAAGAAGCGCCTAATTCTCGGCATCTTCGCGCTTTTCGTTTGCGCGCTCGGCCCGCTCGCAGCGGAAAGGATGCCGTCCAAACCGGATCGCTACTTTAACGACTACGCGGGGGTGCTGGACCAGGCGACCGCCGCGCAACTGAACGAGCAACTGGCGCAGTTCGAGCGCGAGACTTCGACGCAAATCCTGGTCGCGGTTTACCGGTCGATGGAAAGCGAATCATCGGTCGCGGATTACACCCAGCGCATCGCGCAAACCTGGGGCGTCGGCCAGAAAGGTCGCAACAACGGTGCGGTCCTCTTCGTCTTCGTCGACGACCACCAGATGTTTATCCAGACCGGTTACGGCCTGGAAGGCGCGTTGCCCGATGCGACTTGTTTCGACATCACACATAACCTCATCGCGCCGTTTTTTAAGAAAGGGGATTACTCGGGCGGTTTGAAAACCGGGGTCGTGGCGATGATGCAAGCGGTCAAGGGGGAATACAAAGGCACCGGCCGGACGCAAAAAGAATCGGAGAGCGGCGGCTCGTCCGGCATGCCTGTCGGCCTGATTGTTTTCTTGATCATTGTGGCCTTCATCATTTTCGCCAATCGATCCCGACGCCGCGGCTATGGCTACAGCGGCTTCGGTGGGCCTTTCATCGGTGGCTTCGGCGGCGGCGGCTGGTCGGGTGGCGGCGGCTCCGGCGGCGGCGGATTCAGCGGATTCAGCGGGGGCGGCGGCAGTTTCGGCGGCGGTGGCGCCGGCTCCAGTTGGTAGACCCATGCGCACCAAACATTTTGTCGAAAAAATCGAGCACAAGCGCATCGTGCATGCAATCGCCGCGGCGGAAACGAAAACCTCCGGCGAGATCCGCGTCTTCATTCAGCACGGGGCAATGGACGACGCGGTCGCGGCAGCCCGCGCAAAATTTCAAAAGCTGGGCATGACCGCGACACGCGAACGAAATGGCGTGCTCATCTTCGTCGCGCCGCGTTCGCAAAAATTTGCGGTCATCGGCGATGAAGGCATTCACCAGCGCTGCGGCGATGCCTTCTGGCAGCAACTCGTGGCCTCAATGCAGACGCATTTCAAAGCGGGAAACTTCACCGACGCCGTGATCCACGCCATCGACCGGACCGGCGCGCTTCTCGCGGAGCATTTCCCGCGAGAGCCGGGCGACCGCGACGAATTGCCCAACGCGGTCGAGGAAAGCCTGTAGCCGCTGCCCTGTGGACAGCGCGAGCGTCGGCGTCGCTCATTCCCAGAGCTGCGAACAACCCTAATCCCGCGCTTCCCACAGGGAAGCGGCTACAGCGTCGAGCGTCGCGCTTGCAAAGCGGGCGAGATGGTGTTCATTCCCCGTCCTGCAGCGAGTTTTTTAAACGTTGCGCCGTTGGTCCCTGGGTTTCCGTCGCTGGACGCGAGACCACGCTCGCCAGGGGGAACCCGGCGCTCTGGAAAGGATGAAGGAGGAAGGCAGAAGGATGAATTAGCCGCAGGCTTGTTTTTTCCGATCGCACTTCATCCCTCATCCCTCATCCTTCCGCCTTCATCCTTCAATCCTATGTCAGTTCGTTACGGTCGTTTTGAAATGCCCAAGACCCTCGTCAAGGACGAGGAGTCATCTACTGAGACTTACGCCAAATTTGTCGCCGAACCTTTCGAGGCCGGCTACGGACACACCGTCGGCAATTCGCTCCGCCGCGTCCTCCTTTCCTCGCTCGAAGGCGCCGCCATCACCGCGGTGAAAATCAGCGGCGCACAACACGAATTCGGCACCCTGCCCGCGGTCGTCGAGGACGTGACCGACATCGTGCTCAACCTGAAGCGGGTAAAATTCAAAGCCTCCGATCACGAAGCGCGCAAGCTCTCGCTCAACGTGAACAAGGAAGGCACTGTCACCGCCGGCGACATCCAGCTCGTGCAGGGATACGAAGTGCTCAATCCGAAGCAGGTCATTTGCACGCTCGACAAGAAGCACAAATTCGAAGCCGAGCTCGATGTCCGCGTCGGCCGCGGTTTCGCGACCGGGGACGAAAACAAACGGCCCGACCAAGCCATCGGCCTCATCCCGATCGACTCGATTTTTTCGCCCGTGACCCGGGTGAAATACGCGGTCGAAAACACCCGCGTCGGTCAGCGCACCGACTACGACAAACTCATCCTCGAAGTCTGGACCGACGGACGCCTCACGCCGGACGACGCGCTGCTCCAGGCTTCCGCGATCCTGCGCCATCACCTCGATGTCTTCGTCAACTTCAACGAGGACGTGATCGAATTCGACGAAACGCCAGCGGGCGTGAGCGAAGAAAACGTCAAGCTGAAGAAGCTGCTCAATATGAGCGTGAACGAGATCGAGCTCAGCGTGCGCGCGGCGAATTGTCTGAACAACGCGAATATCACGACCGTCGGACAGCTCGCGCAAAAGACCGAGGCGGAGATGCTGAAGTATCGCAACTTCGGCAAAAAGTCGCTCAACGAAATCAAGGACAAGCTGCAGCAACTCGGGCTCGGGTTGGGGCAGAAATTCGATCCGGGTTTGGTTGAAATCCCGCTGCCGGCCGACGGCGCGAACGGCGCGGACGAGGAATAGTCGTTAGGCAAAACATTTCGCGGGAGAAGCAGCTATGAGGCACCAAAATAAAACCGTCAAATTGGGAGTAACCGCTGCGCACCGGAAGGCGTTGCTGGCGAATCAGGTCTGTAGTTTGATCGAGCATCAGCGGATTAAAACCACCCTCGCCAAAGCGAAGGCGGTGCGGCCACTGGCAGAAAAGATGGTGACGTTAGGCAAAAATGGCTCGCTCCACGCGCGCCGGACGGCCCTCTCCGTTCTACGGCAGAAAGACGCGGTCAAGAAATTGTTCGACGACATCGCGCCGCGAAGCGCGAGCCGCAACGGCGGCTACACCCGCATCATCAAGCTTGGCCAGCGCAAGAGCGACTCGGCGGCCGTTGCTTTTCTCGAGTGGGTGGATGCAGCGGAAGTGGTGATCGAGGAAACGACGCCGGCGGAAAAAGGCAAGAAGCGCAAAGCGGCGAAAGGCGAAGCGAGCCCCGAGGGGGACGCCAAGCCGGCGGGCAAAGCGAAGAAAACCGCGCCTAACGAAAAGGAAACGGGCGCAAAAGAGTAGCGCGTCTGGCGCGCTGCGCGCCGTCCCGTTTTTGGCACCGCCTCATCCCGTCTGCGACACACTCGCGGTCGCGGCGGATTTTCGCTTCGTCTCACAAGCATCGTTCCGTCAGCGGTTTACACTTTCGCGCATCGCCTGGCATAACGATTGCATAAGGCTCTGGGGTTAAGAAAGGACACCATGACAAACACACCCAACGCCACACCGGTGCACGAAGAAAGCACCTACCAACTGCTCATCCAGTCGGAGGAAAAAGAGCGCGGCTTGATGGAAGCCATCGTTTACCTGCTCCTCGTCATCGCCACCACGACGACGATCTGGCAGTTTAGCCACGAGCCGGTGACGTTTGCCGACCTCGGGTCGAGCGCCCAGAATTCGATTACCGCCGCGCTTTGAGAGGCGCACTTTGCAGTCTTCTGCTCATGACGGCCGTCTTGTCGGCGGCCGGGCAGACGCCCGAGCCGAGTTCGACGGCCGCGTCGCGCGAGCTCGGCGACACGATTGCGCGACTGGACACGAAAATCTTCGACGCTTTCAACGCTCACAACGCGGAGGCGCTGATGGCGATGTTTACCGACGACCTCGAGTTCTACCAGGACAACGATGGGTTGAAGAATTACGAGGAATGTTCCGGAGACTTTAAGAAAATGTTCGCGCGCACGCCAGACATCCGGCGCGACCTGGTGCCAGGCAGTCTCAAGGTCTACCCGATCAAGAACTAGGGTGCGATCGAGATCGGCGCCCACCGTTTTTGCCACCAGGAGAAGGGCCAGGATGAGTGTGGCGTCTTCGAGTTCGTGATGCTTTGGAGAAAAACCGCCGACTCGTGGAAGATTTCGCGCGTCGTCAGCTACGGGCACTAGCGCAGCGCGATCTCTGCGTGATTCGCGGACGTGGGAGCGCTCACGCCTAACGACGGCGAAAAAATGCGCGCCTAACGCCGGGCCGTTAGTATCCGTCCGGCACCAGGTCCGGGCCGACCACTTCGGGACCAGACAGAATATTGGCGCGCTGGGTGTTTGCCTAACGAAGGGGCGTCAGGTGCCAGATTAACTTCCCGTCCGCCGCGATCTCGAGCGTCGCGACGCTGGGCACCGTGCCGCGGTCCGGGCGCGTGACGCAGCCGGGATTAAGAAAGAGCACGCCACCCCTGCGCTCGTTGCGCGGGACGTGGGTGTGGGCATGCAGCAGGACGTCCACGTTCTCCGGCGGGTGTGACGGCGGAATGTGGACGAGACGGAAACGGAGGCCGTTGCGTTGCAGGTCGACCACCAGCGGCCACTCGGAATTGCTGTCGCAGTTGCCGCGCACCAGCGTCACCGGCGGCCCGACGTTTTCCAGCCGCACGAGCAAACTGGGCTCGCAGAGATCGCCGAGATGCCAGATTTCATCCGCGCCCTCCGCCAGCGCCTCAAGATTTTCCGGGAGATGATTGTGGGTGTCGGCGAGGACAAAAATCCGCACTGCTTTCGGACCCATGTGCTCGTTATCCTGAGCGAAACGAAGGATCGCGCAAGACAGAACTAACGTTGCTTCCCAGCCTAACCGATCTACTGTTCAGGCCTGTGTCTTTCAACAACTTCGGGCTTTCCCCGGAAGTCGTGCGGGGAACACAGGCGATGGGCTTCTCCGAGCCGACGCCGATCCAGCTCCGCGCATTTCCAATCATTCTTTCTGGCAAGGATCTCATCGGCACCGCGCAAACCGGGACCGGCAAGACGGCGGCTTTCGCGCTGCCGATCATGACCTTACTGGCCAGGCACGGCACCTTTCGCTGTCTCGTCCTCGAGCCGACACGCGAGCTCGCGGCGCAGGTTGAGACGGCCTTTCGTGATTACGGGCGCTTCACTGATCTGCGCGTCTCGGTGGTGCATGGCGGCGTCGGCTACGGCAAACAAAAAGAGGAGGCTGCAGCTGGCGCTGATGTCGTCTGCGCGACGCCCGGCCGCTTGCTCGATCTGCTCGAACAACGCGCGATGCATTTCCGCAACGTCAGCATCCTCGTCCTCGACGAGGTCGATCGCATGCTCGACATGGGTTTCCTCCCCGATGTGCGGCGGATCGTCGAACAGATTTCCACCGATCGGCAGACTTTGCTTTTTTCCGCGACGCTGCCGCCGGAAATCGAGCGGCTCGCCGCCTGGGTTCTAAGAGAACCGGAAGTGGTGGAGATCGGCGTGCGGCGTGCGCCGGCCGAGACCGTCACCCACGCGGTCTACCCGGTCGCGGCGGAGCAGAAGTTCGATCTGCTCATCGCGCTGCTCGAGCGCACCAATTACGACAGCGCGTTGATTTTTTCGCGGACGAAACACGGTGCGGACCGCATCGCGTCGCAACTGAAACAGGCGCGGCATTCGGTCGCCGTCTTGCACTCGAATCGCACCCAGCGGGAACGCGTCGAAGCGCTCGAAGGCTTCAAGTCGGGCAAATACGAAGTCATGGTCGCGACCGATATCGCGGCGCGCGGGATCGACATCGCGGGGGTCAGCCACGTGATTAATTACGACGTGCCGGAGCATCCCGAAGATTACGTCCACCGCATCGGACGGACCGGCCGCGCCCAGAACGTCGGCGACGCATTCACATTGATGAATGGTGGAGAGCTTCCATCGCTCCAGGCGATCGAGCGCTTCATTGGGCGAAAGATTCCGCGGCTCAAGCTCGAGGGTTTCCCCTACATCTACACCGTGCTCTTCGAGCCGGAATCAGGCGCGGGCGGCAAACGCGCCATCGGCGGCGGCCGCACCCATCGCGGCTATTCGTTCGGCCGGCGCCGTCGTTAGGCATCTGTAGCCGTCGCCCTGTGGGCGACGCGGGAAAGCGACCCGCGAGGGGAGAAGTTGAGAAGGGCCGCGCCATCCGCGGTGATTGACGCCTATCGCCGCACTGCGCGACACTGCGGGGATGGAATGCCCCTTCAATCACGAGCAGCCGCTGCAATACTACGGCGACTACCTCGCGATCGATCAACTTCTCGCCTTACAAAAGCCGCTCAGCTTGCAGGAGGGCAAGCTGCTCGCGCACGATGAGATGCTCTTCATCGTCATCCACCAGGCTTACGAGCTTTGGTTCAAACAGATCCTGCACGAGATCACGGCCTGCGGCGAAGTCCTGAGCAAACCGGCCGCGGACGACGACGGCCCGGACATGAACGTGGTCGTGCATCGTCTTAAGCGGGTGGTCGAGATTTGGAAATTGCTCAATCACCAGGTCGATGTGCTGGAGACGATGACCCCGCTCGATTTTCTCGAGTTCCGCGAGCTGCTCCATGGCGCCTCCGGATTCCAGAGCAGGCAATTCCGGGAGATCGAAGCGTCGTTAGGCCTGCGGATGGAGAACCGGTTCCGGCCCGACTATTACAAGCACACCGAGCTGGGCGGCTTTAACGAGAAGGACTTCGCGGAGATCACGGAGTTCGAACAAAAGCCCACCATCCTCGGGATGGTCGAGAACTGGCTCGAACGGATGCCCTTCTTCGAGGAGGAATTCTGGCGCGACTGGGAGGACTCGCCTAACGAAGGCGCGGTGCAGCCGGGACGTTCCCCCTTCTGGAACCGCTACCGCCTCCTTTACGAGCAAAGCCTTTCCGAGCGCGACGACAAACCGGACCTGCTCGGCAAGTTCGACGACATCTTTTTCAAGACCGGCTGGGGCGCCTTTCGGTCGACCGCTTTGCGCGCCGCGCTCTTCATCATGCTCTACCGCGACGAGCCGATGTTCCGGTTGCCCTTTGCCTTGCTCAACTCGCTCATCGAGATCGACGAACAACTGGCCACCTTCCGCTATCGCCACCTGCAAATGGTCCGGCGCATGATCGGCACCCGGGTCGGCACCGGCGGCAGCAGCGGCGAGCAATACCTCCAGGGCGCGGTCAATCGCAACTACATCTACAAAGAACTGGCCGGCGTCATCACCTTTCTGATCGAGCGCCGCCATCTGCCGGCCTTGCCGCCGCGCCTGCGGCAGGCGCTCCGTTTCAGCTTTACAAATCGTTAGGTGCCGCCGCGTTCTTGTTCGAAGACCTCCGCGCTCGACCAGTTCCCTCCCTCGCAATCCAAGCCTGAATTCAACCGTCTGGCGCGATTTCATGAGGTGACAAAAATCACCCGTCCGGAAACGGTCGCCGGATGGTCGGATTCCCGCTGTAGCTGGAGAAAAAATCGCGCACATGATCGAGCGGCATGATTATGATCGCGAGGCCGCGCAGCGAATCGACCGATTCCACGCGCACCCGCGGTTCAGACCGCATGCTCGGATGGACGCCATGACAAACCGCATACATGGCCGAGGTCGCGTGGTCGCTGACGAGAGCATAAAGGCCAGCGAATCGACGGCTCGGAGAGGACTGCCCGCACGCTCAGCGATGCGGAGACAACGCGCGCTAGCAACGCATTTGTCTAATTCGAGTAACCGTTGCTCCTGTCTGGGAGCTCGGATCCTCCGAAAATCCAAGTTCAATTTACTGCTGAGCCGCTGCTTCAAGCGAAAATCCGTAGGGAAGAGCGTGAGATAGCGGACAACGAGACCACGTAGAATTCGAAACCCGAATGCGTTCGTGCGCATTGCAGCAGCCGCTTCCAGTATCAGTCGTTCAGGGAAATCGTCGTAATGCTCGAGCCGCAGCGCGATATAGACTAAATTGAGGATAGTTATGTCGTTGCCTTCAAACGTTCGATCATATGTCGACGTTAGATTTTTCGAACCTAAGGCATGTGATAATCGGACCACCATCCCGAAGGCTGCTAGTTCGGACAACCCCAAAACAGCCGAAACGGCGCCTTCGCGAAGTCTTTCGGTTGAAAGATTTGGTCGCCGGCGAGCAATAAGCTGCAACATGTCCTGCAAAAAACCCGTCCTTGTTTCCCCAATTAGGTGCAAAATCTTGCCAAGAACACGTCGACCAACTGAACAGCACGCTTCGATGATCGCATCCTTTTCCGCCCGTTCGAAGTCGACCGGGAAATTCTTAAGAATCTGTCCTACTGCAGTGTATCATTGACTA
>PNAA01000039.1 GCA_003169975.1 Spartobacteria bacterium | reverse complement strand
GTTTCAATGTTACACTGCACTAGTAGGAGAGATACGCTAAAAGATTGGGTTCGAGAAATGGAAGTAGATGTAATCTTGTCGCTGGACGCTGCTAGACTTGTAAGGCAAGGCTTGGATAACTTTATCGCGCTTGCAGAAAAACAGGCCGTCAAGAAATAGACTAGCCAACATGATATTAGACCAGCCCGAGGCCTACCTAAAGGAAGAGTTTACTCAACTTATGGACCAACCACGCATTGACTGGAATATCGCGTCGGTCGCAAATCACGAGGATTGGACAAAGAGTTTGCCTGTGATCTCAACGCTGCTCAACAATGCCAAGCAGTCCGTCCCGCTTTACAGTGTGTCGTTGGCTGTAAAAGCAGAGGATATTCGTTTTTCAGCAGTTGTTGCGGATGATGCCGACTACCCGATAGCAGCGGAATACCGGTTGCTTTCAGAGCGTTGGCTAGAAGAGACGCGACCGTTTTCATCTGTATCAGACATGGTGATGCATCCTGCTTATCAGCGTATCATGGCTATGGGGCAACCGGCAGTTCCCTTAATTTTGCGAGATTTAAGGGACAGATCTAGCCATTGGCTTTACGCACTTAGATTTATAGCGGGAAGGGATGTAGCCGAAGGAGCGGAAACAATCCCGGCTGCGAGAGCGGCATGGTTGGCATGGGGGCGTGAAAATGGATATATATAATGATAACACGGCCACGCGATTGTTCTTGGGTTCCTGGGTCGTTTGAAGATATCACCGGCATTAACGATTTTCAGTGCCGCAGTGATCCTGATGATGACTACAATTGTATCGCTTGGGCCCTTGGAAAAACAAACCACTTTTGGTGGCCGCGGAATGAAGCTGGCTACTATTGGCCGCCTGGTCTCCCCAAAGAACCAATTAGCGGAGAAACGGTGGATAATTTCATCGCTGCATTTAAGACTGAGGGTTATCTTCCTTGTAGTCACAGCGGAGTGGAACGGAAATACCAAAAGATCGCACTATTTGTTAGTGCATACGGAAGACGAAAGCATGCTGCGTGTCTGTTGGAGACTGGCATTTGGTCTAGCAAACTCGGACCTTCAGAGGATATAGAACATGCAACTTTGAAATGCCTAGAAGGAAGAACATACGGACGGGTAAGAATGTTCTTCAAGAAGAGGCGGCCAGAGTATCCGCCGAGCGGAAGAGTGCTAACGAAGTTGCGCTCGTTTCTTTCGAGATATTTCGGAAGCAGGCAAGGGCGATCCTGAACGAATCCAAAGAGGAATCTGACAAGGCGCTCGGGAAATTCCAAGCGGCCAACGCCAAGAAACGCGAGGCGCGAAAGAAGAGGCGGTGACGAAAAGAGGAGCAGAGATTGGTTAAAAGAAGCAAGAAGCGCCGGCGCCAGTCAAAAGCCCGACCAGAGCCAGTAGCAACTCTAGGAAAATGGAAACTACTGTTTCAAAAACTGTCGTCTCCGATTGGCATTGTTGTAAGCACTTTTTCATTTGCCAGTATTGTTGTCGGAGGCTACTTAACAGTTATATCAAGAGTTTCAGTAGAAGCAGATTCACCATTGAAGTCTGATTCTATAATTAGCAACCCGTTTCGAATAACTAATGAGGGCAACCTGCCTATTTATAATGTCAAACAGGACTGGCTGATTGAGAAATTTAGGGGGCATGTAGGCGGCAGCGAGTTTTCCGAGATAGGCGAGGTAAACAAGGAACCTGACACGGAGCCTTACAAGATAATCCCCACGATACCCAGTTCGGAGTCCGTTACGGTTTACCCATTCGAGCATGTCCAATACACCGAGGTGAGACCTGGCCATCTTAAGATGTTTCTTATCGTTCACTATGAAACCGTGTTCCATTTGGATGGGACAAAGGAATTTATGTTTGAGGGAGACGAAGGATCGGACGGAAATTATCACTGGTATCACGCCCCGATCAGGTAATCATTTTTCTCTCTAATGTTCGTGTGAAGTAAGTTATTACCCAAACTTGGTGTCTTCCCGCGCTGCGCTCGCCGTCCAGCGGTGGAAATCGTGCATCACCACGAGCATCCGGACCTTGCCATGCTGCGCGACGGCGCGGTCCACGACCGGGACAAACGTGTTGTAGTCTTCCTTTACCACTTTGCCGCTGAGCGAAACTTCCAGGAGCCCGCCGTCCTCGGTGGTTTTCAGTTCGCTCGCCACCGTCGTTCTCTGCTATTCGCCTGTTTCCGCATAGGCGGTCATGCCGCCGGCGACGTTCGCGATCTCTTTGTAGCCGCGCGCCTGGAGCAGGCTGGTGGCAATGGAGCTGCGATAGCCGCTTCCGCAGATGATCGCGATCGGGCGGTCGTTAGGCAGCGCCGGCAGCTGTTTGGCGAAGGAGGCCAACGGCACATGGCGCGCGCCCTCGATGTGGTGGTTTTTCCATTCGGTCGGCGTGCGCACATCGAGCAGGAACGGGCCGTCGCCTTGCAGGTTCGCTTTCAATTGCTCCACGCTCATCTGGGCAAGCGTCTGCGTTTGACTAAGACTCCCGGCCTTGACGTAACCGAGGACGTTGTCGAAGCCGATCCGGGCCAGCTCGAGTCGGGCCTTTTTTGCATCCCCGGCCGAACCGACGACGAGCGCGATCGCCTTTTCGCCCGGAATGAGGAAGCCGGTCCAGGTGGAGAATGAAGGGCTGCCAAGGCCGATGTTGATGCTCGCGGGAAAATGGGCCGCCCCAAACTCCGGCGCGGGCCGCACATCGATCACGACCGCGTCGTCTTGCACCGCGTGTTGCAGTTCCTCCTCCGTCATCTCATCGAGCGGCGGGAGGGCGTCGAACGGCTCGGCCCCTTCCAGATTCACACCCACGTCGTAAGAAAAATAAGCGGGCCGATCCGGCAGGTTGGCGGTCATTTGCCTAACGAACTCGTCGCGCTCCTTGATTTGCATCGCCCAGTTCAACTTCCGCTCCTGGCCGACGAGCGAAAACGGCGCATCCGAGATGGCGCGCCCGCACAACGACCCGGCCCCGTGCGCCGGGTAGACCTTCACCGTGTCCGGCAGGGTGAGAATCTTTTCGTGCAGGGAATCGTAGAGCTTGCCGGCGAGCGCGCTCGGATCTTCATCGGCGTCGCGCAGATCGGGCCGGCCGACGTCGTTCACAAAAAGCAGGTCGCCGGTGAAGACTGTGGTCGGCTGGCCGTTTTCGCGGACGAGGAAGGAAAGGCTGTCCGGCGAATGACCGGGGGTTTCGAGCAACTCGACTTCGAGCGAGCCGACCTTCACCCGCTGGCTGTCGCGCGCTGCGACGCGTTCGTAATTCACGGGCGCGAGATGCGAGACGTAAACCTTCGCCCCGGTGCGTTGCGCCAGCTCGCGAAAGCCCGAGGCGAAATCGGCGTGCGGATGACTGTTGAAGATCGCGACGATCCTGAGTCCCTCGCGTTTCGCCTCCGCTACGTAATCCTCGATATCGCGTTTCGGATCGACCACGGCGGCCTCGCCGTCGGCACCAAAAAGGTAGGAAGCGTGCGCGAGTCCTTCGACAAAAAAACGTTTGAGATACATGGCGTTACCAGGTGGTTGAGGTTTCGGCAGGCAGTGCTTCTCGAAAAAGTAACTCCAGTTCCGGGCGATGACAAAGGCCCCATCGGCTGCCCAAGGCGGCGCCAGACTACGCGCTCCGCACGGCGACCAGATTCTCGGAGGTCCCGGCCGTCTCAAACTCGGAGAGGTTGCGAATGGTGGTGGCGGCGATGTTTTCCAATGCGTCCCGGGTGAAGAAGGCTTGGTGGCCGGTAATGATGACATTCGGGAAGGTGAGCAGACGGGTGAAGATGTCGTCGCTGATGATGAGGTTCGAACGATCCTCGAAAAAAATCTGCTCTTCTTCCTCATAAACATCGAGCCCGAGGTAGCCCAACCGGCCGCTTTTTAAGGCTTCGATCACGGCCAGGGTGTCAATCAGCGCGCCGCGGCTGGTGTTGATCAGCATGGCTCCGGGTTTCATTCGCTGCAAAGCGGGAGCGTCGATCAGATGCCGGTTTTCGCCCGTGAGCGGGCAATGCAGGGTGAGGATGTCGCTCCGCGAAAGCAGCTCGTCCAGGCTGACGTAACTCACCCCGAGCGAGCGACACTTGTCGTTAGGGACGGGATCAAACGCGAGAAGCCGGCAGCCAAAACCAGTCAGAATTTCGACGACAACGGTTCCGATTCTGCCCGTCCCGATAAGACCGACGGTGCGGCCGTGCAGATCGAAACCGAGCAACCCATCGAGCGCGAAATTGCCTTCCCGCACCCGGTTGTAAGCGCGGTGCAACTTGCGATCGAGCGCGAGAATGAGCCCGACGGTATGCTCGGCGACCGCGTAGGGTGAGTAGGCAGGGACGCGCGTCACCGCGAGGTCGTGCGCACGCGCCGCCGCGAGATCGACGTTGTTGTAGCCGGCGCAGCGCAACGCAATCAGGCGCGTGCCCGACTTGGCCAAGGTCACGATCACATTGGCATCGAGGTCATCGTTCACGAAGACGCACACCGCGGCGACGCCAGCCGCGAGCGACGCCGTCTCCACCTGCAAGCGCGGCTCGAGAAATCGCAATTCGTGCCGACCCGCATTCGCCCGCTCCAGGAACTCGCGGTCATACGCTTTGGTGCTAAAAACGGCGACTCTCATTTTAGGGTAATGGTTCCGCCGGCATCGACGATAACAGTTTTTTCATGCGTTCCTCATGATGCGACCGGGTCTTCTGAGTTGAAGATAATCCTTCATGATGTTTGACGGCTTCTCATAATTTGCGAAAGACGCGACATTTCTTGAGGGCCGCAGAAACAGACTGCGACCGCCTGGGAATCATGCCGGCACCTTGGCGGTCGGCTCTCTTCCAAGCCGGCCGCGCATGATTTTCCTCACCTCGACCAGGGAGACCGGAGCGAGGGCGAGCAGAAAAATGAGCAGCCAATCAAAGCCGAAACTCGGCGGCGAGACGAAAAAGACTCGGCGCGTGAGGGGAAACCAGAGAAGCGAAAGTTGCACGATGCTCGACAAAACGATCGCACCCAGAAGATAGGGATTCGAAAAGAGGCCCAGCTGCGGAAGCGCGCGCCGCTGGCTCCGGCAGGCGAAAGAGAAGAAGAGCTGCGCGAAAGTCGTGACGTAGAAGGCGGTGGCTTGCGCCGGTGCGGTCCCTTTCTTGAGATACGCATAAGAGAACCCGGCGATCGTGACCGCCGCCATGAGAAAACCGTGCCGCAGGATGCGCGTCCCGCGCTCGCGCGTGAAGAACGGTTCCTGCGGCGGGCGCGGGCGGCGCCGCATCACGTCGGCCGCCGGTTTTTCCATGGCGAGCGCAAGGGCGGGAATGCCGTCGGTGATGAGATTGATCCAGAGCAACTGGATCGGGATAAGCGGGACGGGCCAGCCGATGACGGCCGCGAAAAGCACGAGGGCGATTTCGCTCGCGTTGCAGGAGAGAAGGTAATGGACGAACTCCTGGATGTTGTCGTAGATGCCGCGTCCTTCCTCGATCGCGTTGACGATGGAAGCGAAGTTGTCGTCGGTCAGGACCATGTCGGACGCTTCCTTGGTCACGTCGGTGCCGGTGATTCCCATCGCGATGCCGATGTCTGCCATCATCACGGCGGGCGCATCGTTCACGCCGTCGCCGGTCATGGCCACGACCTGTCCGCGCGCTTTGAGCGCTTTGACGACGCGCAGTTTGTGCTCCGGCGAAACGCGCGCGTAGACGGGGAGTTGGTCGACTTCGGCTGACAACTCCTCATCCGAAAAGCGATCGAGCTGCGCGCCGGTGACGACGCGGTCTTGCTCGCCCGCGATGCCGGATTGTCGCGCGACAGCGAACGCGGTGGCCGGATGATCGCCAGTGATCATGACGGGACGAATGCCGGCCGACTTGCATTTCGCGACGGCGGCGCGCGCTTCTGCGCGGGGCGGATCGATCATACCCGCGAGCGCCACGAAGATCAGATTGTGCTCGGCATGGGTTTTGAAATTTTCATCGGCTTCGCGCCAGGCCAGCCCGAGAACGCGCAGCGCGCGGTCCGCCATCTCGCGGCTGGCTTGCAGCAGCTCGCCGCGGCGCGCCCCGGAGAGCGGGACGATTTCGTTAGGCCGCTGCTCGAAGGCGCAGCGCTCGAGCAGAATCTCGGGCGCCCCTTTCGTGTAGATGGTGGTTTGCGCGGGCGCGTCGTCCACCACCACCGACATGAGTTTTCGTTCCGAGTCGAAGGGAATTTCGTGGAGGATCACATCGGCCGGATCCCGCTGCAGGCCGGCCTTGCGCGCCGCGACGACGAGCGCGCCTTCCGTCGGATCGCCGACAATGCGCCAGCGCCCGTCATTCTCGTCCGGCGGCGCGAGCTGCGAGTTGTTGCACCAGAGCCCGACCTGGAGGGCCCGCGCGAGCGCCGCTTCCAGCGGCCGCACGGCGGGCCCCGAATTCCCCATGAATTCGCCTTCCGGCATGTAACCGCTCCCGGTGATTCGGTAGTGTTCGGTCGCGGTGATGATTTCCGTCACCGTCATTTCGTTGCGCGTCAGCGTGCCCGTTTTGTCGGAGCAGATGACCGTGACCGAGCCAAGAGTCTCGACGCTGGCGAGGCGGCGAATGAGCGCGTTGCGCTTCACCATCCGCTGCAAGCCGAGGGCGAGCGCGATGGTCACGACGGCGGGCAAACCTTCCGGCACCGCCGCGACCGCGAGGCTGACGGCGAGGAGAAAAGTATTGGCGAGGCTTTCCCCGCGCCAAAGTTGGAGAACGAAAATGAGCGCGATGAGCGCCAGGCAGGCGAAGATCAGGACGCGTCCCAATTCCTCCAAACGCTTCTGCAGGGGAGTCGGCTCGCGCTTCTCGCTTTGCAGAAAGCCCGCGATGCGGCCCAGCTCGCTCCGCATCCCGGTGGCGGCGACCAGGCCGCGCGCCTTGCCCGCGACCACGCTCGTGCCGAGGAAGGCCATGTTGATCCGCTCGGCGATCGTCGACTCGTTAGGCAAAACGGCCGCGGCGTCCTTTTCCACCGGAATCGATTCCCCGGTCAGCGCCGCTTCCTGCATTTTCAGGCCAAAGGTGCGGAGCAGACGCAGATCCGCCGGGACGCGATCGCCGGCTTCCAGCTCGACGACATCGCCGCGCACGAGTTCGGCCGCGGCGATGCTGTGCAGAGACCCGTCACGAAAAACTCGGGCGCTCGGCGAGGAAAGTTTCCGGAGGGAAGAGAGCGCTTCCTCCGCCTTGCGTTCCTGGAAATATCCGAGGAGCGCGTTGAGCAGCACGATGGCAAGGATCGCGCCCGCCTCCAGCCAGTCGCCGAGCGCGCCGGAGACAATCGTGGCCGCGAGCAGAATCCAGATGACGAGCTGGTTGAACTGCTCGAGCAGCTTGCGCCACCAGGGCGGGGGCGTCGTTTCGGCGAGTTTGTTCGGTCCCTCGCGGGAGAGCCGCGCACGCGCCTCCACGGTGGTGAGACCATTCCTCGCGTCCGTTGCCAGGTGTTCCACGACCGTGGAAATCGTCTCGGAAAAAAAGGAGTGCTCCATCGAGGTCAATCTGGCCTTGGTTACTCTGGCCCGATTCTCGCCTAACGAATAACAAAAACGCCGACTGTGCTCCCGCTGAGCGCCTGCCGGGGTCCGGTTCGCGCCCGCGCTTTTCGCGCCGGCCTCACAGGGATTCCTCACGCACGACCAGCACCGGCCGTTGACTGCCGGCCATGACACCTTGCGCCACCGAGCCCAGAAACGTTTTCGCGAGCCCGCTGCGCCCGTGCGAGCCGAGGCAAATCAGGTTGGCGTTGAACCGTTCCGCCGCCTGCCTGATCGCCTCAGCCGTCTCCGTGCTCTCGACGATCTCCGGCTCGATGCGGAAGCGATCGCGCGCCTCCGCGGGGACGAGCGAACGCAATTGCGTGCGCAGTTTCGGATTATCCTTGTCGGGCCGCGGTTGTTTTTTTTCCGCGGCCGACGCCGGTTCCATCACGTGCAGGATTTTCAACGCGCCACCCCGGCGCAAAAGCGCGCACGCATAGGGTACCGCGCTGTCGCCCAAGTCCGAGAAATCAGTCGCCACGAGCACGCGCTCGATTTTCGGCAGCGACCGGCGCGGATGATCATCGAGCGGTGGAACCACCGCCACGCTGACTGCAGCGTGATGTAAAATGCTCCGCGAGACCGAGCCGAAGCGCAGCCGGCTCCAGCCGTGGCGATGATGAGTGCCGACCACGATGAGATCGGCCTGGTCGCGCTGGACGACCTCGCACAGATGACCCGCCGGATGTCCCCAGCCGGGTTTGACGGTCACCGTGACCTGTGCGGGCGCGAGGCGCAGCGCGACATGTTCGGCCAGGTCGCGCTCGAGGAAATTTTGGATCTCGCCCGGATTTTCGTTCAACGGCATGGGTCCGTGATAGCCGAGGCGTTCCGCTTCATCGGGCGGCCAATCGAGGTGCAACACGCTTGTTTCGCACGGGCCGATCTGCTGCATTTCATTCACCCAGCGCAGAGCGGCGTCGCTCGCGGGCGAGAAATCGTAACCCACGAGAATTGTTAGCGGATGCTCGCCTCGCAGCCAGGAACCGAACCGCGCGCCGGGACGCACCACTAGGGTGGGAATCGGCGAAGTCTCGGCCGTGCGCTCGGCCACGCTGCCGACGAGCAGGCGACGCGCGAGCCCATGACCAACCGCCCCGACCACCATCGTGCCTCCTATGCAATCGACCGCGGCCGTGACCAGCTCGTCAAAGACCGAGCCGGAAAGCAGTTTGATTTCCACCTCGGTCCCGAGTGCGCGCAGGCGTGCCGCCTCCTTTTCGAGGTCGTCCCGCTTTTGCGCGAGCGCGTCTTCGAAGAGCCCCGGATCCACCGCCGCCATCCCAGAAAATTCCTCCACGTGGACGAGGATGAGCTTCGTCCCCAGGCGTCTCGCCATGGCTGCGGCGACCACGGCCGCCTCCGTCGCCACCGCGGAGAAATCCGTCCCGCACAGGATGGGGCGTTGCCGGTTTTTTTCTTTCATGAGGTCGTTCCCGATTGGCATTGTTGCCTAACGGTTTTGGTTCTTTTCCGTTTCTAAAATTGCGACCGTCGTCTTCAGGACCGTGTCGGGATTGAGCGAGATGCTGTCGATTCCTTGCTCGACAAGGAACTGCGCAAACTCCGGGTAATCGCTCGGCGCCTGCCCGCAGATTCCGATCTTGCGGCCTTTCCGACGGCAGACGGCGATGACGTCCGCGATCATCTTTTTCACCGCGGGATTTCGTTCGTCGAAAATCTCCGCGACGATTTCGCTGTCGCGATCGACTCCGAGGATGAGCTGGGTGAGATCGTTCGAGCCGATGGAGAAGCCGTCGAAAACCTCCGCGAATTCCTCCGCCAGGATGACGTTGCTCGGGATCTCGCACATAACGTAAACCTCGAGGCTGTTATCGCCGCGCTTCAATCCGTGCTTCGCCATTTCCGCGATCACCTTGCGGCCTTCCTCGACCGTGCGGCAGAATGGGACCATCAGCTTCAGGTTGGTCAGGCCCATTTCCTCGCGGACCTTTTTCATGGCGCGGCATTCGAGGGCGAAACCGGCCTGGTAGCGCGGGTTGTAGTAGCGCGAGGCGCCGCGGAATCCGAGCATCGGATTTTCCTCGACCGGTTCATAAACGCGTCCACCGATCAAGTTGGCGTATTCGTTCGTCTTGAAATCGCTTAGCCTAACGATCACATCCTTGGGATAAAACGCGGCTGCGATCATGGCTGCGCCCTGGGCCAGCTTGTCGACGAAGAATTGCGCTTTGTCGTCGTAGCCAACCGTTAGCTGGTCGATCTTCGCCTTCACGTCGGCGTCGTCGATCTTCGCGTAATCGAGCAAGGCGAGAGGGTGCACCTTGATGTAGTTGCTGATGATGAATTCTTCGCGCGCCAGGCCGACACCATCATTCGGAATGAACGAAAGCGTGAAGACCTCTTCCGGGTTCGCCACGTTCATCATCACTTTCGTGCGTGGTCGGGGCAGGCCTTTCAGGTTCGTTCGCTCCACTTCGAACGGCAGTTTGCCTTCATAGACGAAACCGACGTCGCCTTCCGCGCAGGAGACGGTGACGGTCTGGCCGTCGCGTAAGATTTCCGTGCCGTGCTCGGTGCCGACGATCGCGGGAACTCCCAGTTCGCGACTAACGATCGCCGCATGGCAGGTGCGTCCGCCGCGATTGGTCACGATCGCCGCCGCTTTTTTCATGATCGGCTCCCAGTCGGGATCGGTCTTGTCGGTCACCAGAACTTCGCCCTCCTTGAATTCACCGAGGTACTGCGCGCTCTTGATCACGTGTACGGGCCCGGCCGCGATTTTCGAGCCGACACTGCGGCCGCGGACGAGAACCCGTCCACGTTTCTTCAGCTCGTAACTTTCGAGTAGATCGCGATCACGGCGCGATTCGACCGTTTCCGGCCGCGCCTGGACAATGAACATTTCTCCCGTTTGTCCATCCTTGGCCCATTCCGTGTCCATCGGCGTCGGTCTGCCTTTGACCGCGCTGTAGTGGTCTTCAATAATGCAGGCCCAGCGGGCGAGGGTCAGAATGTCGTCGTCTGAAATCGCGAATCGGTTCCGATCGCCCGGCGGCACCGGGACGTTCTTCACCATCTTGCCGCCGCCGACGTCGTAAATCAGTTTGAATTCCTTGCTCCCGATCGTCTTCTGCAGAATGGGACGGAACCCCTCTTTCAGGGTCGGCTTGAAAACCGAATACTCGTCCGGCGTAACCGAACCCTGCACGACGTTTTCGCCAAGGCCGTAAGCCGCGTTGATCAGCACGGCATCGCGAAAACCGGTTTCGGTATCGATCGTAAACATGATGCCGGAGGCGCCGAGATCCGAGCGCACCATGCGTTGCACGGCAATAGACAGCGCGATCTTCTGGTGGCTGAATCCCTTGTCCGCCCGGTAGGAAATCGCGCGATCGGTAAAGAGCGACGCGAAACAGCGGCGGCAGGCGTCGATCAGGGCGTTCTGCCCGCGCACGTTCAGATACGTTTCCTGTTGCCCGGCAAAACTGGCATCGGGCAAATCCTCCGCCGTCGCGCTGCTCCGGACCGCGACGCCCGCTTCCGCGTTGCCGCTCGCGCGCAGCCGATCGTAAGCGGCCAGAATTTCATCCCTGAGCGCGTCGGAAAAAGACGTGGCCAGAATCGCATCGCGCACTTTGGCTCCACAGTCGCGCAGCGCCGCGAGATTTTGGGTATCGAGCCCGCGCAGGAGATCGTCGATCTTTCGATCGAGTCCTCCTGTGCTCAGGAAATTGCGATAGGCCTCGGCCGTGATCGCAAAGCCATCCGGCACTTTCACGCCCTGCGGCGAAAGTTCCCGGAACATTTCGCCTAACGAAGCCGTCTTGCCCCCGACCGAGGTCACGTCCTCGATCGAAATTTCGTTGAATGTCTTGATGAAACAGGGTGGCGATGAAATCGCTGATTTCGCCGCCGGAGGTGCTGTTTTAATCGTTTCCAGTTTCATGTTTGTCCCTCTCTTCCTTCCCTCTATTTTCTTGTCACTCGGTCTTCGGTGATTCCAGGAGCTTCGACACCGTGACGAGGTGAAAACCGCGGCTCTGTAAATTGGCGATGATCGGGGGCAACGCTTCCGCGGTCGCGCGTGAGCCGACGTGGAGCAGGATGATCGCGCCATCGAGCTGCGCGTCGCTTTGGCTGATGAGATGCTGGATGAGGGCATCGGCACTCTGGGGCGGCTCGGCCGAGTCGAGGCTGTCGATCGTCCACAAAATCGACTCGTAACCAAGGCCGCGCGCGATCCGCAGGACGCGCTCATCGCGCCGGCCGTAGGGCGCCCGCCAGCGTGGTCGCGGACTCTGCCCGGTCAATTTCGTGAGGACGGTATCGGCGCGCAGGATTTCGTCGCGCACGACCTTATCGGTTTGTTTCGTCAGGTCGATGTGGTCCCAGCAATGGTTGGCGACTTCATGGCCGTGTTTGGTGATCGCGGCCGCGCAGTCGCGATTTCTCTCCGCCCAGCTCCCGTTAAGAAAAAATGTGCTGTGGACATGGGCGCGCTCGAGCGCGGCGATCAAATCTTCAAAGCATTCCGCGCCCGTCCCGGTCTCGAAGGTGAGCGCGATTTGCGATTTGCCGAGCGGACCGCGCGTGATCTCGCCGGCCTGGTTGGTCGCGCCGGACGAAGCGCTGCGCGCCGTTTTTGACGTGGGCACGACATGGATCGCCTCGACCGGCGTTTCACCAGGCAAAACGAGCAGGGTGACGAGGAGCGCGAGCGCCGTTTTGGTCACGGATCTCATGATGTGCACTAAATTACCGGGAGGTCGCGTGCTCCGATAACCGTTGCTTGCCTTTCACTGGCCGGAAATTGCGCTGCGTTTTCAAAAGCGGTCGAATGCGTGTAGCGATCTATATGCGCGCGATGGTCCTCGAATCGCCTCGCCGGCCGCTCGTCGGCAGGGACTTGCCGCGGCCCGCGCCGCGACCGGATCAATTGCTCGTGCGCGTCTCGGCCTGCGCGGTTTGCCGCACCGATCTCCACGTGCTCGATGGCGAACTACCGAGTCCGAAACTGCCGCTCATTCTCGGTCACGAAATCGTTGGTCGGGTCGAGGAAATCGGCGCGGAGGTGCGCGGATTTCACGTCGGGCAAAGAGTCGGGATCCCGTGGCTCGGTTGGACCTGCGGCGAATGCAAGTTCTGCCTAACGAATCGCGAAAATCTCTGTCTGCGCGCGCGCTTCACCGGTTACACGATCGATGGCGGCTACGCGGAATACACCGTCGCGGATGCGCGTTTCTGTTTTCCAATGCCGGACGTCTACGACGATGTCGCGGCCGCGCCCTTGCTCTGCGCGGGATTGATCGGCTACCGCTGTCTGCGCAAAACCGGGGACGCGCGGCGGCTCGGGATTTACGGGTTCGGCGCCGCGGCCCACATCATCGCGCAGGTGGCGCGGCACCAGGATCGCGAGGTCTTCGCGTTCACGAGTCCGGGCGACTCGGCTGCGCAGGATTTCGCGCGGCGCCTCGGCGCGAAGTGGGCCGGCGGTTCTAACGAAACTCCGCCGGAAACGCTGGATGCGGCGATCATCTTCGCACCGGTCGGGCCGCTCGTGCCGGCGGCGCTGCGCGTGCTGGAACGCGGCGGCACCGTCGTCTGCGGCGGGATTCACATGAGCGACATCCCGTCGTTTTCGTATGACGATCTTTGGCAGGAACGCACCATCTGTTCCGTCGCCAATCTCACCCGGCGCGACGGCGAGGAATTTCTCGCACTCGCCCCGCAGGTGCCGGTGCGAACCGAGACGCAAACTTTCCCTCTCGCGCAGGCGAACGACGCGCTCTACGCGTTGCGCAGCGGCGCACTGACGGGCGCGGCGGTCCTGGTCCCGCCTAACGATTGAGACTTTTGACGAGCTCGGCCAAAACGCCGGAGATCTCCGTTGCTTTTTTTTGCGAGACTGGCTCGTCGCCGGACGGGAGCACTTCGCGCACCTTGCGGAGGCCTGCGCCCATCCGGACGACGATCGGATTGGTCCTTAGCCCGCCGTTCATCCCCGCCAGTTGTTTCTCGAAGTAATCAAAAAGCACCGGTTGCCGCAGAAGCCGGGCATCCTCTTCGGAATAGTCTTGCGAGACGAGAACGGCGAGCGCTTCCATCCCGCGCAGCCAGCCGCCCAGGCTGACGAGTTGGGCGAGCTGATCACTGCGCAGCTCGTTCATGCCCCGCTGCACGTCGGGAAGCACCCTGTCCCACTCCTTCCGGACGCCCGGCCAGTCGCCGCTCTCCGCGTGGTCGATAATGCTGCGACTGCGCCGGAGCGCGGCTCTTTCGACTCCGAGCGCGCGCGCCTGCTTGAGGACGGCGCGGCCAAGATTCTTTGTCTCGGCCGTGTCTTCCGCTTCGACGGCGATGAATCCTTCCGCAACGACAGCGCCCAGCAGGAGCGCGTCTTGCGCCTGATCGCCGGGCGGTCTCCAATGCGCGAGTTCCGGCCGCTGCACCGCGCGCCAGTTGGAATGAGCAAATCGGTCGAGCGTCTGGAAGATCTCGCGCGGGACCGGCAGCAGAACGCCGCGGACAATCGCCGCCTGCGGCGGCAATTCCCTGGCCTCCTTCTGCGCTGACGGCTGCGCGGCCAGCGGAAAACTCAAAGCCTCGAGGGCAAGGATGAAGGTCAGGATTCTATTCATTGTCGTTCTATGAAACCGGCGATTCCGCTCTGCGGGAAAGCGCGATCCGCCGCGAAATCTCGCGCAGATGCTGCCGCCCTCGCCGCGCGTTGGCCATCGTGATTTCCACATTCGCCTGACCAGCCATCTCGAGGATGAGCGCTCCGTGAAATTCAATTTCCACCAACTCGCGCAAAGTCGCCTCCCAGTCGATCTGCCCATCACCCGGCGGCCAATGATCATCGTTCGCTCCACCGTTATCATGCGCATGCACCATTCTGAGGTGGCCCCGCAATTTCCTGAGCAACGCCGGCATGTCGCCGGAAAGAAAAGCGTGTCCGGTATCAAGACAAGCGCCCACTTCCGCCGCCGTGATGGCGTCGAGAATCCAAAGGATATCGCTCGTGTTGCCGAAAAGCAGATGGGGCAGCTTGTTCTCCAGCGCGCACATGATCCCAAGCTCGCGGCAGTGGCGGGCCACCTCGTCCAGACTCGCGACCACGTTGCGCATGCGCGCGAGTTGTTCCTCGCCCGATGTCTCAGGCAGATGCTCCGGCCCAGGATGGATGACGAAATAATGCACCCGCAGAATGGCGGCTGCTTCCGCGGCCTGTAAAACCTCCGCGAGGGCGGCCTTGCGCCTCGTCTCATCCGGCGACGCGATGTCGATGTGGTCCGCAAACGGCGCGTGAAAAGAGTAGGCCTCCAAGCCGAGTTCGTGAATCCGTGCGGCCGCCCGCTCCACCGCCGCCCGGTCGTGATAATGCAGATGCGCGGGCGAGGAGCAGACTTCGATCATGCTGAAGCCGCTCTCCCGGATGGTCGTTAGGCAATCAAGAATGTTGTGCTGGTAAAAGCAGCCGGTTGAAAGCCCGATGGGCCAGTTTGTCATGTTCCCTCCGATAGAGCGCCGCTTCCTTGAAGCGGAGCAAGTTGTCGTGGCAGTCGGTCAGAAAACAGATTCCCTGTTCCTGCGCCGAAGTGCAATTGAAGTCGACCAGGTCGTCCCGTCCGGTGACGAAGAGCCCGGCAAAAATACGCACGTAAAAATCGGCGCGCGCCGCCGGATCGCAGTCGGTGAATTGGGTCCAGCCGAAATCGCGTTCGTATTTCGAACGGATGAAACCGGCGATGTGGCGCGGGTGCCAGCCGAGGGCGAGGAGGATGCGCACGACGCGGCGAATGCAGGCCGGGCGGAGGAGAAGATCGTTAGGCTGCTCGATGATGAGCCGGCCGCAGCCGGGCCAAACCCCGAGCGGCACGCGATCGTAGGTCGCGGGCCAGCGCGCGGGCGGTTCAGGCTCCTGCGCGTAGAAATCGGCGTGGAATTTGCCTAACGAAGAAGCCTCGTAATCGTCGATCAACCGTTCCATCTCGCGGCTCGCATCCGGGATGCTTGTCCCGGCCGTGGCCGCGAGCTGCGCCGCCCGCTCGGGCGATCGCATGATGGGCAAGGCTGCACTCATCTCCAGATCGCCTAACGGAATAACAAAAAGCGGTTCGATTTCGTCGAGCGCTTCGTCGGCGATCAAGCCGCGCTGCTGCCACGGCTTGAGATAAACGCTGAACGGCACCCGCAACATACGCGCCGGGAGCGGGTCGCCGTATTCCGAGATGTCGAACGAGACCATTTCGCGGCCGCGATCGGATGGGCCGACTTCGACCGCCGTCAGCTCGACCGGGATCTTGCTCGCGCGGGCCGCGATTTCCTGCACGCGATCCGCGAGGAATTCCATTGCCTGCCCGAGTCCGGCAAAGGCTTGCGCCAGTTCGGGCGAAACGACGGCGCCATCCGGCGATTTTTGTTTGGCTGTCGTCTCCCACAGGCTCGCCGGGCCATGTCCTAAATTCGTTAGGCGACGAAAAGCGGGCGCCTTCTGATCGATCTGCCAGATGAAGTGATGGCCGCGTCCGCTGAGCAGATGGAGCGGCCGGATGCCGTAGCCGGCGAGCAAATGCGTGATCGCCTGCTGAACCGGCGCCTGCAGCTCGAAGGCGCGTTCCGGATTCAGGAAAGCCTCCGCCGGTCGATCGAAGTTGACGTATTCGATGTCGAGATCGGCGATGAGCGCGGTCTCGTCCCAGAGGGAGCGCGCGATCTCCACCCCTTCGTCGAAGAGCGCATCGAGATCGCGCACCGCATGATGCTCGTGCAGGTGCAGCTCGGTGGCTTCTCCTTTCGCGAGATAACGGCAGGTCGGTTGGCCTAACGAATCAAGCCCGAGAAATTCGCGGATCCTCGCCCGGACCGCCGCGCTCTGGTAATAGTGCGCGGCCGCTTTATTCATGGGTCAACCTTCGGGCGCGTCTGACGGTCCCGGCCGCAGATGGCTCGGCACAACCAGCACGGGACAACTCGCCGCCCGCGCCAGCTTCTCCGCCACGCTGCCGAGCAGAGCATGGCGCAAACCGGTGTAGCCGTGCGTCGAGGCAATGATCATGTCCACGTCGGCTCGTGCGCTCGCGGCGGCCAGCTTTTCTACCGGCTCGCCCACTTCCAGCTCCGTCTCCTCCGAAATGCCGAGGAGCGGGAGAAAATTCACCAGAACATTAAGTTTGTCCTCGGCCTCGAGAATCGCGTTCTCCAACTGTTGCGGCCCACTCCGCCCCGCCGTGCCCTTCGCCGTCGGGCGGTGCAGTGGCGGCATGACGTGCATGAGCAGGAGATTCGCGCCGACTGCGGTCGCAAAAACCGAGGCGTAGCGTGCGCCTTCCCGCGCGCACTGGGAGAAATCGACCGGCACCAAAATCTTCTGCAGCACGATCCCCTCGGCCGCGCTCTTGACCGGTCCGCGCATCGCTTCGCGCACGATCAAAACCGGACAGTTCGCCGCGCGAATGATTTTCTCGGTCGTGCTCCCGAGGGTCAGATGCCGCCAACCGCTCCGGCCATGGGTCGCCAGCACGATCAGATCCGCCTTCAGCTCTTCGGCCACGGCGACGATTTCCCGGGGCGGCTGGCCGATCCGCAGATGGCAATCTTCGCTCCGCGGACGCTTGCCGAAGGAGAGTTCCACCTCGTCGGCCAGGTGACGCTTCGCCTCGGCGTCCGACCAGAGGAGCGGCGAAGTCGCGATGGTTGAGAATTGGTGCGCGCCCTCGTAAACGTGCACCAGGTGGACGCGCGCGCCCAGGCGTTTGGCGAGCGGGAGAGCGAAATCGAGCGCGCGGAGTGATTCCAAGGAGAGGTCGAGCGGCACCACGATCTTGGTTAAGCGGAGCGGATCGCGGAAAAACGAGGCAGTCGGTTGACCCGAAACACGCGCTGATTTTTTCGCGGCGATCGGAGGCTGCTCGGGACTCATTTTAATGCAAAACAGAGTCGACGCGGGGCGCGAGATTACTCATCGGCCCTTGCGAAACAGTCGCCATTTCTTGTCGCGTGACCGACCATGGCAGGGCCGTTTTTCCCGCGCGGCCAGAGTTGAAGAATTCCTTCTATGTTCCCAAGTAGATTTACCCTGTAAGCTCTACGATGAGGTTTTGGCGGGAAAATGGCGACCGCGTCTTGGTGGTCGGCATTTTCCAGAGCCCTACCGCCGGTCGAGCTGTGCTCAAAAATCTCCATTGGGCTCGGATTCGGCGCGCCGCCGCGATCCACGCGGCGGCCAAAGGCCGGCTGCGGGTCGAGGAAAATGGAATCTCCATGATCGACGGAGTGGCCGGCGGTGTAGCCGTCGTCCTCGCCCTGGGCGCATTCATCCTTTGGCAGCGCGGAATGCTTGTCGATTACTCGCCGCACCTGGCGCTGGTTCTGGCTGCCTTCGCGTTAGCAGGCGCGCTGGCCGGTTGGATTCTCGTCCGATTGCTTCAGGAGCACGTCGGCGGGGCGAGCCTGGCGCGGTGCACAAGCACGATCCTGCCGGGTGAGACGGTGGTCCTGGCCGAAGTCAAAGCCAGCGAAACAGCACGTGTAGTCGCGATTTTGGAGGACGTGGAAGCCGAGGCGCCGGTGACGTTTGCTTTTCATTCGCCGCCGCCTTTTGAATTCAAATCGAGCGCACGACCGCTCGGTCATGAACTGCCTTCGGGTCAGCGGCTCGAGGAAAATGCAGCGCGTCTTGCGGGCCTGATCCCGGTCAGCCGCGAAGCGAAGCCGCGCGGTGCATCCTTCCTGCGCCGGTTAGGCGAGATCGAGCGCGCGCTGGAATGGACGAACGCAAGTCTCACGATGTCGGCCGAGGTCCACCACGCCTTTACCCTTTCGGCGGAATGGCTGCTCGATAACGCCTATTTGATTCGGGAACAGGTGACCGCCTTGCGGGAGAGTCTCCCGCAAAAATATTATGGCGAGCTGCCTCTCATCGGCAGCGGACCCGAGACGGGCTTGCCGCGGGTTTACGAGGTGGCCTCGGAAATGGTGGCCGAGACCGGCGGCGCATTGGAACCGGAGATCATCCGGAGATTTCTGGTCGCTTTTCAGGCGACTGCTCCTTTGGACATCGGAGAACTCTGGGCTCTCCCGCTGATGTTGCGCTTGCAGTTGCTCGAAGGTCTGCGCGCGATCGCGATCCAAGTCGAGCAACAACAAAGCCAGAGCGAGGAGGCGGACTTTTGGGCGAATCGGCTCATCGCCGCTGTGCGCCACAGTTCACCGCGGCTGCTCAAGGAAATGGAGGAACTGGTGGAACGGTATCCCGAGCCGACGCCGCATTTTGCGAGCGAACTGGTGGCGCATCTCTACGACGAAGAGGCGGCGCTCCCGATGGTGAGCGGCTGGCTGGAACGCTCGCTTCGCGCGCCCCTGCTCGAAGTCATTCAACAGGAACATCGACGCCAGGCTGTGCAGCAGACGGCGCTCGCCAGTCTGATCAATAGCTGCCGTCGCCTCGCGCAAGTCCAGTGGCGGGAACTTTTCCAGGCGACCAGTTGGGCGGAGAGCGAGTTCGCGGCCGATCCCGCCGGCGTTTATGCCCGCCAAAATTTTGAGACGCGCGATCGATGCCGGGGCGCGGTGGAGGAAATCGCCCGATCCTCAAAGGGTTCGGAACAGAAAACCATCGACGAGGCACTCGCGCTGGCAGAGGCCGCGGAAGACGAAGTCGGGCGGCAGGTTGGCTATTATTTGATCGATGCCGGCCGCCCAGCACTCGAGCGGGCGATGAGTGCGTACGTTCCATTGGTCGAACGCTCTCGCCGATGGCTCCGCGCGCACGCGGCGGGCGCATACTTCGGGACCATTTTCCTGCTGACAGTCGCGGTGGTGGCAGCGCCTCTCCTTTTCGTTGCTCAATCGGTTCATGGTTTGGCCCTCGGGCTGCTGGGAGTTCTGCTGCTCCTGCCCGCAAGTGAGGTGGCGGTGCTGGTTGTGAATTATTTTGTGACCTCGCTCCTGCCGCCGCAGGTCTTGCCGAAGATGTCCTTCAAGAAAGAAGGCATTCCCGACGATTGCCGCACGCTCGTGGTGGTGCCGATGTTGCTGACCACTCCGGATGCGATCCAAAACGAGCTCAACCGCCTCGAAATTCGTTACCTCGGAAATACGGACGCGAATCTGCGTTTTTCGCTCCTGACCGATTTTGCTGACGCCACGCGGGAGAGCATGCCGGAGGACGCAGAGTATATCGACCTCGTGGCCCGCGGGATCGAGGAACTGAATCGCCGGCACGGCGCGGGGCGCTTCTTTCTTTTTCATCGGGGGCGAACGTGGAGCGAGAGCGAGCAACGATGGATCGGCTGGGAGCGCAAACGCGGCAAGCTCGAGCAACTCAATCGATTCCTGATCGGCGAATCCGCGCCTGAGCTGGAAGGATTTCTCTGCGCGGGCGATCGCGCGCAGCTCGAGGGAATTCGGTTCGTCATCACGCTGGATGCCGATACCCAACTGCTGCGCGACACGGCCCGGAGGATGATCGAAACGCTGGCGCATCCGCTGAATCAGGCGCGCCTTTCGCCAGATGGCCGTCGCGTGATCCGCGGCTACACGATCATTCAACCAAGCGTCAGCGCCTCGCTTCCGAGCGCGAGAGCGACATGGTTCTCACGCATCTTTGCCGATCCGCGCGGGATCGATCCTTACACACACGCTGTCTCCGATGTTTACCAGGATCTGGTCGGAGAAGGCAGCTATCACGGCAAAGGAATCTATGATCTGCAGACGTTTCACCGCCTCTTGTCCGGACGATTTCCGACCGCGCACTTGTTAAGCCATGATCTGCTGGAAGGCTGCCATGTTCGCGTCGGCCTCGCGACGGACATCGAGCTGCTGGATGTCTTCCCGAGCAGTTACATCGTGTGGTGGAATCGGCAGCACCGTTGGATTCGCGGTGACTGGCAAATCATTGATTGGCTGAAATCGCGCGTGCCCTCGGGCGGCGGCGGGACTGGACCCAATTCCCTTTCCGCCTTTGACCGGTGGAAGATCTTCGACAATCTGCGTCGCAGTCTGGTGCCGCCTGCGACCGTGGCCCTCCTCCTCGCCGGCTGGCTGTTCACGCCTGCGCCGATGCTCTGGAGCGGGATCATCGCGGGCCTGATGTTGTGGCCGGTCCTGAATTCTCTGCTCGGCCTTTTGTTCCATCCGCCGCCGCCGGGGACGAGGTTTTGGCGCGATCCGCGCGACCGCCTGCTGCGCTCCGTGTTCGCGGTTGTCTTTCTGGCGGATTACGCGAGCATGGCCCTCGATGCCATCGCCCGGGTTGCCTACCGGCGAATCAAATCGCATCGGCTGCTGCTGGAATGGGAGACGGCGCTGGATGCTCACCAGCGCGCCAGAAATCAGCAGGGTCGGTTCATTTTCGACAGGCTTTGGATCCCCGCTGCCTGCCTACTCCTTTTCGCCGGCGCGGCGTGGCGGGGAACCTCGACGATGGTGGCCGTGGGTCCGTTCGTCCTTTTGTCGGCACTCTTTCCCGTGGCGGTGATGATGATGAACCGCCCCGCGAAGAGTTGGCGCGGCGGAATCTTAACGGCGGAAGATCGCCGATTCCTGCGCGCGGCCGCGCGGCGGACCTGGAGATACTTCGATGAGTTTGTCGGGGCGCAGACCTCCTGGCTGCCGCCGGATAATGTCCAGGAAACGCCCGTCCGGGAAATTTTCCTGCGCACTTCACCGACGAACATCGGGCTCTGGATGCTGGCGACGGTGGCGGCGAATGATTTTGGCTACATCACGATCGACGACCTGGTGGCGCGCAATCTCGGCACGCTCGAAACGGTGGGCCGGCTCGAGCGTTTCGAAGGTCATCTTCTTAATTGGTACGACCTGAAGACCCTTGAGCCGTTGCATCCGCGCTACGTCTCCACCGTGGACAGCGGCAATCTGCTCGCCAGTCTCTGGACTTTCGAGACGAGCTGCGATGAGCTGGCCGAGCGGCCCCTTCTGGATGCGAGCGCATTGCGCGGGTTGGCCGACACGCTGAGCGTGCTGCGGCAAGTCGCTGCTACCCTCAAGGAAACGGAACGTCCTCCGGCGCTTCTCCGCCTGGCGGAACTGACCGCGGGTCAGCCGGCGAATCTGGAGGAAATCATCCTGCGCATCCGGGCGGCTCGACAACCGGCAGAGGATCTTCTGCTCCACTTCGGCGAGCAGGAAACCGATCCGCGCACCTACTGGGCGCAACAGATCTCGAAGCAAGTCGCGGCGTGGAATGCCGTGATCGATAAATACCTGCGGCCGGTGGAAATCCTGATGGCGCCACCCGCGCAATTGATGTCGTTAGGCGAAGCGACGCACGAATGCCGGCGCGAGGCGCTCGCCGCCACTTTTTCGCTGCGCAACATTGCCGTCGAGGGCATTTCCGGGCTCGTGCCGCTGCTGGCTTTTCATGAACGACGGGAGGACCAGGAGATTCCTCCCGCCGTGCGCGAGTGGCTCGATCTTCTCGTTACCGAGGTGGAACATTCACGTCGCAGCGCCTCGGAACAGCTCGCGCAGTTGGATGAATTGATCGCCCAGAGCCAGCAACTGGAAGGCGGAATGGGGCTGCGATTTCTCTACGATGAGGAACGGCGGATTTTTGCCATCGGCTACCAGGTGGCGGAGCGCCGGCTCGACAACTCGTTTTACGATCTGCTCGCGAGCGAGGCGCGCCTAACGAGTTTCCTCGCCATCGCGCGCGGCGAAGTGCCGATGGAACATTGGTGGGCTTTGAGCCGGCCCTTCGGCTCCGCCTATGGGCGGCTGCCACTTCTCTCCTGGAACGGGACGATGTTCGAATATCTGATGCCGCTTCTGTTCACCAAGGCGCACGAAAATTCGCTGCTCGATCACGCCTGTCACGACGCCGTGCGCTGCCAGATTGCCTATGCCCGGCAAAGCAAAGTGCCGTGGGGCATCTCGGAATCCGCCTTCAGCGCGATCGACCGGCACAACGTCTATCAATACCGGGCCTTTGGCGTGCCGGCCCTGGCATTGAAGCGAGGGCAGGAAAATGATCTGGTCGTGGCGCCGTATGCCGCCGCGCTCGCTCTCGGCGTGACGCCGGCCGCCGCCGTGAAGAATCTGCGGTGGCTCGCCACCCTCGGCGACTCTGCGCTGCTCGGCGACTACGGCTACTACGAAGCGATCGACTATTCGCGGCGGACCGAACCCGGGGGCGCGGCCGGGATCATCATCCATTGCTACATGGTGCATCACCAGGGCATGTCGCTCCTCGCTTACGACAACGCTCTAAATGACAATGCGATGCGGAGGCGGTTCCATTCCGACTTGCGCATTCGCGCCACCGAGCCGCTCCTGCACGAGCATATCCCGGAGCAAATTTTGCCGACCACCGGTGAGGTGCACGAAGAGCGACCCTTGCTCCGGACAATTCCGAGCGTCGGCCCCGCGGTCGTCGCGCAAACGCCGGACATCTCCTCGCCGCGCATCCACCTGCTCTCCAATGGAACCTGCTCCGTCACGGTAACGAACTCCGGCGGCGGCTCTCTGCGCTGGCTGGATCTGGACGTGACCCGCTGGCACGCCGATACGACCTGTGACGCCTCGGGCCCGGTTTGTTATATCCGGGATTTAGAAGGTGGCACGACCTGGAGCAATACCCATCAACCGGTGCGATCCCCCGAACGCCGTTACACCTGGAGTTTCACGCCGGACAAAGCGGAGTTCCGGCGGAGGAGCGGGCCGTGCGAGACCATCACGGAAATTGCCGTCTCCGCGGAAGACGACGCGGAAGTCCGGCGCGTAACTTTGGTCAACACCTCACGCAAATTGTGCCGGCTGGAGCTAACCAGTTACCTCGAGCTCGCGCTCGCGCCGCACCGGGCTGATCGCGCGCATCCCGCTTTCAACAAGCTCTTCATCGAAACCGAATGGCTGCCGCATTGCGCAGCGCTGGTCGCGCGGCGCCGCCTCCGCGCCCCCGACGATCGCCCGGTCTGGGCCGCGCACCTCATGGTCTCCGAGTCTTCTTTTACCGACTCGACCGAGTTTGAAACCGACCGCGCCCAATTCCTCGGCCGGGGCCGCACGCCGGCAAATCCCGCCGCGATGACCCGTGGCCTAACGAACAGCGTCGGCGCCGTGCTCGATCCGATCTTCAGCCTGCGCCGGCACGTCACGATCCTGCCTAACGAGCGCTTTCAGTTTGCGCTCGTCACCGTGGTCGCCGAGTCGCGCGAAGCGGTCGTCGCGCTGGCCGAGCGCTATTCGGAGTTCCACACTTGCGGGCGCGCTTTTGAGACCGCCTGGACCCATTCCCAACTCGAGATGCGCCGGCTCCGCATCCGCCCGGGCGATATGCAAACCTTTCAACAACTGGCGGCCCTCATCATCTTTCCCCAAGCCCAACTGCGACCGTCGCCCGCGCGTCTCGGGCGCCGGAGCGAGGGTCAACGCGCGCTCTGGCGGCAGGGTATTTCCGGCGACCTGCCGATTGTCGTCATCATGATCGGTCACCTCCGCGACATCGAAGTCGTGCGTGAAATTTTGACCGCGCATATCTTCTGGAATCTACGTGGCTTGAAGGTCGACCTCGTGCTGGTGAGCGAGGAACCGCCGAGTTATGACGAACCGTTGAGCGCGCACCTGCGCCAGCTCACCGAAGCACAGGCACACCTGACCGGCGTGGATCAACCCGGCGGCGTTTATCTCCGCTCGGCCACTAAGATTTCGAAGGAAGAGTTAATCGCGCTTCAGGCGGCGGCACGGATGGTCCTGGTCGCAGCTCGCGGCACGCTCCGCCAACAACTTGCCGCGACCGCTCCGGTTACCGTGAAACCGCGGCTCCTGGCGCCCGGTAAGACGTTCCACGAAGAGCCCTCCGCGCCGCTGGCTTTCATGGAGCTGAAATACTTCAACGGTCTCGGCGGCTTTACCGAGGACGGAAAGGAATTCGTGATCTACCTGGGCCCCGGCCGGCAAACTCCGCTGCCCTGGATCAACGTCATGGCCAATCCAAAGTTCGGCGCGTTTGTTTCCGAGTCGGGCGCCGAATTTGTCTGGGGCCGCAATAGCCAGAACGATCGCCTCACGCCGTGGTTTAACGATCCGATCTCCGATCCGCCCGGGACTGCCATTTACATCCGCGATGATGAGATCGGCGTTGTCTGGTCGCCCACACCGCAACCGATCCGGGAGAAGGACGCTTATCGCGCACGCCATGGCCAGGGCTATACAAGCTTCGAGCACAACAGCCACGCGATCGAACAACGGCTGCTCACCTTCGTGCCGGTCGACGACGCCGGCGGCCAGCCGGTGCGCCTGCAGCGGCTGCGCTTGCGCAACAGCTCGTCGCGCCGGCGGAAGCTGACCGTCACCTCCTACGCCACGCTCGTTCTCGGATCCGATCCGGAGGAAACCGGCATGCATGTGGTCACGAAATGGGATTTGCAAAGCCAGAGCCTCTTTGCCCGGAACTCCTACAATCCCGAATTTTGCGAATGCATCACGTTTGCCACTTCGACTCCAACGCCTGCTTCGTTCACCGGTGATCGCGCCGTCTTCATCGGGCGCAACCGCTCGCTGCGCGATCCCGCCGCGATGGAGCACGAACGATTGACCGGTGACGTTGGCGCCGGCTTCGATCCTTGCGCCGCCCTCCAGGTCGTGGTCGAGATCGAACCGGGACAGACCGCCGAGATGACTTTTCTCCTCGGGCAGGCGGACGACGAAGAACAAGCGCGCGCACTGGTGAGCCGGTTCCGCGATCCCGCGAACGTCGAAGCCGCATTCCAGGAAACCCGCCGTTGGTGGGACCGGCTCCTGAGCACGATCGAAGTGGAAACGCCGGAACTTTCCACGAATTTTCTGCTCAACCGTTGGCTGGTTTATCAGACGCTCAGTTGTCGATTCTGGGGCCGCACCGCTCTTTATCAATCGAGCGGTGCTTACGGCTTCCGCGATCAACTGCAGGATGTGATGGCGTTGGTGCACGCCTCGCCGGACATCGCGCGCGACCACATCCTGCGCGCGGCTGCGCGGCAATTTGTGGAAGGCGATGTCCAGCATTGGTGGCACCCCGTTTCAGGCGCCGGCGTTCGCACCCGGATCAGTGACGATCTTCTCTGGCTACCTTTCGTGACCGCGCATTACGTCCGCACCACCGGCGACACGGCGATCCTCGATCAGATGATTCCGTTCCTCGAAGCCAAACCGCTGGAGGAGCAACAGACGGAGAGCCTCTCCATTCCGATCGTTTCGGCCACGCAGGGTTCTCTGCTGGAACATTGCCGGCGCGCCATCGCGCGCGCCGCCAGTAGCGGTCCGCATGGATTGCCGCTGATCGGAGGAGGCGATTGGAACGACGGCCTCAACCGCGTCGGATTGGGCGGTAAAGGCGAGAGCGTCTGGCTTGCCTGGTTTGAGATTTGTGTGCTCGATGATTTCGCGGAGTTGCTCACCCTGCGCGAGCTGGGCGAGGAAGCGCAAGCCTGCCGCGCCCGCTCCGCCGAGTTGGCAAAAATCGTCGACGCTCAGGCGTGGGACGGAGCGTGGTATCGCCGCGGATACTTCGATGACGGCGCGCCTCTCGGATCGAGTGAGGATCTCGAAGCCCGCATCGATTCGCTCCCGCAAACCTGGGCCGCGATTTCCGGCGCCGGCCGCTCCGATCGCGTCGACGTCGCGCTGCGATCGCTCGCGGAAAATCTCGTGCGTGAAGCCGACGACCTGATCCTGCTCTTCACCCCGCCCTTCGACAAAACCGCCGCCGACGTTGGCTACATCCAGGGTTACCCGCCCGGTGTGCGGGAAAACGGCGGCCAATACACTCATGCCGCGACCTGGGTTCCAATGGCATTCGCCCGCCGGGGCGATGGCGACAAAGCCGTCCGACTTTTGCGAATGCTCAATCCGGTCGAACACGCCCGGGAAGACGAAGACCGCGAACGGTACAAGGTCGAACCTTACGTCATGGCGGGCGACGTTTACTCGTTATCCGGCCACGTCGGACGCGGCGGCTGGACTTGGTACACCGGCGCGGCGGCCTGGACCTATCGCGTCTGGCTCGAGGAAGTTCTGGGCTTCCAACGTCGCGGCAACACGCTCGCGATGAACCCGGTCATTCCGAAAGATTGGTCGGGATTTGAGCTGCGATACCGTTATCAGAACACCCTTTATCGCATCGCGGTGGAGAACCCCAACCACTGTTCCCGCGGTGTTACCCTGGTGGAACTCGATGGAATCGCGATGGCCGATAAGGTGGTGACGTTACGTGACGACGCACGGCCTCACGAGGTGCGGGTCGTTTTGGGAACAGAACCGCCAGCGTAGAAGAACCACCTCGCCAGTTCCGCCGCCAAAACGCAGGCGCCAACGATCACCGCTAGCCCAAGATGGAAGTGGCGGTCGTAAATTTCGCGCAAGATCTGAACAGATTCTGACAAGGAACGTTGAGCGATCTCGGAGTCGAGAAGTCAAAATTCCCTTAGAGCGTGTCATGAACTTTGTTGCAGATAAATCTGTATTTTTTACTTATAAGCAAGCATCCAGCTTGGGATGGCACTAAAAACACGAGGCAGCAAGACTGATTAGGCGAGTGATGTGAGGGATGAAGAATGGGCCTTTTGCGCGCCCTACCTGAGCCTGATGAAAGAAGACGCGCCGCAGCGAGAGTACTCGCTGCGCGGACTCTGCAATGCGGTGCGTTAGATGGTGCGGGCGGGGTGTCCCTGGCGGATGATTCCCAACGATCTGCCGCCTTGGTCGAGGGTCCAGCAACAGGCGCAACGCTGGATCGCGGGCGGTTGCTTTGAAGCCATGGGGCACGATCTGCGTGAGGTGCTGCGACTGGTGGCAGAGAAGGCGGCGGCGCCTGCGGTGGTGATCCTGGATGGGCGCACCCTGCAGAGCGGGCGCCGGGCGGGCTACGATGGCTACAAGCGCAAGAGAGGCTCCAAAGTGCATCTGGCGGTCGATACCCTCTGGGCCATCTCCTGGCGCTGAAAGTGACCCCGGCCAACGAGCAAGAGCGTGCCCCGGTCGGGGCCTTGTTGGAGGAGGTGCAGCAAGCCACGGGGGAGAAAGTAACCGTGGCTTTTGCCGATCAAGGTTACACCGGAGAGGAACCCGCCGCGCAAGCCGCCCGCCAAGGAACCCGGCTGGTGGTAGTAAAACTCGCAGAAGCAAGGAAGGGCTTTGTCCTTCTGCCCAAGCGTTGGGTGGTCGAACGCTCCTTTGCCCGGGGCCGCGCGCTTCCGCCGCCTGGCCAGAGACTATGAAAGCCTGCCCTCCTCGCCCGCCGGACTCCACTGGCTGGCTTTTCTTACCCTGATGCTTAACTCCATCTTTCATCAAAGTGCATGACACGCTCTAG
>PNAA01000033.1 GCA_003169975.1 Spartobacteria bacterium | reverse complement strand
CTACTTTTCGGACAGCCTCTAGTGAGTTTGATGCGTGGATGTTGATTTTTCATAGGGATGCTCCTGAGGCGCGCAGTCTGACCAGGCGAGCGGCCGTTAGTCAAGGCAATTACGCCGACTGCGGCGCCGGAGGCGGAAACGGGCCCGCACTGGGGAGATTGGTGCGCGAAAGCTGGCAAATGCTTACGGCACCACCATCAGGGTGAGATCATTCCCGGCGCCGCCTTCGTAGCTGGCTTGGAAGTTGTTTCCGTTGACGGTCAGGATCGCGCCGTCTGGCAGGTTGGCGAAGGTGCCGGAAATTGGCGTCGCGGCGGTGTTGCTGATCGCGGTTAGGATCAAACCTGTCTTGAGCGTGCCCTGGGCGATCCCTTGGAAGGCAAAGCTGGCCCCATTGATCGTCACTCCATTGGCCATCACCTTGTCGGTTCGAGCCTTCTTCTTTTTCGCTTTGAAGGTGTAGGTATAGGTGGCGTCGGTGTTGAAGGTGAGCGCGCTTTGGATAGTAAGGGTGGCTTGCTTGTTGGTTCCAACGGCGGGCGCGAGGAACGCGCCTGAGCCGCTGCCCGTGCCGACGCCTACCGCTCCGGAGATGATTCCGCTCCCACCTAGCGTTCCCGCATTGACACTCGCTGTTCCAGCGCCCGTCCCAGAACCGGTCATATTGCTTACGACCAGCGTACCCGCACTCACCGTCGTCGCGCCGGTGTAGGTGTTGGCTCCACTAAGGGTTAACGTGCCGGTCCCTATCTTCGTCAGGGAACCGCCCGTGCCCTGGTTATCACCGCCATCCTGGATCACCCCGGAAAACGTGGTGCTTTGGTTATTGCTGCCAATGCTCAGAACTCTCGGCCCGAGAAAGACCAGGCCATTCCCGGCCAAAGAGCCGATCGTCACCCCAAGTGTCGCACGATTGTTGCCAATATCCAACTCTCCGTTGCCGAAAAGTGAAATGGTGGAATTGTCGCCTTGCGAGCGACCGACAAATAAGACCGCGCCACCCTCCCCGCCATTGACCCCGCCGTTGGCCGTGAGAGTAGCACTACCGGCGGTGCTGTTCTCAAAGAAGGTCATCACTGCGCCGGCGGCATCTTGCACCGTTCCGCCATTGATGACAATAGTTGCGTCGGCCGCGGTGGTGCTGTCGCTGAAGTTAACATAGCTGCCCGACTCCGTACTGGTCGTCGCGCCCCCGGCAGTGAAGATGCCTTGCGCGGCAGTGGCGAAATCGGTGAACTCCGTCCCACCACCATCGCTAGAATTCACGACAGCGTTGGCGGCCGTGCTCTGCACTCCGAACACTACATCTCCGCCAAGTCCAGTGATGAAGGTGGCATTGCCGGCGGTTGAGTTATCGTCGAAGGTTGTAGTCGCGTTGCTGTTGGTTGCGATCGTCGCGTTGGCTGCAGAAGAATCATCGAAAAAGAACAGGAGACCTTGGAGACCATTCACTCCGTAGGTAATAACAAAACTCGCTGCCCCCGCATTCGTGGAATCCTCGAACAGCGCTGAGCCTCCGAAAATTTCAAAGGACGTCATTTCACCCGCGTTCGCATTATTAGAAAACTCAATACCTCCGTTAGAAATCTCAGTGCCTGATTGGGTGAAGGTTTGAATAATTCCGGAATCGTTAATAATGCCATCTCCTCCAATGAAAATGACGGCTGCTTCATTGGCGTTGATCAGAAAGGGGGCTGCAGCCGCGTCAAAGTGAACGCTACTCAACTCAATCGTGCCGATGAGCGAAAGATCGGTCACATCCGATTGATCAAACGTCGCAATATCGTCTGGACCGTTAGGTATCGTATTTGGCATCCAGTTAGTGGTTGTATTCCAATCCCCGCTACCGGGATTCGCAGCCCAAGTAGCACTACCAGCGAACGAGTATTGCTGCGCGGCCAAGCATAGCACCGCAACGAGCATTGAGAGAGTAAATGACCGGATCGTATTAATCATATTCTTGGTGCTTTGAATTCGATCCTTGCTATGGCAGATGCGCCTGAAGAAAACTAACAACGTCGGCGCTAACGCAGGTAGTACCGTTATCTTCGAGTTTATGCCAATAGTTAAAGGCGTGCAGATTGCTGTTATGAATCGTGACCTCCCTTACATTTGCATGGCCGAACAGGGCGCCGAACATTTCGTCGGATTGGTAGTGAGGCACAGGATCGCCGTTAGTCGCGGCCCCGACGAGTGGGAGGGGCGAAACAGAATATTGGTATTCCAAACCAATGAAATTATCAATCGTGTTCGTGTAATTTTGGACGTCGTTGATGAATTGCTGTGGAGGTGGTGGTGTGCGCAGAGTAAGATCATAAACACCCGAAAGACCAACGACCGCTTTTGGGAAAGAGGCCGAACTCCAACCCGGCACGGTTGCGTTGGGGTCGAGCGCGGCCCACAGCGCGTGAGTTCCCCCGGAAGAACCACCGACCAAAAAGATTGTGCCATTACAGTGGGCGGTGTCGGCTCTGGCCGCCAGGATCTCTTGCTTCACGTCGTTGGATTGCTGCGGAGGCCGACCGGAGGCGATCCCGAGAACGGTGTTATCATGCGAGGTCTGTTGCAAAATAAGGCCATCAGGAGCGAGACGATATTCAATCGAAAAAACCAAAAAGCCGGCGTCACTCAAGTCTTTATCCGCGAAGGCCTGGTATGCCGAACCGTGGTCGTTCTCGGCACTGAATTCTCCCCCGTGAATCGTCAACACCGTCGGGTACGGCCCCGTGCCCCATATAGCCGGGTCCGGCGAATAGCGAAGACGGCGTAGAATCGTGTTATCGTTTGGGTCGTAGATGTGAGGTTGATAGCAGGCGACAAGCTGCTCCTGTGAAGCCGCTGGGGGCTCAATATCCGACGGGCAGCTTTGGGCAGAAGAAAGCGCACCGCTCAGAATCAGCGCGCACGAACTGAGAAACACGCCGAGAGCGGGGTGTGTGTGACTGGTGAGGATTTTCATGTTCTTGATTGGCTTGTTGGATTGTGCTGGGGGAAGAAATCGTCGGCCGTTGTCCGTGTCGTCGGATCCTGGAGCGAGGGTGTTGAATCTGGGGTCATGGGCGCAATTCTGCGCGCGTCCAGATCTCAATGTCAATACTCTTTCCATCAGTTGGCTACGGCACGACCGTCAGCGTGAGGTCGTTCCCATCGCCGCCTTCGTAGCTGGCCTGGAAGTTGTTCCCGTTGACCGTCAAGATCGCGCCATCGAGTAAGTTGGCGAAAATGCCAGTGATTGGGGTCGCGGCGGTGTTGCTGATCGCGGTCAAGACGAGGCCTTGCTTTAATGCGCTCTGCGCGGTGCCTTGGAAAGCAAAGGTTGCTCCGTTGATCGTCACTCCATTGGCCACCACTCTGTCCGTTCGAGCCTGCTTCTTTTTCGCTTTGAAGGTGTAGGTATAGGTCGAGCCCGCATTGAAGGTGAGCGCGCTTTGGATCGTGAGGGCGGCTTGAGTCTTGGTTCCATAGGCCGGAGCGAGAAATGCTCCTCCATTTACGGTCACCGCGCCCGAGATGATCCCGCTCCCGCCCAACGTGCCAGCGTTGACTTGAACGGTGCCTGTTCCTGTCGCAGAGCCCGTCGTATTGCTTACGATCAGGGTACCCGCGCTAACGGTCGTTCCGCCAGCATAGAGATTAGCGGCAGTCAGGGTGAAAGCCGAGTTGCCTGTTTTGCTTATTGATCCTCCCGAGCCGCCGCCGATTCCGCCATCCTGCACGACACCAGATAAAGTCGTACTTAAGGCTTTGCTGCCGATCGTCAGATTGTCAGCCCTTAAGAAGACCAGGCCATTCCCTTCGAGCGACCCGATCGTTACACCGGGCGCGTCGTGCGAGCTGACATCAAGATTCCCATTGTCAAAGACTTCTACTCTCGCTGTTCCGCCGTCGCTTTCGCTCCCAAGCTGAATTGATCCGCCCGCCGTAACGTCGACGCCACCGTTAGCGATTAGCGTGGCGTTGGCGGCCGTCGAGGTGTATAAGAATTGCAATATTCCCCCTTGCGCTCCGCTTACCGCGCCGCCAGTGGTGACGAAGGTGCCGTTGGCCGCGGTCGATGAGAAAAGTAACTGAGTGCTGCCGCCACCAGCCCCAGCAACTGCACCGCCCTCAGTCGTAAAACTAGCATAGGCCGCGGTCGAATTGTCTGATAATTGCAGGACACCACCGGTTGCCGTGCTAATCGCGCCTCCCTGCGTCATAAAAGTTCCATGGTCCGCCGTCGCGTTCCCAAGTAACAGAGTCATTCCGCCACCCGCAAGCTTGAACGGCCCGCCGTTGGTGACGACCGTGCTAGTGGCTGCCGTGGAAGCGTCCTGGAACGACAGCAGGCCTCCATCCAATCCCCTTGCATCGCCGCCGTCGTTGGTAAAAAGCCCACTGCCTGCAGAGGAGGCGTTGAAGAAAAAGAGGTTGGCTCCTTCTGCGACGATGAAACTGGTGGCGGTTCCAGCGCTCGCGTTGTTCGTGAACTGGATTGTTCCAGGCTCTCCAAAGGTGTCTTCGTTCGACAAGAAATTTTGTCTGAAACTGGAATTGTTAACGATGCCCGCGCCGCTGATCGTTAACGTGAAAGGATCGATCAGATGCCCCTGAGTGACAGTAAAGGCCCCCGCGGCCGAGTTGAACACAATGCTGCCGACTTCCGTGTCGGCCGACAGCGTAACAAGATTTTTGCTAGAGGCAGCGAACGTCGCCGTATCTGTCGGACCGTTTGGCACCGTGTTCGGAGTCCAGTTGGCAGCCGTGTTCCAATCGTCGCTGGTGGGATTGAGATTCCAGGTCGCGCTGCCGGCACGGAGCGATTGCTGCGCGAGAAGCAAGAGCACAGTCGGGAGCAGGAGGACGGGCAGGCCGCGGCGGCGGTTTTTCATAGACTTGGATTCAAGGCACAACCGTGAGCGTGAGATCATTCCCATCGCCACCTTCGTAGCTCGCTTGGAAGTTGTTGCCTCCCACTGTGACAATCGCGCCATCGGCGAGGTTACTGAATTGGCCGGCAATTGGGGTTCCGCCGGTGTTGTCGATGACCGTAAAGACTGTGCCCGTTGGCAGAGTGGCAGTGCCCAGGTCGACAAGCGAAACGAGCGCGCCGCTGTCAATCGTCACAAGCGGGACAACGACATTGTCAGCGGTGGCAGTGTCGCTATTCAACTCACAATTGTAGACGCCACTAGAAAGAAACGTAAGCGCCTGTCCAAAGGTGCAGGTTCCGGTGCCATCAGTCCCGGGTGATAAAAACGACGCTGTCCCCGTGTCTCCCCCGATTGTGGTGGAGCCAAGGATTGAGCCAGTGCCACCCAACTCACCGCCGTCGACGGCCACGCTCCCCAGCCCGACGCCCGAGCCAAATCTATTGGCGACCAATATCGTTCCTTGCAGGATGGTAGTGCGTCCGGCGTAGCTATTTGAACCACTCAGAGTCAGTGTTCCGGTTCCGATCTTGGTTAGCGAGTCTTTGCGGCGACCGAAGAAATCCGAGATGACTCCAGAGAAGATGCTGCTCAAGTTATTGCTCCCGATGACTAGGTTGATAGGCAAAGGATCCGTAAAATCGACAAGTCCATTTCCTTCCAATGAACCAATCGTTAGACCGGGCAAGTCATGCTGAGTGGTTAGATTGCCTTCGCTCTGACCAGTGATTCCTCCATGCCCGAACAATATGACCCGCGCGCTCCCACCGCTGGAGTCATCGCCGAAGAAAACCCCGCCGCCATTTCCTCCATGCATTCCAGCTCCCGCGGTGATGGTTGCGTGATCGGCAGTAGAGTTCTCGAAAAACAAGACCCCGCAACTGAAAGTCCTGCCCCCGCCGGCGATAAAAACGCCGTTGCCAGCGCTCGAATGACCGAAGAATTCACATAAGGCATTCCCGCTGAAACTCGGCGTTAAGGTAAATGCGCCATTGGCGGCCGTGGAGTTATCATAGAAAAACAGCGACGGGCTACTCTGCCTGCCCGCACTCAAGAAAAAAATGCCATCCCCCGCGCTCGAAGTGTCATGGAAGGATACGTTTGAAACGTCGCTAACGTCCAATTCGACGAAGGTCCCGGCACTTGCACTATTACGGAAAGAAACATCGCCGGTGATGGCGAAGGTCTCGGTCACGCCCGAGTTATTTGTGATCCCGATGCCGCTGATCGTGAGCGCACGCTTTTTGGTTCGAATCGTGTAAGGGCTGGCCCCTGGAGCGAAGGTGATGCTGCCGACCTCGATAGCCGACGACAGGGAGATCTCGGTCGTGTTCGAAACGCCAAATGTCGCGGTATCTGCGGGACCGTTGGGAACGGTATTAGGCATCCAATTCTCGGCCGTATTCCAATCACCGCTTACGGGGCTACTACTCCAGGTGGCGCTGCCGGCTTGGGCAGCGTGAATACTGAGAATGATGAGCGAAAAAAGGCCGAGATGGCGAGCACGGCGGAAACAAGATTGGAGTTTCATGCCCATGGTTCTACTCAGTGTCTGGCGCAAGAGTCAAGCGCTAAAACCCGAAAAACTCTCGCTTCGTTGTAGCCGGGAGCGCTGACCCCGACCAGCTATGTGGTCTTGAAACTCTGCCGGCCCGGGGTCGGCGCCCCCGGCTACACCGCGATTTAGGTTAATAAACGCGCCGCTGGCGCGTTAGAACGATAGAGCTAATGCGCTTGGCCTAGCCAGTCCCAAGCGATGACGACCTGACGGACCTCGCCAGTGGATCGCCTCTTAGGGCACGACGGTGAGCGTAAGATCATTCCCATCGCCGCCTTCGTAGCTGGCTTGGAAGTTGTTTCCGTTAACGGTCAGGATCGCGCCGTCGGGCAGGTTGGCGAAGGTGCCGGCGATCGGCGTCGCCGCGGTGTTGCTGATCGCGGTCAAGACGAGGCCTTGCTTTAATGCGCTCTGCGCGGTGCCTTGGAAAGCAAAGGTTGCTCCGTTGATCGTCACTCCATTGGCCACCACCTTGTCGGTTCGAGTCTGCTTCTTTTTCGCTTTAAAGGTGTAGGTGTAGGTCGCGTCGGCGTTGAAGATGAGCCCGCTCTGCATGGTAAGGTTGGCTTGCTTGGTGGTTCCAGCGGCGGGCGCGAGAAACGCTCCCTCTCCGCTGCCCGTGCCGACAGTCACAGCGCCCGAAATGATCCCGCTTCCGCCGAGTGTTCCGGTGGTGACTTGCAGCGGCCCGCTACCTAGGCCTGAGCCGGTTGCATTATTGACCGAAAGCGTACCTCCGTCGATGGCGGTTCCTCCGGTGTAGGTATTCGCGCCGGTAAGAGTGAGCTTGCCTGTGCCGGTCTTGGTCAATGACCCGCCGACGCCTCCGTAGTTGCCACCGTCCTGGGTTACTCCAGAGAACGTCGTGCTTAGGTTATTGCTCCCGATCGTCAGTTTGTTGCCACCAATGAAGACCAACCCATCGCCCTCGAGAGAACCGATCGTGAGGTCAGCCGCGTCGCCCGAATTATCAAGCTGGCCATTGCCGAAGACCTCGATCCGGGCTGTGCCGCCATTCGGCGTGCCGCTTAAATAGGGCGTGAAACTAATCTGTGCGCCCTCTCCTCGCCCACCATTGGCGATCAGGGTTGCGTTGCCCGCGGTCGCGGCGCCAATAAAAGCGATTCTGCTGCCCGACGCTTCCGCGACCGAGCCGCCATTGCTGGTTATGGTAGCATTGCCCGCACTCGACTGGTCGTAGAAATAGACCAATCCGCCGCCGGCTCGCTTCACAGTACCCCCATTATTGACGATCGTGGCATTCGCGGCTGTGGCATTATCAACAAAGAAAAGGAATGCCGACTGGGCGTCTCCCCTTCCGGCCCCATTGCAGATGAACGTGGCGTCCTCGGCAGAGGAGGAATTGGAGAAACTCACTCTTCCTGGATAACCAAGACACTGGTTAGAACGGCCCCCGGGATAGATGACAAAGGTGGCTGAGCCTGCCGTAGTGGTGTCGACGAAGTCGAGCACTCCGGATTTGTCTGTTTTCCCGTCGGCACAGCTACTTCCAAAAACCGAATACTGAACCAAGTTCCCTGCGCTCGCGCTACCGGCGATGGTCCACAGGTTCTCGGACTCTTCGTCTCCGACGAACTGTGGAACCGCCGGAACATTGATGGTCTGCATAATGCCGGAATTATTGACCACGCCAGTGCCCGACATGGTGAACTGGTAGGGATTAGATCGATTGAGGGTATAGGCACTCGCGCCCGGGTCAAAGACGATGCTCCCGACGTTGAGATTGACGTCAATAATCGTGGTTATGGTGGCGGCCTGAAACGTGGCCGTATCCTCGGTTGTGCTGGGCACCGTGGCGGGAGTCCAGTTAGTCGCTAACCCCCAGGAGCCGGAGGTAGGCGCGGCATTCCAAGTCGCGCTACCGGCCTGGGCGCTGTGGAGACTTAGGATGACTAATGGAAGCAAGCCAAGACGGCCGGCACGGCGGAAACAGGCGTGGAGTTTCATGCCTTTGTTTTTATTCGGTGCCGGCGGGAAAAGTAAAGCGCAAACCGCAGAAGAACGCCTGAAGTTGAATGTCGTTTGAGAGATTTGGTTTAATAATTCGGCCGTCGGCGGGTTAGAACCAGGGAAGAGTTTATGCGCGTGGCCGAACCAGTCCCAGCCGATGACGACCTGACGGCGCTTCTTCGCCGGTTCGAATTGCCATTGCTGCAATATGCGACCCGCATCCTCGGCGATCGCGACCGGGCTCGCGATGTGGTGCAGGAAACTTTTGTCGAGCTGCAACGGAGCGAGCGCCGCCAGCTCGATCACGCCCCGGCCAAGTGGCTTTTTACCGTCTGCCGCAACCGCGCCCTCAACATTTGCCGAAAGGAAAAGCGCATGACCTATCTCGATGAAGAACTGCTCGAAAAATATGAAAGCCACGATCCCGCGCCTAACGAGCGTATAGAGCAGGCGGAGGCGAGCGGTTTTCTTCTTCGGATCGTGGCAACCCTCCCGCCGCGGCAGCAGGAAGTGTTGCAGCTCAAATTTCAAAACGACCTCAGCTACCAGGAAATCAGCGAAATCACCCGGCTCTCGGTGAGCCATGTCGGGGTGCTCCTTCACACCGCGCTGAAAACGTTGCGCGCCCGCCATGCACAGGCCGCGCGTGATTTCATTCCCTTCAACCCACGCCTTGCCTCATGAATATGAACCTTGATGATCCCAAACTGACCGCCTACGCGCTCGACGAACTTTCCGGCGCGGAAAAAGCGGCGATGGAAACGGCGCTCGCGACCTCGGTCGCGGCGCAGCAGTTCGTTAGGGAAGTGCGTCAGCTTTCCGGCGAATTGCGCTCGGAATATGAGGCCGAGCGCGAGTCGGAACCGTTCTCCCATTCCAATGTGGTGCCGATGTTGCAAAAGGATGAACCGTGGAGCATCTCGCGCCGTCTTGCTTTGGCGGCGGCGCTTGCGCTCTTCGCGGTCATCGGTGCGGTCGCGATCGGCACAGTGAAGCGCGGCGGGCTGGCAAATTGGGGAAATGCTTCGCTACTTGCGGGTGGTCACACATCCCGCGCCGCGGAAGAGTCGGAAAGGAGCGCGGTCGAAGCGATCGACGAAGCGGCGCCGCCACCAACGTCCGCGCCGCCAACTCAATTCCAGTTGGAAGAACCTCTGCCGCCGGCAGCACCAAAAGAGGAGGGCAAGTTAGCGGTCGCCTCGGATTTGCATCAGGATGTGTTCCCGAAACCGCATGCGCGCGTTGCCGCCACGCAAGCGCCGATCGGAAAACTCTACGCCGCGCGCAACGCGGCCGCGTCGCAGCCATCCTCTTCCAGCGCGGCGATGACGGACAACTTTGCCCGCCAGGAGCAGAAGGGTGAATTCAACACCGCGGCTTACGGTCACATCGAAGAGAATTCGTTTCTCGCCGCGGCGAATAACCCGCTGTCGACTTTCTCGATCGATGTCGACACGGCGTCCTATTCGAACATCCGGCGGTTTGTCGAAAACGGCTCGCTCCCGCCGAAGGACGCGGTGCGGCTGGAGGAGGTGATCAACTATTTCGCCTACGACTACCCGCAGCCTAACGACGACGTGCCTTTTTCGGTCAATCTCGACGCCGCCTCCTGCCCCTGGCAGCCGGCGCATCGGCTGGTCCGGATCGGATTGAAAGGCCGGGAAATGCCTAACGAGAAGTGGCCGGCGAGCAATCTCGTCTTCCTGCTCGACGTTTCCGGCTCGATGGAGCCGGCCAACCGACTGCCCCTGGTCAAGCAGGCGATGCGCTTGCTCGTCGAAAAACTGGGCGAGGACGATCGGGTGGCGATCGTGGTTTACGCCGGCGCGTCGGGCCTCGCGTTGCCTTCGACGACTGGCGATCGCAAGGAGCAGATTCTCGCGGCGTTGGAAAACCTGCAGGCCGGCGGCTCGACCAACGGCGCGCAAGGGATCGAGCTGGCCTACCAGACGGCGGCGGAACATTTCATCAAGGGCGGCGTCAACCGGGTCATTCTCGCGACCGACGGCGACTTCAACGTCGGGACCGCGAGCGAAGGCGATCTCGTTAGGCTGATCCAGGAAAAGGCGAAGGGCGGCGTCTTTCTCAGCGTCCTCGGGGTGGGCGACGACAACCTGAATGATTCGATGATGCAGAAGCTGGCCGACAAGGGGAACGGCAACTACGCCTACCTCGATTCGCTCGACGAAGCGCGCAAGGTGCTCGTGCAGCAGATCAACGGCACGCTCGTCACGATCGCGAAAGACGTGAAGATCCAGGTGGAATTCAATCCGGCCCGGGTGGCTTCCTATCGTCTCATCGGCTACGAAAAGCGGCTGCTGCGCAAGGAGGATTTCAACAACGACAAGATCGACGCGGGCGAGATCGGCGCGGGTCACACGGTGACGGCCTTGTATGAGGTGGTGCTGGTGGGGAGCGAACCGAATCCGGCCGCGAGCGTGCCGCCGGTCGATCCGCTGAAGTATAAGGACAACTCGGCGTCTATCGCGCCGGTGACGCCCGCGTTTCGCACAGCGAAACGGCTACAGGAATTGTTGACCGTGAAGTTGCGCTACAAACAGCCGGACGGCGAGACGAGCAAGTTGCTGGAGCGTGCGTTTGTCGACCCGGGCGCGCAGTTTGCGAGCGCGGCGCCGGATTTCAAATTCGCCGCCGCGGTGGCCGAGTTCGGGATGATTTTGCGCGACTCGGAGTTCAAGGGGACCGGCACCTTCGGCGCGGTGGTGGAGTGGGCGCGGGAAGGGAAGGGCGTGGATACGAACGGCTATCGCGCGGGATTTCTTGAGTTGGTCCGCAAGACGCAAGAGTTGAAAGCGCGGATGTAGACCTTCGTCATCCTGAGCGGAGCGCAGCGCAGTCGAAGGATCCCGTGGTGTTACCTTAAAGGTTTCGCAGCGGGATCCCTCGACTCCGCTCGGGATGACGAACTTCCCACGAAACGTTTTCCCAGATTTAAATATTCTCCGCCGTTTCGACCACGGCCGCAGGTTTCACCCGCATCGCGAGGAACGCGCCGAAGAGCAGGATCGCCGCGCTCCCAATCTGCGCGGGCGACAACCGTTCCCCGAAAATCCACGCCGAAAGCGCGAGCGTACCGGCCGGGCAAAGAAGCTGGAGAGTCTGCGAGAGCGCGACGCCGATCTCGCGGATGGCGATGTAATAGAGAACATGCGCGATACTGATGCAGGTGATCGCGGAAATGACGAGGATGCCGTTGACGTGCGCGCCCGCGTGCAGCGGCGTGTCGAGTTTGCCGAAAGCAAAGGTGAGCGGACAAAGCAGCGCGGAGGTGAGAAAACTGATGACGCTGAAGCTGCGGATGCTACCGAGCCGGGCCGACGGCCGCTTCACAAGGACTCCATAAAGCGCCCAGGAAAAGCTCGCCGTGAAGGCGATGGCCAGGCCGCGCAAGGGAACGTTTCCGGCCGTCCACCCGGGTTGAAACCAGAAGACACCGACCGCGCCGAACAATCCGAAAAGGGTGCCGACCTGGAATTGCCATTGGCGAATAATCCAGCGTTCTTCCGGGAAAAAAACGAGCGCGAGAAGCGCGGTGATGATGACGCTGGAGCGGATAAAGATCGCGTAGACTCCCGGTCCCATGTAGAAAAGCGAGACCGTCTGGGCGATCTGATGCACGACGTTAGGCAGGGCCACCAGGAGACACGCGCCCACGACGCCGAGATCGAGGCGCGGGCCGCCTTTCCGGAAGCGGTAAATCGCGAAAGGCAGAATGGCGAGGAAGCCGACCGAGTAGCGATAAAAATTCTGCGCAAAAGGGTCGTAGGAGCGGTTGAGATAATACTGGAAGAGAGAGGGCGTGGACCAGATGAGAACAGTCGCGAAGAGGGCGGCATAGCCTTCGGAGAGATTTTTGTCTCGATCTTGCATGTTTTCCCAGGTTTCCTTACGGAAGCGAGTGGCGCTCGAAGTTTTGCCGTTTCAGGTGTTGCGCTGCCAACGAGGAAAGAGTCAGATACGAACTTTCAGGAGGAACATGAATATCAAACGAACAGCGATTTTGGCGATGGCGATGGTCTGTTGGCTTCCGCAAGTGAGCGCGCTCGCGGCCAAAAAGCAGACGAATGACGCGGATGCGCACAACAAGAAAGGCATCGAGCTCGACGGTCAAAAACAATACGCCGCCGCGGTCGAGGAATTTACCCTTGCGATCAAGGCCGCGCCGAAGATCCCCGCGCTCTATCGCAATCGCGGCACGGTCTATCGCCAGCTGGCGAAATACCCGGAGGCGACGGCCGATTTCTCGAAGATGATCGAGATCGATCCGAACAACGCCCAGGGCTACTTCGAACGGGGACAAACGGAGACCCTAACGAATCAGTTCGACCCTGCGCTGGTCGATTTGAACAAGGCGATCGAACTGAAGCCGGACGACATGAACTCTTATCGCTTTCGGGGTTTCGCCTATATCGGGAAAAGCGATTGGAACGCGGCGATTGCCGACTTCGACAAGGTGATCACGGCCAATCCGCAGGACGGCCGGGCGTTTGAGCGGCGCGCTTTCGCCAAGCGAAGTTTGAACAGGTTCGATGACGCGCTGGCCGACTATACGAAGGCGATCGAGATCAACCCCAGCGATTTCGAGTCGTTCGACAAGCGGGGCTACACCCATTCCTTGATGACACAGTGGCCGAAGGCGATCGCGGATTTCCAGGCGGCGCTGACGATCAAACCCAACTCGCCCGACACCCTGAGCCGGCTCCATTTTGCGCAACAGCAGATCGCGCCGCCGCCGGCACAACCCCCGCCGCCCCCGCCGCCGCCGCCGCCTCCGCCTCCGCCTCCGCCTCCGCTTATCAGCCAGGCGGGATGGATTGCAATCGGGGCCGGAGTGGTCGTCCTGCTCCTCATCGTCGGGATCTTTATCGCCCGCGCCAAAAGCCGCGCGGAATGATCTTTCCGGCGCCGTCGCCGGCGAAGAAATTTCTTTGACAGCGCGAAGCGGGGGGTTAGCTTGGCGACGCTTTTTCGGAGAACGAGGCAAGTCCCATGGTCGGCAAGCAGTTTGACCGACTCTGGGACTTTCGCTTCTAACGACGGCAAGCAACCGGTTTGTCCCGCAACCGCGGGGCTGGCCAGGACAATGAACAGCGGCCCATGTAGCTCAGTTGGTAGAGCACGTCCTTGGTAAGGACGAGGTCACCGGTTCAAACCCGGTCATGGGCTCCAGATTGAGCTCGCGACCGGAAAATTAACCTAACGAAAAGACAGTAGAAAAGATCAAGCAACCCAAGGGAGAATTCCAGATGGCTAAGAACAAGTTCGAACGCAATAAGCCGCACGTAAACGTCGGCACGATCGGTCACGTTGACCACGGCAAAACCACCCTCACCGCGGCGATCACCTCCGTGCTCGCGAAGAAGGGCTTCGCCGAGGCGCGCGCCTACGATTCGATCGACGCCGCTCCCGAGGAAAAAGAGCGCGGCATCACGATCTCGACCGCGCATGTTGAATACGAAAGCGAGAAGCGCCACTACGCGCACGTCGATTGCCCCGGCCACGCCGATTATGTGAAGAACATGATCACCGGCGCCGCGCAAATGGACGGCGCGATCCTCGTCGTCAGCGCCGCCGATGGCCCGATGCCGCAAACCCGCGAGCACATCCTGCTCGCGCGTCAGGTCGGCGTGCCTTCGATCGTCGTTTTCCTGAACAAGGTCGACATGGTGGACGATCCCGAATTGCTCGACCTGGTCGAAATGGAAGTGCGCGATCTGCTCACGCAATACGAATATCCAGGCGATAAAATTCCGATCGTCAAAGGCAGCGCGCTCAAGGCGCTGAACGGCGATGCCGACGCCGAAGCGCAAATTCTCGCGCTCGTCGCGGCAGTCGATGATTACATCCCGGTGCCGGAGCGTCCGGTCGATCAGCCTTTCCTCATGCCGGTGGAAGACGTCTTCAACATTGAAGGCCGCGGCACGGTCGCGACCGGTCGTGTCGAACGCGGCATCCTCAAGAAAATGGAGGAAGTCGAAATCGTCGGCCTGACGCCGACCGCGAAGACGACCGCGACCGATATCGAAATGTTCCGCAAGCTGCTCGACGAAGCGCGCGCGGGCGACAATGTCGGCGTGCTCCTGCGCGGCGTAAAAAAAGAAGATGTCATGCGCGGGCAGGTCATCGCCAAGCCGGGCTCGATCAAGCCGCACAAGAAATTCAAGGCGGAGGTTTATGTGCTGAGCAAAGAGGAAGGTGGCCGGCACACGCCGTTCTTCACCAATTACCGGCCGCAATTTTACTTCCGCACGACCGACGTGACGGGCAGCGTGAAGCTGGCCGAAGGCGTCGAGATGGTCATGCCGGGGGACAACGTTTCCGTCGAAGTGGAGCTCGGCACGCCGATCGCGATGGAGAAAACGATCCGGTTCGCCATTCGTGAAGGCGGCAAAACCGTCGGCGCGGGTCGCGTGAGCGAAATTCTGGACTAAGTTAACGCGGAAAGCGGAACCAAAATAGGTCAGTAGCTCAATTGGTAGAGTTGCGGTCTCCAAAACCGTCGGTTGGGGGTTCGAGTCCCTCCTGACCTGGTTTGGAAAAACTCGTTAGGCGCATGTTAACCAAAACAAAAACTTTCATCTCCGAAGTCCGGCTGGAGCTGCAAAAAGCTTCCTGGCCCTGGGACCTGAAAGAGAAGGGGATGAAGCGCTACAAGGAGCTGACCGACTCCACCCTGGTCGTCATCATCGCGATGTTGCTCCTCGGCGGTTACGTCGCGCTCTTCGATTTCATCCTCGTCAACGTGATCCACTTCTTCACTCGCTTGTAATCATGGCCCACGTCCTCGCTCCCAAAGATCAATGGTACGTCGTCCACGTGCTTTCCGGGCAGGAGAACAAGGTGCGCGACAACATTGAGAAACGGGTCAAGAAAGAGGAAATGACCGACGTCGTTTTCGAGGTGCTCGTCCCGACGGAGCGCGTCTCGGAAATCAAACGCGGCAAGAAGAGCGAGACGACGCGCAAATTTTTTCCCGGTTACCTGATCGTCAACATGCACCTGCTCGATGAGGAAAATCAGCTCATCGGCCGGACGTGGTATTTCATCCGCGAAACCCCGGGCGTGATCGGTTTTGCGGGGACGAAGGATCGCCCGATCCCGATGCGGCAATCGGAAGTCGACAACATGCTGGCGCAGATGCGCGAGCGGGAAGAGAAGGTCAAGCCGAAGGTTAGCTTTGAAGTGGGCGAGACCGTCAAGGTGGCGGATGGCCCGTTCCAAAACCAAAGCGGCATTGTCGAAGAGATTGATCCCGAGCGCGGGAAGCTGCGCGTCTCGGTCACTATTTTCGGTCGCGCGACGCCGGTCGAACTCGAGTATTGGCAGGTGGAACGCGGCTAAAACAAGTATGAAGGAAGAAGGCGGAATGAAGAAAATCCTGCCGACATACTTCTTAATTCATACTTCTTAGTTCTTACTTTTTTACCATGGCTAAAGAAATTGTTGCTCACATTAAATTGCAGATCCCGGCCGGCCAGGCCAACCCGGCGCCGCCGGTCGGCACCGCGCTCGGACCGCGCGGCGTTAACATCATGGCGTTCTGCAAAGAATTTAACGCCGCCACCCAAAAGCAGGCGGGCGATATTCTCCCGGTCGTGATCACGGTCTTTAAGGACAAGTCGTTTACCTTCATTACCAAGAGCCCGCCCGCCGCGATCCTCCTCAAGAAAGCGGCCAATATCGCCGCCGGCTCGAAAGAGCCGAACAAGACGAAGGTCGGCAAGGTGACGCGCAAGCAGATCATGGAGATCGTGAAAACGAAGGCCAAGGATCTCAACTCGCGCAACGACGAAGCCGGCTTCAAGATCATCGCCGGCACCGCGCGGCAGATGGGCCTCGAAGTGGTCGACTAACGGAGTTGTAGCGTCGGTCTACGACCGCGTGTCTGTTTAGCGCGGCAGCGGCAGCTCTGGGTAGCGCGCGCGTCTCGCGTGCTGGTTGCGGCGCGACGAACTTTTCTAAAATCCCTCGTCCGTCCTTGCCCTCCATCCCTTCAGGAAGTTCGCGAACGCGGGACGCATTCGCCCGACACGCGAGACGCGCGCGCTACCCAGAGCTTTTCATACCCGGCTTGCGCTCGGTCCAATGCTAAACGCGTCCACACGACCGCCGCTGCACGGCGTTGTAGACGTTCGCCCTCCGGGCGACGCGAGAGGCAGGCGGGCGGCAAATCGATCCTTGCGCCCCGGGGTGCCCGCGCTTCGCGGAAGCGAAGCGTCTACAAAAGAGTTAGACTAGCGACGCGGCTTGTAGGGCAGCGCCTTGAGCTTGACCGTTCCGCGCAGCGACTCGAATTCAGGATCTTTGTGCAGGAGAATTGCGTTCGCTTCGCGCGCGGTCGCGGCCACAAACGCATCGGCAAATGAGAGTGGAAACAAGGCTTTGATCTCGCCCGCCGCGAGACAGAGCGCCTCGTCGGGATAAACAAACTCGACCGGCCATGACTTTACTACCGAGACCAAGTGGCGAGCGCGCTCTTTTCCCTCTGATTGGTGTGCCTTGTAATAGACCTCAACCAAACTGACACAGCTCGCGCCGAGTTGAGTTTTTCCGGCCCGAGCGGCGTGCAGCCGCTCCTCGACGAAGCCAGCGCCCGGTTCCTCTTCGAGCAGGCAAACGATGGCCGAGGTATCAAGAACGGCGTCTAGCTCGCGCACGTTTACGCTCCGCGGTGCGGTCTTTCAGAATTCCCTCCCACAACTTCATCCCTTTGGCAATCCCACGGCCATACGGGTTTCGGCTCGCGGATAAAGGAATAACGCGAATGGTTTCGCCGTCATCGATCCAAGCCAGGCGTGATTGCTCGGTGAGGTGATGGCGAGCGCGAATCTCAGCGGGAATCACGGTCTGGCCACGCGATGAGATGGTTGTGGTCATGAAGTAAAAAGTAAAGCAACAAGCTAAAAAGTAAATCAAGTTTACAAACGTCTTGCATGCGATATGCAGGCCGGAGCGGCGCGTTGTAGCCGGGGGCGATGACTCCGGTAGATCTGGCGCGTGGCCGCGACGTTTCCACGCCGGCCGGGGTCAACGCCCCCGGCTACAACCCCTGCGTCCGCCGCGAACGCTTTGCGCAACGCTAAACGGATACCTTCGCGGAGCGAAGCGTCGCCGACTCAGGCATTCGCCAGGCGGCGCGTTCGCAATTGCGCCGCTCATCCGCCCGCCCTAAACTCGGGGCCGCGCATGGAGCAGATCTTACAACTCGGCGGAATGTTGGGCTCCTTTCTGACCTGGATCAGGAAACGTCCCGGACCCGCGTTCCTGCTTTTCGCGGTCACGGCGACGGTCGTTTATTTCTTCGGCTTCCTCCGCCTCTACGCCAACCAATCGCAGCCCATCTGGGAATGGGCCTGGTTGCGTTTCCTTCCGCAATACAATCAGGAGCACAGCAAGCTCATCCCCTTTGCCGTCCTCTTTCTGGTTTGGTATCACCGCGACAAAATTCGCGCCGCGCGAAAAGAGGGGAGCAATCTCGGGCTGATCTTCGTCGCTTTCGGCGTCCTTTGTTACCTCATTGCCGCGCGCGCTTTTCAGCCGCGGGTCGCGCTCTTCGGGTTTCCTTTTTTGGTTTACGGGATGGTGCTCTACCTTTGGGGCCGGGAGGTGGCGCGCATCCTTCTTTTCCCGATCGCGCTCCTCTTTTTCATGATCCCGCTCGGCGCGATCGAGCAGATGACTTTTCGCCTCCAGTTCATCATCATCGGTTTCGTCAAGGCGCTGAGCAGCCTTTGCGGGATCCCGATCTACACCGTCGGCACCTCCATCTTCCCGGTGCACGGCAACTGGGGCTTTGAGATCGCCGAGGGTTGCAGCGGCATTCGGTCGCTCATCGCGATGATCATGCTCACGGCGATTTACGTTCACCTTTGCGAAAAAAAGATCTGGAAGAAAATCACCATCCTGCTCGCGTCTGTCCTCTTCGCGATCGTCGGGAATGCCGGACGCATCTTTACCATCATCGTGCTCGGCCAGCTCGGCTTCGCCCGCTTTGCCGGCGGCATTTATCATGATTGGTCGAGTCAGTTGATCTTTTTCCCGATCGCCCTGCTCTGCATGCTCGGGTTCAGCCGCCTCCTGAATACCGACTATCGCAAATGGTTGGGGAAAAAGCCGGTCAAGGAGAAGGAAGCGGTCGTCTGTGACTCCTAAGCGCCTGATCGTTCTTTTGCTTTTTCTCGGGGCGGGCTTCAGCGCCATCTTCTTTTTGCCGACCACCGCGAAAACGCAGCCGGTGGGGATCAGGTTGGAGCTTCCGCAATTCGTCGGGAAATGGTATGGCGTCGACCAGAAGATCGGCGCGTCCGAGCTCGCGATGCTGGCGAGCGACACCGAGTTTGCGCGCAAGCTTTACACCGATGCCGCCGGTAACGCGATCTTCGTCTCGATTGTTCTCTCCGGCTCCGATCTCGATAACAGCATTCACCGCCCGGAACGCTGCCTCCCGGCGCAAGGCTGGACGATCGCTGATTCCAGGCAATTGCAAATCCCGCTCGCCAGCGGGCAGAAGCTCAGCGTGACCCGTCTCCATGACGTTCGGCAGGTGCCGCTGAGCAATGGAGAGGTGGTCACGATTTACAACCTGAATTACTATTGGTTCGTCGGCTATCATCACCTGACCGCGTCGCATCTCGAGCGCACGATGATGGACATCCAGGATCGCGTTTTCAAAGGCTACAACCAGCGCTGGGCCTACATCACGGTGGCGGCCGATATCACCCAGGGATTGGTCCGTTTCGGCCATTCCGAAGCAGAAACCGACGCGATGATTCAGGATTTTATTCGCCAGGTCTTCCCGGAAATCTCGAAATCACCTAACGAACCGGCGATCGCGTCCAGATCTGAAAAGCCGGCAGGGCTCGGGTCACTTTAAAATCTTCCGCGGCGAGATAGCCGCGGACCGCCCCGGACGCATCGTAGATGTCGGGTTTGGAGAGAATCACCACGTCTGGCGGCGGATTTGGCCCCGGCAAATTGAGCGACGTGGCAAGTCGCGGGGAACCAAATGGCACGTGATAATAAAGCCCGGTGCTCAGATCGGCCAGCCAGCAGACCCGTTGCCCGGAATCAAGTGCCGCGCGCGCGACCGCGGCGGCCGAGCGATAATCATCGCGCCGATGCCGGGGCGCGAGGCGGATTTCCAAGGCGGAGAGCAAGAGGACGGCGAGGAGTAGCACGGCGAGCGATTTCTTCCAGAGCGCCGGCGCCGCAAGGAGATGGGCGAGACCGATCGCCACCCAGGCGAGGAGGAACGGCAAGAGCGGCGTGAGATGGCGTCCGACCAACCGCATGTGCGAGGAAGCGCCCGCGGCGAGCGCCAGGACGAACGGGAGCGCAACCGCGATCGCGAAAAACAAAACGGACCGCCTGTCGATGCGGCCCTTTAAAGCAATGAAACCGGTTAGAAGCAAAATGAGGACGGCCAGCGTCCCGGCGATCATCATCGGCAGAAACGCCAGGACTTCGCCCGCTCCCTCCGTCCGCAAAGCCAGTCTTCCCGGGCCGAGTCCGGCCAATCCGAGCAGTTCGTAGAAAATGAATGCGATGTTTGCCCAGCCGGTGCGACCAACATCGGAAGCGCGCGCGCCGAGTTGCAACGTCCAGAGGTAATAGAGACCGAGACCGGATAACGACGCCATCAACAGGGCGGCCGATGCCTTGCAACGAAGCGCGCATCGGCCGACCGCGCGCCATCCCCTCAAGTAAAAAACCGCACCGATTGCGCCCAGCGCCCACGGCACCGCGATCAGGCTCGTTAGGCAAAGGCCGATAAGGCCAACGCAGAAAAGGCGAAACCAGAGTGGCGATTGCAACGATTCCTCCGGCTCTTGCAGGAGGCGGAAGAGGCAGGCCGCCGTTACCGCCGCAAACCCGAAAAGAACCACGTAGGGCCGCGCTTCGCTCAGGTAATACCAAAGAAACGCATTCGTTAGGGCGAGAAGCACGGCGGCGGTTTGCGTGCGGCGCCGCGGTCCCATCCCCCAGGCGAGCGCGCCCACCCCGCCGGCAAAAAACGGAATGTTCGAAGCGCGCAGGGCAATCTCGGAAGAGCCAAAAATCTTTTCCAAACCCCAGAGGTAAAGAAGCTCACCGATCAGCTGAAGGTTGGAATTCCCTTCCACCCGCAGATTATGCCACCAGCCGCCTAACGACGGCTCCATCGCCTTGAGCGCCGCCGCGCCTTCGTCGATCCAGAGGCTTTGGCTGGTCACCGCCAGCGCGCCGACGAGGAAGGCAAGCGCGCCGATCGCCCAGTAATAGGTTTGTTTTCGCACGATGATTTAACTACGCTGGGTCTTCGCCTGGAATGAGGCAGAATCTCGCGCCAACACCCATGCCCGACGATCTTACCGCGCTCCAGGATGCTCCGCTGTGCGTCGACCTCGACGACACGCTGCTTCAGACCGATCTGCTATATGAGGCGATCCTTCTCCTGGTCAAGCGTTCCCCGTGGTCGCTCTGCCTTCTCCCGGTCTGGCTCGTCCGAGGCCGCGCCTATCTGAAGCAGCAACTGGCCCGGCAAACCGCCCACGCCATCGCGCAACTGCCTTATCGCGACGAATTGGTGACCTATCTTCGCGCCGAAAAAAGTCGCGGACGGCGGCTGATCCTGGTCACGGCAGCAGACGAATCCGTCGCGCGCAAAATTCAGGAACATTTGCCGCTTTTCAGCGAGATCATCGCAAGCAACGGATCGGTTAATCTGAAAGGGAAAGCCAAGGCTCGATTGCTGGAAGAACGCTTTGGGCGAGGTCAATTCGACTACGCGGGAGATTCGCGCGCCGACCTGGTAGTCTGGCGTGCGGCGCGGCGCGCAGTTGTGATCTCGGATAGTAAACGCTTCATTGCCGTCGTGAACTCGATCACTCCCGTGGAAGCTGCTTTTTCAAAAACCACCGGGAAGATGGCCGCTCTGGCCAAGGCCTGCCGCCCGCATCAGTGGGCGAAAAACATTCTCGTGTTCGTCCCGGTGCTGACCTCCCACAGGATCACCGACACCCGCGCGCTTCTTCTCGGGGCGATCGCTTTTCTTGCCTTCAGCCTGCTCGCGTCTGGCGTTTATTTTTTTAACGACCTGCTCGACCTCGAGGCGGATCGCGCGCATCCGAGCAAGCGGCAGCGCGTCCTGGCTTCCGGGCAGCTCTCGATTCCTCTCGCGGTGGCGTCTTGTTTGCTTCTCCTGCTCGCCGGCCTTGGCCTCGGCTTTCCTTGCGGCAAAACGTTTCTCGTCTTTGCCGGAATTTATCTCGCGAGCAACATCGCGTATTCGGCCTGGTTCAAGCGTCTCGTCATACTGGATGTTGTCGTCCTCGCCTGCTTCTACACGTTGCGTTTGCTCGCCGGTGGCGCCGCCACCGGGATCGGAGTTTCCGATTGGTTGCTCGCCTTTTCGGTTTTTTTCTTTTTTGGACTGGCAATGGTGAAACGCTATTCCGAGCTGCGCGGGCAGGAGGGAACCGAGACGGCTGGGCGCGGCTATTTTCGGAGCGACCTGGAACCGATCGGAACCTTCGGCGTAGCCAGCGGGATGATCTCGGTGCTCGTGCTCGTGCTCTACGTCATGAGCCCGGAAGTGCGCCTGCTTTATCGGCATCCGACCGTCCTGCTCCTGCTTTGTCCGCTTTTTCTCTACTGGATCACGCGCTTGTGGTTCAAAGCCAACCGCGGCGAAGTGCCGCAGGATCCGGTCGTCTTCGCGCTGACCGATCGGACCAGTTACATCGCCGGGATTCTGGCGATGGCCGTCCTCTACGCCGCCACGGTCTAGAGCGCGCCGGCGTTCTCCTCGAGACTCGAGGGAACACGACAGATCGCGAGATACTGGAGGCGTCGGCCAAAAAGAAAATTGAAACCCACTGGGTAGAGATTGATCGATCGATGAAGAGCGACCGGTGTGAGCCGCAAATCGCGCAGGGCGGACTCCCACTGCAAAGGCGTGTTGTAGCGATAGAGACATTCGACCCCGTAGGGAGCATTCGCCGCCCAATCGATCAGGCTGACCCTCATCTTTGCCAGTGGTCCCCAGAGTTGGTGGTCCTTGATCGCAACCCGGCGTTTACTGACACGGATGCATTCGCGGAGAAGCGCCTCCGGTTGACTTTCGTGATGCAGAACATCGGCGACGATCACGAGGTCGAAACTCTGATTTGCGAAAGGAAAACTTTTGCCGTCGTAGGGCGTGACGGGAATGGGTTCTCCTCCGCGCGGGAAGCGCTCGAGCCCCTCGACGCGCACATCCATTCCGCGAGCATGCGCCTGCGAATGCAGCGCCGCGCCCAGCGTGCCTGCGCCGCAGCCGACATCAAGGATCGTATCGCCATCGCGGAGATGCGGCAGGATCAGTTCGGTCAGAACACTGAGACGCCGGCGATAGACCGGCGCGTGCAAACGCGCAAGTAAAGGCTTTAACATTCGTTCTTGGCCGTGGGTGGCAAGAGTCTGATCAAAACCTCTTGCGCGGAGGGCCACCCCGGCAGGACTTCGTCCGACATGTAACGAGGATTCGGGCGATAACCGCGCGGCGTTGCCGGAGAACGCACGATCTGTGTGGCTGGCGGCGCCCATTCTTCGATCGGCGACGTGCGAACCAGCGCGGTCGTACGGCAACCGAGAAAGGCGGCGACGTGCATCGGCCCTGAGTCGTTGGTGATGACGTGTGCGGCGGCGCGCAACTCTTCGATCAACGCTTCGTCGGCGACTCTGCTTATTTCGTTCTCGAGCAGGTTGCCCGGGAGAAGATCGCCGGGAGCAGCGAGAATGGCTACGTCCCAACCCTGGCCGCGCAATGCGTTTCGCAGACCAGATACATCCGGATACTGCTTGGAGCGCCATTGCGCGCCGACGTGAATCGCGACGCGGTCGTTGCTCGGAGCTTGTGTTTGCAGCCGGCGATAAGTTGCCTCGATTTGCCGAAAGGACACGCCGACGAGTTTAGCCCACGACCGGTAGCGATTCGCAACTGGCAAGACGCCGAGCGCGTATGGAAAGTTCACGATCGAGCTTTTGCGACCGAAGAATCGCGCCCAACCATTCATGCGAATGCGAGCCAAGGGGAAAAGTTTGCGCGCGGCGCTCAGGTCGCGGAAGTCGCCACGAATACTGAGGACCTCGGCGATATCGCTGGTTGGATTTCCGGCCGTGCCGCCGCTGGCATCAAAAGGATTGGCACGCTTTCGAGTTGTGTAGGGCAAGTCGACCGCGATCAGTTCCAGGTCCGGCGTCGCCGCCAAGGCGCAGCGCACGAGAGGATGCCACGCTGAATGGCAGGCGATCGCGGCGGGGATCGTCAATTCCCGAAGCGCGGCCGCCGCGATGAAGACGTCCCCCAGGCTCCAGGGCTCGAAGAGAACCGTCCGGCCGGTCTTTGCTGGTTTCATCGGCCGGCAGGCACAATCCGCCGCACCGACGAGAGAGCGACCCCGCGATGACCTTCAATCGTCGCGACCGGCTGATGCCGTGGTCTTGCATCCTCGATCGCGAGCAGCGCGAGGAAGCCAAACATGATTTCGGTGCTGGGGAATCCGCCGTTCGTCCAGCCAAGGACAAGCCAGATGACAATCCCGAAAACGGCCATGAACGCGAAAGCGTGCGCATGGTCTCGCACCTTTTCGCGCAGGAGGATGGGCAGGAGACGGCGCAACAAATAAATCAGCACGATCAAGTAGAGGACGAGGCCGACGAGGCCAGTCACCGCGATCACCGTCCACCAGCCGGATTCATAGGCGCCGACCTTGGCCGAGGATTCGAGGTAATCTTCATTCGTCGTCACGCCAGCGATGGTCTCGACGATGGCGTTGTCATAGGGGCGAATGCCAGTTCCAAAGAGAAAATTGTGCCACGAGGAGGTCCATTTCTTGAAGCCGAGCGCGCGCAGGTTCTCGTGCCACTCGTCGCTCGATTCGGCCAGCCCGTATTTGACCGCCTGCGCTTTGTCGAACAGGAGAATCGACGCGGAGCGTTGCACAGGGAAAGAGGCATGATCGAGCAAGGTGGGCTCCGCGTTTAGAACGACAAGAACTGTCGCCACCGCAAGTAACGAAAAGATGAGCGGAACCACTCTCCGATAAAGCAATGCAGCAAAAATCGGGATGAGGCAGGCGAGGACGAGAACGGTTCGCCCGGAGCCGAAGAGCAGGGCCACACAACTGCCAAAGTAGATCAGGAGATGAAACGACTTCCGGAAAAAGCCCTTGTGGATCAAAAAGTAGCAGGCTGCCAGGGTGGCGAGAGTCAAACCCGAGGCACGCAAATCGGCCCCGCGGGCGTGGGTCGAGCCGGGAAGGACGTAGTTGATTACCGGGATGTAGGCGAAACCGTTGGTGAAATAGGTCAGCAGCCCAACAATGACCCGGAAGGCCGCCGCAAGATAGCTCAGAAAAAGAGCAGCCGGGATGTATGCCGTCGATCCATGGCGCCAAAAGGCGATGAGAAAGATGATGACCCAATAGGCGTTGAAGTAAGCGCGGGTGACATTGCCGTAGCCGCCGCCGCTGTCGAGTTTGTTGTAGATGTTGCTCCCCAGCCAGTGCGCCAGGAGATAAAGGCTGAGCAGATAGAGAACCGTTGGAAAAGGCGGGCGGTTCTCAATCCGACCGCTGCGGCGAACCGCCGTCGCGATAATAAGAGGAATAAGACTGCCCGCCAGCGCCACCTCGTGCGGGTACAACTTGAAACCAAACCAAAAATAGCCCCCGAGCGTGCCCGCGGCCGGAACCAGCAACCACCAGCGCTGCTTCGCCCGCGTCACCCAGGTGAGGGCCAGAACGATGGTCGCGATCACGATCACAAGCGGGAGCGCGCCCGATCCCATTGTCATACCGATCGCGGCACAGACCACCAGCCCGAGCGCGGTCACGAGCCAAAGCCCGACGCGTGGCCCAAATAGCCGACCGGATTCGAACGACATAGGCGCAAAATAGATTGTCGAAGTGCGTCCGGCAATTTATTCGCGATGATAGCGATGATGCCTTCTTCGCCCGTCAACCCCGCGACCTTTCGCGACAGACGAAACCTCGCCCTGGCACGGTGGAGCGAGTTTGCCGCGCCGCTTTTGAAAGTGGCAGCGAGGGTTTCATGCCCTGGCCGCCCGACTCCGCCGGCCTCCTGGCGCCGCGGGATCCTCGTCGGCGCGCACCACATCGGCGATGTCCTTTACAACACGGCGTCGCTTCCGGCTCTGGTCGAAGCTTTCCCGGAGTGCGAGTGGCATTTCCTTGCCAAACCGCCCGCGACCGAGGTCCTGGCGAACAACCCCTTTATCAAAAGCTGCGTCGAATCGCTCGACTCATTGGGCCCGGTTGATGTGGCGATCTGCTACAACAGCGGCGGCTATTGGCGCGACCTCGTCGGAGTGACGCGTCGCGGGATTCCCAACCGCGTCGGCTACATCCACAAAGGCTTCTCCGCACTAGCCACCTATCCCGTGCCAATTAGTTATCCGCAGCCTTATCCGGCCTACTTTCGCGATCTCGTCGCTCAGCTCGCCGGTCGCGCCGCCGATTGGCCGCTGCGTCCGAGAGTTTACCCCGCTGCGCGAGATGCTGAAAAGGCGGACGCAATCTGGACCGAAGCGGGGATGGGCGAGAAGCCGGTCGTAGCTTGCTTCCTAACGAGTCGCCAGGCTTCCGGTGTCTGGCCGGCGCGCAAGTTTGCCGAAACAGTGGCTTATCTCGAAGCGGACGAAAGCCACCAGGCGGTTCTTTGCGGAACAGCTGGCGAGGCCGAGCTGCTCGAGAAACTGAAGACCGAGTTTGGCCTGCGGGCACTGCTGCTCGCTGGCAAGCTCAATCTTCTTTCACTCGCCTGCTTTCTGCGAAAATGCGCAGTGACCCTCTGCCCCGACTCCGGTCCCCGCCATTTGGCGAACGCGGTGCAGACGCCGGTGGTCTTCGTGCGTAACTTCGCGGTCGGAAAGATTGAGACCGGCGCCTATTGCGAAACCGAGATCGACGCCGCGCCGGATCTCGAGCGCGTGCCCCCGCCCGCGCAGGAACAGGCATTCGAACTCCTGCAGCCGGAAGCCGTGGCTGAACTCGTTAGGCGGCAAGTCGCGAGCAAAGAGAGGGGTTGATCGTCAGGGCGGAGAACGGAGCAGCCGCTGAATTTCAGCGAATAACTGCGATGAAGAAATTTGCCCACCAAAATCGCAGCAAGTCTGGCTTGGCGAAACTCGGGGACAAGTCGCCGGCTCAATCACGCGCGCAAGCGCTCCGACATTCCCCCAAATCGCGGCATTGAGGGGCACAGCCGGACAAAATGGCGAAACCGTTCGCGTCCCCAGCGCGCTGGCCACATGCAGCGGCCCGGTACTTGAGCAGACATAGACTTTCATCTCCGCCACCACGCCCGCCAGTTGCCGGAGATTGAGCTTTCCCATTGCGTTCCAGACCCGCTCCGAACTCAGAACCTCTCCGGGCCACTCCGTCAGCAGTGGCGTTTCATCGGCCGTGCCGGTAAGCACCACGCCGTAGTTGGTTTCCTGCAGGATTTTGGCGGCTAGATCCGCATAAATTTTGCTCGGCAAGTTGCAGGCGTTGCCAGCTGATCCGGGATGAATCCCGATGAGCGCGCGACCGGCCAGCGACGGCGGGATGAGCGCCTGCGCCGCAGCTCGCTCCGGCTCGGAAAGAAAGAGATCCGGTTTCAGTCCTTGCGCGGGCGCGCCCACGGCCTCGGCGCAACGAAGGAGAATCTGGGAGAAAGGGCGAGGGCTAGTCAAAATTTCAGACCGCAGGCATTGGTGGAAAGTCAGCCGTCCCCAGACGCCGCTCCACATCGCAATCCGCCGCGGAGTCCCGCTGAAGGCTGAAGCGAAACAGAGCCGCTTCTCCTTCGCGTAAGCGAGAATAATCAGGTCATAATTTCGGGAGCGAAGCCAGCGGGACAAGCGCCACCAGCCGCGCGGGAAATCGGGCGCCACTTGCTCGATACAAATGCATTCCCGCACATGAGGAGAATGATCAAAAATGGGCGCGAAAGCCTGGCGCAAGAGCACATCCACATCATGACCCGCCAGGGCCAGCGCGCGCACCAGCGGCGTGGTCAGCAGGAGATCGCCGAGATGATCCAGCCTAACGACGATAGTTTTCACGCTGCAACATGACCAGGGTTGTGCCTTCGATTTTGCGCAAGGCTGAAAAGGCCGGGTTCGTTTCGTAGAGTTCGTTCAACCCCGCGATCACTCCTGGCCAATCCTGTTGGTAGTCGTGCCACAGGATGACCGCGCCATCGGCGGCCAGGTGCAGCGCCGTTTGGCTGTCTTGTTGGAGATATTCGCGCGTATGCGAACCATCTACGAAGACAAGACCCATTCGATTCTCATAGGCCGAGAAGTCGAAAGTCGCCGAGTCGCAGTAGAGTTGTGTGATCTTGGCGGCGTGCGGCGTGTTGACAAACTTCGCCCCGGAACTCGCTTTGGCGACGAAGGAACGCTCGCCTACCGCCAGGGGAAACTTGGTGGCGTCCAGGGCCGCGCTTGGCAGGTCTAAGGTGTAAACCTTGCCTTCCGGGCCAAGATTAGCGGCGAGGTTCAGGGCCGTTCGGCCGTCAAAGGTACCTATCTCGAAGACCGCTTGCGGCCTCGCCCGGCGCGCCAGAAAGGAGATGACCATCAATTCCAGCAAGGTGACGTTGCCTGGGTCGCCCAAAGGTTCGAGCAGCGTGATGTCCAACTTGGAATCCAGGACGGAAGTGAGCGGAATTGTCGGGATGGATTGGCGCGCTTGTGGCGTCTTCATCCCAAAGTGTTCCGCGATCCGGAAGATCAGATACCGATGACGGCCCGAGAAGACTCCAATCGTGAAGAGAAAAAGACTCGAGATGACGGCGTAGAGATACTTTGGAAGGAAACGGAGCACCGCCGAATCCTTGTGTTCTGAGGTCACTTAGTCACTCCTTTCATATCTTGCGCGTTGCGATGTTTCTTGCTTGTTGCCTGTTTGGGTCTGAACGACTTACTTTGCGCACAGCAGTCCCGACTGCTCACCAGTCTCACGAGTCGTGTAACGATGTCCATGCAAGATCTCGGCACATCGTTCCAGCGTGCGCGCTCCCTCGCGGATGTGATATGCCTGGATCAGGAGGTGAGGATGATCCCGCTCCAACACCGCGCTTGCGCCTTCGAGAACCTCGATCTCCGCTCCTTCGGCGTCCAGTTTAACTAGATCGATGCCCGAGATGTTTTTCTCGCGCGCCCATTGATCAAGTGATAGCACGGACACCTTCTCAAGGAACTGAAGTTGCCCGCGAAATCGACTGACGGATTCAAACGAACTTTCAGCACCGTTCGTTCGGAAGGCAAGCTGGTCGGCGCGATTCCAGAGACCGAACGGCTCGATTTCCAGGTTCTCGACTCCATTTAGCCGCGCATTTCGCTCCAGCAATATTCGTTGTCTCTCGGAGGGCTCAAAGGCGTAGACCTTCGAGCCAGGGAAAAGCTTTGCCGCGAGAACTGCGAAGTGACCGGTCGCGGCGCCCACGTCGATGACAATCGAAGGTTCGAAGTCTTTTTCGAGGGCGTCGAAATAGGGAGCGATTTCTGTTTCCAGGAGAGTCTGCGAGACGTCGCTCCACCAATAAGTGGAGTAAAACTGGAAGCTGATTCCACGGAATTGAACCGATCGTGTCTTACGCGTCCAACGGCTATCCAAAATCCGCAGCAAGCGCTTGGTCGTGTAAAGGATTGGCGTATCCATCGCAACGTGAGTTAGGAAGGAGTCGGAGCGGCGGTTGTGCGCCCGAGCAAGCCTCGCAGGTAATCGCCCACGGAACTCCCCATGGATCGCAGTCCCACCAACACCGTCCACCAGTTGTTGAAACTGAGTTGAATGATTCCAGGGACGAGGATCAGTGCCCAAAGACCAATCCTCGGGACAAGGAGAGAACTTAGAAGCACGATCAAAATCCCTGAGACGACAACCGGCACGGCGAATGGGTTGCGGTGAGCGGTCAAGGCCAGTTCGCGGAAGATACCGTGATGTCCTTCGAGGCCGGTGACAACAAAGAGCCCGATAAGGAGCGGCGTGGACAGGAGCGGCGTCTTCGAGTGAAACCAACCGTGGATCACGCGGTCCCCGAAAACGATCGTTATTAAAGCCAAACCTACATAGATGGACCAATACCAGCGCATCCGCGGGAAGACCAAGCCTCCAATCTCGCGGGTTTTCCCGAGCGCATGCATTTGCGCGATGAGCGGGATCTTGACCGCGATGAAAGAGGCGGCGATCGCGACGGCCGCGAGCACGAGTTGCATGCTCAACCCATAAGAGGCCGCCGCCTTGAGACCAAGAAAAGCGGAGCAAATCAGAGTCCCTAGGTTGACCGTGGCGTAAATGCCCAAAGTGACGATGCCCGTCCGCCACGCGGTGGGCCACAGTCCGCGCAACAGCTTGGATGACCAGCGCGCCGCCGCTGCATGCTCTTTGGCGTTGGTAAACTGGTTGAATTTCAGCCGCGCCGCGCCGCGCGAGATCGCGCCCATGAGAAAGAAGCCGGCGACCGGGGCGAAAAGTCCGGCGCCCAGCAGCAACCCAACAACAATCGTTAGGTAGTTGGCGATCAATCCGCAGACAAAGACCTGCTGATTGAGCCGGACCTGGTTGATGCCGGAGAGCAGCGGATGCCACATCCCGCTGGTGATATTGACAAAGATGCCAGCGAGAAACAGCAGCCACGCCCACAGCACCAGGTGTGCGTCGGGCAGGTGCGCCGCCTTTTGGACGATCCAGATCGTTCCCGCAACCCCCATTACCGCGGTGATCAGGAGGCCGATCCCGCGGTAATAAATTTGCATCGTTTTCACGAGATCGGCGAGGAGCCGATAGTTGGGCGACGGCGGTGAATCGCCCGCGAGAGGGACTGGAGGAACGCCGGTCTCGTGGATTTCCTCCGCGCCAGCCCAGAGATAAGCGGTGACCCGCGACATCGTGGGATAGAAACCGAAATCGACCAGGCTGGCCAGCCCTCCGAGCGAAAGAAAGACATACCAAAGACCGAGATCTTCGGGCGTGAGCTTGTGCAGCATTAACGGCAGCACGAGCAGGTTGCCGCCGGCGCGGATGGCCGTGAAAACGAAGGACCAGGCCACGGCCGAGCCGTAGATGCGGGTGGCGATTCGCTGGAGCAGGGTCATCATCGGAGCGGGGAGATTCGTGCTGGTTGCTGCGCGCTGAAATCGGCCATCGACGAGCTATTGGCCAGTGCGCGATGACTGTTCATTTTCGCCGGCAGACCGCATACATCGCGACCGCAAAATGCCAGTTCAGGGTGCCTGCCAACGCCTGTTGGAACGGGAGCTTCAGGCGCATCTTCAGGTCGCGCACGTGATAGATATCGTCCACGCCAAACTCCAGCACCTCGAATGCCGCAGCGCGAAGCGTGGAGCGAAACGTCGCCGGCCGGAAGTAAGTGAGGTGGATCTCGCCCCCGAAGGTGAGCGGATCGAACGGGCTGCTTTTCGCCATGCCCAGGCGTCGCCGGATGAAAAAGTTTTCTTCGTTAGGCACAGCCACCGCCAGGATGCCACCGGGACTGAGCAGGGAGTGCACTTTGCGCAGGACGGCGCCCGGATCGGGCACATGCTCCAACACGTGCCAGATCGTGGCCAGATCGAAACTCTCCGGCGGCAGGGCGAGATCGGTGATTTGCCCCAGATGAGCCTCAAAGCCACGCTGCCGGGCATAACTGGCGCCAGCTTCGGACACCTCCGTCCCGGTGACTTCGTAACCGGCTTGTTGCGCCGTGGCGAGAAAGCGGCCATCGCCAGTTCCGACATCGAGCAGTCGCCCGCTTGAGGCGTAACGCTGGATGAGGGCGAGGCGCCGCTCCCACATCATGGAGCGAGCCGGTTCTTCCGCCTGCCACGCCTCGAAAGTTCCGCCAGTATTGTAAGAGCGCGCAATCTCGGCCTGCGTCGGGCGCGGGTTGCGGAAATAGAGCCGGCAGTTGGAGCATTGCCCGATATCTGGCTCGATCGCCTTCCCGATGCTGGCGCTGCCGCAACCCGGGCACAGCGCGAGGCTTTCGAAATTTTGAAACTTTGGAGTCACGTTCGTTCTCTTCCTATCCTCGGCTGGCGAACAGATAGGATTCGTCAAAAAGAGTGCGCGGCTCGGCTTGGAATCCGTGTGTGCGGAGCATCATCAAGAGTTGATCGCTCGGGATCGGGCACCAGTGGTGATACTCGCAGGCCAGCTCGATGCGCGGCGGCAAGAGAGTAAGATTCGCGCAGATCCACTCGATGATTTCGCCTTCTGCACCTTCACAGTCGAGTTTGAGAAACGCGGATTGTCTTCCTGAGAAGTCCAAGCAGTCAAGCGAGACACTCTGCATCGGAACCGCCCGGCCATTCTCGTGCAAAATGATCCCGGACGCGCCGCCCGCGCCCAGCTCACTGAAGATCACTTCCCGCCCATTCTTCGTCACCGGCGCACGGTGCAGGGTGACGTTCGTTAGGCAATTGAGCGCGACGTTTGCTTCCAGCAAATCCGCGTGGGTCGCCGATGGTTCAAAGGCATGGACCTGCGCGCGCGGGTGCGTATGCCCGGCGAGACAGGCAAACGCGCCAATATTAGCGCCGACATCGACGATCAGGTCGGGCTCGCAGACGCGAATTCCATACACATCCGCGATGGCAGGCTCGAAGATTTCGCCCCAGGTGCGCTGCAACGGCTGCATTGGTCGTAGCTGGAGACCGTTGCGAAATCGCAGCGCCTCCAGCGTGACCGACGCATCGAGCCTCGCCCGCGCCACGGCCGGCCAATTAGAGCAGGCTCGCACGGTGGCGGCGACCGTTGCCAACTTTCGCCTAACGAGATGGAACGAGTTCATTTCCCAGGATCAATCGATCGTGAATTCACCCCTCAGCAGGGTCCGCTCGTCGATTGGTTGATAACACGGATAACGATGCTGGATGGAGATGTTGGCGGCAAAAGGTCGCAAGGCTTCCTTCCATTTCGTGGGAAGAATCGCCCGCACTTTTGCCGAAAAAGATGGCGCGGCGACAGGCGGCGCCATGTTCCTCTTTGCCTTCCCCTCCCACTGCCGCGCGTAATCGCTTTGCTGCGGCGATTGCAGGAAGACTTCCCGAGTTTCGAGTTTCTTTGCCAGGACAAACAGATAGGTGGGCCGGTTGTTTTGTATTTCCACCCGACCGCGGAAAACCTCCGGATCGATGACGCGAAACCAGCGCTCTTTCTCCTTTGTGAGGATGGCGCGCATCGCAAAGCCGTTTGGTTCTGAAAAAACGCGAAAGAAAAGTTCGGGACTGAATTGGTAGAAGCCATGCCCGCAAAAGTTATTTGCCGGGGTGATGGCGAGGAAGTGGCCCCCGACGCGCAACATCTCCATGCTGTTCTTGATCGCCTGGTGAAAATTGAAAACGTGTTCAAGACAGCCGCCGTCGAAGACTGCGGTGAACCGGTTTTTTAGCGACGCGGCGATCGGCATATTTAAATCCGTGACGATCGCAGCGCCTTCGTAATCAGAGTTATCGAGCGCGACGACTTCTTCGGCGCCGAAAAATTTGAACAGCTGTTCCGCGTAGCCTTCCGAGTCGGCAAGGAACTGGGCCGCTGACAATCCCGGTTTGCGAAGATCGAGAAGTTTTTGCAGTGGACCCGCAGCGGGAAAGAAACTCTGCCGCCCCAGCATTGCGGTGCTTTGAAAAGAAACCCCGCCCGCCTGAGCGGCGAAGAGAAATTTGGTTCCGTCGCTATCGAGGCCCATCGATCCTTTCAAAAACCAGGATGTTTTCTGCGAAGTGGTCCGGCAGTTCGCGATATCTGTCGGTCTCGTGACTAAGGTCGAAGCTGCGCTCCTTCAGCCGCTCACGCGGTGGCCACGTTTCGAGGTCGAAACGGCTGCGATTCATGGCTGACGAGTATTGGCGGCTATCACCTGGAGCAAATGGAACGGCTGCCGGAGGTTTTCGTCTGCGCTTACTCTCCGGGCAATCGGAAATATCTGAGGTTCGATCCGAACCTTCCGATTGTTTGTTGTGGAGAGAATTAATCCTCAAGGCTTCCAAATTATGAGAGGATCAGGCGGTATCACGTCGGCCTCGTAAAGAATGAACGGATTCCACCTTTAATGCGAATTTTGATCACAGGCATCTGCGGATTTGTGGGGAGCACGATCGCCCTGCGACTCCGCGAGGTCGTTCCCGACGCGGAAATTTTTGGCTTCGATAATCTTATTCGGCCCGGCAGCGAACGAAATCGACCGAGACTGGCGGAGGCAGGAATCGCAATGCGGCATGCCGACATGCGCCATGCGAGCGACATGGATGCCCTGCCGGCGGCGGATTGGGTGATCGACGCCGCGGCCAATCCGAGCGTCCTCGCGGGCGTGGATGGCCGCACCAGCAGCCGGCAGCTCGTCGACCACAACCTCGCGGGAACGGTCAATCTTCTGGAATTCTGCAAGGCACGGCGAACAGGCTTCATTCTGCTGAGCACAAGCCGCATTTATTCGATCAAGCCGTTGGCGGAGATGAAGGTGGCGGTCGAGGGCAACGGCTTCCGTCCTGATTTTAGCGCGAGCGCGCGGCCGGGCCTGTCCGGGGCGGGGATTTCCGAAGAGTTTTCCACCACGCCGCCCTTGTCGCTCTACGGCTGCACGAAGCTCGCCTCGGAGTTATTGGCCCTCGAATATGGAGACACTTTCGATTTTCCGGTTTGGATCAATCTCTGCGGAGTGCTCGCGGGGGCAGGGCAATTCGGGCGCGCGGATCAAGGCATCTTCAGTTTCTGGATCAACTCCTGGCTGAGGCGGCGCCCGCTTCAGTATATCGGATTCGACGGTCGCGGGCGCCAGGTGCGCGATTGCCTGCACCCACGCGATCTTGTTCCGTTGTTGCAAAAGCAAATGGCCACTCCCACAGCGTTGCATCGGGTCTGCAACGTAAGTGGCGGGATCAAGAACAGCATTTCTCTGGCACAGTTAAGCCGATGGTGCGCGGAACGTTTCGGGCCCATGGAGGTGGGATCGGATTCGCAGCCACGGCCCTTTGATGTGCCGTGGATGGTGCTTGATTCGCGGCGCGCGGAGGTGGAATGGGATTGGAAAGTTGAGACGCCGCTGCCCGATATTTTTGCGGAAATAGCCGACCACGCCGAGCGCCATCCCGACTGGCTTGAAATCTCCAATCCATGACCGACGGGATCAGCGCGCAACCGCTCACGTTGTTGTCCGTCGTCATCCCGGCGCGCGATGAACAAGACTGCATCGCCTCCACCGTTGAGCATCTCCACGTGGAACTTTCTCTGCGTGGAGTGCCGCATGAAATCGTTGTCGTGGACGACGGAAGCACCGATGGAACTTGGAAGATTTCGACCAACCTCGCAGAGCGATTCCCCGAGGTTCGGCCCGTCCAAAACCATCCAAACTACGGATTTGGACGGGCGGTGATCCAAGGGTTGGATCACAGCGTCGGCGACGCGGTGGTGATCATGATGGCCGACGAATCAGACGATTGCCGCGACGTGGTCCGATACTGGGAGAAGCTGAATGAAGGATACGACTGCGTGTTTGGCAGTCGTTTCATGCGGGGCGGTGGCGTGATCGATTATCCGCGCGCGAAACTTATCCTTAATCGGCTGGCCAATCTGTTCTTGCGGCTGCTCTTCAACGTCAAGCTGAACGACACGACGAATGCCTTCAAAGCGTATCGACGGACCGCGATCGACGGTAGCCGGCCCTTGATCGCGCCTCATTTCAATCTCACCGTGGAACTGCCCCTGAAAGCGATCGTGCGCGGCTATTCCTGGACGGTCATCCCTATCACGTGGCGGAATCGTCGTCATGGCGCAGCGAAATTGAAACTCAGGGAAATGGGGAGTCGATATCTTTTCATCTGCCTCTACATCTGGCTGGAAAAGTATTTCAGCCGCGGAGACTACCGCAAAGTATGAGCGCGCATAGCGGTGCCGATTTGCAGAGAATCTATGAAGCGCGGTTCGCCGGAACCGCCGCCTACCGAAAGCGCGTCTGGCAAGTTCTTGTCCGGGCGTTTTTTCAGAAATTCGTTAAATCCACCGACACCGTTTTGGACCTCGGCTGCGGTTACGGAGAGTTTATTAACGAAGTCAGGTGCGCGAAGAAATTAGCGATGGACTTGAATCCAGATGCGCAGCGCCATTTGGATTCGTCGGTCCAGTTTCTCCACCAGGATTGTGCGACGCGCTGGCAGGTGGAACCGGAGTCTTTGAACGTCGTTTTCACCAGCAATTTCTTCGAGCATCTGCCCGACAAGGCGTCTCTCGGACGAACCTTGGATGAGATTTTCCGTGGCCTCGCCCACGGGGGCCGGTTGATTGCGCTGGGACCCAACGTCCGGTATCTCCCCGGCGCGTATTGGGATTTCTGGGATCATCATCTACCCCTCACCGAGGTTTCGCTCGGCGAAGGATTAACGAACCGCGGCTTCGAAGTCATCAAAAGTGTGGATCGTTTCCTGCCCTACACAATGGTGAAAGCGCGCGAGTATCCTCAGAGTCTTATAAAGATCTACCTCGCGATGCCTGGATTGTGGCCACTCTTCGGGAATCAGTTCCTAGTCGTCGCGCAGAAACCGAGCCCCGGCAATGAAGGGCGTCGCTTCAAGCCCTGAAGCGCTCAAATACGAGGATGTTTTCTGCGAAGTGGTCCGGCAGTTCGCGATATCTGTCGGTCTCGTGGCCGAGCGCGAAGCCGTGCTCTTTCATCCGCCCTATCCAGTAATCGGGAGGTTGCTCGTTCAAGTGACCCAGGCCGCCTTGGCCGGGCCGCGCGGCGGAGAGAACGATGCGGTCGGCGTGATTCGTCAGGGTGGCCAGCAGCGCTCCGACGTAATTCGGGTGAATGTGCTCGGCGACCTCGAAACACCAAACCAGGTCGAAGCGTTCTTCGAGATTGATGGGTTCGTTCAGATCATGCTGTCGGATCAGCGGGGCGTTGCGCGCTTTGGAAATGGCCAACGCCGAACCTTCCAAACCGCGGACGGAAATTCCTTTGTTCTTGAAGTAGTCGAGGCTGATCCCAGTCCCGCAGCCGACATCCAGAACCGACCGTGGACGGAAAAGCTCGATCGTCAGGTCGAGAATTTCTTTGGGGAAAATCGAGCACATCGACATCTCTTCTTCGCGGATGAAGATCGAGTTGTCCGAGATCTCGCGCGGAGGATCTTGGCGGAGGAACACATTCTGAACCCTGACCAATAATTGATAGCAGTGATGCCCCAGACGATACGGCAGCGATTCTCTGGGAAGCACATTCTTGAGCTGCACTCGCAGCCGCGTGAGCCACATCGCGGTCACTGGCAGCAGCCCTCCCCGAGAAAAAGCGAAGACTTGCTGCCGGCTACATGCAGGAAATCGGCGCTCGCCAGCCCGCGAGCGAAAGTGGCGCGCTCCCGACGAAAGAGAGCGCGCCAAAGCTTTCTCGGGATCCGGCCGCTCGTTAGGGCAGCCGCCTTGGAACGGAGAAGAAAGGGCATTTGTCGGGAACTAATATGTTGACGATACCAATGCCACCAGAGGGTGTTGGAGCACGGGCCGAAGTCTTTCGAGCGGTGTTCCGCCTGGAGGGCGTAGGAAACGTGCGGCTGATCGGCGGCGTGAACGAACGGGTCTCTCGACTTCGCCGCCGACTTCTCCCGAGCGTTCTTTCGCTCTCGCCAGCGCTGGTAGACGCACTCGAGAAATTCGGCCTGTTCGCGCGGGATCACGAGCACGCCGGTGTTGATGATTTGCAGGTCCGGCACCGGCGAAGACTGATCGACCGCATACTCAGCGTAATAGCGAGCGATGAATTCTGGCGACCAGCCGGCCTGCGTGCTCTCCGCGGTGGCACCGATCAACGGCGAATCCCACTCTTCGAGCAGGGGCCCGGCGTTTGGATTCACGAAGACGTCGTTGTCGAGAAAGAGGAGTCGCTGCGCCGCGCGCAGCTCCGGGACGCGGTAGAGCAGGTGCTTGTTCCAATAGAAATCCTCGCCCGCATGGGAACGCTCCAGAACGATCACGGGCAAGCCGTGCCGTTTTCCGTACTCGCGCCAGGACGGAAAGGTGACTTCAAGAATGCGTCGTTGCCGCGCATCGCAGCAAACACCCACGATGGCCTTGTCCATCTGCTAGGGGCGTAAACGTTGATACCAGCTTCGCATGAAGAGCATGATCGATCGCGGCATGATGAGGACAGGAAAAGTATGCAGCCAAAAGCTGGCGTAGCGCCCGTAGTGTTGCACGCAAAGCCCGAGCGCCTGCCGAAAAAACGAGAGCGGGGCGCCGGCGCGCTTCGCCGTTACGATGTGGTGTCGCGCATGAGTGCGAGCGACCTCGGCCATGGCCTCGTGATAAAGCCGCGAGTCCCGACCGAAGACGTTGCCCACGATCGTCTCGTAACCGCAGACATCCATCTGCAAACGGCCGAACTGCCCGAGGGCGCGGAAGGAATCGTTGTCGGCGCGAAAGGCGACGCTGGGTTGGGCGAGGAACTGCCAGCGCGGGGCCTGCACGAGCATGCGGGCGATGACATAGAGCTGCACATAGCCGGTGAAATACGGTTCCAGGTTTTCCCGCCTGACGATTTCGTTCCAGATGGCGCGGTTGACGATTTGGCAGGAGAGAAAGCCCAGTCGGTCGAGCAATCGGAGGAAAGCTTCATCGGCATCGCGGAAAAGCGCGCTCTGCTGCTGCTTCAAGGCGCGCACCGGAAGCCGGTGGGCCAGCGCGCTGTCGTAGGAAACGCGGTCGGTCGTTAGGCCGGTCAGGTCTGGTTCGGCCTCGAGCGCCTCCAGGACCGCGGCGAGGCCGCCCGGCTCCAGCCGGTCGTCGTCGCCGAAGAGCCAGCAATATTTGCCGCGCGCCATGGAGACGACGTGGAGCAAGTTGCGATCGTAGCGCAGCGGCGGATCGACCCGGTGGGCGGAAAGTTGTGGAAGACGGGTGCGGAAAGACTCGATCACCATCCTGGTATCATCGGTCGAGCCGTCATCCGAGATCACCACCTCCACTTCCGGCGTTGCCTGTGGCGCGATGCTCTCGAGCAATTCGCGCAGAAATTCGGCCCGGTTGCGGGTCGGAATGCAGAACGAAAGAAGCGGAGTGGAAGAGTTCACGGGCGCGAGAGCGGCGAAACTGACCGATCGTCAGATCACGTCCGCAAAGGTCCGTTCCGTTTTGCGAAAATACCAAATGCCGCTGACGAGGAGAATGGCAATTGTGATGAGCGAGAGGAGCAGGCTCTGCTGGGGGAAGGCGCTGCGACCGTTAGAAATTGCCCAGCGGAAGCCGTCGATTACGCCGACCATCGGGTTAAAGGCGTAAAGGGTTCGCCATTTTTCCGGGACGATCGCGCTGCTGAAACCGACCGGTGAAACATAGAGGCCGAACTGAACGATGAAGGGCACGACGTAACGGAAGTCGCGGTATTTCAGATTCAAGGCAGCGAGCCAGATACCCGCGCCAGCCGAGGCGAGGAGCGCGAGAACAGTAAAGACCGGCAGCATGAGCACCGGCCAGCCCGGCCAGACGTGGTAGATCGCCATGAGCACGCCGAGCAGGACCATCGAGATCGCGAAATCAACGAACGAAACGATGACCGCGCTGGCCGGCACGATGAGGCGCGGGAAATAGACTTTCGAGATGAGATTGGCGTTGTTGATGAGGCTGCCGCTGCCTTCGCTGAGCGAGGTGGCGAAGAGTTGCCAGGGCAACATCGCGGCTAAGACCATCACGGGATAGGGGATGCCGCCGGAAGGCAGCTTCGCGATGCAGCTGAAGACGAAAGTAAAGACGGTCATCGTGAGCAGCGGTCGGATCACCGCCCAGAGAATGCCGATGACGGTTTGCTTGTAGCGCACAAGCACATCGCGCCAGGCGAGGAAATAAAACAGCTCGCGATAGCGGAAGAGGTCGCGCCAGTAATTGCGCTCGGTGTGGCCGGCTTCGATGAGCAATTCGGGCGGCGCAGTGGTCATGATCGCGCGCCGAGTGTAGCGGGAAAACGCCGCCTGACAATCGCCGGTGTGCGCGACTTTGAGATTGTGATGTGCCGCGTTGGGCCGTAATTTTACGACATGAGTACTGCCGTCGCCGAAGAAGAAAAAACCAAGCTCAGCCAGCTCGAGCAATTGAAAAAAATCACGGTCGTCGTCGCCGACACGGGGGATTTCGAATCGATCAGCGAATTCCAGCCGCGGGACGCGACCACGAACCCGAGTCTCATTTACGCGGCGACGCAGAACGAGCAGTATTTTCATCTTCTCGACAAGGTCCTGGCGGATCAGAAAAATTCCGGCCTGAGCGGGGCGGCCCAGATCGAAGATGTGATCGATCATTTGCTCGTGCAGTTTGGCTGCGAAATTCTCGACATCGTGCCCGGCCGCGTTTCGACCGAGACGGACGCGCGGCTTTCCTTCGACGTGGAAGGCTCGATCAACAAAGGCCGCCAGTTGATCAAACTCTATGAAAAACGCGGCATCCCGAAGGAGCGCATCCTGATCAAGATCGCCTCGACCTGGGAAGGGATCGCCGCGGGCGAAGTGTTGGAAAAGGAAGGCATCAATTGCAACCTGACATTGATGTTTTCATTGCCCCAGGCCGTGCGTTGCGCAGAAGCCGGCATTGAACTCATCTCGCCCTTCGTCGGCCGGATTTACGATTGGTACAAGGCGGCGAACAAACGCGAGTACACGGGCGCGGAGGATCCGGGAGTGCAATCGGTGAAGGAGATTTACACCTACTACAAGAAGTTCGGCTACAAGACCGAAGTGATGGGCGCGAGCTTCCGCAACGTGAGCCAGATTCTCGAACTGGCCGGTTGCGATTTGCTCACGATCAGTCCCGATCTTCTCGACAAACTGAGTCATTCCTACGAGCCGATCGAGCGCAAGATTGGTCCGAATCGATCGAAGGATGCGGCCCTCGAACGACTGGAGATGGACGAGAAGAAGTTCCGCTATCTCTTCAACGATAACGCGATGGCGACGGAAAAAACTGCGGAAGGCATCCGCAAGTTCGCGGCGGATATCGTGAAGCTGGAGAAATTCGTCGCTTCGAAGTTGTAGTTGTAGCGGCGGTCTATGACCGCCGAATCTCCGCCGCGACCGGGAATCGGCGCTCTTAGAGCACCGCTACAAAGCAGATGTTTAACGTCGTCCTGGTCGAGCCGGAGATTCCGCCGAATACCGGCAACATCGGACGGCTCTGCCTCGCGACGCGCTCGATCCTGCATCTCGTTAGGCCACTCGGTTTCTCGACCGACGATCGCACCTTGAAGCGGGCCGGCCTCGATTATTGGGCGGAGGTCGACGTCCGATTTTGGAATTCATTCGGTGAACTGCAAGCGGCGCAGGATCCGGGCGCGCGCTATTTTTACCTGACCACGAAATCGCCCCGCCCTTATCACGCGATCAAGTTTCAGCTCGGCGATTTTCTGGTTTTCGGACGCGAGACCAAGGGCCTTCCCGAAGCGCTCCTGCAGGCGAACGCCGACCACCTGTTGACTATCCCGATGCACGGGACGCGCAGTCTCAATCTGGCCACCGCCGTGGCCATCGTTCTCTTCGAAGCCATCCGCCAACTCGGTGGGTCGGAGGGAATTAACGCTGCGTCCGAGGTGTTTGAATAATTGGCGTGCCCGGAATGTCTAAGTCAGAAAAGAAGGAGTCTTTATTATGAAAAGATTAATACTTGGATTTGTCATCCTGGCCTTGGCGCTGACACAGGGCGCCCAGGCGGATCCCGCCCGCAGACGGCGTCCTCGAGTGCAAGAACGGGCCGCCGCGGTCCATCATTTCGATCGCAATAGCTTCGCGGTCGCCAACCGGAATGTCATCCGCATCCGGCATGGCCGTGCCTGGTGGATCGCGCGTTTTCCGCACACCCGTTTCGTCCTCTTCGGCGGCGGCTATTACTATTGGTGGGGCGGATACTGGTATCCGGCCTTCGGCTACGATCCGTATTATTCGACCTACCCCTATGATGGTCCGATCTACGGGTATAACAATTACGCCCCCGGCCAGGTGATCGAGAATGTCCAGGTGGCCTTGCGCGATCAGGGCTACTACCGCGGCGCGATCGACGGCCTGATTGGCCCGCAAACGCGCGCCGCGCTGGCCCGTTACCAGAAGAGCCACGGCCTGGTTGTGACCTCCGCAGTGGATGAGCCTACGCTGGTCACGCTCGGCTTGGCCTAACGACGTTCGATTGGATGCGCTGCGCCGCGTGGAGGAAATCCTCCACGCGGCGGCTGCTTTTGCCGCAACACTGGAACCACGAGTGTGCCATCGATCATCTCGTCTTTGAATAAACCCCGGGTCGAACGAGTCGAATCCACAAGGCAACAAATTATGAAAAAACTCCTCTTCTTAGCGGTCATCCTCTCCCTGCCCCTGGCGCAGGTGGTGCGGGCCGATAACGACAACGACAATCTCAAGAAGCGTAAACACCAGGTCCAAGCCGCCGCCGCGCACCGCCCCCAGCAGGCCGTGCGGCAACCGGTCCAACAGACGCAGCGCAGAGTGGCGCCGGTCCAACGCACGGTGGCGCGGACGCCGCGCACGGTGGCCCCGGTGCAGCACCAGACGGCGCGAAGCGAGGCGGATTTCGCCGGACGGAATCGCCCGCGCACGCCGGTGGTGAACCAGGCGAACAATCGGAACCAAGCCGTCAACCGTGGCCGGACGAATTCGCAAGTGTCGGCGCGACGGAATCGCGGCAACGGCAGCTTTGATCGTAACAGCTTCACCGTCGCGCGGAGCCGCGTCAGCCGCGTGCCGCACGATCGCAACTGGTGGAGGAGTCATTACCACACGACTTTCGTCTTCTTCGGCGGCGGCTACTTTTATTGGGACGCCGGGTATTGGTATCCGGCCTATGGCTATAGCCCGCTCTACAACAGTTACTCCTACGATGAGCCGATCTACGGCTACAACGATCTCGCCCCCGGCCAGGTGCTCGAAAACGTGCAATTGGCTCTCCGCGACCAGGGATATTATGACGGCCCGATCGACGGCTTGATCGGGCCGCAGACGCGCGCCGCCTTGGTGGCTTTTCAGCGGGATAACGGTTTGGAGGTCACTTCCGCGGTCGACGAGCCGACCTTGGTGACGCTCGGTTTGGCCTAACGAAAGTCTGTTAACAGAATTCGCCGCGCGGCGATTTTGATTCTTCAAAATGTGGGAGCCGCCTTTGCGCGTCGATGGTTGCTCGATGCGCGCCTCTCCCTTGCGGCCATCGCCGAGTTGGCCAATGATGCTGCCCGATGCCGCCTCCACAACTTGTCGCGCGCGACCTGCGCCGCTCTTTCCAGATCGGCCGGCGCCGGATCGAGGTGCTGCGGGGAGTTTCTCTGGAGGTCCAGCACGGCGAGTCGATCTTCCTTTGCGGCGCCTCGGGCGCGGGGAAGACGACCCTGCTTTACACCCTGGCCGGGCTCGAGCGGCCGGAATCGGGCGAAGTGGAGTTTGAGGGCCAGAAGCTTTATCGCGGGGGCGAATCGGCCCTGGCCAAACTCCGCAACCAGAAGATGGGTTTTGTTTTCCAAGGCTATTTTCTCCTCCCGGAATTGACCGCGCTGGAGAATGTCATGCTCCCGGGAATGATCGGTCATCGCGCCGCGAAAGAAGCCTGCGCGAAAAGTCTGGCGGCGGTCGGGCTGGCCGACCGGGAGAACCATCTCCCGCCGGAGCTCTCCGGCGGCGAACAGCAGCGGGTCGCGATCGCCCGCGCCCTAACGAACGATCCCGACATCATTTTCGCCGATGAACCGACCGGCAACCTCGACTCCAAGACGGGCGACGCGATCATGGACCTCCTGCTCGGCCTGGCGCAGGAACGCCAGAAAACGCTCGTCGTCGTGACGCACGACAACAACCTCGCGCGGCGCGGCGACCGCACGCTGCGGATCGTCGACGGCTTGCTTGCCCTCCAGGACCGATTCTCCGCTTGAATTGGCTTCCGAATGACCGGAAGTTTTTTCATGCTAACCAAAGACGCTGTAGCCACCGCCGTCGCGACGCTCCCGATGAAATCCGATTCCGCGCAGAAAGCCGCGGTGAAAACTTCGGCCACGAAATCTCTGCAGATCTATATCGATGGCGAATTTTTCGACCAGGCCGACGCCAAGGTCTCGGTTTTCGATCACGGCCTGCTCTACGGCGATGGCGTTTTTGAAGGCATTCGCTTTTACAACGGCCGCGTCTTTCGCATGGAGGAACACCTGGACCGACTCTGGGAATCAGCCGGCTCCATCTGCATCGATATCCCGATGTCGCGCTCGGAGATGGATGAGGCGCTGCTCGAAACCATCCGGCAAAATGGTCTGCGCGACGGTTACGTCCGCTTGATCGTGACCCGCGGCGTCGGCAACCTCGGCCTCAACCCGATCCATTGTAAGCGGCCCAGCGTGATCATCATCGCCTCGACGATCGCGCTGTATCCCGAGGAGATTTATCGCAGCGGCCTGACTGTGGTCACGGTACCGACCCGGCGGATGGGACCGGCGACCTTGAATCCCGCGATCAAGTCGCTGAATTACCTGAACAACGTCCTCGCCCGGATCGAGGCGAACCTCGCTAACGCCGACGAAGCCCTCATGCTGAATGACGCCGGCAATGTCGCCGAGTGCACCGCGGATAACGTCTTCCTCGTCAAGCGCGGCCAGATCATGACGCCGCCGATTTCCGCCGGTGCGCTGCGCGGCATCACGCGCTCGGTGGTCTTCGACATCGCCGCGGAATTCGGGATCAAAATTTCCGAGCCCGAGGTGACGCGCCACGATCTCTACATCGCCGACGAAGCCTTCCTCACCGGAACGGCGGCGGAGGTCATCCCGATGATCAAAGTCGATGGCCGCACCATCGGGAACGGGAAGCCCGGCGCGATCACCCTGCGCACGATCGCGCGCTTCCGTGAATTGACACGCGAAACCGGGACGCCGATTTTTCCGGAGTGAACGGGCGCGCGTCGGGCAGGAGACGAAAAGGCGCCGCCCCCGGGCTGCCGGTTGAATTTTCCCACCAGTTTGTGGTCTAATTGATCAGCCATGCTGTGCGACGTTTGTAAATGTAATGATGCGACGGTTTTTCTGACCCAGATTCTCGAGGGCAAAATGCAGAAGGTGAACCTCTGCGATGCTTGCTCGAAGGAGAAGGGGGTGCAGGATCCAACCGGTTTTGCCCTCGCCGATTTATTGTTAGGGATTGGCGCTGCCGAGGAGATCGAGAAGGGCGCGCCGACCCAGAAATGCCCGGTTTGTGGTTTCACCCAGGCGGATTTCAAGAAGACCGGGCGGCTCGGTTGCAGCGCCTGTTACGAAACATTTTCGGAAGGTCTGGGGACGCTGCTCAAGGCGATGCACAAGGGGACCGAGCATGTCGGCAAGTTGCCGGAACGCGCCTCGCGCCAGATGAAATTGACCGACAAGATGCGCGCCCTCAACGACCATCTGGACAAAGCCGTCGCGGAAGAGAACTACGAAACCGCGGCGACCTTGCGCGACCAGATCAAGAAGCTCGAACACGAAATGGCGAGTTGACCGAATGAAGTTCTCCCAAGTCATGTCGAGCGCCGGCGAGTGGGTCCGCGGCGAGGGTCCGCACCACCAGATCGTGGTCAGCAGCCGGGTGCGGCTGGCGCGGAATCTGCGCCACCGGGCCTTTCCCGGCTGGGCGAAAAAAGCCGAGCGCAGCCAGATTCTCGACCAGATCAAACCGCGCGTCGAAGAGTTGCCGGAGATGCAGGATTCGTTCGCAGAGTTGCTCCAGGATCTTTCCGCGCTCGAGAAACAAGTGCTCGTCGAGCGTCATCTCATCAGCCGCGAGCATGCCGCGAAAAGCATCGGCAGCGCGGTCGTCATGAATCGCAAGCAAACGCTCAGCATCATGATCAACGAAGAGGATCATTTGCGGATGCAATCGATCCGTTCCGGGCTGCAATTGAAAAACGCCTTTAAGCTGGTCGATAAAGTCGACAGCACGCTGGAATCCAAACTCGACATCGCCTACGATCAGCGTCTCGGTTACCTGACCGCCTGCCCGACCAACGTCGGCACCGGCATGCGCGCCTCGGCGATGCTTCATTTGCCGGGCCTCGTCCTGAGCGACCTGATCAATCAAGTCATCCAGGCGGTAAACAAGATCGGTCTCGCCGTCCGCGGGCTCTACGGCGAAGGCACCGAGGCGATGGGCAACCTTTTCCAGATCTCGAACCAAACGACGCTCGGCGAAAAAGAGGACGAAATCATCGCCCGCCTGACCAAGGTGATCGAGACAATCATCGAAAAAGAACACGATGCGCGTCAGATGTTGATCCAGAAAAAGTCCGATACGCTCTGGGATCAGATCGGCCGGGCATACGGTGTGCTCACTTATGCTCATGCGATGACCTCGAAGGAGGCGCTTAATTTGCTATCGGTCATGAAACTCGGCGTGGATCTCGGTGCATTCCCGGAAGACCGGCGGTTGCCGGTTGATGAGCTCTTCATTGAAACCCAGCCGGCGCACCTGCAAAAGACCTCGCAACAGAAGCTCAACGCCGAAGAACGCGACTTCCTGCGCGCCCAAATCATCCGCGATCGTTTGAAACTCTTTCCTAAACCTGATATGGGTAAAGTGGCGCGGGAGCCCGCCGACAAACCGCCCTCCGAGCCTCACCATAATGAATAATTTTACTCCTCGGGCGCAGCAAGTCCTCGCGCTGGCCCGTAAAGAAGCGGACCGCTTCAACCACAATTACGTCGGGACGGAGCATCTCCTGCTCGGTCTGATCAAGCTCGGCCAGGGCGTCGCGGTCAATGTGCTCCAGAAAATGGGGCTCGATCTCGAAACCGTGCGGATGGAAGTCGAAAAACAAGTCGGCTCCGGCCCCGAGACGAAAATGGTCGGCAACATTCCCTACACTCCTCGGGTGAAAAAAGTGCTCGCGCTGGCCGGCAAGGAAGCGCGCGCGCTCAATCATTCCTACGTTGGCACGGAGCACATCCTGCTCGGCCTGCTCCGCGAAGGCGAAGGTGTCGCCGCCCGCGTCTTGAAAAGCCTCGAGGTCGATATCGAGCGGACGCGCAACGAAATCCTGAAGGAACTCGATCCAAATTTCACCCCGCCGGAAAACGATCCAGAGCTGGGCGCGCCGGGCGAAACGTCCAAAAAAGACGTCAAGACGCCGGCTCTTCGCGCGTTTGGCCGCGACCTGACCGATCTCGCGAAGAAGAGCGAGCTCGACCCGGTCATCGGCCGGCATAACGAGATCGAGCGCGTCATCCAGGTGCTTTGCCGCCGGACGAAGAACAACCCGGTATTGTTAGGCGAAGCCGGGGTCGGCAAGACGGCGATCGTCGAGGGCCTTGCGCAGGAAATCGCCAGTGGGAACGTGCCGGAACTGCTGCGGGACAAAAAAGTCATCACTCTCGACCTCGCCTTGATGGTCGCGGGCACGAAGTATCGCGGACAATTCGAAGAGCGGATCAAGGCGGTGATGGACGAAATCCGCCGCTCGAAAAACGTCATCCTTTTCATCGACGAACTGCACACCATCGTCGGCGCCGGTTCCGCGGAAGGCGCGATGGACGCATCCAACATCATCAAGCCGGCGCTTAGTCGCGGCGAGTTGCAGTGCGTCGGCGCCACCACCCTCAACGAGTATCGCAAATACATCGAAAAAGACGCGGCGCTCGAGCGACGGTTCCAGACCGTTAAAGTCGAAGCGCCGACGGTTGACGAAGCGATTCTGATTTTGAAAGGTCTGCGGCCGAAATATGAAGCGCATCACCGAGCGAAGCTGACCGACGAGGCGCTCGAGAGCGCAGTCAAACTTTCCGAGCGTTACATCACCGGGCGGTTTTTGCCCGACAAAGCGATTGACGTGATGGACGAAGCTGGCTCGCGCGCGCGAATCAACGCAATGACGCGTCCGCCGGACGTGAAGCAAATCGAGAAAGAGATCGAGGAAATCCGGGTCGACAAGGAAGCGGCGATTAAAGCCCAGGACTTCGAAAAAGCCGCGGCGCTCCGCGACAAGGAAAAGCAAGCCAGGGAAAAACTCGACCGCATTTTAACCGAATGGCGCGAGCAGCGCGAGGAGAAGGAAGTGCTCGTGACGGCCGACGACATGATGCACATCATCTCGAAGATGACCGGCGTTCCGCTCCAGAAAATGGAGCAGAAGGAAACCGCGAAACTGCTCGCGATGGAAACCGACATCAAACAACGCGTCATCGGCCAGGACGAAGCGGTCGGCGCGATCAGCAAAGCGCTGCGGCGTTCGCGCGCCGATCTGAAGGATCCGAGACGCCCGATCGGCTCGTTTGTTTTCCTCGGCCCGACCGGAGTCGGCAAGACCTTCCTCGCCCGCACTCTCGCCGAATTCATGTTCGGCGACGCCGATGCGCTCATCCAGATCGACATGTCGGAGTACATGGAAAAATTCACCGCCTCGCGCCTGATCGGCTCGCCCCCGGGCTACGTCGGCTACGAGGAAGGCGGCCAGCTTTCCGAAGCCGTGCGGCGGCGGCCCTACTCGGTCGTGCTCTTCGACGAGATCGAAAAGGCGCACCCCGACGTGATGCACCTGTTGCTCCAAATCCTGGAAGAAGGGAAGATCACCGACTCGTTAGGCCGGAAGATCGATTTCCGAAACACAATCATCATCATGACCTCGAACGTCGGCGCCGAGCTAATCAAGCGCCAGACGACGATGGGCTTCGGCGCGCAGCGCGACGAGGCGAACTACGATGTGATGCGCGACAAGATTCTCGAGGAAACGAAGCGCGTCTTTAAGCCCGAGTTCTTGAACCGGCTCGACGAGATCATTGTTTTCCACACCCTCAGCAAACCGGACCTGATGCGGATCGTCGACCTCGAAGTGAACAAAGTGAAGCGCCGGCTGCAGTTGAAGGAAATCGAGATTGCGCTCGATGATGCGGCCCACGAATTCGTGATCGAGAAAGGCTACGACCCGACCTACGGCGCGCGTCCGATGCGGCGCGCGGTGGAGCGTTACCTGGAGGACCCGCTTGCGGAAGAGCTGCTCCGGGGCGGCGTGAAAGCGGGCGACATGGTGCAGGTGACGGTCGAAAACGAAAAACTCGTTTTCAAAGTGGCCGAACCGCACGACAACGCGGCCGCGAGCGCGAGTTAAGGTGCGCGGACTGTAGACGCCTCCCTGTGGGAGGCGTAGGTCTGGGATTGGACGGCGCCGTTACACTCGCATTTCGCATAGCGAAACGTCGACCGGATGCGCGCGCCTTCGTCAGGCCCGCGGGTGCGCGTCCGCGTAGGCTTTTTTCAACCGCTCGGTGGTGACGTGGGTGTAAATCTGCGTGGTCGAAAGACTGGCGTGGCCTAACAATGCCTGCACGCTGCGCAGGTCGGCGCCGTTATCGAGCAGGTGGGTCGCGAAACTGTGCCGGAGCTTATGTGGGCTGAGCGCGATCGGGATCGAGGTGTGGCGGAGATAGCGCTTGAGAATCAACCAGATCGAGCGCGGCGAAATGCGCCGGCGCGATTTATTGAGAAAGAGCGGACCACTGTGCACATTGGCGGCGGCCCGATAACGGGAGACCGCTTGCAGCGCCGGTGCTCCCACCGGGCAAACGCGTTCCTTGCGCCCTTTGCCGAGCACGCGGACCGATTCCGTGTAGAGGTCGAGATCGTTCACATTGAGCGAGGCGAGTTCAGCCAGACGCAAGCCGCTGCTGTAAAAAACCTCGAGGATCGCGGCATCGCGCTGCGGCATCCAGACGGGCGCGCTCTTCGGTTTTTTGACCTGGAGAGGGGCGGCGAGAAGTTCGCCGATCTGGGTCTGCGTCAGGACGAGCGGGAGCTGCTTGGCCGCTTTCGGCAACTGAATTTCGCGCACCGGATCTTTCGTTAGGCGATTTCGCGCGACGAGGAAGCGATAAAAGCTACGCAGGGCGGAAAATTGCAGCCGGATGTAGGAGCGCGCCTGTTTCCGCTTCATCAGCGCGAAGAGATAATCGCGGAAGTGTTGCGGCCGGCATTGGCGCCAGCCCGGGGCGGTCGTCTGGGCCTGAAAGTCGCGGAGCGCGTCCCGATAGATGCGCAAAGTGCGCGGCGAAGCGTTGCGCTCGACCTCGAGGAAGCCAAGAAATTCCTCGACCAGCTTGTCTTTCGCCGGACGCTCAGTCGTTAGGTGGAGACGCTTCGCTCTGCGAAGCGCGGCACGAGACTTGGCCGGGGAAGCAGCCTCCGTCCCCGCGCCTCCCAGAGGGAGGCGTCTACAGGACGCGCCCTTGGCGCCGCGCCTACTCCGGCTTTTCGATTTGGTATCGGTTGTCACCCGAGCCGCTGTATTGGCTTTTGAAAATGGGCGCCGGGTTGGTCGAGATCAGCTCGTAGCCCGTGAGCACGAATTCCGGATAGACGCCATTGCTCGCCGGCTCATAAACTTTGTCGCCGCTGAAGCGGCCATAAAGCTTGTACTCGTAATTGTTGTCGAAGCCGAAATTCACCTGCTCGCGATCAGGCGCGAGCTTCTGATTCTCGTTTAACATCACGAGTTGCGCCGTGCTCCAGGGCTGGCCGGGCCGGCGGACGTAGCCCCAAAAGTGAAAGGCCGGTTTATAATAGCGCCGGCCGATGAAGTAGTTGCCCGCCGCCTCCGTCTGGATCTTCGCGGACATCGCGAGCCGCGCCTGATGAATGCCTTCCGGCATCGTCTGGCAACTTGCGAGAAAACAAAGGCAGACGAGCAACGACAGGTTTTTGAGCGAGCGAAATCTCATCGGACGAATGGCTGGCATCATCTATCGCAGCTTGGCGCGTCTCGCAATGCACATGCTTTGCTCGTAATCCTCCTCGTCCTCGGAAAAGGGATCGAGGACGAGGACGACCACGAGGAGGAGAACGAACCGGTTGTAGACGTTTCGCTCTGCGAAACGCGGGAGCCGGCGATGTCTGTTCTGCGACACGCCGCACCCCCACGTCGCCCAGAGGGTGAAGTCTACAATGGTTGCTCGACCCTCAGGCGATTATCCTCCTGCCCTCCGAGTTGGCTCCGGAAAATGGGGGGTGGATTGGTCGAAATCAATTCGTAGCCTTCCAGGACGAACTCCGGAAGAAAACGATCGCTGACCAGCTCGTAAACCTTATCGCCGCTGAAATAGCCTCGGAGCTTATATTCGTAGTTGTTGTCGCTCCCGACGTTCAACTGTTCGCGGTCGGGTGCGAGCTTCCGGTTTTCGTTCAAGACTACCAGTTGCGCTGTGCTCCACGGCTGCCCGGGCCGGCGAACATATCCCCAAAAATGAAATTCCGGTTTGAAGTAACGGCGGCCAACAAAGTAATCACCGGGCGGCTCAGCCTGGATCCTTTCCGCCGTCGCGCGCCGCGTTCGCTCCATCTCATTGGGAACAGTCTGGCAACCGCCAAGCAGAAGGAGGCTGAGAAGCAGGAAGCTCGGTCGCACCAGCCAGTGTATTCACCACCGGTAAGCGCAAACAATTCACTTTTGCATCGCAATCGCATGCTGGTTAAGCTGGATCACCGCATTATGATCGAACTGGAAGTCTACGCGGCCGGCGTGCGCGACCTGAACAAGATCCTGGAACTCGATCATCAACTCGAGGCGGTGCCGGGCTTGCGTTACAAGGTCGATAGTAATCACGACATCGTCTATCTGGAGCTTGACGAACCGACCATCACTTTGCGCGAAATTCGCGGCATTTTTTCCAAACTTGGACTGGAGCCGCGCTTCGTCGGTGCGATTCCGCCGGAGTTGCGGCCGCGCTCCAAGACGCAGCTGCTCAGTGCCTGAGCCGGTGGGCTCGCCGCGCGCCATCCTCCGGATCGAGATCACATGGTTGCCCGCTTTTTGACCGGAATCGGCGGGGTCGTCCTCGCCTTCTTCATTTACCTGGGTGAGCTCGTTATGCTCGCAGCGGAGAGCGTGCGTTCCGCGCTGACGCATCGCATGCGCTGGCGCTTGTTTCTCCGGCAGATGGTTGATATCGGGTTGCTCTCGCAACTGGTCGTCGTCATCACCGGCGGTTTCACCGGCGCGGTCTTCGCGGCCCAAACCTATTTTCAGTTTAACAAACTGGGCGTCGCTTCCGGAGTCGGCGCGGTCGTTTCCGCCGCGCTCTTTCGGGAGCTCGGTCCGGTCCTGACCGGATTGATGGTGACCGGCCGGGTCGGCGCCGCGATGTCGGCCGAGATCGGCACCATGAAAGTGACAGAGCAAATCGATGCCCTGCGGGCGTTGGCGGTGCACCCCGTCGACTACCTGGTCGTACCACGCATGCTCGCGATGATGGTTTCGATGCCGTTGCTGGTTGCGGAATGCATCGGTTTCGGTCTCGTCGCCGCCTATTTTGTCTCGGTCAATTTGCTCGATATCAGCGGCCCCTATTACGTTGCCAACATGGTTCGCTGGACCTTGATGCGCGACATTATCATGGGCCTGACGAAAGGATTCTGCTTCGCCATCCTGATCGTTTTCATCAGCTGCCACAAAGGTCTGAACAGCCGCGAAGGCGCGGTCGGCGTGGGCCGGGCCACGACTGAGGCGGTGGTCAATGCCTCGCTCGCGATTTTGATTTCGAATTTCTTCCTCACCATGTTCCTCAACGTAATTTTTCCGGCAGGATGGCAATGACCACCGCGCCAACGATTCCGGCTTCCGTTGCAGTCGACGGAAGATCCAACCTCCGCGCCGCGCCCATGATCGCGGTGCGCGGATTGAAAAAGCGTATTGGCCCCCAGGACATATTGCGCGGTGTCGACCTGAGCGTGGCCGCGGGCGAGACGCTCGTCATCATCGGTCGGAGCGGCGGCGGCAAGACCGTTCTCCTGAAAAACCTGATCGGCTTGATGCAGCCTAACGAGGGCGAAATCTGGATCGACGGCCAGAGCATCATTGGACTGGGCGAGCGCCAGTTGGAAGCCATCCGCCGCAAAGTCGGCATTTTGTTCCAGGGTGGCGCGCTCTTCGACTCGATGACGGTCGAGGAGAATATCGCGTTCCCATTACGCGAAGCGGGCGAGCGCGATGGGCGCGTGATCGAGCGCAAGATCGCCGAAATGCTTGAGGTGATCGAACTCGAAGGGCAGCAAAAAAAAATGCCGGTCAACTTGAGTGGCGGCATGAAGAAGCGCGTCGGACTGGCGCGCGCGATCATTAATCAACCCTCATGCATTCTCTACGATGAACCGACGGCCGGTTTGGACCCGGTGGTCTCCGACAGCATCAACCGCCTGATTCGCCGCCTGCAGGAACGTTATCACGTAACGAGCGTGGTCGTGACGCACGACATGAAAAACGCGTTTCATGTGGGCGATCGGATCGCGTATCTGCACGAAGGCCGCATTTACTTTCACGGGACTCCGGCGGAAATACAGGCTTCGCCCGATCCGCTTATCCAGGATTTTCTGATCGGGCGCGCCGCGCTCGCCGACTAACGAAATGAACGAACAGGATCGTGGACTGGAATTAAAGGTGGGGATTTTTGTCGCCGTCGGCCTCGCGATCCTGGCGGCGCTGGTCGTGCAATTCGGCCGGCTCGGCGAAGGCATCAAGACCTACTACGACCTGACCGTCCATTTTGTCGATGCGAGCGGGTTACTCAAGGGCTCGGATGTGCTGATGGGCGGCGCGAAAGTCGGGCGCGTCTCGGGCGCGCCGATGCTGGTGAGGGCGGGCCGCGGAGTGGACGTGCCGCTGCGCATTTACGATTACGTGCAGATCGCGGCCGGCAGCTCGTTCGCGATTGGCAGCTCGGGCCTGCTCGGCGATCGCTTCGTCACCATCACCGTGCCGGCCGGAAAACCGGCGACCTATATCGCGAAGGGCTCCCACATCGAGGGGGCGCGCGAGAAAGGTCTCGACGACCTTACCAAAGAAGGCGGGGCGCTGATCAAGGACTTGCGCGGAACGGTCGCGAAAATCGACACGGCGGTCAGCCGGTTGAACGACCAGGCGCTCTCGCCGGCGAACATGGATCATCTCAAGGAGACCTTCGCTAATCTAAGCAAGACGAGCGCGTCCCTCTCCGCTTCTTCGCAGAAGATTGACGGCGTGATCGAAAAAGCCGACGGCACGATGGGTTCCGCGAAGGAGGCGGCGGATAAATTACAGCTTGCGGCGGACGACGCGCGGAAGACAATTCAGTCCGCCGGGCGCATCCTGAATGAAGCGACCTCCGGGAATGGATTGCTCGCCGTGTTGCTAACGAACGAAGAAGTGGCTAATAACTTGCGCGCGCTCATCAGCAACCTTCGCCGCCATGGCGTTCTCTTTTATCGTGACAGTGCCGACAAAGTATCGCCGCCGCCGGAAAGCAGCCCGCCGCCCCGCCGCCGGACCACTCGTTAGGCCAAAATGACTCCGCAGCTGACGGTCAATCTCCTGCGGGTGCTCTTCATCGCCTTTTGCGCGACGGTCGGCTCGATCGTCTCGGGGGAGGCGATGGACAACGCGGTTCCGGGGCTTCTCGTTGGTTTGACTTTCGGGCTGCTGCTCGTGCTCGTTGATCGATTGCTCAAGGGACTGTCGCTCCGCGCCTTTTCCTCCGCCACGCTCGGTCTTCTCCTCGGGCTCTTCTTCGCCAATCTGCTCCTGGCCTCGGAGGTCTTGCGTTACCAGTCGGAAACGACGCAATGGGCCGCGCGCCTGATTGTTTACTGCGCCTTTGGCTATCTCGGCACGATGCTCGCGATGCGGAGCAATCGGGATGAATTCTCGCTCATCATTCCCTATGTGCGCTTTGCTCGCGAGACGACGCAACACGAACCGCTGGTGATCGACACCAACATCATCATCGACGGCCGCATCGCCGATCTTTGCGCCACCGGGTTCCTCAGTCAGTCGCTCATCGTCCCGCGTTTTGTTCTCGGTGAATTGCAGACATTGGCTGATTCGCACGACGGCACGAAGCGGGAACGCGGCCGCCGCGGGCTGGATATTTTGAATCAATTGCAGCGCTCGCACGAGATCGAACTCACGATTCACAACAGCGGCCTCGATGAAAGCAAACTGCCGATCGATGCGCGGCTGGTGCGCGTCGCGCAAGTGCTCCAGGCGCGGCTCCTGACGAACGACCAGGCGCTCTGCCAGGTGGCGCGATTGCAACAAGTGCCGGTGCTCAACCTGAGTGATCTCTCACGCGCCCTGCGGCCGGTGGTAGTGGCGGGCGACGAAATGGAATTGAACCTCTTAAAGGAAGGCCGCGATCCGCATCAGGCCGTCGGCTATTTGCCGGATGGGACGATGATTGTGGTCAACCAGGGGCGCCCGCACATTGGGAAAGTCGCGACCGTCGTCGTCTCGAGCGCGCTGCAAACGGCGGGCGGTCGCCTCATCTTCGCGGAGCTGAAGGAAAACGCGAGAGCACGTACCGCCTTGCAGCCGCAAGCGTCCGGTTAGGAAGTCAGCCATCCTGGCTGACTCGGCTGACAGGCTTCCAGCCTGTCGGCTCGGGGAATCGGCGGGCAGGATGCCCGCCGGCCGAGCGAGGCAGGATGCCTGACTTCCGCAGCCTGCGCCGTCCCGCGCCTAACGAAGGCCGACCGCCGTCCTGACTCGCGCCATCACTCCATCCGCGATCGCGTTGGCGCGCGCCGCGCCCTGCGCCAGCACCGCATCGATGTAATCCGGCTGCGCGAGGATCTCGTTCCGGCGCTGGCGCATCGGCGCGAAGAACTCCCACAGCCTAACGAAGAGCTGCTTCTTGAAATCCCCGTAACCACTCCCGCCTTTGGCAAACGCCGCGCGCAGCGCCGCCGTTTCCTCCGGCGAGGCGACGAGCGAAAAGAGCTGACAGATGGGAGACGCATCGGGGTTCTTCGGCGCCTCCACCGGCGTCGAGTCCGTCACGATGCTCATCACCCGTTTCCGCATTTCGTTTTCCTCGGCAAAAATGTCGATCGTGTTGCCGTAGCTCTTGCTCATCTTCTGGCCGTCGAGTCCCGGCACCGTCGCGGTCTGGGCGTGGATCCGCGGCTCCGGCAGCTTGAGGATTTCGCCGAAGGTCTCATTCATCTTGATCGCGAGGTCGCGCGTCACTTCGACGTGCTGCTTTTGATCGCGCCCCACCGGCACCACGTCGCTGTCGTAAATGAGAATGTCCGCCGCCATCAATACCGGGTAAGAGAACAATCCGGCGGAGGCGGCGAGCCCGCGCGCAACTTTGTCCTTGTAGGAATGAGCGCGTTCCAGGAGTCCCTTCGGCGTCACCGTGCTGAGAATCCAGGCCAACTCCGTCACCTGCGGGACATCGGACTGGCGGAAGAGCGCGGCGCGGGCGGGATCGAGCCCGCAGGCGAGGAAATCGAGCGCCACCCGGCGCGAATTTTCCCGCAGCGCGGCCGGGGCGCGCAGACTCGTTAGGGCATGGTAATCGGCAATGAAGTAGAGCGCTTCACCCTCCGCCTGGAGCACGATCGCCGGCCGCATCATGCCGAAGTAATTGCCAATGTGCAGGACGCCGCTGGGTTGGATGCCGGAAAGAATGCGCATGAGAGGTGGCCGGCAGTTTCCACGCTGGCCGGGAAACGTTCAACCGCCAATGACGCTGCCGGCGAGAATCTCATGCCCCTCGGCATATCCCATGCTCGCTAACGAGCATGGTCACACTCTCGCTTCTTTTCTTTCTCGTCGCGCTGCCGGCGACCGTCGGGTTGGTCTGCGGTCGCGGTGCTTACTCGTTAGGCCATTTTCCGCGGCGGGGGGTATTGCGGACCGGTACCCCGATTGTCTATCGGGTGCGGGAAACTTCCAACTGCCCGAGCCCGGACGCGCTTCGGGTCTATCCGTCGGAACACGGCGAGTCGTATGATTACCTCGCGTATAAATATTTGCGGGTGGAGGAAGTGCTCCCGGATGGATCGATCGTCGCCCTCACTCCGCTCCGGGAGCACCAATACCTGCGCCGGAACGATCCCAATCTCCGCAAGGCAAACCTGATCGAGCGTTTGCGCTATGCGGATCGGTTTCCAGACCCGGCTTACCGATAACTGTTGGCGCGGCGATCAGTGCGTCCTGCCGGCGAATCCCGAGGCGAGGAAGGCGAGCGCCGTGCTCTTGATCTGCGGCCAGTACTCAAAGGAATGGAGCGCGCCACTAATCGTCATCGCGGTATAATTGCGGACACCGTGGGCGTTCAGTTGCGCGACCATGTCTGCGAACTGCGCGGCGGGCATTAAGTCCCCCACCGTTTGGACCAGGAGGAGCGGCGAAACCGTATTATTCACGACCCAGGCGGGAGATGCGGCGCGCAACGCCGCGGTGTTAGTCGAAGGAACACCGACGTAATTGGTCACGGTGGCGATAAAGAGAGCCAATTCTGGATCGGGCGTGAAGTCGGAAAAATCGTAGGCACCCGAGAGGCTGACGCCGACGTCCAGTCGATCAGCCCCGGCGGTTCCCGTCGCTGCGACCCAGACGGCGTGCGTCCCGCCGGCGGAGCCTCCGACCGCGCCGACTTGACCATTGCTTCTGGAATCATCCCGCGCGGCCTGCACGGCGAGGTGAACATCGTTATACTGGTCGGGGGATCGGCCTAACGAGCGCTGGCCCGGCAGGGAGCCCGGAGGGGCCAGGCGATAGTTGATCGCAAACGCGACGTAACCCGCGTTGGCCAGGTCTTGCGCGCATGGCACCACGCCCGGGTCCGCAAAGCTCCCGTCTCTAAAAAGACCGCCGTGAATCACGAGGACGGCTGGCCAGGGCCCTTTGCCCGGCGGCGTGTAAACGGTCCACTGGAGCTGCGTGCCGTCATTCGCGATGGCGTAGACCTCGACTCGCGGCGGCGGGGTTGGCGTCGGCCTGGACCGGCTCAGTGCGGACTGCCCCATTGCGATCTGCGCCGTGCAGAGCAAGGCGACGAAAAGGAAAACCTTCTTCATCCCTGACGGTCGGACCCGATGTCTTACCGCAGAGGAACCAGGCGTATTATTTTCTCCTTACGGGCTGGCTGCTCGTGATATTATGAATTTCCAGCAAACCGATGCCGGTCGCTCCGAGGGCATCGAACAAGAGCGCGGTGTAACTGCCGGGAGCAAGGTTGACGGATACCGGCCGCCAGGGGGTTAGTCGGAGCCAGGCCAGCGGCGGTGATCTCCGCCGCTTGTGTGTCCTGCCAATCGGCGTTGGTAAACAAGGTTGTGCCTTGGGAATTCACCAATTGCAGCATCGGGTTCGGCAACGGATCGCTGATCCCCAATCGGTCGGTGGCGAGCGACGGACCGAGCCCGCGAAAGACCAATGTCTCCGCCGCGGTTCCGCCGATGATGGTGCCCGCGATCATCACGCCTTCACCGGACTCAGATTGTTACTTTCGCGAGGGCCTGTCGCTGGCAAAAGTTTGTCCATCAGCTTAGAGGTGCGGGCGTGAAGCAGCCCCGGCATTTCCATTTCCTCGGAATCTGCGGGACGGCGATGGGTTCGGTGGCCGCCGCTTTGCGCGATCGGGGCTGTATCGTCACCGGGTCGGATGAAAAGGTTTATCCCCCGATGTCCGACTTCCTCCGCGCCAAAGGGATCCCGCTGACCGAGCCGTATCAGGCGGAGAATTTGCCTGACGATGCCGAGGTGGTGGTGATCGGCAACGCGATCAAGCGCGGCAACCCGGAAGTGGAAGCGATCCTCAACCGGAAGCTTTATTATCTGTCGCTCTCCGAAGTGCTGAAAGAATTTTTCCTCCGCGGCCGGCACAATCTCGTCGTCACCGGAACGCACGGGAAAACGACGACGACGGCGCTGCTCACCTGGATGCTGACGGTCGGGGAATTGGAGCCTGGCTATATGATCGGCGGTCTGCCGCGCAATCTGGGACAGGGCGCGCTCTTCAACGACTCGAAGTATTTCGTGATCGAGGGCGACGAGTATGACTCGGCGTTTTTCGACAAGCGCTCCAAGTTCATTCACTACCTGCCGGAACTCCTCGTGATCAACAATATCGAGTTCGATCACGCGGATATTTTCGACGATCTCGCGGCGGTGAAGCTGAGCTTTCGCCGACTGGTCAACATCGTGCCGCAGAACGGGATGATCCTGCTCAACGGGGACGACGCGAACTGCGTCGAAGTCGCGCGCGAATGCCTCGCCCCGATCGTGGCGGTGGGTTTCTCGGAGAATTGCGCGGAGCGGATTCGCGACGTCAGCTCCTCGGCCAAGGGCTCCCGCTTTTCGTTAGGCGAGACGACCTTTGACTCGCCACTCTTCGGCGAGTTCAACGTCCGCAACGCCGCCATGGCGGCGGTCGCGGCCCGCTTCTACGGTCTCACCCCAGAAGTGATCCAGACCGCGCTCACCAGCTTCGAGGGGATCGCGCGTCGGCAGGAGGTGCGGGGCACGGAGCGCGGGGTGACGGTGATCGACGATTTCGGGCATCATCCGACCGCGATTCGCGAGACGTTAGGCGCGCTGCGGCATCGTTATCCGGGGCAACGGCTCTGGGCGATCTTCGAGCCGCGCTCGAACACGACGCGGCGCGCGGTGTTTCAGCAGCAGTTGCCCGAAGCCCTGCAACTGGCCGACGGCGTTTTCATCGCGCAGATCGCGGCCCTCGAGCAGATTCCGCCGGAGGAACGGCTCCACCCGGAAGCGGTCGTCGCCGCGATCGCGGCGGCGGGCCGGATGGCATTTTACGAGCGCGACGCGGCCGCGATCGTCGAGCGGATCGTGCCGCTCCTCCAGCCTAACGATGTGGTGACGATTTTCAGCAACGGCGGGTTTGACGGAATTCATGGGAAGTTGCTGGACGCACTGCGCGGTTGACTCTGGAGCAGAATGCACCGCTTTCATTAGCTTACGACGTGTGATCCAGCACGATCCGCCAGCCCTCGGGCAGGCGGCGGAAAAGGAGCGTGAATTTCCCATGCGGCTGATCTTTCTTGCGCCGCAGACTCCAGCTGCCGAGGACGATCGCGGCATCATCACAGAGCTTCGTGATCGTCAGGCCGGAAAAGGTCAGCCGGCCCATTTTCACGGGGCTATCGTATTTTTTGGCATAACGATCGCGCACCGTCTGCCAGCCGCGGGTCACTTCGTCGCCCGAGACGAAGGTTGTCCGGGACGAGTGCGCGTAGCCTTGCATGAAGCCGTCGATATCGCCGCGGTTCCAGGCCGCCGCCTGGGCGTCGAGCACGGCGCGAATGGGATCCGGCGCGGCCGCCGCGGCGACCGCGGCCAGGGCGAGGAGCGTGCCTAACGAACTAATGAGCAGTCGCATGTGGATGTTCCGCATGTGCCGAGCATTCCGCAATTTCCACAACCAGTCGAGCGTTCTCCTAGGAGAATTGGTTGACCTCGGGGCGGCGAACAATTACATAAGCGCGTGCTGCGCCGCCTCTTCTTCAGCCTCGCCCCGTCGTTTTTTCTTGCCGTGGCCGCTTTTGGGCAGGTGTCCAGGCCGACGCCGTTTGTCCCGCTCGGTGCCACCGGCCGGCCCGGCTTGCCGAACCGGGCCGTCGACATGGTGACAATGCAATACCCAAACAGCGACGTGCTCGACGTCCTGCACCTTTACGAAAATCTCACGGGCAAGAAGCTGGTGATGGACAACAACGTCCAGGGCAAGGTGAACATCTTCATCGCCAAACCGGTGCCGCGGGAAGAGGCAATCAAGATCATCGAGATGAACCTGGCCTTGAACGGGTTCTCGCTCGTGCCTGCGGAAGGCGACATTATCGAGGTCATCGGGATTAATAAGAATCCCCGCGCGGCCGCGGTGCCGATTTTCTCCGATCCCGCGGATATCCCGCCCGGCGCGAAGGTGGTCAGCTTCCTCTTCAAGTTGAATTACGCCGACCCGCAGGAGCTCCAGCAAGTGCTCGCGCAATATCTGGCGGGCATTGGCGGGCAGGCGCCGATCCTGGCGTTGCCCAAGTCTTCGAGCCTGCTGGTGACGCAAAGCGCGGACGTTCTCCGCAAACTGGTGAAGATGGTCGAACAAATCGACACCCCCCCGGCCGAAGTGAAGAGCGAATTCATCAAGCTGGAGCGGGCCGACGCGACCAAGGTGGTCGACATGATGAAGGAGATTTTCGACAAAGGGAACCAGCAGGGACAGCCCGGCGGAAATATCCGCACCATCCGTGGCGTCGTGCCGCCCGGGGTGCCGCAGGGCAACGACGATGAAGGCTCGGCGGTGCTTTCGGAGGATTCACTCATCGTCGGCAAGATCAAGCTCGAAGCCGACGTGCGCACCAACCGAATCCACGTCATCACCCGGCCGATCAATCTGCCTTTCATCGAGAAGTTGATCGGGGAGTTTGATGCCAACGTCGAGTTCGGCAAGCCGGTGACACGTCCGCTAAAATATATCGCAGCGGCCGAGGTCCTGCCGGTGTTGGTACAGGCGTTGACCGAGCCGGGCGATCAGAACCAGCAGGGGCAGGGCGCTCCGGGGCAACAGCAGGGGCGGAACCCACGGGCCAATCCGACGCCCCCGACCAATCAATCAAGCACTGGCGGCACCTCCGGCACCGGAGGCGACAGCACGCTGCAAGTGACCGAAGAGTTGACCACGCAACCGGTCGACACCGCGCCGCAGGCGGTCACGGTCGGCAACACCAAGCTGATCGCCGACGCGCGCGCCAACTCGATCATTGTCCTCGGCAATCGCGACGTGGTGGTGAAGGTTTCCAAGATCCTCGACGAAATGGATGTGAGGGCGCCCCAGGTCGCCCTCAGCACCGTGATTGGCGAGTTGCAGCTGACCAACGATGAGGAATTCGGCGTCGATTATTTTCTGAAGCATAGTAACTCGGCGGTGGCCATTTCGCGCAACACCTCCGTGGCCATCCCGGGTCCTTCTGCTGCTGCTTCCGCTGCCCCGGTTAATGGAATCCTTGATCCCGGAGGCTTGGTTAACTTCGGTAATATTCTTCAAAACGTGGGATCCGGCACCAACGTTTATGTCTCTGTCGCCGCTGGTCTCACGGCCCTTGTGCATGCGCTTGATTCGACTGGGAAATTCAAGGTGATTTCGCGGCCGATGGTCTTTACGAGCAACAACAAAAAGGCGATTATTGCTTCAGGAACGGAGATCCCCGTTCCGGTAAGTACGATCTCAAATACGACCGGCAGCGGCTTCATCAACACCGGGCTCGCGCAGCAATCAAATATTGAGTTCAAGAAAGTGGCGCTCCAACTCGAAGTGGTGCCGCTCATCAACTCTGAGAATGAGGTCTCGCTCGATATTTTGCAGAAGATTGACAGCTTAGCTGGTACCACCGTGATCTCTGGCAATTCCATCCCGAACATTGCGACACGCTATATCCGCTCGACCGTATCGGCGCCGAGTGGCGCCACCATTGTTCTGGGCGGACTGATCCAAGACAACAAGCAAGACAATCGAACTGGAGTCCCGATATTAGATCGCCTCCCGCTGGTTGGGGCCCTTTTCCGGAGCACGACCAAATCCAAGATGCGAAATGAACTGATTATTTTGATGCACCCGGAGGTAACTCTGACGAAATTGGACTCCTATCGCCTCCGTCAAAAACACGAGGACCGGACTCATTTCGGGCCTGACCTGGAACAGGACGATTGTCCCGATTGCCCGCCGCCGGCCGATGGAAAACAACTGCCGCCACCCGATCTTCCGCCGCAACGATAGCGTCCCATCATGAACCGAGTTGTTGCTCTCTTTGTTTTGGCGGTGTCGTTTTGTATCCCGCAGGCCTGTTTTGCGGACGGAACATTTTTTTTTGACAGACTTTATCATTCTAGTGATCCATTGGCCGCTCGAGATGAGTATGGGCTGCTCCACCAGGGCCCGACGCTGGATCGAACCGACTCCGCACCCCGCCATGATTGCCGCTTCCCCTATTATTTCGAGTCGGGAGAAAGCCTGATCTCCGATCCGGCTTACGTCGGCGCACTCCAGTCTTCTTTGCGTCGCCTCGGCTACTATTGCGGCCCGATCAATGGAGTTTTCTCTGATCAAGTCCGCGACGCGATCGCGCGGATGCAAAAAAACTATTCCCTGTTCGTGACCGGCACTCTCACCGGCCAGGTTCGCAGAGCGTTGCATTTGCCTTAGATTGCGGCATGAGTCCGAACCTTAGTAAATCACTCGTCGACATCCTCCTCGCCAGCGGTGTGCCGACGCGCGAAGACGCGGCCGCGCTGACCACCAACCTGAACGGCAACTCATGGACGGCCGAGGTTCTCAACTCCGGCAAGGTCGACGAACAAAAGTTCCTGAACGCGATCGGCGAGCTCTTCAGCGTGCCGGTCATCTCGATCGACGCGAAGAAGATCGAGCGCGCCACCTTGCTCGTCCTGCCGAGCCGCTTCGTCTTTCAGCATCATATTCTGCCGATCGAGATCAAGGAGAACGCGGTCGTGCTCGCGACCTACGATTTGTTTAACTCGACCGGCCGGCAGCTTGCCTCCCAACTGCTGAGCAAACCGGCCGAGTGGGTGCTCGTGCCGCGCGGGCAAATCCTGCGCGCGATGAAGACGCTCTACGGCGTGGGCGCGGAGACGTTCGACGAAATTCTCAAAACCAACCGCTCCTTCGAAGCGCTCCAGGACATCGAGACGAGCACCGACCTAAACGCCGACGACCCCGATGCCTCGGTCGTGAAGTTCGTTAACCAAATCATTCGCGAAGCGATCCACGAACGCGCGACCGACATTCACGTCGAGCCGCTCGAGAACGATCTGCGCATTCGTTACCGCATCGACGGCATCCTGCACGAAGTCGCGGTTCCGCCGCAATTGCGTCTTCTGCAATCGGCCATCATCTCGCGCTTGAAAGTGATGGCCCACATGGACATCGCGGAGCGCCGCCTCCCGCAGGACGGCCGCATCAATCTCCAATCCGCCGAGCAAACTATTGACGTCCGCGTTTCCACCATCCCGACGGTCAACGGCGAATCGATCAGCTTGCGCTTGCTCAGTCGCACTGAGCAGCAATTCGGCTTTGACCGCCTCGACATGAGCCCGCAGCAGAGCACGACCATCCGCAACCTGCTCGCCCTGCCTAACGGAATCATCCTCATCACCGGCCCGACCGGCTGTGGCAAATCGACTTCCCTTTATTGCTTCCTCAGCAGCATCAACTCGGTCCAGCGCCGCATCATCACGATCGAAGAACCGGTCGAATATCGCTTGCCCGGCGTCTCGCAGATCGACGTGAAACCGGAGATCGACCTCACTTTCGCCAAGGGTCTCCGTCACATTTTGCGCCAGGACCCGAACGTCGTCATGGTGGGAGAAATTCGCGACGTCGAGACGGCGGACATCTCCATCCGCGCCGCCATGACCGGTCACCTCGTCTTCAGCACCCTGCACACAAACGACGCCGTCGGCGGCATCACGCGTTTGCTCGACATGGATGTCGAGCCGTTCCTGCTCGCCTCGGTCGTGAAGGCTTTCCTTGCCCAGCGGCTCGTCCGCACCATCTGTCCCGATTGTCGGGAAGTGGTCGGCTATCCGGTCGAGTATCTTGACGAAATTGGCGCAATGATTTCGCCCGACTTCAAATACTATCGGGGCGCGGGCTGCGAAAATTGCCGCCAAACCGGCTATCAAGGCCGGCTCGCGATCTATGAGATCTGCGTTGTGACGGAACCGTTGAAGCGTCTCATCATGCAGAAGCGCGACGGCGGCGAGTTGAAACAATGCGCCATCGCCCAAGGCATGTTGACGCTCCGGCAGGACGGCTGGCGGCGCGTGGCGGAAGGCAAAACGACCATTGAAGAAGTCGTTAGGGTTACCCAAACCGACGAAGTAATGGCCGAGACCACCGGCTTTTCCGAGCCGGTCGTGACGCGTTAGCGTGCAACGAGCGCAAAATTTCCTTTACTCCGGAACACCTTTCCGAATTTCTTCAGTCGAAACGCAATTTGTGTTGCAAGGACAGACAGCCGGGTCGCGCGACGCGCACTTCTTTCGTTCGCGCCCTAGTTGCCCGGGCCTTGGTCTGCGGGGGCGGATAGCAGAGATATTTCTATCTCTTCAGCCGTCCTGATTGCGATCGTAAGGAATAATATTATCCCATTCATCGGCCGAAGAACGGGCCACAAACGCGACGACTGGTTCGGTGTCACTCAGGTTGAAAACTTCGTGAGGCACGTCGGGTTTTATGCAAATGAAATCACCGGCTTCATTTTCGAGCACGTTCTTGAGCCCGGGCCCGAATTCATGGCGCACTTTTCCTTCGAGGATATAAAGGATCAGCTCGAAGCCGACATGAATATGGGCATAGGCCACGCCGCCCGGCGGGATCGTGGCGATATTGGCCGAGAGTTTGGTCGTGCCGACATTTTTTGCCGACATGCCCTGTTTATAGTGAATGCCGTTCCAATCCCTCCGGGCGCCGCCGCCACGAATGGTCAAGATGCCATCATGATCTTCGACCGCGCAGAGTTGGATGTTGTCGTTGTCGGCGTCCATAACCAGTGAGGGTTGAATCTAGAGGATCGTTGGTTTGAGAGTGCTGCCCCGCAAGGTGCGAATCGCCGCCGCGTAATCGTCCGCTTGGAAAACGGAAGTGCCGGCGACAAGGACGTTGGCGCCGTTTTCGAGCGAAAGATGCGCGGTTTCAGGATTGATCCCGCCATCGACTTCGATGTCGTAGTGCGTGCCTAACGAATCGCAAAGTTCGGTCGCGCGCCTTACCTTTTCCATCATCTCGGGTCGGAACGACTGGCCGCCGAAGCCTGGATGGACGGTCATAATGAGCAGGAGGTCAATCTTCGGCAGGTGCGGCTCGACGGCGGCGAACGGCGTCGCCGGATTCAACGTTAGGCCGACGCGGCAGCCGCTCTCGCGAATCAGCCGCAGCGTTTTTGCGACATCGTGCTTCGCTTCCGGCTCGACGTGGACGGTGATCGAGTTCGCGCCGGCGGCGACGAAGCGAGGGACGTAATGATCCGCCCGCTCAATCATCAAATGGACATCGAGCGGGACGCTCGTTAGGCCACGGACTGTCTTTACGAGCCCCGGTCCGAATGAAATGTTGTCGACGAATTGACCATCCATGATGTCGAGATGCAACCAGTCGGCGCCGCCGGCGAGGACGCGCTCTAGATCGTCGGCGAGGTGCGCGAAATCGGCCGCGAGAATCGAGGGAGCGATGAGGATGGGGCGCGAGGTCATCAGGCGTGGATCGAAGAAGAGGGGAAACGTTCAACGTCCAACGGGCAACGTTCAACCCCGAAAGCTTTCGGGGTTCCGGCCGCAGGCTGGCCAGCTTTCCCTTGACGCCACTCTGCGCCGTTCCAAGATAGTGGGGTTTTTCGCGGTCCGGACGTGCGGCACAGCTTTCGCTTGTAATGGGTCGGCCGGCGGACTCCATTCCAAGGCTTCTCTCATGCTAAATAGACTTTTCGGTTGGTTCTCCAGCGACATCGGGATCGATCTTGGCACCGCCAACACGCTCGTTTACGTCAAGGATCAGGGCATCGTCCTGCGCGAGCCGTCGGTCGTGGCGGTGCAGGCCGGCACCATGAAAGTGCTCGCCGTCGGCGACGAAGCAAAGCGCATGCTCGGACGCACTCCGGCCAATATTGTGGCCGTTAGGCCGTTGAAAGACGGCGTCATTGCCGACTTCGAAGTGACTGAGGCGATGCTGCGGCATTTCATCACCAAGGTGCACAACAGCCGGGTGCGCGCCCGCCCGCGGGTCGTGATCGCGGTGCCGTCCGGAATCACCGAGGTGGAAAAGCGCGCGGTGAGAGAATCGGCCACGCATGCCGGGGCGCGGGAAGTTTACCTGATTGAAGAACCGATGGCGGCGGCGATCGGCGTCGGACTGCCGGTGCAGGATCCGGCCGGCAACATGATCATCGATATCGGGGGCGGGACCACGGAGGTCGCGCTGATTTCGCTCTCGGGCATCGTCTTCAGCCGGAGCGTGCGGGTGGCGGGCGATGAGCTGGATGAAGCGATCGTGCAATACATGAAGCGCGCCTACAATTTAATGATCGGCGAGCGCACGGCGGAGGAAATCAAAATTAAAATCGGCTCCGCTTACCCGAGCGACAAAGAGACGAGCGTGGAAGTGAAAGGACGGGACCTGGTCGCCGGCTTGCCAAAGACCCTGACGATCACTTCGCAGGAAGTGCGCGAGGCGTTGCTCGAACCAATCTCAACGATTGTCGATTCGGTGCGGATCACGCTCGAGCGTTGTCCGCCGGAATTGTCGGCTGACCTGGTCGATCGCGGGTTGGTCCTCGCGGGTGGGGGCGCGCTCCTTCGCGGGTTCGATCGCTTGTTGAGCGAGGAGACCGGGCTGCCGGTGCACGTCGCGGAAGATCCGTTGAGCGCGGTCGCGGAGGGCACGGGCAAATGTTTGAACGAGATCAAGTTCCTCCGCCAGGTCGCGACGGCCGATCGCCAGTGGCGGCAGTGAACCATTGCAGATCTCGAATTGACGATTGCAGATTGCAGGAAAAATCTGAGATCGAAAATTTGAAATCTGAGATTCCATGAGCCGCAGCAGTATCGTCGCGATTGTCCTTTTCGCCGCGGCTCTTCTCGCGCTTCTTAGTATCGGGCCGCAGACGACGCGGAAGATTCAGGCCACCTTCTTTCAGGTCATTTCGCCTTTCCTCAAGACTGGTTCCGGTTTGGAACGACAAATTACTTCGGTGCGCGCCGGGCTGAAGTCGCTCGAGGAACTGGAACGCGACAACGCCGCGCTCCGGGTGGAGAACCGATCGCTCAAAGCGACGAACGAAGCGCTGCGCGACGTCGAGCACGAGGTCAACCGTCTCCGGCACGCGCTCAACTATCGCGAGCGCTCGCTCTTCCGGCTCGTTCCGGCGGAAGTCGTTTCGCGTGATTCGTCGACTTGGTGGCGCACGGTAACGATCAACCGCGGCGAGGAGGACGGTCTCGCGCCGGAGATGCCGGTGTTGACCGATGAGGGGCTCGTTGGGCGCACGACCACAGTGAGCGCGAATATCTCCGTCGTTCTGCTCATCTCGGACGAAAACTGCCGGGTGGCCGCGAGTGTCGAGGGCACGCGCGAGCAGGGGATTGTTACCGGGGAGCGAGTGGCTGGGAGTCTGACCCCGATGCTCGACTTGAATTATCTCTCCAAGCAGGCGGAACTGAAGCCCGGCCAAAAGGTCTATACATCGGGCGTTGGCGGGGTTTTTCCCTCCGGGCTTTTTGTCGGGACCGTCCGCAGTTTTCAGGTCCGCGCGCTCGACGGCCAGGCCAAGCTCGCGCCGGCCGTGGATTTGGCGAAGCTGGAAGATGTCTTCGTGGTGATCGGGAGAAAATGAGAGAGGAGAATGACGAATTTCCGAATGACGAATGACGAAGGAATGACAAAGCCCGAATGGCCGGCACGCTTCCGCGTTCGGGCTTCGTCCTTCGTCATTGGTCATTGGTCATTTCCGCCATGATCTTCTTCCTCGTCCTCGTCGCGCTCGTCTTCGTCGCGCAAGTCGCGGAGATTTTCATTCCGCCGCTCGAGTGGATGTTCAACGCGCACGTTTACATCGTGCCGGTCATCGTCTTTTACGGCGCGATGGCGCTGCCTCTTCCGCTCATGCTGGCCCTCGCCTTTATCGCCGGCTTCTTATGGGACGCGATGACTGTGCAGGTGCTCGATGCGCATGTTGAAATCTCGTTCGGATGGTCGATACTGCTCTACGCGGTGCTCGCCGCCATCATGCACGGTCTCAAGCCCTTGTTTAATCGCGGGCGGTGGGAAGTGCATTGTGTCCTCAGCGGCGTCTGCACGTCACTCATTCTCCTCGCCCAATATCTTATGATTTCGTTTCGCCGCGGCTCCCTCATTTTTAATCACGAGGTCTGGTGGCAGATCGGCGGGCCCGGTCTCCTCGCGATGCTGATGGCCCCGCTCGTTTTCTGGTCGCTCGACTGGGTTTCCCGCCTGACGAATAATCCGTATCTTCCGCGAGAGGAGGGATTCGATGAATATGCGTCGCGCTAAGCCGACTCTGCGCATCCAGTTTCTCGGCCTCTGCATGCTCGTCGGTCTCGGTGCGCTCGTCCTCCGGCTGTGGTGGGTGCAGGTGGCGCGCGGCTACGAATGGACGGCGCGCGTCCAGAGCAGCTCCGAAGCGACGGTACGCATTCCGTCGATTCGCGGCGAGATCCGCGATCGCAACGGCGTCGCCCTGGTGCAGAATCGCGCCAGTTACGAGGTCGATTTCTACCTGCCGGAGATGGTCAAAGGTTACCGGCAACGCTACGGCCGGCCGCCTGAAACACGCTACCGCGCGACGATCAGCGGGATGCCGAAGGATCTGAAAGAGCCGGACATTGTGCGCATCGTGAACGACGGCGTCGTTCCCCGCCTCGAGGATCTCGACCTGGCGCGCGACTACAACGCGAACCAGCTGCAAAAACATTACCGCAACAACACCGAGGTTCCTTATTCCTACATCAAGGACATCGATTTCCAGACGATGGCGAAATTTTCCGAGCACGATGTCGGGTTGCCGGGAGTGGACATCGCGATCAAGCCGGTGCGTTCCTACGTTTATGGCGCGCTCGCTTCTCACTTGTTAGGCTATGTCGGCGCGCCGGACGACACCAACCTGGAAGAAGCGAAGAAGTACACTTTCTACCAGGGCGACGTGGAGGGGAAATCGAACGTCGAAAAAACGATGGATGCCTACCTGCGCGGCCAGCCGGGGATTCGGGTCATGCGGCGCAACGCCAAGGGCACAATCGACGGCGTGATCCGCGAGGAAGCGCCCAAGCAGGGCGCGAATGTCTACCTCACGATCGACGCGCGGATCCAGACGATCGCCGACGAAGCGTTGCGCGCCGTCGGCCGGGGCGCGGCGGTGGTGGTCGACCCTAACAATGGCAATGTCCTCGCGATGGCATCGGTGCCGTCCTTTGATCCGAACACCTTCATTCCCAGCATCAAGGCGAAAGATTGGAAACAACTGCGCAACGACGAGGCGCATCCACTCGTCAATCGCGCCCTCAGCGGCCTCCCGCCTGGCTCCACTTTTAAGATCGTCACCGCGTTCGCCGGTCTGCGGAAACACATGAGCGCCGCGAAGTTTAACTGCAGCGGCGGCGTCACCTACGGCGATCATTATTTCCATTGCTGGATCGGGTTTAAGGGCGGCGGGCACGGCACGATCGGCCTGGCCGACGCGCTGAAGGTTTCCTGCGACGCCTATTTTTACCAGTATGGGAACGCGGCGGGCATTGATTCGATCGACGCCACCGGTGCGCTCCTTGGGCTCGGGCAGGAATCGGGCATTCGCCTCACCGGCGAACAAGCGGGCGTTCTCCCAGGCCCGGAATGGATGGCGATTCACAGCCCGCAGGAGAAATGGTCCTCGGCCTACACCGCGAACGTCTCCATCGGCCAGGGATACGTTCTTGCTTCGCCGCTGCAGATGGCGATGGCTTATGCGACGGTCGCTAACGGTGGCATCTCTTACTATCCGCGCATCGTCGAGAAGGTCCTAAATCAGGATGGGACGCCCGCGCTCGATGAAGAGGGGAAAGTCGCGTTTCCGGAGACGCCGAAGGTGCATGCTGATCTGCGCAATGATTTTACTCCGGAGCAAATCGAACTCGTTAGGCACGGACTTTGGGCAGTGGTGAATGAAGACGGCGGCACCGGGCGCGTCGCGCGGATGAAGGACGTGCAGGTGGCGGGCAAGACTGGCACCGCGGAGGTGATGTCGAACGGAAAGAGCGAAAACGTCGCCTGGTTTTGCTGCTTCGCGCCCTTTGATCATCCGAAATACGTCATCGCCGTGATGGTGCAGGGCGCCTCTGGGCACGGGGGTCCGGTTGCCGGTCCGATCGCCGATCGCATCCTCGAGCGCACGCTCGCGATGGACGCCGGAAAATTTGAACCGCAGCTCGCCTGGGTCGCGCCCGCGCACAAAGATGATCCTTTCAAACTGATCGCCGCCGTTTCCTATAAAGATGAGCTTCCCGAAACCGGGGATAACGACGAAGAAGGCGCGACTGGGAAACCGGTGGCGCAAAATACTCAGATGGCGCAGCCCAGCGATTCGCCGGACGTCGAACCCGAGGCCGACGCCCGCGGCAAAGTGCAAAGCGCCCGCACTTCGAAACGCGTCCTGCGTGCTCTGCCGGTCGCGACTCCGGCGCCGCAACGTCAACGCAGCTTTTTCGAGCGGATGTTTAATCGCAATCCGCGTCCCGCCGGTCCGACGCCGACTCCTGCCCGGCGCGCGCGACTCGGTTATTGAAAAATTTAACCAATGAAGTTCGCTCCGACTCCACCGCGATGACTTCGAAAAATTTGCAGCACTATGATCGAACAAGTGAAAAAACTTCTTGGACTGTCGCGTCGCAAGACCGGCAACAAATTGATTATCAGCGTCGAGAAACTCGAGCGGCGTGTCGCCCTGCTCGAGGATGGCCAGCTCGAGGAGTATAGCGTCGAGCGCGACAGCTCGCGCAACATCGCGGGCAGTGTTTACAAGGGCCGGGTCAAGAATATCGAGCCCGGCCTGAAGGCGATGTTTGTCGACATCGGCCTCGAAAAGAACGCCTTCCTCCATTTCTGGGACGCGATCCCGGCCGCGCTCGACAGCGGCATCGAAGAAATCGAGCGGCCCGACCAGAAACGGTCGAGAAAACGCCTGGTGGCGAAGGATATTCCCGAAATTTATCCGGTTGGGTCCGAGGTCATCGTGCAGGTGACGAAAGGACCGATCGGAACCAAGGGGCCGCGCGTCTCGACCAATCTTAGCTTCGCCGGTCGTTACCTGGTGCTCATGCCGTTTAGCGATCGCAGTGGCATCTCGCGCAAGATCGAAGATCCAAAAGAGCGTGCGCGCTTGCGCAAGATCCTGCGCGAACTCGAGATTCCCGACGGGATCGGGGTCATCTTTCGCACCGTGGGTGAAGGTCAGCGCGCCCGCTATTTCGTTAGGGATTTGCGTTTCCTCCTCGAGCAATGGTCGAAGATCGAACAGCAGATCAAGGATCTGCCCGCCCCCGCGCGCGTCTTCGAAGAGCCCGATCTCGTGGACCGGACGGTGCGTGATTTTCTGACCGACGAGATCGACGAGGTGGCCTGCGATGACCACGCCGCGGTCGAGCGCATGGCGCAGATGGTCGGTGAAATCTCGCGCCGCGCGAAGAGCCGGATCAAATATTACGACGGCGCGGCGCCGATTTTCGAAACTTTCGGAGTGCAGAAGCAGATCGACGACGCCTTTCATCGTCAGGTCTGGCTGAAATGCGGCGGCTACATCGTGATCGACGAAACCGAAGCGCTCGTCGCGGTGGATGTGAATACGGGGCGCAACAAAGGCGGGCGCGACGTGGAGAAAACGATTCTGCAAACCAATCTCGAAGCGGCCGACGAGATCGCGCGCCAACTGCGTCTCCGCAACATCGGCGGCCTGATCATCGGCGATTTCATCGATATGAAGAACCGCCGCGATCAACAAATGGTTTACAACCGGATGCGCGAGCGGCTGAAGCGCGACAAGGCGAAGACACACGTCCTGCCGCTTTCGTCGTTAGGCTTGATGGAGATGACGCGGCAGCGCGCGCAGGAAAGCCTGAGCGATTCGATTTATCAAAACTGTCCCTACTGCGAGGGTCGCGGCGTGGTCAAGACGACCATGAGCACGAGCGTCGAAGTGCATCGCGCCTTGAACGCTGTGATGCGAAAATATCAGGACTCGATTCACGATATCCGCGTGATCCTGAATCCCGACGTGTTGAAGCGCCTGAAAGAAGAGGATGAAGAGTTGCTCGTGGAACTGGAGCGGCGTTATGCCGGTCGCCTGATGTTCCGGGCGGATCCGACTTTTCACCATGAAAAGTTCGTCGTCACCGACGCGAACACCGGCGCCGAACTGAAAACGTAGAATTTTTTCCCCGACGCAATTCTCTTATCCGGAGAAGTTTAAAAAAGTCGCGTAACCGGGGCGTTTGCGGCGTTGTCTTCCTCTGCAAGGATATGACATCCAGAAGGAGGTTTGATTCCGTTTGGAAGTTGAAAGGCGCGCGTTCCAGGCAAACTCCGGCGCCGCCATTCGAAACAATTAACCAGGGAGAAAAAGGGAAATGCAAAAATTTATCGTCAGTTTATTCGCGGTCATGACGTTCGTTGCCGGCAGCCAGGCCGGACCAGTGGAGGCAACGAGTAAGGAAGTGCAGCAGTCGACCTATCAACCGACCCAGGACTGGTATCGGGACCGGGAATGGAATATCGACCTATTCGGCGCCTACGCCTTTACCGGCGAACCGTATCGCACCGATCGCTATCTCGATGCGGACCATGCCTGGGGTGGCGGGATCGACGCCAACTACATGTTCAGTCGTTATCTCGGAGTGGGCGTGGAAGGTTTTCTCCTCGATCCGAACGACGTTGTGGGTCAGGCCTCAGCTAATCTGATTTTTCGCTATCCAATTCCTAACACGCGAATTGCGCCTTACGCCTACGCCGGCGGCGGCGCGATCTTTAACGGCTCACGCGTCGAAGACCTGGTCGACCGTGGCGGTGACTTCCGACATAATGGCGACACCGAGGGCATGGGCCAGTTTGGCGCCGGCTTCGAAGTCCGCGTCACGCCCCATATCGGAATCATCAACGATTTCAGCTGGAACGTGGTCAACGGCGATCACAATAATTTCGGCATGGTGCGCTCGGGATTGCGCTTCGCGTTCTAGCTCTCCGTACCGCCTCTGGCGGTAGTTGTAGCCGGGGTCGCTGACCCGACACGTGGCGGATCGCTGCGGGAAAACCGGGGTCACCGACATCAGGACCTCAAAGCGCGGGTAATCCTGCGCTGCAAGGGACGCAAGACAACGCGTGATCCGCCGCGCTTCGTTGCGCGCCGGGACGAGGATCGAAACGAAGGGCTCGTCCGCCAGCGTTTTTCCGACGCGCGGCCGCCTAACGAAAAGCAAAGTGGCGAGAGAGTTCAGCCAAACGAGGGAGCAGCGTCAGGCCGACGAAGGCGTGAAACAAGATCGCCAGCGGCTGGATCCCCGCGATCATCCGCCAATAAACGAGCTAATCTCGGTAAGCGGTTTGCGCTGGATATCGGGCACGATCGCCTCTTCGGCCGGATGACCGACCACGAGCAGGAGAAAAGGCTTTTCGTGCGTCGGCCGGTGGAGAAGTTTGTTCAGGAAGTTCATCGGGCTCGGCGTGTGCGTGAGCGAGGCCAGGCCCGCCCGGTGAATGGCCGCGACGAGCAGGCCGGTCGCGATGCCGACCGATTCCGTCGCGTAGTAATGCTTCATCCGTTGTCCGTTGGGCAAAAGGCGATAAGGCTGCGCGAAGATCGCGATCAGCCAGGGAGCGATCTCGAGAAAGGGCTTGTGCGAGTCGGTCCCGAGCGCGGACAGCGCCTCCAGCCATTCGTTAGGCGCGCGGTGTTCGTAGAACTCCCTTTCCTCCGCTTCGGCCGCGATCCGAATTTCATGCTTCAAGGCCGGATCGCTCACCGCCGCGAAATGCCATGGTTGCAGGTTGGCGCCGTTCGGCGCGCTCCCCGCGGTGCGCAGGCAATTTTCGATTACGGCGCGGGAGATCGGTCGATCGGAAAAATCGCGCACCGTGCGGCGACGGGCCATTTCGGCGTGAAAGTCAGCCGCGCGCCGCAGCACTTCGTCATCGGCCAGGATTTCGCGCGGCGGGAGCGGGATAAACTTCGGTTTGTTCACGGCGAAAATCCTACAACGCCACCTGCGCAATTGCGATTCCGGCGCGAGAAGCGAAATTGCCGCGATGTCCTTTGCCACGATCCTCGATCAGCTGCCGCCGGCGAAATCGCCGTTGTTGCGGCGTTTTGCGTCCCTGCTCGAGCCTAACGACGACGCGTCCTTCGAGCGGATGGCGCAGGAGGCGCGCGAGCTGACCCGGCAAAACTTCGGACGCACGATGCGAATGTTCGCGCCGCTTTACCTGAGCAATGAATGCATTAACAATTGCCGCTACTGCGGTTTTTCGCGCGACAACCCGATCCTGCGCGTCACGCTGACGGTGGAGCAGGTGGTCGCGGAAGCGCGGCATCTGGCGGCACAGGGATTTCGGCAGGTCCTCCTGGTGGCGGGCGAGCATCCGAAGTTTGTTAACGGGAGCTATCTCGTTGACTGCATTCGCGCGCTCCGGCCGTATTTTTCGTCGATCGCGCTCGAACTGGGGCCGATGGAGTCGGCGGAATATGCGCCATTGGTCGAGGCTGGCGCGGAAGGTCTGGTCGTTTACCAGGAAACCTACGATCGCGGGTCGTATGCCCGGATGCACACCTCCGGTCCGAAACAGGATTTCAATTGGCGGCTCGATTGTCCCGAGCGCGCTTATGCCGCCGGGTTCCGCCGCATCGGGATCGGCGCGTTGTTTGGGTTATCGGCCTGGCGGCCGGAGGCGCTCGCGCTCGCGGCTCACCTGGAGTATTTGCTCAAACGCTGCTGGCGGTCCGATCTCACAGTCAGTCTGCCGCGACTCCGCCCGGCGGCCGGAGATTTCGTTCCGCCCTTTTCGTTAGGGGAGCGCGAGCTGGGGCAGTTGATTTGCGCCTTTCGGATTTGTTTTTCGCAGGTCGGAATCGTGCTTAGCACGCGGGAGCCAGCGCCGCTGCGGGACGTCCTAGCCTCGTTAGGCGTAACGATTATGAGCTCGGGGAGCCATACCGAACCGGGGGGCTACACCGGCCAGGGGCGCCATGCCGTCCACCAGACGGTGCGCGGTCGGATCCTGCCGCCCGATGCGGGGATTGACGCGCTCGCGACCGGTCAGTTCGAGATCAGCGACGAGCGTTCCCCGGCGGAGGTCGCCAACGTCCTGCGCCGGCGCGGGTTTGAGCCGGTTTGGAAGGACTGGGACCAGGCGCTGATCACGCGGTGAAAATTTTCGTGAACGGCGAGCCCGCCGAGAGCGAAGATGGATGCACGGTCCACGACCTGATTCAGCTGCTCGCGCTTTCGCCGGAGACGACGCTGGTGGAGTTGAACGGCGTCGCGCCGCGTCGCCGCGATTGGACGACGCAGAAGTTGCGGGAAAACGATCGACTCGAATTTTTGCGCGTCGCCGCGGGCGGCTGAGGCCGCTCAGCAAGTGGCGGCATCTCGAGTGTTCGTAGGCGGCTATGGGTTGTTCGAGAGGTTGTAAATCTCGACCAACCCGACTCCAGTCGCGCCGTTCACATCGAACAATTGCACGGTATAACTCCCGGGTGGCAGCGGGACGAGGAGCGCGGCTTCGAGCGCCTGGGTCGGCGCGAGGCCGTACCGGCGATTTCGGTGGCTTGCGTATCCTGCCAGTTGTCGTTTGTCGCTAGCACCTGCCCAAAGGCGTCGTAGAGCGCCAGCATCGGATCAGGCAAAGGATTCGCCACTGGTGGTGAGACGCTGGCAAGCGACGGACCGAGGCCACGAATCAGGACGGTTTGCCCGGTGGTGCCGCCGACAATCAAACCGGCGATCATTATCCCCTCGCCGGTATCAATCGACCCGCGCGTCGAGATGTTGAGCAGGAATGGCGGATCCAGCGAATCCAAGTCGTAAACTTCGACCAGGGCGATGTTGTTCTGGGTCCCATCGATGCCGGTGACCACCGCGGTATAAGCGCCCGGGTTCAGCGTAGTGAGGATGGCCGATTCCCGCGGATCGGTCGGCGCCAATCCGCTGTCGATGATCGCCTGTTCGTTGGCACTCGTCATCCAATCGTCATTGCTCGCGATCACCTGGCCGGAGGAATCGTAGAGCTGCAGGCTCGGGTCGAGCAGCGGAGAGAGGACGCCGCGCGCGCCTAACGATGGCCCAAGCGCCCGGACAACGACGGTCTTGGAGCTGCCACCACCTCCGAGGATAAAACCGCCGATGAGCACATTGTCACCGGTCTCGGCGCGGGCGCGAGTGGAAATATTGAGGAGCGTATTTCCCGATACCGTGGGTGTGGGTGTGGCTGAGGGATTGACCGTCGGGGTCACGCTCGGCGTGGGGGTGACTGAAGGAGTCGGCGTGACGCTGGGCGTGGGGGTGACGCTCGGCGTTGGGGGCACGCTCGGTGTGGGCGTGGCGCTGGGGGTTGGGGTGATGCTCGGGGTGGGGCTAACGGTGGCCGTTGCGCTCGGCGTGGGCGAGGGGGTTTGCGCCGACGCGGATGCCGCGAGAAAATTTTCGAGGGCGAAGGTGAAGACGACGATCAGCAGGGAAGCAGCGCGGCGCATGACGGGAACTTTCATCAGCAATCCGCCGACGTAAAGAAGATCCGTGGCCGACTTTTGAGCAGAAACATCGTCGGGGATTGGCCGGGGCGCGCAAACCCGACCGTATGAAGGGTCAAACTTGTCCGGATCAGCAGCCGAAGGCCGGGGCTATGGCAAACCGGTGCCCGATTTTGATTTAACGAGTCCGATGTCGCCGGCGTTGATGCTGCCGTCGACCGTCACGTCTTCCCGGAAGTTGGAGGCAGTGACCGGCTGGCCCGATTGGGACTTGGTCTGGCCGATGTCGCCGGCATTGACCGTGCCGTCGCCGGTGGTGTCTCCGATCAGAATACCCATCCGAACGGCAACGTCGTTTGTGTTCGTGCCGTCGTTTACCCCGGCGAGAGTGAGGGTGATGTATTGCGCATTCGTTGCCCCAGTGACATTTGCGGTCACAGTCGTGGTGCCGCTGCCACCAGCGCTGCCGATGGCGGCCGCTCCCGACGTGACGGATGCACTGGTGTAGGTGACAGCAGTCGGGAAAGTAAGAATGATTTGATAAGCCCCACCCGATGATCGGCATTCGATTCCCGGAGCGCCGCCAAGGGGGAGGTTCACATCGTAGGGAGTCCCATTGTGAACCATGCGCGAAACTGCGCTGGTCGCCGTCACGGGAAACGCGTTCGTCCAGAATACCGGCGTGCCGCCGATCTTCCGGACGATGAACCCGGCTCCCTGTGGAATGAGGTCACTTCCGCGATCGGCCAGGGTAGCGTCGCCAGTCAATCTCCAGTGGGTGTCGTAAAAATAGGTCGCACTTGGTGTTTTATCGAAGGCGGTCTGCGTGTTGTCGTAGAGCAGGAGCTGATCATCGGCGCCCATCGCGCTACTCAGTCCGGTCGCGTTGAGCGCGACGTTTAAAGGTCGAACGATGCCGAGCGGGTTATCCTGTCCCGGGCTGGCCGCCGTCGCGAGCTGCACGGAAATTTTCTTGAGCAAGACACCGCCGAGATTGGTCAGGGGAAGCGTCAGCGCTCCGTTTGCGTTGCGCACAACAAAATAGCCGTCGGGCAGCAAAGGGTCGTCATCGCCCACGCCCGCCGGGCTGATGCGCTGCCACGAGCCGCCATAGAAATAGTATTCGGAAGAGTAAGGAAGATTGATGCCCGTAGCGGAATAGTTCGGGACCCGAAGCAGAGTTGCGTAAGCCGGGGGCGAAGTGGTGGGCGTGAACGAAATGCCTGCGTTGCTGGCCGGAAAGACGGCCGCCGGTGTCCAGTAGGGAATGATCACAATCTGGGCATTCGCCGGGATGCCAGTGAGCGTGTCGTTCGTCGTGTCCACGGTAAGGGTGGACGACGTGTTCGCCGTGATTGTAAAGGTGTGACCTTCCTTCGGATTCGCCACGCTCGCGGGACCGATGAGCGCGTAATAGTGATTCGGCTGCGATCCCTGGGCGTAGACAAACTGATTCGTCGTCCAGCTGGGCGACCCGGAAACCGTCACGGTTCCGCCGGCCACCGAGACGATGGTGCCATTGAAAGCCGGCGGCCGAGTGAAGGGCAGCGAGACCAGCGTATCCGAGTTACTCAGGCAGGAGGTAGTGGTAAATCCGACCGGATCGGTCACCACGGTTTGCGCGACGCTCAGGGAGGCGACGAGGGCCAAGCCTAACGAAGCAGGCAGAGCGGCAATTCGCTGAGAGAAAGAGGTGCAAAATGGCATAAGACCGAGCGTGGTTGATTGGCTCCTTAGGGGAGCCAGCGGCTTGAATCGCCGGGTGCAAGACAATTCTGAGGGTATTTTTGCCCGTTGCCCGAGCCGGTCGTGACGACGGGGAAATGGACACATTGGAGCACGACTTGGCTGGTGGATGGCGATCGCAGCTCTTTCTCCCCGGCTGCTTTTGGGATGATCAGTCGCCCCCATTGGTTGTTAGGCCATGCGTCGCCCGATGATTCGAAGGTCATTTCACTTTCGGCGCCGCATTTCTTGTCTCGCAAACGTCCTCCCGGGCCGATAAAGGAATGTGGCTCTACCACCACCCACCCACTGAAAAAGCTGGCCGGGAAGTATCGCTTCGAGCCAACGCCGCGGTGGCTCGCGCGTTTGCGGAGAGCGAGCGTCTGTTCCAATTCCGGCGGGAGCGGTTCCCTTGTCTCGCCTAACGGCTTGGCCATATCAAGCATCACGTCGGCGCCGATATCCCCCGGGAATTGCGCAGTGCGGAACACAACTATCTGCGCGCTGGCTTTGCGCGAAGACGCCGGCTGGCGAACCCCGGGCCCCGCGATTTTCCTCTCTGCATTCGTCCGCCGCTCGCGCATTCTCTCCGCCGCCTAACGGTATGAACGCGATCGCAACCCAACATCCGGCCGGCTTTCGGCAGCGCCGTGGCTTGAACTGGGCCTTCATCGGCCTGCTCTACACGTCGTTTTACATGTGCCGCTACAACTTCTCGATCGCCAATGGCGCGATCAGCAAGGAGTTCGGATTCAGCAAGGCTGACATGGGCGCAATCATCACCACCGCTTTGCTCGCCTATGCCTGCGGCCAGATTATCAACGGCCTCCTCGCCGACCGCCTCGGCGGCAAGCGGGCGATGCTGATCGGCGCCGCCGGCACCGTGACAATGAACGTCCTCTTCGGCGTCGCTTCCTTCTGGGGGTTGCTCTGGATGTTTGTCACCATCCGCGGCATCGACGGCTATCTCCAGGCGTTTGGCGCGCCCGGCATGGTAAAGATCAACGCTGCCTGGTTCGGCCATCGCGAGCGCGGGCGCTTTGCCGGCATTTTCGGGTTCATGATCAATCTCGGGCGTTTTGGAATTTTTAAACTCGGCCCTGCCTTGCTCGCCGGTTTCGTCTTTCTTGGTCTCTGGCAAATTCCGCCGCTCCACTGGCGCTGGCTTTTCTGGGTACCGGCCGGCATCACGACAGTCGTCGCGCTTGGGATGGGCTGCGTCGTCCAGGATACACCGGAAGGTGCGGGATTCCCGAGCCCGAATCCGCAGGGCCCTTCCGGCGACGTGCGCGCGAGCGTCAAGACCGTGCTCTACACAATCGCGTCGAATCCGGTCGTCTGGGTCGTCGCCTGCGCCTACGCCTGCACCGGCGCCGTCCGACAGGGGATCGACCAATGGTTTCCGCGCTTCATGAACGAGGCCTACCACGTTGATTTTCAATCGGCCCAATTTCAGTTGGTTGGATTTCTCATCCCATTCGTGGCCTCGGCTGGGTCGCTCATTTCCGGCTACCTCTCCGACACTCTCTTCCAGGGACGCCGCGCGCCGGTCGCCGCCGGGCTCTATTTTATCGAGACCGCGATCATTTTGCTCGCAGCGCAATTTCACACTGCGAACGCCGCGGTGCTGTTCCTGGTCCTGATCTCATTCACGGCCAACGCCACCCACTCGATCCTGGGGACGGCCGCAGCGATGGATATCGGGGGACCAAAAATGGCGGGCTTCGCCTCCGGGGTGATCGATTCGTTTCAATATTTCGGCGGCAGCCTGGCCGGCTATTTTCTCGGCGCGTTGCTCGACAAAAGTTGGGGCAGTTATTTTTACTTCATGGCGCCCTTCGGCGTCATCGGCGGAATTCTCATGCTGACGATTTTTGGCCGGGTGACGCTGACCAAGGCCGGCGCCAAGGCCTGAGCTAATCGTTAGGCAAAGGCCGGTCAAACAACGATAATTGTTCAACTGGCCGGCGAAAGGCGGCGACCGAAAGCATCGGGCGTTCCCCGACCCCGGCCCGTTTGCACCCGGCGGCGAAGAGATCGCGAATCTGTTCCGCGAAAATGCCTTCGCCCCGCATCCGCGATTTGAACCGCGGATCGTTCAGCCGCCCGCCGCCGCGCAGATGCCGGATACGGCCGAGGACCTTCTCTTTCCGATCGGGAAAATGCTCCGCCAGCCAGCGCTCGAAAAGCGGCGCGACAGCGAGCGGCAGCCTAACGATCGTGTAGCCCGCGAATTGAGCCCCCGCATCGGCGCAGGCCCGCAGGATCGCCGGCACTTCGTGATCCGTCAGGCCGGGAATGATCGGCGCGACCATCACGCCGACCGGCACGCCCGCCTGGCGCAGCTGCGCGATCGCATCCAGCCGCGCGCGCGGGGCGGAGGTGCGCGGCTCGAGGATGCGCTGAAGTTTCGGATCGAGCGAAGTGACGGAGATGTTGACCGCGGCCGCGTGCTGCGCCGCCAGCTCGCCTAACAAGTCGGCGTCGCGCGTCACGAGCTGGTTCTTCGTGATGATCGCGACTGGATTGCGAAAGCGCGCCAGCACTTCGAGACAACGGCGGGTCAGCTTCAGCCGCCTTTCGACCGGTTGGTACGGGTCGGTCACGCCGCTCATCGCGAGTACCTGCGGCTTCCAGCGCGGCGAGGAAAGTTCCTTCGTGAGCAACTCCGGCGCGTCTTCTTTCACCATGATGCGGCTCTCGAAATCGAGTCCGGCGGAGAAGCCGAGATATTCGTGCGTCGGCCGCGCGTAGCAATAAATGCAGCCGTGTTCGCAACCGCGATAGGGATTGATGCTCGACTCAAAGCCGACATCCGGGCTGTTATTATGCGCGATGATCGTGCGGCTGAAGTCGCGGTAAAATTTCGTCGTTAGGGCGGGAACTTCATCCTCCGGGCATTCCTCGGGATCGGGCTCGATGGCGAGGGCTTCGAAACGGTTCGCCGGATTCGCCGACGCGCCCCGTCCGTGGATCGGTGCCGGGAGCGGGCGTTTCATAACCGGCTCGATGGTCTCGTCGCACGGAGCAGCGCGCTCGCTCTCGTTTTCGTCCGAACCTCGCGCTCCCGATCGACGCTTGATCACAGCATACGTTCAAACGAACAAGTCTGGTTGTCCAGTGTGAACGCGGTGGGGTCACCGCGCGGGCGAATGGCGAGAGCGGCAATGGAACGAAGATCTAGCGATTCCGGGTCGAGCCGGCGCGATAGCTGTTTCCGAAGATCATATCAATCTCCGATCCGGCTGATGGATTGGCTGGATTTGGGTGCGAGCCGTCGTGCGGAGCGCGCGCCAGGCGGATTAGTTTACCGGGCCGCCTTATTTCCCGGTGTTCTTCGGTGCGAGATCAGCCACGATTTTTTCGAAACGCGGGTCGCCGCGCAGCGCATCCCAGTAAGGGTGCAGCTTCAAATTGCCGTAGCTCAAAGTGCTGGGGATTTGCAAAGTCGCGCCGATTTGCTGAATGGCGAGATCTTTCTCGCCAACCAAGGCATAGATGACACCGAGATATTTCACCAGCTCCGCGCCGTCAATGGAGTCCTTCGTAGTCGGCAGCAGCTCGACCGCCCGGCGGCCTTCGCGGATCGCTTCATCCTTGCGGCCGAGGGCGGCGTCGATCAGACCGAGCACGCACAGCGCCGGCGCATAACCCGGTTGCGCGCTCACCGTGTGTTCGAGTTCCGCGCGCGCGGCGAGGAAAGCAGCTTGAGCCGTGGCAGCATCGCCCTTGGCGCGGGCGGCCACGCCTTCGCACCAAGAGCGCGGGAAATTCAGGTCCGGGTCCGTCCCGCTGGCCGGGATCGCAGCCAAAGCTTGGGTGACCGCGGCCGAATCGCGTTCGCAGAGCGCGAGGTAGAACCATTGAGCGGCCAGGTCTGGCGCCGCGGCCGGATTTTCCATCAGAATTGTTCGAATGCTTTCGCGAAGGGGCCGCGGGTCGGCTCGCCACTCAAGATCGACCGAAGCGCGCGTGATCTGGGTGTCCAGGTCACGCGGAACCAAGGCAAGCGCGCGGTCGAGGGCAGCAGCCATCGCCCGAAACTGCCGGAACTCTTGGTAGCTGAGCGCGATCTGCTGTAGCATGAAAAAGTTGCGCGGATCCAGCGCGAGAGCTCTTTGCAGGCTCCGCGCGGATTCCTTCCAGAGGCCCTGGCGTCGGTCGATATAGCCGGTCAACTCGAAGATCTCCGAGCTATTCGGCAACGCACGTTGGGCGATGGCGAGTTCCGTGCGCGCCTTTTCGTAGTCGAGATAACAGCGGTAGAGGAAATCAGCCTGCGCGAGATGAGTCTCCCCCGCCTCGGGACGCAGGCGAAGGACAGCTTTGAGCGCGCCATCCGCCAGAGCCAGACGGGCGGGTGTGTGATCGAAACCGAAGAAATAGAGGTAGTTGTGGGCGGAGGCTAACTGGCAGTAAGCGAGGAAGAAATCGGGATCCCGCGCGATGGCTTGATCGAGTAATTGAACGGCCTCGCGTAGGTTTTCGTTGATTTTGGTATTGAGAGAAATCGTCGCGATAAGTGCCTTGGCGCGGACGTAAAGGCCATAGGCGACGAGATCTTTGGTCGGGCGCTGGTCGACGGCGGTTTTCTCTTTCGGCGAAACGGTGGCTTGGAGCCGAGAGGTAACTCGCTGCACGATGTCGCCTTGGATCGCGAAGACGTCGGCTAGATTGCTTTCGTAACTTTTTTCCCATGCCAGAGCGCTGCGCCGAGCATCGGTCAGCTGCGCGGTGATGCTCACTTTTTCACCGGTTTGGCGGACACTCCCTTCCAGGACGTAGGCAACGCCTAAGGTCTGGGCAATCTCGCGCAAGTTGCGTCGCGTTCCTGCCGCGTAAGTATTAACGGAAGTGCGGTCGATAACCTTGAGGTCCGCCACTTTGGCAAGGGCGGTGCGAATGTCATCCTGGATGCCATCAGCCAAAAACGCGTTCTGTTGATCTTCGCTTAGATTCTCAAACGGGAGCACCGCGATACCTTTTTCCGGGATGACGGCCATGGCGGCGGCCTCTGGCGATTTTGACACACTGATTAGCTCCGGCGCTAGCTGGCGCGACAAACTCCAAATCCCGAAACCCATTGCTAATGCCACCGCCATCAGGACGGCGGTAGTCAAAACGCGCTTACCCTTGCGACTGGAATCCAAAGAACTGGCCGTCCCTGCAAATTGGTTCCGCATTTCCGGTCCGAGCTTTGCGGACTTTTCCTCGATCTCGTCTGTGTAGAAATTCATTAAACAGTCCTCAACCTCCTGCTGACCTTTTATTCTCCAGGTTCGTGTGAGTGAGACTGCAGGTGCCGGGATGCGCGGGCCGTCGGTCCCGCCCTTGGGAGCAGAATGTGTTCCAGAGTCGCCCCATCTCATCGGGTAACGGGAAGTAGCACGATTGTTGCTTTCCTTTCGAAGCTGGGGCGTTGCGGGCAAGCCGGGAGGCGAATTCCGCTGCGGTCCGCCACGCTTGGCTCAAATCATGCATCGACCACTCCGTAATCCTCAGTCGTGAACTGACAGTGCCATGCAAAATCTGCGCGATCGCCCTATCCGACAAAAAATCACCTACGTGATCATGCTAATTTCGGGCGTGGTGCTGCTCGTCGCATTTGCAGCGCTGTTTTTCGTCCAGGCCTACGCCCTCAAACAGCAGTCCGCTCATGAGCTCGCGGTCGTGGGTGAAATCACGGCCCACAATTGTGCCGCAGCGGTTATGTTTAAGGATGAGGGCGCCGCCGCCGAAATCCTGGCGGGATTGAAGACAATGCCGCAAATCGTCAGTGCACGCCTTGAGCTCATGGACCAGCAGCGGCTCGCCTTTTTTGGAGGCGACAGGGATGAGCTCGAAATTAAAGCAGCACGGTTAAAATCGGGCTTCCAGATCGATGGCCATCGAATTTTCCTTGCTCAGCCAGTTATGCTCGATGGCAAACGAGAAGGAACGCTTTACCTCCTGGCCGATTTGCAGGCGATGACGGCGCAGTTGCTAAAGCTCTACCTCGGCATTTTTGCTCTGGTTCTCGCCGCCTCCCTCCTCCTCGCATTCCTCCTTTCGAGTCATTTTCTGCGTTTCATTACCAATCCGATTCTCCGGCTCGCTGGCACCGCGCGCACCATCGCAGACCACAAAGATTATTCCGTCCGCGCAGACAAAGTGTGCGATGACGAGGTCGGAGTTTTGACCGATGCCTTCAACCAGATGCTCGCGCAGATTCAGTCGCAGCACGCGGCGTTGCGGGAGAGCGAGGGGCGATTCCGTTCGGTCGCTGAATCGGCTAGCGACGCCATTATCATCGCCGACGGAACCGGGCGCGCGCTTTCCTGGAACAAAGGCGCGCGTTTGATGTTTGGCTACGAACCGGTTGAGGTCCGCGGCCAGCCCTTGTCGATGCTTTTGGCCGAACGCCTTCGGCCGACCTATGAAGCCGACATGAAACGCTTTCACGAAACCGGCACTGCGGAAATCATCGGCCGGCGGGTCGAGCTTTCCGGCCTGCGGAAAGACGGAACGGAGTTTCCCTTTGAGATGGCGTTGTCCACCTGGAAGACCGGCTCGGGTACATTTCTCAGCGGTGTGATCCGCGACGTGAGCGAGCACAAGACGGCGGAAGTCATGCTGCGCGATTCGCAGCAGAGACTGCTCGAGACTTCGCGTCTCGCCGGCATGGCAGAGGTCGCCACCGGCGTCCTCCACAACGTCGGCAACGTCCTCAACAGCGTGAATGTTTCCGCCGGGCTGGTGGTTGATCAATTGCGGCGCTCGAAGGTGTCAAAGCTCGGCAAGGCCGCGGCCTTGCTCGCCGAGCGCAATGGCGATCTCGGCGACTTCCTCGCGCACGATCCCAACGGGCAGAAGCTCCCCGGCTACCTCGCGAAGCTCAGCCAATATCTCGTCGAAGAAAACGCTCAAATTCTCAGCGAAGTCGATCTCCTGGCGCGCAATATCGAGCACATCAAGGAAGTGGTGGCCATGCAGCAGAGCTACGCCAAGGTCAGCGGCGCGTTCGAAGACCTGCAGGCCGAACGGCTCGTCGAGGACGCCATCGAAATGAACATCGGCGCACTCGAGCGCCACGGCGTGGTTGTGGACCGGCGCTTTTCCGCCTCACCGCTGGTGCGCGTGGACCGCCACCGGGTGCTGCAAATTCTCATTAACGTCCTCCGCAACGCCAAGTATGCGCTCGATGATGTGCAGCGACTCGACAAGCGCATCACGATCACGATCGCTCCGGCGGGCGAGAAGATGGTGCAGGTGATCGTGGCGGATAATGGGATCGGCATCTCGCAGGAGAATCTCGCGCGGATTTTCGCGCACGGCTTTACGACCCGCAAAAACGGCCACGGTTTCGGCCTGCACAGCGGCGCGTTAGCGGCCAGGGAGATGGGCGGCTCGCTCAGCGTCCAAAGCCTCGGTCCACGCCGCGGCGCCACTTTTACCCTCGAACTCCCAATCGCTACCCCATCCGTTTCATGAACACGCTAACATCGACATCCACGCCCATTAACCATCGCATCCTCGTCATTGACGATAACCTCGCGATCCACCAGGACTTTCGCAAAGTTCTCAATCCGGTCGACTCCGCCCTGGCGGGGGAACTCGACGACGAAGAAGCGGCCATCTTCGGCGATGCGCCGGCCGTCTCCCGCGCGATGAACTTCCAAATCGACTCCGCGTTTCAAGGACAGGAAGGTCTCGAGAAAGTGCGCGCCGCCGTCGCGGCCGGCCAACCATATGCCGTGGCGTTTGTGGATGTGCGCATGCCGCCGGGCTGGGACGGCATCGAGACGATCACCCGCATCTGGAGGGAGTTTAGCGATCTCCAGATCGTCATTTGCACCGCCTACTCGGATTACTCGTGGGACGAAATTTCCAAGGCCATTGGCAACACGGATCAAGTGCTCGTCCTCAAGAAACCGTTCGACAATATCGAGGTCCTCCAGATGGCCCATGCCCTCTCGAAAAAGTGGCAGCTCACGCAAATCGCCTCCCGGCAAATGGAGGAACTCGATGCGCTCGTCAACCAGCGCACGTCCGAGCTGCGTGAGGCCAATGCCCGCCTCACTGGCGAAGTTGCCGAGCGCGTCGCGGCGGAGGACGCGCTCCGCCGTTCCGAGGAGCGCTTCTCCAAAGCCTTCCACGGCAGCCCCGTGCCCATGGTCATCCAGCGACCCGACGGCTCGGATTGCCTCGACGCCAATGCCAGCTTTCTGGATCTCGTCGGCGCGACTCGCGAGGCGGTGCTCGCCGGGACGGCACAGTGGTGGAACGACCCTGCCACCGCCGGCGTCCTCCGCGATGCTCTCGCGGGGAAACGACTTGTGCGCGGGCTCGCGGCAAGCATCCGCACAGCCGCGGGCGAAGTGCGTGAAGTGCTCCTTTCGGCGGAAAATCTGGCTCTCGCCAACACCCCCTACCATCTCCTGATTCTCCAGGATATCACTGAGCGCGTGCGTCTTGAAAACGAACTTCGCCAGGCCCAAAAGATGGAAGCCGTGGGCCGCCTCGCCGCCGGTGTCGCACACGACTTTAACAACATGCTGACGGTTATTCTCGGATATGCCTCAATGATGCAGAACTCGACTCCACAGCTCGATGGGAAACTCGCCTCGTATCTCCGGCAGGTGGAACAAGCGGCCGGGCGCGCCACTGCGCTCACTCGCCAGCTTCTCGCCTACAGCCGCAAACAGATGATCCAACGCCGGCCACTACAGTTAAATGAAATCGTCAACCAGACGGTCAACATGCTGCGCCATGTCATCGGCGAGCACATCGCCATCGACGTGAACCTCGCGCCCGAGCTCCCGCTCATCTTCGCCGATTTGAGCAGTGTCGATCAGGTCATCATGAATCTTGCGCTCAACGCGCGCGACGCCATGCCTGATGGCGGCAGGCTCACTCTCTCCTCTTCCGCCGTCGAGATCGACGAGGACTACCGCAAGCGCTTCCCCGAGGCGCAACTAGGCCGCCACGTCTGCCTGACGGTGAAAGATAGTGGACACGGGATGGACGCGGCCACAATGAGCCGCATCTTCGAGCCGTTCTTCACCACCAAGGAGCCAGGCAAAGGCACCGGCATGGGCATGGCCACGGTCTATGGCGTGCTTAAGCAGCACAACGGCTGGATCGAAGTCGAGAGCGCGCCGGGTCGTGGCGCCGTCATGCGCGCCTTCCTGCCGATCTGCGATGGCGCGCTCGAGGAACCACCCGCCGCGCCGAGCGAAAACCCCGCGCCGCTCGCACCGCGGGAAGACGTGACCATCCTCCTCGTGGAGGATGAAGAGATGCTCCGCGAATTCGTCAGCACCGCGCTCGACTCCCTCGGTTACCATGTGCGTTCCGCGTCCAACGGGCGCGAGGCGCTGGAAGTCTGGGCCGAGCATCGTGACGAGATCGACCTGTTGCTCACCGACGTGGTCATGCCTGAGTCCATCTCCGGCCGCGAGCTCGCGCACACTCTCATGATCGACAAGCCCGATTTGAAAATCATTTTCACCAGCGGCTACAGCGCCGAGTTGATCGGGCCGGAGTTTGAACAGGAAAAGGAGCACGGCTTCCTCTCCAAGCCTTATCTCACCGACCACCTTGCCCAGTCCGTCGCTGCTCAGCTCAACCCCACGCGCTAGCGACCAGCCGCCTTTGAAGTCATCGGTCCACTGAGGATTTGCCGCGCCATTCCCTGATGCGTTAGTGTGCTCGGCGGCTCACCGCCGGATGCCAGGCAGAGCCATGGGAGGGGTGGTCGAGCGGTTGATGGCTCCGGTCTTGAAAACCGGCAGGGCGCAAGCCCTCGTGGGTTCGAATCCCACCCCCTCCGCCGGCCCTCTTCGGCGGCTCGTCGCTCAACGGCTTATCGTCGGCGGAATCTTCTGAGCGCTTCTCGTCCATAAACCCGATGCGATCATTCAAGATCGTTGGCGAACCTGCACGATGCGTCGATTGGTTTCTTCCTCGAGATCCGGCGGAAATAACCGGGGATCGCGAGAGCTGGGAGTTCCTGAGGCGACGGTGCGCAAGGTGTTGAATAGTTGGGGAACGGGAAAATTCGATGCCGAACTGTTTCTCGATGGCAAAGCTTTTCGCCCGGATGGGAAAACCGCCGCTACACTTATTCCAGCCGCTTTTGGCTTGGCCGGTGTCAACAATCACACCTGGACGGGGGCTTGGGGAAACGTCACTTACTGGAACGCTTTTGTCGCCAACCTCGAAATGCATGGCAAAGGGACCTTCTTCGACCCGCGTCTCGACGATAAAAAGAAAGGCTCTAGACCAGAAGATTTAT